>NZ_ALVU02000001.1:2414633-3018291 GCF_000332075.2 Synechocystis sp. PCC 7509 | reverse complement strand
TACTAGGGTTTCTAAGCCTCTAGCAACGGTTGCAAAATATTGTTTCATACTGATTAATGACTATATGTACTTACTGAAAGATTGAGCAACATAATAAAAAGTAAGAACACTTAATGATATTGATACGCTCGTTAAACATTAAACTGACCGGGCAAACGCTTAATAATTTCTCTGCGCCAGTAATTCAGCTTATTTGAATAGGTCGGACTTTCACCTGTGAATCTTTTGAAAGCACCATTAGCAGCGCCGCTCGGATGAATAAACTTTAGGTGTTCAATATTTAAAGGCAATTTGCCTACACCATCATTAGCGAATTTGCCCCAAGTTATCACAGCAACTGGCTTTACTATATCTAGTTCTAGCTTGATCAGTTTTAGAAACCTCTGCTTATCTTCCTCTGGCAGGTTAATTCCATTGTAAGGTCGGTCAGGATTACAAACCCATATCTTTAGTAAATCTGTGAGATAAACTCGATATCCTAAATTGAGCAAAACTTGAATCATTTCAAAATACAATTTTGTCCGAGGCAAATCTTCACGGGAGCCTTTGTGATGTAAACCATAAGGTGTACCAACTACCAAGTGTTCATGGTTTCTGTCATTTTTAGAATCTTGACCAACGATCGCCACTGTTGGTTTATCAATTCTTCCATCATCCAACTCCATAAGACTGGGCAAATCCACCGCAATGACGGGAGATTTTTGGTAAGTAAAGCAAAACTCCTCATTTACAGACTTAAAAAAATCTCGGCGGACAAAGTGCAAAGGCCAACCTGGCTGATCAAATTTATCGTCAATATCTTGGTACAGTTCCGCTAACTGTTCTGGAGTTGTCTCAAACACAGAACACAACAATTGGCAAAATTGGTCAAATTCTTGAGCTTTAAATTTGGAAAATAAGAGACACATTCAAGTAACCACAGGCACTAATTAATCTAGAAGACGCGATCGCACTTCACTATTGCTAAACTTATGGCAACTTATATTTGCTTCAATTGGTGCGATCGCCCAAACAGCAATTGTGCCTGCTAGTAAGGCATAAATTTAACTTATAAGTATTTTCGCTAAGACGGATTTTAAACTACAGAGTCAAAAAACCTCTAGCTAAAATCTTTAATCTTTTTTAGGGTTCATTTAGTACAGTAATAGATTTTATTACACATATGTCCATTTCTTGTTTCTTCTAATTTATATTTTTTAGCTTTTTCTTGTCCCAATTCTTGTACGTAATCTTCTACTTTTACTTTAAATCCCGCTTTTTCAAGCCTGTCTTTATAGTCAAGTCCGTGTAATCTTACGTGATCTTCTTGTCCAAAGTTTCTTCTTCTGTCCTCTGGAGAAACTATACTTGGATCTTCAAAAGTTTTTTCTCGTCTAGTGTCAAGGGGAACTTGTAAAATTGCCCAACCGCTCGGTTTTAAAATTCTAAGTAATTCTTTGATTGCCTTTGCTTCGTCAGGTATATGTTCTAATACATGACTGCATAAAATTACATCAAATTGATTATCTTCATAGGTAATATTAGTTATATCCATTTTTACCATTGCTAACCTGTCGAATAAATCTGTAGTGATGTATTCTAAGTTGGGTAATTTTTTAAAATTCTCTTGAAACCAATACTCAGGAGCAAAATGTAAAACTTTTAACTTATCTTTAAAAAAGTTAGTTTTGTTTTGCAGATACAACCATAAAATCCGATGTCTCTCTACACCCCCACATCTTGGACATTGAGAATCTTCTTGTGGATTATCACCCCCATAGGCAAGAAATTTACTGAAATTACCACCACAACAAGGGCAGCTAACTTCATTGCCAATGTATAACAACGAACGTAAGTTGTAATACATTCCTATCATGCTAGGGAGATAATTTTCTGGAATACTATTTTTTACAACCGATTTTAAAGAACTCATATTTTTACTCTCCTGAGATAATGAAACCCTTTACAAGCTCCCCTAATCACGTCATCTTGACTTATGCAGTAAATACTCAATGGCGAAATCAAGAGAAATTTTTTAGCAGACGAGATGCGATCGCAGCTTTTTTACAAGCTACGCGAACTATACAATTAGACTATCGCCTAAAAAACCTAATTTTAGTTTAGCTTCAGCACAGTAGCGAAAAATTAAACGACCAAGCTGCAACCCATAGCCTCCGAGCAACAAAGGGGGGTGGAAATAAGACACTTGTTTGTAGCTATACAAACAAGGTAAAGTTACTAAAATACTAATAGTCTATAATATTTACTTTCCTTTGGAGGTAATTATTAATGTATCAAACTAGAAACAAAGCCTGGGAGAGTTAAATACTTCTTCCGCAAATTATACTTATTCAAATTATTGATTACCATCCTAAAATAGTAGCGATGCAGGCAGTGAGGGGGTCAAATGGAACCATTACAAAAACAAGTCACAACATTAAGTCAAAAAGTAGATGCCCTGTATCAAGTAGTAGAGCAACTAAATTGTCAAGTTGCTGATGCTTTGTCAGAATGCCGTTTAACACCAATGCAAGATGGAGATGGTAATTTTTTAGCCGCAGAAAATACTGAGCGCTACCCAAGTTTAGAGTTATAAACCAACGATGGAACATAAAGATGTTCTTGCCGATAATAGTTCTAAATACGCCCCCAAGTCTGGGGAAAAGGAATTAACCCCAGAAATTCAAATTTGCAGACTGACAGCCCAACTAACCGCCGCCTACAACAGAATTGCGGCTTTAGAAGAACAAATACTTGCGCAAAGAATCCACTAGAAAAAGAATTGCCCAAAACTTGCTAAATACTTATCTACCAAGCTTTCAATCGCTTGGAGCATTTTTGTTTGCTGCCAACCTTGAGTTAAATTCGCAGCAATGCAAGCCCCACCTGCGCCCATACCTTCTTTTACAAATCCTTGTTCGTAAGCTCGAAGTTGTTCGTAAGTAGAAAGAGCAAAACTCAATTGCGTAGCTAGTAATGGTACACTACCGACTTCTGCGGCTAATTTAACGGTATTTCCTGTTGGATCTTCTGCTACCCAACGAGTTGTCCCCACTACAACTTGCATTGGTTGCCAAACCAAATCGTAAGCTTTGACAATAGCTGCAATTAAAGCATAAACCGCCAACATTTGCGTTCCACCAGCCAGTAAAACACCGCCATAGCGGCTGGCAGAAATTGCCATTCCCGCAACGACAATTTGCATGGGATCGCCTACGGAAGCGACTACTTGGAGAGGATCGCTAAAATTATTTTTTCCTGCTTGTTTAAGTCCAGCTTGCACTATTTCCCATTTTTGGGCATGGTTACAAATTGGATGACTACTATTAACTTTTCCTGTAGCTGCAATCCCTAACCCTGTTAAAACAGCAAGGGCGGTGGTAGTCCCTCCTACAACACATTCACCAATAATTACATAGCCCTTTGGCGTAGTTTTTGCCAGCTTTTCACCCCAAATCAAACCTTGCTCTAGTAGATGTTGCACAGTTTTTAATTCTAAGGCGCAGCCAGCCGACAAACATTTCGCTGGAGTACCGCCTAAATCTATAGTAGGGACAACTGGAGGCTGGGGTAATCCGGCATTAAATAAATAGATAGGGATATTGAGAGCTTCTACCACCGCGCGAGAAATAAATACCGGGGAAGCGCCAGCATGGAGAGGGGGTAAGGGATACCTAGGATGCGATCGCACTCCATTATATAAAAATTCCGCATCGGCAAGGCAAGTATACTGACGATCGCCTGGAGTTGCACCCGCCGCAGAAATTCCAGGAATTAAACCCGTGTCTGTAAAGCCCAAAACACAAGCAAAGACTGGTTTACTGCCTTGGTAGCGTTGCAACCACTGCGATCCTTGTTCTAATTGAGTGTAAACGCGAATCATAAGCGTTATTCTTCATAATCCATCAAGACTTGTACCCAACGGGGAGGACGAGGAATAGGATTACCCAAACGATCTAGCAAAAACCACGAGGCTAGATGGACGGCGAACAAGTAAATCATATTATTAATAAAAATTATCGCGATCGCGATCGCTTCCACCAAAACTATACTTGGCTGCGCTAGTAATCCAGCTTTAAGAAATAGCCATTCTAGTAAATTGGTTACTTGAGTAATGGAATATACCCAAACGTCTTCTCCCGATAAAACTAGCAATAACCACAGGCGAAAAAATACACCAAAAGCGCCTAATAAAGTTGCTAAACCAATAGAAACAACCCAGGGCGAACGGCGTTTCCAAGTTGCACCTAGTAGCACCCCCATCAAGCCATAAGGTACAACAAAAACAATACTCCGAGTAGGCCCCATGAGTACCGAAAGCAGTAATCCCGAAACCAAAGCTCCCATCCAGGCTGTACGATTTCCCCAACGCAAATAAAGTAAAGCAATGGGTACAGGAAAAAATATTTGCAACAATGGCCCGAGGGGAAAATAATAGTTAATAAAATAAATCAAGCTGGCAGCACTAGCTAAAAAGGCTGTTTCTACCATTTTTAATGGTGGTGCTGTGCGTAAGTGTGGCTCTAAAAGCTTGCCTGAGTCACCTTTAGAGGAGGGATAATCGCTCATGAATTATATCAAAGACTTTTTTAAGTCTACTCGCTCTAGCCCAAGGCGCGATCGCACTATATAACCCTAAGTTACAACCGTAGCTGAGTTACAGCTATTTTTCCAGCAAAACAAACATCAACATCTGTCCCCGCAGTGCGATCGCGCTGGGCATATTCCCCCACATAATAATAATCGTTCCCTTCTACGCGGTAATTTACTGGTAATGGTTGGGTAGAGGGCTGACAAAATACTACTTCTGGGTCGGGATCTCCAGGTTCTAAGTGCGGTAGATTTACATTCCAATAACTGCCAACTTCTAGGGAGCGATTCATTAAATCTGCTAAAACATTTTTAGTCCATCGGGCGGTGGTATCCCAATCTACATTGCGTTTGCCTTTAAGATAGCGCGATACCGCAATCCCTGGAACTCCATGAAAAGCGGCTTCTCGCACCGCCGCCACCGTACCAGAGATATAAACATCCGCTCCCATATTTCCCCCAGCATTAATGCCCGAAAGAACAAACTTTACCTCGTTGCACAGGTGCGATAAAGCAATGCGCGTACAATCGGCGGGAGTCCCGGCGATCGCATATTCTGTTTCTGAGCGGCGATGAACGTTGATAGCTTTAGTTGTCGTTACTTGGTGTCCGCAGCCGGATAAATGGTCTGTAGGAGCGGCGACGATTACTTTTTTCCCTGCTACAGCTTTGAGTAGCGCCCGAATCCCTGGCGCATCTATCCCATCATCGTTGGTCAAAATTAAAGTCATATATTACTAGGATTTCAAACTTTTTGGATTAAACGCCGTCCTAGCAAACCTTGGGGGCGAACTACAAGCATAATAAATAATATCGCAAAGGCAACAGCCTCTTTATAAGCTGAGTAGTCGGCAGGGACAAAAGCCTCAATTAAGCCGATTAATAATCCCCCTAGTACCGCACCGGGAATACTCCCCAGTCCACCTAGAACAATTACAGCTAAACCTTTTAAGCCGAAGTTAATACCGAAAAAAGGGCCAGAAATACTCACGCTAGAAGCCACTAACGTTCCCGCTAATCCCGCTAAAAAGCTACTCGTGAAGAATGTTACCACAATAAAAAAGTCGCTGTTAATCCCTAGTAAACTAGCGGTAGTTGCGTCTTCGGCGATCGCCCGCATTGCTTTGCCGTGTTTTGTGTGATTAATAAAGTAGGTAAGCAAAAGTAAAACTACTACCGACACGCCAAAAATTACTACTTGAACACTACGAATTGGAATCGGGTTTATAGCGCTACCAAAGTTAATTGCTGGGGGTAAATTACCATAAGTATTGGCGGGAAAAGTGTAGCTTTCTGCCCCTACCAAATACTGAATCAAATTCACAATCACCACCGCTACACCCAAGCTAGAAACTACCGTTAATAAAGGTTCTGAACCTTTTTTTCTTAAAGGTCGAAAAGCTAAACGTTCTATAGCAACTCCCACAAGTCCAGCTAGGATACTACCAATAATTAATGCTAAAGCAAAAGGTAATTGTATCGGTAAAACTGCATTTGCCAGCAAGCCACTAAAGCCGAAAGCATTACCCATCAGAGCATAAGTAAAGTAAGCACCCAGGGTAAATATTGCGCCGTGAGCAAAATTAATAATTCCCAAAATAGAAAATATTAAAGTGTAACCTAAAGCAAAAATAGCATAGGCGCTACCTATCGACAAACCATTTAAAAATGATTGCAAAAATACGGTCGTGTCCATATTACATCTACTTTATAAAAGCAAATTTTCCACTATTTCCATCAGTATTCATATCGATTTGAGCGACATAAAACTCTTTTTGAATAATCTCACCTTCGGGAGAAAAAGCTATTTCTCCTAAAGGTGTTTGATATTTACCTGCTAACAACTCTGTGTTTAATTCAGTTCGCAATTGATTGATTGGTAAACTACTAAATTTCATTTTTTTGCTCATAGCATTTAAAGCATCTACATATACTTGAACCGCCGTAAAAGCTTGAGCGCTAAATTGAGGTGGTTCTTTCTTATACTGCTCCACGTAAGCACTGCGGAAGTTTTTATTAATTTCTCCCGGATGTTCGGGACTGTAAGCTTGAGCAATTAGTACACCGTCACAAAGAGCTTTGCAAACAGCAAGTAAATTAGAAGTATTTAAGCCATTACCACCAATAATTAAACCTTTATAACCAAGTTCTCTCAATTGCTTAACTAAGTTTCCGCCATCGGCTGCTAAACCAGAAATAATAACTAAGTCGGGTTTTAATTTAATAGTATTTGTAGCTTGAGTTTGAAAATCTGTATCTGTAGTTTGAAATTTTTGCACCGTGACTAAGTCTAACTTTCTCTCCTTAACCGTTTGCTGAAAAATCTCTGTTTCAGACTTGCTAAAAGCATCATTTTGTGCATATAGCACTGCAACTTTTTTAACTTGGGGATTGATTTTTAGTGCCGCCGCAACGGAGTTAGGAGCTACGATAGAAACTGGAGCAGAAACCCGCGCAATATATTCACCAATTTGGGGAATTCCTTTGGCAGTATTAGAAGGCCCTAAAACTGGAACTTTTGCTCTTTCTGCTATAGGATCGGCACTAAAGGCTTGTTGTGATAGAGTAGGCCCAACGATACCAACAACTTTATTTTTAGTAATTAAAGTTTGAAAAGCATTAATTGTTCCTGCTTCATCTCCTGCCGTATCTTGAAATATTATTTTAATAGGTGTCCCATCAATACCACCTTTATCATTAAAGTATTTTTCCGCAATTTTTGCACCAGCGACTTGTTCTTGACCGAGTAAGGCGACATTGCTAGTTTGGGCTACAGCAACTCCTATTACTATTGGAGTTGATGAGGAGGTCGTTGCAAGGGTTGTTGTAGCTGTCGTCGTTGTCTTTTGGGTTTGATTACAGCCAGAAATTAGTAGAACAAAAGTAATAAATAAACTGTACTTGCCAAGATTAATTTTCATAGTCAAACTAAATTAGTAGCGATATTTATACTCTTGATGAGTATTTAGAAGCAACTAAGAGTATAAATTAAATTGTTATAAATATTACTATTGTTTGCTACGCTTGACAAGAAGCTAATAATTATAAATTTTTAAAAGTATCGCCGCCGACAAAACTCACCTATGCAATACTTGTAAGTTTAATGATACAGTTGCTTTGATAATCCTAGCTATTTTATAAGCACGAATTTACCTGTATTTCCATCTGCATTCATCACAATTCGCGCTACATAGAAATCTTTTTGAATTACGTCGCCCTCTGGAGTAAAAGCAATTTCTCCTAAAGGAGTTTTATAATTACCACTTAGCAATTGCTTATTTAGTAGCATCCGTACTTGTTCTAAAGATAAAGAACTAATTTTCTTTTCCTTATCTATAGCATTTAAAGCATCTACATATACCTGAACCGCCGTAAAAGCTTGAGCGCTAAATTGGGGAGGTTCTTTTTTATATTGTTGTTGGTAAGTTTTACGAAATGATTGATTGATTTCTCCGGGATATTCAGGACTATAAGCTTGAGCTACTATTACGCCATCGCAAAGGGCTTTACAAACAGAAAATATATTAGAAGTATTGAAGCCATTACCACCGACAATTAAACCTTGATAACCCAGTTCTTTTAATTGCTTAACTAAGTTTCCCCCATCAGTTGCTAAAGCAGAAATAATTACTAAGTCTGGTTTTAAGTTAATAATATTTGTCCCTTGAGTTTGAAAATCTGTATCGGTAGTTTGAAATTTTTGCACAGTAACTAAATTTAACTGTCGCTTTTTGATTACTTGTTGAAATATCTCTGTTTCTGATTTACTGTAAGCATCATTTTGAGCATAAAGCACCGCAACTTTTTTGATTTGAGGATTAGTGCTAATTGCTGTTTCGATAGAATTAGGTGCTACTACAGAAATAGGTGCAGAAATTCGAGTAATATATTCACCAATTTGGGGAATTCCTTTAGCAGTATTAGATGCGCCAATAACTGGAACTTTTGCTCTTTCTGCAATGGGGTCAGCACTAAAAGCTTGTTGTGATAGAGTAGGCCCAACTATACCTACAACTTTATCTTTAGCAATTAAAGTTTGGAAAGCATTAATTGCTCCTGCTTCATCTCCCCCAGTGTCTTGAAATATTATTTTAATAGGAGTTCCGTTAATTCCCCCTTTGTTATTAAAATAATTTTCGGCAATTTTTATTCCAGCTATTTGTTCTTGACCAAATAAAGCAATATTGCTAGTTTGTGCCACTGCGACGCCAATAGGAATAGATTTTGTTGCTTGATTAAAGTCTTGTTTTTGACTACAGCCAGAAACAGCTAAAATCAAAATATAAAGCAAGCTACGAGCATGAAAGTTAATTTTCATATTGCAACTCAATTAAGATTTGAGCCATTAAATAAAAAGTATAATTATGCAAAATAAACAATAGTATTACAGGTAAAAATAAGCCCTGTAAATAACTTTTTTTAAAATCATCAAAATTGAACGGGAGAATTAATTATTGCTCGTTAGAATTATCTACGGGTGCGGATGACATTACAGGTTCTTGATATAGTGGCACTGTAAACATGACTGTAGAACCTAAGCCTTCACCCATGCTAAAGAAATAGACTTCGCCACCCATTGCTTCTACAAGTTTTTGCGATATAGTCAACCCTAAACCTGTACCACCATAAGGACGAGTGAGAGAACCGTCTACTTGACTAAAAGTTTGAAATAGCTTTTCTTGTTTATCTAAAGATACTCCAATCCCTGTATCTACAACGCGAATTTTAACTATCCCTGGAAGTGTTTGGTTTTGAAATATAACTTTTTTGCGCACAACATCAGCACTAATAGTAATTCCGCCTTCATCAGTAAACTTAAGGGCATTACTAACTAAATTCAGCATTACTTGTAATAGTCGCTTATAGTTGCCATAAACAACAATTTCATCCGCCGTGTCGGGTTTTTGCAGCAGAAAGCTTAGTTTTTTTTGCTCCGCTTGAGGTTTAGTAAAATTTTCTACATGACTAAACAACTCGTCTAGTTTGACTCGCCCAAGTTCTAGCTCCATTTTGCCAGCTTCAATTTTGGCAATATCTAAAATATCATTCAAAATGTGCAGTAAATGTATAGCTGAACTGTAAGCCTCTTTAATAAATTCTTCTTGTTCTTGGGGGTCGTCCGCCATTCCTTCTAGAATTAGCTTCAAAAAGCCTAACATCCCATTTAAGGGGGTGCGGATTTCGTGAGAAGTATTTGCTAAAAATTCGCTTTTGAGCCGAGAAGCTTCCTCTGCTTGTAGCCTTGCTTCTTCTAATTCTTTATATAAAGTAGCATGAGCGATCGCAGTTCCTACTTGTTCTGCTACTTCGCGCACTAATTCTATTTCATCTGCTGTCCATTGACGCGGAGGACTTGCCTTTTGATAGCTATTGTCTCTGTTTGGTAGTAATGGCAAACGAATACATTGCCTTAAACTAATTAACCCGTTCGGTTTGCCTTGGTAATAAGTAGCAACTACAAGTAAAGACTGCTGAAAAGAAGGATTATCAATTTGGTCTACGACTACAGGTTCTAAAGTTTTTAGCGCTTGACTAAATCCCGCATCATCAGCAATTAATATCTCATTACCTACCATTGAGCGGACAGCTATTTGTCTGCATTCTGCTACTACTTTGATTAGATGCGACTTTTCTGTATAAGCACAAACAATGCAGTGACTCACTCCCAAAGCTTCGCCCAAACTATCAACAGTTTGCTGCCAAATTGTATTTAAGTCTAAAGTTCTGCGAATATTTCGGGCAATATGAATCAGTAGTTTTTTTGATTCCACCGCAGCGATGGTATTTGATTGGGTACTACTAATAGCATGAGAACTAATTGCTAAACTTGTCGATTGAGCTTCTAGCTGTCGCCCCATGACCAATACGACTGTTGAGGAGTTAGCGCTAGGAACTGGACTAATGACTAATTCAAAACTCCAGAGTTTTTGCTGATATTTGAACAAACATCGGCAATGTTCGGGGGTCATACTTGCTAATATTCGCTGTACCCGTTGCAAATATGCAGCTACGTCTACAGGAGCAAAAGTTTCGGTTAGCGTTTTCCCAATTACTTGTTCAGCGCTCAAGCCATAAGTATCAGCTTGCTGCCAATGAAATGACAAGTATTTTCCAGTTGCTTCCTGTGTAAAAGTCAAATCTGAACCTAGAACTTGTAGCCCACAGCTATCTTTAGCACTAGATTCTAAGTTGTTAAACACTGTAGGCGGTTCAGAGCTAGCATAGACACTCATTTATCGGGCTGTTTTGTAGACAAGCAGTTAATAATAATATTTAATCGAGCATTGCTTCGAGTTTGGCACAAAAATCATGAAACTGAAAAGTATTATCTTCGTAAATATATAAACAACGCCTAAAAATTCCTTCCCGTGAGTTTTAATCGTTCCATTCGCCGCGAGGTGGTACAGGCGTGCGTCCAATGGTGCGAGTTAATTCGTCATCTCGTTGGGTTTCACCGCGCAACCATTGACGAATTGCTACTTCTATAACTTTGCTTGGTTCTTTTGTTAAGTGTTGTAATTGATCTAGGAGAGTTGAATCGAGTTGAATAGAAATTTCTACTTTATCGTCAAAGGAATTTGAATCAATGTTAGTTTCATTCATGTAGGGTAGTTGGCTTTTTTGCTTGTAATTTAACTTTTCTATACTTAATTTAATTGCTTTAGCAGTCGTTGGTAATCATCGGAGAATTCACTACAACGATATTTCCAGTCTTTACCATAGCAATTTTAGATAATATTTATACATCAAAAGGCAGTTAAATATATAAAAGTTATATGAAAATCTCATATCTTAGCGATCGCAACCTAGTTTAATCGCACTATGTAGTAAGGGAAAGCTAGTATTGTCTCCTAAATGTTTGTCCATCGCTATTAGGGCAGAAAGGATTAAAATGCGTTAAGTATGTTCAATTCTTAACTTATTGCCGTTAAATTAAAAAATTATGACTGATGTTCCCGTATCGCAAATACGCAATTTCTCTATTATAGCACATATCGATCACGGAAAATCGACCCTTGCCGATCGCTTGCTACAAACTACTGGCACAGTAGAGCAAAGGCAAATGAAAGAGCAGTTTTTGGACAATATGGATTTAGAGCGCGAACGCGGCATTACAATTAAGCTGCAAGCGGCGCGGATGAATTATAAAGCCAAAGACGGGCTAACTTACGTTTTAAATTTAATTGATACTCCCGGACACGTAGATTTTTCTTACGAAGTATCGAGGAGTTTGGCGGCTTGCGAAGGGGCGTTATTGGTAGTCGATGCGTCTCAAGGCGTGGAAGCGCAAACTTTAGCGAATGTTTATTTAGCTTTGGAGAATAACTTAGAAATCATCCCAGTTTTAAATAAAATTGATTTGCCCGGAGCAGAGCCAGAGCGGGTAGCGGGGGAGATTGAGGAAATTATTGGGCTTGATTGTAGTGGGGCAATTTTGGCATCGGCGAAAGAAGGGATAGGTATAGATGCAATATTAGAAACTATTGTTGCGCGCGTACCACCGCCTAAAGATACGGTTGATAAGCCGTTAAGAGCATTGATTTTTGATAGTTATTACGACAGTTACCGGGGAGTGATAGTTTACTTTCGGGTGATGGATGGTACGGTTAAAAAAGGCGATCGCATTCACTTAATGGCATCGGGTAAGGAATACGAAATTGACGAATTAGGCGTACTTTCACCCACCCAAAAACAAATAGACGAACTCCACGCCGGGGAAGTAGGGTATTTAGCCGCCTCGATTAGAGCGGTAGCAGACGCGCGAGTTGGTGATACCATTACTTTAGCGGGAAATCGAGCTAAAGAGGCATTGCCGGGCTACACAGAAGCAAATCCAATGGTTTTTTGTGGCTTGTTCCCCATTGATGCCGATCGCTTTGAAGATTTGCGGGAGTCTTTAGAAAAGCTGAAACTAAACGATGCGGCGTTACATTACGAGCCGGAAACCTCTAGTGCGATGGGGTTTGGCTTTCGTTGTGGGTTTTTGGGATTGCTGCACATGGAAATTGTGCAAGAGCGGCTAGAGCGGGAATATAACTTAGACTTGATTACAACCGCTCCCTCGGTGGTTTATCGGGTAACTACTAATAAGGGGGAAATTCTGCATATTGACAACCCTAGTACCTTACCAGAGCCAAACGAGCGGGAAAAAATTGAGGAGCCTTACGTCAAAGTAGACATGATTACCCCGGAAAACTTCGTTGGTACTTTAATGGAGTTGTGTCAAAATCGGCGAGGAATATTCAAAGATATGAAGTATCTTACCCAAGGGCGAACAACTTTAACTTATGAGTTGCCTTTAGCGGAAGTTGTGACGGATTTTTTCGATCAAATGAAGTCGCGGACGCGGGGTTATGCCAGTATGGAGTATCACCTAATTGGCTATCGGGAAAATCATCTAGTCCGCTTGGATCTATTAATTAACAATGATCCTGTAGATTCTTTAGCAATGATTGTCCACCGAGACAAAGCTTACAATATGGGACGGGCGATGGCAGAAAAGCTAAAAGAGTTGATTCCGCGCCATCAATTTAAAGTGCCAATTCAAGCCGCGATTGGCAGTAAAGTTATTGCCAGCGAACAAATACCCGCACTGCGAAAAGATGTATTAGCCAAGTGTTACGGTGGCGACATTAGCCGCAAGAAAAAGCTGTTGCAAAAGCAAGCCAAAGGGAAAAAGCGCATGAAGTCGGTGGGGACAGTAGATGTACCGCAAGAGGCATTTATGGCAGTGTTGCGTTTAGACAAAGAGTAGTTGCTGTTTTTTTAGCTAGGGTTTGAATCCTAGCTAAAATCTCTAAAGTCAGGAGCGATCGCAATCAGGATGATATTTTGCACAGATACTAGGCGATCGCAATTTTATAGTTAAAATTATTTTTACTTCTTTAGACTGATGCTTAATAGACTTACTTAGATTAAGCATTAAATAGTTTTTATAAACTGTGGTAATTGAGTTTTACACAGTATGGCGGCTTTTTAAGTAAAACAGTAGCGTGTGCTACAATTAATTCAAGCTAAGTTTAGATCAAAACTCAATTTGAGCCTGAGATTTCCGCCACAAAATCAACTTTACTTAGGCTTTGCGAAGACTTAATTAGATTATCTATTTTTTACTGAATTGAGATTTTTAATAGTTGCAAATAACTTACAAACCTCATACTTGATAAGGTTTATGCGAAAAATTCGTATATACATAAAGCTTTATTTTCGATAAGCTTGGCAACTTCAGAAATTCCATTGATTCGGAAATAACTTAAAGGAAATTAATTTCATGGCGTTTGTTAAAGAAACGGCTTTAGTTTACTGCGAAAATCAATTCGGCTTAGTAGACGGAAAAACTGCCGCAGGTTTGGTTAGACACTCAGAAACTTATACTATTGTGGGAATTATTGATAGTTCCTTGGCTGGTAAAGATGCTGGGGAAGAATTAGGAGATAAAAAGAATAATATTCCTATTTTTGCTAATTTAGCTCAAGCTTTAAATAAACTTGCAGAAGTTCCTAATTGTTACATTTATGGCAAAGCTCCCTTAGATGCTTGTATCTCTGCTGATGAAAAGCTGCTAATTTTAGAAGCTATGTCAAAAGGGATGGATATTGTTAACGGTCTGCATCAATTCTTCTCGGATGATCGAGAATTTGTAGCTATGGCTGTTAAGTGTGGTATCCAAATTAAAGATATTAGAAAGCCGCCACAATTAAAAGATTTACACGTTTTTACGGGTCAAATAGCTAAAGTAAATATTCCTGTAATTGCCGTGCTGGGTACGGATTGCGCTTGCGGAAAAAGGACTACCGCAGTGGAATTGAACAAAGCTTTAAATAGCTTGGGAATAAAATCGGTAATGGTGGCGACTGGGCAAACTAGCTTAATGCAGGGGTCAAAGTACGGCGCAGCAATGGACGCGCTGGTTTCCCAATTTGCGATCGGTGAAATCGAAAATGCTGTTGTTCGGGCTTTTGATGGCGAAAATCCCGATGTTATTTTAGTTGAGGGACAAAGCGCGGTTAGTCATCCGGCTTTTATGAGTTCTATAGCTATTTTAAAAGGAAGTATGCCCGATGGCGTTATTCTCCAACACCCTCCAGCGAGGAAAGTTCGGTGTGATTTTCCGCTTTTAAATATGCCTACTGTTGAAAGTGAAATTCAACTGATCGAAGCTATCTCCCAAGCTCAGGTAATTGCGATCGCACTAAGTCACGAAAACCTATCCGAGGAAGCTGTCAGAAAAGCGATCGCAGATTACGAAAACCGTTTGCAATTGCCTACTACCGATGTATTGAACTACGGATGCCAAAAACTCGTTCAAGCATTATGCGATCGCTTTCCTAAGCTGAATCAAAAAATTAAAAAAGATTTACAACCTATTCCTTTATTGGCAATGAGCTAAAAATCTACAAATGAAAGCATTAATGCCAAGAATAGAGATTAGTTTATCTCAAATAAGGCATAACGCGCAGGTACTATCGGAACTTTACGGACAACAGGGAATTTCCTTAATGGGAGTTTCCAAAGCCGTATTGGGAGATCCGGCGATCGCTCAGGCGATGATAGAAGGCGGAGTAAAGTTTATTGCCGACTCTCGCTTAGAAAACATCCAAAGAATGAAAAATGCCGGGGTATCGGCTCAATTTGTGCTTCTCCGCACTGCTTTAAGTCAGGCAGAATCGGTAATTGAGAATGTAGATATTAGTCTCAATACAGAACTTGCTACTATTACAGCACTTGATCGTTATGCAAGCTTACATAACAAAATCCATCAAATAGTTGTGATGGTAGAGCTAGGCGATTTGCGAGAAGGGGTACTTAAAGGCGATCTTTCTCAATTTATTAAAAAAACTCTTGCTTTGTCCCATATCAAAATTATCGGCATTGGCTGCAATTTGGCGTGTTTTGGGGGAATCAAGCCAGATAACAACAAAATGCGAGAGTTATCCCAATTAGCTGATGCGATTGAGAGAGAATTTTCAATTAATTTAGAAATAATTTCCGGTGGAAACTCAGCAAACTATGAATGGTATAAAGCTGCACAAAAAGTTGGTCGAATTAACAATCTACGTTTGGGCGAATTGATCCTTTTAGGTTGTGAAACCGTCAACCGCAAGCTCATTCCAGGTTTGCACGCCAACGCCTTTAAGTTGATTGCTGAAGTAATTGAATCTAAAGAAAAACCCTCTTTACCTTTTGGCGAAATCTGTCAAAATGCTTTTGGTAGTGTCCCCACCTTCCTAGATCGAGGTCTGCGCCGGAGAATTATTGTAGCTTTGGGCAGACAAGACGTTTTAGTATCTGGTTTAAAACCTAGTGACGACTTGGAAATACTAGGGTCTAGCAGCGATCATGTTGTTCTCGACAGCAATAACTACGATTTGCAAGTTGGCAGTGAAGTGAAGTTTAGCCTAGATTATGGTGGACTTCTAGCGGCAATGACTTCGCCTTTTATTAACAAGCAATTTGTCAATTATGCGTGAGGGGGCGATCGCAAAAACTCAATATATGGTGGGTTTTTCGCTACTAGAATAATAGAAGGAACAGAAATTGGCGATCGCCAAGAAAGAGAGCTTTGAAAGTATGAAAGACTTACAACAAAAATTGTCATTTCTTAAAGACAAAATCGCTGGCTTGAGTAACGGGGCTAAGAAAAGTTACACTGTCTTATTTGATTCGTGTTACGCAGCCGAAAATGTTGCTTTTATGCTTGGCGGTGAGTGGGACGAGTGTAATGGAGTTGTAATATCTGTAGTAGACGAAATAGCGATCGCAACGGCTGCCAAAATTGTTGACGCTAGATGGTGTTACGAAGGTAAGTCCAGCACTTTATTACCTAGATTGAGCGTTCAAGTTTTAAAACGACGTTATGCAATGGGAGAGAGGCATTTTATCAATGCTAATTTAAGGGGTGCAGACTTAAGTAATTTGAATTTAAGTCAAGTTAATTTAGGTTGGGCTTCTTTGCAGGGAGCTAATTTAAGTGGCGCAAATCTCCGCAACGCCGATTTAACGCAAGCAGATTTGAGCGATGCTAATTTGAGCGATACTGACCTTACAGGGGCAAATTTAAACCGAGCAATATTGAGTTAGATATAGCTAAATAGAGCAAAAATTTCTAACTGAACAGTAGCAGGTTTAAAAGCAGCTTATTAAATAAGTGCGATCGCAATTTGAATTCCCTGTTGGATTCTTTGCAAAGATTCCGGCGAAATCGTGCCATAAGCATCTTGTTCGAGATAAGACTTGCGAATTGCTGAGATGTTGTCGCACAAAGCCAAAGAGTCTGTTAGAAGTCCGCCTTCGCCAGCTTTGACCAAAATGCGGGTGGGAGTTTCCCCGTTTGTTAAATCGCTGGTAAAGGGAACAACCAAAATACTACTAGAAAGCTGATTTCTAACATTGATTGAAACGACAACGGCGGGGCGTTTTTTGGTATCTCCTAAAGCTTTTAGAGCGCGAATTAGATAGATTTCTCCTTGGCGGGGATAACTATTGTCTTTCACTTTTAGAGTCCTTCGGAGTCTAAAATTTCTTCCATTTGGGTTTGAGCAAATTCTCCCCAGTTTTCGTCAAATTGCCTATCTGTTGGTTTTTGAGCTTGGTAGAAGGTGCGTAACTGATTTTCTATCTGCTGTCTATGCCACAATCGTAAGCCTTCTTCTACCGCCGCCGAACGATTTTCTGTCATTTGGTCGATATCTTGAAGTAATTTAGCATCTACGGTAATGGAGATTCGTTGCTTGCTGACGGGTTGAGTCATGAGGTTAAAAGTAATACTACTTGTATGATAATTTATACGAGGGCGATCGCACTGAGCAGGCAATAGAGATTATTGGGGGTTTTTGGGAAACCTAGAGTTATAACCTTTAAAGTTGCAGCGTCAAAAGTGGAAAATGCGATCGCACTTACCCAAACCCCTGAAGAACAAGAATTAGAAAAGAAGTTAGCCGAATTAGCGGCGCTGGAAACCACACTAGCGGGACGTGAGTTAGATTTGGCAACAAATCAAGCCCAGTTACACGCTTTTGAGCGGGAATATTTGCGCGTTGTCGGCAGTCGATACACAGAAATCGATCGGCTAGAGGCTCAAATTGCTGAGTATATGGCTTATTTGGAATCAATCCAATGCTTGAGCATATTTTCTATTAAAAATCCAGCTTCTGACAGCGAGAGAGGATTTACAGGAGGAGAAGTGTTTTCTTTACCATGTCGTGAATCATCTCCAACAGCGCTTGGACTATTCGCAGTATGTTTAAAAAGATTGATTTCTGCTTTACTACTCCACCCTTTGTTTACTATTGTGTTGATCCCACCTATATCTGACTCAATTATTTCATAAATTTTGTAAAGATCGACCCAATTAATTTCACAATATCCGTAAATTCTAATAGCTTTTTCAACGGCATTATTTTGTGAATCAATTATTAATTGTTTTACTTTTTTATAAAATTCTTTCAAATTATTAATTTCTTCATCATTTTCAAGGAAATATACTCCATGAACCAACTCTAAGGATTTTGGTGATATATTCATAACACTGAAATAATCATCTTTTTTCCAGTGAAGAATGCCACCGTAATGAATAGTACCTCGCTTAAAAACTTTCATTATATGTATAACTTGCTTAACAAGATTTTCAATTTCTAATTGCCTTTTTTCTCCCTCCTGTCGTTGACAATCAGAAATTTCTGATACATTATTTGTTTTTACTTTTGGAAGCTGATACTTAGCTCTAACTGCGTACAAGCTGTCACTCCAGCGAGAACCATATTTTCTTATTAAATCTGTTGTCTGAAGAAGCTGTTCTTCTTTTTGGCTTAACTGGCTGATTTCAAGATTGTCAGCTAAGTTAATTACTTCTATATTATTAGCAAATAGTCCTTGTAAAGGGGCAATAGCTTCGCATAAGATAAAATCGCTATAAATCTCATTCTCAAACTGGATATAGGCTTTGTCAAACGCCTCATTATTAAACATACATTTTTTTGATAATTCACCAGATTTGACAAACTTCTCAAGCAACTCAGAAGCAGAAATATGATATCCTCCCATTACAGATGTGCCAACAAATCTATCTGTATGATTACTTAAATCTGAATCGTTTGAGATAATTTCAATACATTTATTATAATCAGGAAGCAATCTCAACTCGTTACTAGACAAAAAAGTATAAGGCTGGTTTTCTGATTTATCTGGAGAGTGAAAAAATTGTTCTTGAGGGCGGTTTCTGACTACCTGAATTACACTTAATACATATGCTTTTATTGCAAGATATAATGTCAAGTTCTTATGCTTCATAAGTATCTAAGATTACCAGCTAAAGATGTAAAATAATATCAAATTTTAAGCAAATCTTCAAAGCTGGAATGTATGAATGAGAATATTGTTTAGTTGTTGAATTTGATTAATTCCTAATTTTCCAATACGTCTAGTTACTAAGCTTTTCTCAAGAGTAACGATTCTAGAAACTCTAACTTTAGACGCAATTCTCAATCCTGTACCTGTAAATTCTGGGTCGGAAGGATTAATAGCAAATTCTTCTAGGCTTAAATTAGTCAGAGATTGAGAAGAAATAAAACATAATGTTATATCATTACCTACACTATCTATGTGTAGCACTACAGCAGGTCTTAGCTTAGTTTGGCTCAAATCTGTAAAAGGAAATGGAACTAAGACAATATCACCTTTACTAAGCGACATTAAACAGCTTTTCCGTCATTGAGCGTATATATGTCAGGTTCGTTATGGAGAAAGTCAAAGGAATTACTGTTTTGAGCTAATTGCATTAACTCTTGTGTTGATGGTTCTGAGTCGTTGAAAAATAGCTGTTTTTCTAGAGCAAGCCGTTCTTCGGGAGAAAGAGAGATAATGACTTGAACTAAAGAATTAACTAGCTTGATATTCATATATTTGTTGTGCTAATTACTGAAATATTCAAGGATTGTCTAAATTAACGGTAAAAGTCTCACTGGCAATGGTAACGCGATCGCCTGTAACTAATTTTCTTCCCCGCCGAGTTTCAATTTCACCATTAACTAAAACATTGCCATCAAGTATCATTAGCTTGGCTTGTCCGCCAGTGGGCGCTACGCCTACCCATTTTAAAAATTGGTCGAGTTTGATTATTTTGTCTATTTGAGTCATTGGGCGATCGCGTTTACGTTTAATCCATGATAGTGACAAGTATCTTTAGCACACTTTCTTAGGCAACTTTTTCTTTCGCTCCACCTTCAATTTTTAATACTAAATCTTTGCAACTAGGAGGCAGATCGTCAAAATCTTTGGCTTTAACTGCTGCTTTTCTAAAATTTTCAATTTCATCCAAGTCAAACTTTAATTGTTGTTCTACTTGCATCCAAATTTTGCCTAGCCTTTTATCAAGTTGAATATTCATTTAATCAACTCCTTTAACCGATTCACTTTGAACTCGTAGCGCGGTACGATTGAAAATAACCATATACTTAGGTTCGTCTGGATCTGCACCTATATCAATTACATCGTAGCCTCTAAAAGCAGCATAACGTCCCAAATCCGTTAAGTTAAATATATAAAATGCGATTCAACAGCCATATCTTTCTTTTGTAGTTGCCGTAGCTCTTGGATGCTAGTAACCTTTGCTTCTCTTTTCAAAGTCATACGCAACATTGAACCTTCTGCTCCTATACCGATGTAACCTTCCGCGTCAAATTTATTTTTACCATAAGCTACATAAATACCGTTACCAAATAATCCTGTACCTACAGACATATTGCCCGAACGAAACTGCTCGGCTAAATCTTCCCCAGTCTTGCGTTTCATCCTATAAGAATCTAGCCCTCTAAACAACTCCTGCTCTCCAGAGGCTACATATTCATCCATCTCTTGCTTGCTAATAACGTGTGGTAGTCCGTCAAATTTTTGAGCGCGAGCTATTTCTCGTAAAAACCAGTCGCCTTGAGATGTATCGTTAATATGTCGCCTAGCCCGATCGGAAATATTTTCAAGGAGCGCGGCTATATCCTCGCTACTCATTTGGCTTGGATTAAGCTTGGCTCTGACAATAGAATGTTTCAATCCTTAATGTCCTGACATATAAATAGCCCTAGACTTGTAATATTTTCATGGATTTAGAGTAACAAGCGAACTACATTGTTGTTAAAGTGCGATCGCATTTATTCTCAAGTGACATACCTTGATCGAGGCGATCGCACAGAAGAAAGCGATATAACTAAGAATACAGTCAAGAGGTCTGACCTTTTTGGAGCGCGGAAGCATGGTCTTCCCTTGACTGGATACATTTTTCCTTATTATTGGATCTAGGAAATATAAGCATTAGAGCGATCGCTGACTAGGAGTTAAAGGTGAAAAGTATAAGCATACAGGAATTTAGAGATAAGGCTGCTTACTATCTAGACAGTCGTGAAACGATCTCCGTCAAACGTCACGGTAAGACAGTAGGCTTTTACGTTCCAGTTAAAGAGTCAGATGAAACAGAAGTTCAAGCAGCATTGACTCGCCTTTCTCAATCAGTAAATGAAGCATTGACACAGAGCGGTTGGAATGAGGAAACATTAAGTCGAGCTTTAGACTTGTCTCAACCTGAATAATATGCGCTTAGTTGTCGATACAAATATTTTGGTTTCTGAGTTAACACGCAAACGAGGACGAGAATTAATTATTCATCCAACTTTAGAACTATACATAGCACAGATGGCTTGGGAAGAAACTTGTCATGAGTTGGGTAAACGAATTGAAAAGATGGTACGCAAGGAAGTATTTTCTCAGGTAGCCGGGCAAAATTTATTAAGTGATGCAATTACTCTTGCTGAGAGTAAATTAATTATAGTACCTCACGAAATTTACGCTTCATGGGAAACTATAGCTAGACTGCGTATTCCCCGCGATCCTAATGATTGGTTTACTGTTGCCTTGGCTTTAGTTTTACCCGCAGGCATTTGGACGAATGATGGGGATTTTTTGGGATGTGGTTTACCAACTTGGACTACAGAAACGCTTATATCCCATCTGTCACTATCTAATTAAATATTCAAATAGTTAAAAATATGGATAAACCCGCCGCTCCTTCTCGCCTCGATTACTACTACGCTCAAGTTAAAACTATTATTTTGGCTCGGCAAAATCCGATTACAGGCTTATTACCAGCTAGTACGGCGGTTACTGCTCACGGAGATTATACCGATGCTTGGGTGAGAGACAATGTTTATAGCATTTTGGCAGTGTGGGGACTGGCGATCGCCTATCGTAAAATAGATGAAGATATGGGGCGCACCTATGAGTTAGAACATAGTGTAATTAAGTTGATGCGCGGGTTATTGTTTGCCATGATGCGCCAAGCAAGCAAAGTTGAGCAATTTAAACACAGTCAAGCAGCAATTGATGCCTTACACGCCAAGTACAACACCCAGACGGGCGATATTGTTGTGGGAGATGGCGATTGGGGACACTTGCAACTAGACGCAACTTCAATTTTTATTTTGATGTTGGCGCAAATGACGGCTTCGGGGTTGCACATTGTTTATACCCTGGACGAAGTTAATTTTATTCAAAATTTGGTTTATTACATTGGCAGAGCTTATCGTACTCCTGATTACGGCATTTGGGAGCGAGGAAATAAGATTAATCATGGCAATTCGGAATTAAATGCGAGTTCTGTAGGGATGTCTAAAGCCGCCTTAGAAGCGATCGCCGGACTAGATTTATTTGGGGTACGGGGTAGCCAAGCCTCGGTAATTCACGTCTTACCCGATGAAATTGCCCGCGCTCGAATTACGTTAGAAAACCTATTACCGCGCGAATCTGGCTCAAAAGAAATTGATGCGGCGCTGCTGAGTATAATTAGTTTTCCGGCGTTTGCGGTGGAAGATGTTTCATTAGTAGAACGTACTAGAAATGACATTATTAATAAATTGCAAGGAAAGTATGGTTGCAAGCGCTTTTTACGCGATGGACATCAAACGGTTTTAGAAAATAGCGATCGCTTACATTATGAACCTTGGGAATTAAAACAGTTTGAGCATATAGAGTCTGAATGGCCCTTATTTTTTACCTATTTGCTATTAGATGGCATTTTTCGAGGAGATGGGGAGCAAGTTAACGATTATCAACAGCGTTTGCAACCATTGTTAGTTGAACAAGATGGTTTGCAATTGTTGCCAGAACTCTATTATGTGCCGAAAGAAAACGTTGAGGCGGAGAAAAAAGATCCCCATTCTCAAGAGCGTTTGCCTAACGAAAATATCCCTTTAGTTTGGGCGCAAGGCTTGTATTTACTCGGTCAAATGCTGAGAGAGAAACTGTTGTCAGTGGGGGATATTGACCCCTTGGGACAGCATTTAAGATTGGGACGCGATCGCCAAGCGTTGGTACAAATTGCCCTATTAGCGGAGGATGAAGACCTCCAGGCGCAGTTAGAAGTTTATGGGATTCAAACCCAGACACCACAGCAATTAGAGCCGATTCAGGTGCGACTAGCAGGGGATTTATCGGCAATTTTTACCCAAATTGGACGCAATGATAAATTAGGCTTAACTGGTCGTCCGGTGCGGCGGTTGCGGAGTTTGATTGCATCAAGGATCTTTAAAATTCGCGGCGAAACTATTGTATTTTTACCGTCTTTTCTAGACTTGCAACAGTTTTATTTAACCCTTGACTATCACTTTTTAGTAGAGGAGTTTAAAGGAGAACTCGCTTACATTCAGCAGCATTGGCGCGAATTGGGTCGTCCGACTCTAACTTGGGAATTGACCCATACTATGTTTGAAACGGGTAGCGAGGCAATGCTTGCACTCATGCAGGAACTTCAAGCGGGGCTTTGCAATGGTGTAAAAGTAAAGTTAGGACGTTTGAATCAATTGATGCTAACGGCGGCTACCCAGCGCATAGATTTTCTGCATGAAGAATTTAATTTTGCTCAACCCCTTACCGATGCTACACCAAGGCAATATTATTTAGCTTGCAATCCAGAAAAAAGTCAGCCTTTAGGTAATACTCAGGAGTTTCAGATTGAGCGAGAAACCAATCCTAAAGTATTGTTAGATAAATTGCGCGGTTCTCATAATCTTTACGAGCAGATTGAGTTATTGCAGAGATTGAAAAGCTTGCAGGGAGTAGAGTTTGATACGGGTTTTGGTGGTGCAGGTCAAAAAGTAGCGATCGCAGACTTGTTAGACGAAGTTTATACTCAAGCTGGAAAGGCGGGAATTTGGGCGGTAGTTAGGAAAGTAGCGGGTTTGCGGCAAATGGTAGATATTGGCTTGTCCGATCGCGTGACAAGGATGCTAGTAAGGGGAAAACAAATCTCTGTCGGGAAGTCTTATAGTATCGAGTCGCTAATTTTTCGCCCCTTATCTAATCAAGAGATTGCTGCAAAAATAGATCGTTTTTGTGGGGAAGATATCCGCGATCGCGTTTTAACTCAAGAAATCCTTATCTATTGCGGTTTACTCATTCAAACCGAACCCCAATTATTTAAGGGTTTACTAACGTTGAGGATAGGTTATTTAATTTTACTCATGACTAGCGAACTAGCGCGGGAGTTGGGAGTTACTCAAGATGAGGCTTACGAACATTTGATGCAACTATCCCCTTTTGAAGTTAAGTTGCGCCTGCGTCAAGTATTAGTTGGTTATGACGGGATGAATCAACTATTACGCCAGCAAGAATCTCTGCACGTCAAGCAACAAGAAAGCGATATAGATTGGGCAGTAATACCCGCCCAAGATAGTCAAATTTTGCCTGGGGGGGGTTGGCATCAACAGAGAGAATGGGACGGCTCAATGAACCGCGTACCAAAGGATTTTTATCAAGGGGTATGGCAATTATTGCAACACTGCAAGGGTGTAGTTATTGGCGACAAGTTAGAGCGACGCAATCGTTTAGATAGTGACTTAATTTTAGCGATGACACCGGGGGAGAAAAATTTTGCCCTGCAAGTTGAGCATCTGCTAAACAAAATTGAAGCGCCAGCGTACCGACAAGTAAATGTTGAAGCATTAATGGAACTAGCCGAAATTGTCCAACGTAACCCAAAATTGCAAATTGAAGAATATATTGTTTTAGATGTATTAGTCGGTCATGCGGTGCGTTTGGGATGGCTAGAAAAGAATGCCGAAAAGAGCGAAGTCTATGATGAGTATAAAGCTGCTGCATGGCAGGAGTTTTACAATACTTCTCCTAGAGTTTGTGCGGCTTTAGTTGTGAAAGCCGTCCGTTACCTCACTCAATTTGGAACGTAAGCTAGAGATAGAAGTAAGAGAAAAAACATGGAAATAGGCGTTCCCAAAGAGACAAAAGACCAAGAGTTTCGCGTAGGTTTAACCCCCAGTAGTGTTCGTGTCCTTAAAGAAAATGGTCACAACATAGCTGTAGAAACTCTTGCAGGTATGGAATCGGGCTTTACAGACGAGGAGTATCAGCAAGCTGGAGCGCAAATTGTTAATGCTGTAAATGCTTGGAATCGTCAGCTAGTAGTTAAAGTTAAAGAACCCGTCGCATCAGAGTATGAGTTTTTAGCTAAAGAGCAATTATTGTTTACTTATTTGCATTTAGCTGCAAACCGTCCGTTGACCGAGCAATTGATTGATTCGGGGATAACGGCGATCGCCTACGAAACTGTAGAACTTTCGGGCGCTAATAAATTACCCTTGCTTACCCCCATGAGCATCATTGCAGGACGTTTGGCGGTGCAATTTGGGGCGCGGTATCTCGAACGTCAACAAGGCGGTAGAGGCATTCTTTTAGGCGGTGTCCCAGGCGTTAAACCAGGAAAAGTAGTAATTTTAGGCGGCGGTATTGTCGGTACAGAAGGGGCGAGAATTGCCGTAGGAATGGGCGCTACAGTACAAATAATTGATGTAAATGTTGAGCGTTTAGCTTACCTTGAAACTATATTTGGCTCTAGAGTGGAGCTACTTTATAGCAATTCTGCTCAAATTGAAACGGCGGTAAAGGATGCCGATTTGCTAATTGGTGCAGTGTTAGTACCGGGACGTAAAGCACCGATTCTTGTCCCCCGCAGCTTAGTTAAACAAATGCGATCGCGTTCAGTTATTGTTGATGTGGCGGTAGATCAAGGCGGTTGCATTGAAACAATGCACCCAACATCGCATACACAGCCTACCTATGTAGAGGAAGGAGTAGTACATTATGGAGTTGCAAATATGCCCGGCGCAGTACCTTGGACGGCAACCCAAGCGCTAAATAATAGTACATTGCCCTATGTTTTGCAATTAGCCAATCTGGGAGAAAAAGCTTTAGAAATCAACTCAGCTTTGGCGCTAGGGGTAAATATAACCAAACATAGATTAGTACATCCGGCGGTGCGAGAAGTATTCCCAGACTTAGTTAATTGATGGGTTTTTAAATCAGTGTTGACGAAATGCTAAAACATTCAAAAGAGTAACAGAAGTATGACAATAGAACGATGGGATGATGACAAGCTAGATAAATTTGCTTCTATTGTGCAACAAGCAGTTATCTCTAGCGATGAACGAATGACCAGGATAGAAGAAGGTTTAGGACGGATTGAACAAACAGTAGAGTCAAACAATCGTTTTCTAGAATCTTTCAGTCAAGAATTGAGAAATTACACTAATTCTATGAATAATCTAGCCGCTCGAATTGACGGAACGACTGCAAATAACAATCAAGATAGGCTAGACGTTAATTCAAGACTAGCTAGGATTCAGAAGTAAGTAGGGGCGATTGCCCAAGGGGCAGCGCCAAGGGCGATCGCAAATCATTTAGGAATTGTTTTTTGACAAAAATCCGGTGTTTTTTCTCAAAGCATCCGGCGGTGCGAAAAGTATTCCCCAACTTAGTTAATTGATAGGTTTTATTGCTCCTCAACACCTGTTATGGGTTAGAGGATTATTTCACTTTTATAAATACATTAGAGTATGGCAGAGCAAAACATGACTTTTATCGTTACTTGCTTACTTCTGTTCGACTTTGCGAGGCTTAGTGTTGAAATTAACAAGTATTCCTTGGCTATTAGTAGGTTTACGATGTGCGATCGCACCTTTATTATTGTTAGATGCTTTAGATGGCAGTACCGGAAAGGCTTTCATCTTCGGCTATGTAGTAGCCTTTCTCTCAGATATTTTTGATGGCATAATTGCCCGTAAACTAAAAGTTAGCACTGTTAAACTACGCCAAGCAGATAGTTGGGCAGATATTAGTTTATATGTCTGCGTTGCTATCAGTCTTTGGTTAGTGTATCCAACAGTAATTATTGCTTTTCAAATTCCTTTATTAATTGCGATCGCCTTTCAACTTATTCTTTTTGCTGTTAGTCTAATTAAATTTGGTAAGTTTCCCAGCTTTCACACTTACACTGCCAAGCTTTGGGGGATTTCGTTATTTATTGCGGTGGTGGGATTGTTTGGCTTTGGCTGGAGTGGGGGATTGTGGGGTGCGATCGCTCTTTGTTTAATTAACAGTATTGAAGAAATTATTATGACCCTAATTTTGCCCCAATGGACGCACGACGTACTTAGTTTATTTCATGCTCTAAAGTTGCGCGAACAATGGGCAAAAGAGCTATAGTAGCCTACCTTCTTAAAAAAATATAGACATTTCCGTTAACTATGCTGTCAAATTGGGAATAATAAATTGGTAAAGTTCGCCCAACCCACCCTTGGCTATGACAGCCTCCGATCTCAATCAGCTTTTAGAACAAGATTTAGCCTCTTATAATCTTGTCGTGCAAGCTACCCAGCAAGATGAGTGTCTGAACGTTGTCCTAAATCGTCCAGCAAAGGAGCATATTGATTACAGTGCGATCGCTAATATTATTATCGATCGAATCAAAACCTTATCCCTTGGAGAAATTCATAGTTTAGTTTTGTCTAGTCGTGTTTTAGGAGAATATGATACAGACTGGCAAACTCAGTTTGAATTTGTTTCCCCGTCTCCCGTAGAACAAAATATTGATACCGAAACTGAAGATAGCGAAAATAAGAACGCATCTGTGACTAATGAACCCAATATTGAAGAAGTAAAACCTATCTCAACGCCCGAAGTAGAAAAATCTCCCTTTGCCAACTACTGTTTTATCAGCAATAAAGGCTTATTAACATTCCAAGTTCTGCCTCCCGACGAAACGGTGTGTAAACTTATTCAGTTTTTCCATAATGTACCTGATAGCTCAAAAGCCGATATTCTGCCTCTGTTAGAAATATTTTTTGCTAGTTCTGTTGTTTCATCAACCGAGCAATTTGAGGATGAAATACAGCAATGGTTTGAGCAACTTACACAATTAGACAACGCCCAAATTCGTAAAGCGTCTATTTGGTTTAGTCGTTATTGCTTCAATCCTGAAAAGACAATGACCGAAGTAATGGTAATTATTGAACCAGAACCCGTAAAAGTAGCACCTCCTCAAAATACAACAAGTGGAGAACACATAACAAACCTCTCCCCCACTAGAGTTACTCAAAAACATCCTAGTCAAACAAACACTTCTAAAAAACAGAAAATAGTATCAACAGCAAAATTTCATCCTTTAGCATTGCCGATCGCATGGCTAATTTTTACTTTCATTGTCATTAGTTTAACTATTAGTTCTTTCGATCCTGAACAAGCACTCAAAGCCGCTTGCAAAAATACTACAGGCAAACAAGAGTATTGTCGATTAGCAGTACAGATGGTGGGAGAGACAACTTTCAAGCAGGCAGCAAAAATTTTTACGTTTCCAATGAATTCGATTCTCCAAAAAGAAAGTATAGAATTATGTTTGAATAAAGCAAATTCTAACGCCGGTAGAAGTCGGCGACAAGGTACAAACATTGAAGTCCTGCCTTTGTCTACCTATGGGGAGGAAATTTTCCCTGGTATGTTTTTCGCCGATATCAGCCAAACTGACTTTAAGCCACCAGGACAACCTGTTAGAACCGGGTGCTTACTCGTAAATACTGGTAGAGACGCAGAAATCCTTGGTCAATCAATTATTCCTACAAATTGGCCAAAGCAACCTTTTGAAAATGAGAAACTTACACCAGACAAATTTCGCAGAACTACTACCGTTTATAGTGTTGCTCTAATACTAGGTGCTGGTACTTTGTTTAATGCTATAGGTTTGTACATAGTATCTCTATTTGGCATAGGAATACGAGTTACTGCTTTGGAAACAATTTATAAAGCCGCTTTTTTATTAGGAATTTTAGAAAGCATAACCTTAGTTATTCCGTTTATCTTAATGCTTATTTTGGGACTACCAATAAAAAGTTTGGCTTTAGGGGTGATTGGTATTTTTATAAAAGATTTTAAAGTCCAATGGTCAGAGGGTTACCTCATTGTGGCAGCAGGGACTCTCATAATTATAGGCGTGTCTTTTTTCTTCCAAATGGCAATGTTTTCTATAATAGTCTCTTTTATAAACTAAGGCGCGATCGCAATTATTTACTTCTTAGCGTTTAACAAGCGCGATCGCAATCAGCCCTATGCCCAAACTAAACTAGAAGAATAGAAAAGCAGGTGGCATTATGGCTAAACTAACTCTGCGCCGCACTGAAAATATTAGCGGTGACTTTTACGTTGATAGCAGTTGTATTGACTGCGATACTTGCCGTTGGATGACTCCATCCGTATTTAATCGCGCGGCGGGACAGTCGGTGGTGTACCATCAACCAACAAATCAAACAGAAAGATTAAGCAGCTTGCAAGCGCTTTTAGCTTGTCCTACAAGTTCCATTGGTACAGTAGAAAAGCCTGTAGATATAAAAAATGCGATCGCCTCTTTTCCTATTCCCGTTGCTGAAAACATCTACCATTGCGGCTATCATGCTGAAAACTCCTATGGTGCGGCGAGTTATCTAATTGTGCGCCCAGAAGGTAATGTTTTAGTAGATTCGCCTCGATTTGCACCGCCTTTAGTTAAGCGTTTAGAAGAAATGGGGGGGATTCGTTACTTATATTTGACCCATAGAGATGATGTTGCCGACCATCAAAAGTTTCACGAATACTTTAAATGCGATCGCATTCTCCACAGTGATGATATTACAACAGATACTAGCAATATTGAAACTCAACTCACTGGTTTAGAACCTTTTACAATAGATACCGATTTATTAATTATCCCCGTCCCTGGACACAGTAAAGGTCACACAGTTTTGCTGTACAAAAACTTTTTATTTACCGGAGATCATTTAGCTTGGTCAGAAAAGTTAGCTCAGTTAGTAGGTTTTCCCGATGTTTGCTGGTACTCTTGGTCAAAGCAAGTTGAATCAATGCGACAATTACTCAATTATTCTTTTGAATGGGTTTTGCCTGGTCACGGTCGGCGCTACCATACGGATACAGTAAAAATGCACCAGCAAATGCAGCAGTGTGTAACTTGGATGGAATCAGTACGTTAATTTAGCTTTTTACTAAAGGCAAATAGACTCTAAAACAAGTTTTGCCGGGTTGCGATTCAAAGTAAATATTGCCGCCGTGTCTGTTTACAACTATGCGGTAAGCAATTTCTAAGCCTAAACCTGTACCTTCTCCCACACCTTTTGTTGTAAAAAATGGTTCAAAAACCCGCGATTGAATAGCCGGGGGAATACCTGCACCATTATCGACAATTTCGCAAATCGCATTATTATTTTCTTGAAAGGTACGAATTTTTAGTTCCCCTTTCCCACTCATAGCATGGATGGCATTATCAATTAAATTCGTCCACACTTGATTAAGTTCGCTGCCGTAGGCGTTAATTAAGGGAATAGTGCGATCGTATTCTTTAGTTACAACAATTCCCTGTTTAAGTTTATGGCCAAGGATCAGTAAAGTATTATCAATTCCCTCATGAATATCTACTTCTTGCAAAGGCGCTGTGTCCATATAGGTATAGCCCTTTACAGCTTTGACCAACTCCGAAATTCGCGTTGTACTTTGCTCAACTTCGTTAATTAATCCCGAAGTGGCTAAGTTTGCTTCTAACCAAATTAGGGCATCATTTAGAGATTTACTGTTTAAATTGTTCTTAATCTCCGCTAATTTTTGCGAATCTATACCGAAGTTTACGAGTGTAGGAGAAAGTTGCCAAGCTTTGCTTACATCGTGGTTTTCTAACCAGTCCGTAACTTCGTCTTCTTGATCGCTTTGAGTTAAAGTATCGTACTGAGGGGAATTACCAAGGTAATGAATTGCGTCTATTTGCACCTTTGCTAAAAACTTTAATTGCTCTGTAGTCAAACAATGCTGATTTAACTGCACTGTTAAAGCTTGCAGACTGTTAAAGCGCTCTTTTAAAGCATTTGCTGCTCGTTTTCCGGCGGCGGCGGGATTATTCAATTCATGAGCTAAACCTGCGGACATTTTACCCAAGGCGGCTAGTTTTTCTTGCTGTCTTAGCTGTCCTTCTACATCGATAGTCCTTCCCACCATTGCCGCCAAAATTGTATCGCCGACAGAACATTCAATCAATAGTCGTTTAAAAGCTGCGATTTCAATCCGAAGGACTCGACTTGCAATCGTAGCATGGGCGCTAGCAATTGATGCCGAGTGATTCAACATCGAAACTTCCCCCATAAATTCGCCGCGATGATGAATAGCAAGCAATCTTTTTTCATTACCTACTACTTTTGTAATTTCAATTTCACCATCTAAAACAACGTGAAAGCCGTAGTTTTCCTCGCCTTCAGCAAATAAAACCTCTCCCGCCGCTAGTTGAATCTCTGTACCATGCGATCGCATTTCCTGCAAAGCTTCATCGGGTAACTTAGGAAATAGTGTAGTTTGGTTTGGATCGTGGAGCATAACAAAACCTCAACGTAACAAAAAAATAGACCTCTTTAGTTGACGCAGATTACAAAACTTTGCTGAGGTATTGATGCACAAATTGAACGCAAATCGAACCTTCGCCGACACCGGAAGCCACGCGCTTAATAGAATTATGCCGAACATCGCCCACCGCAAAGACTCCAGGAATATTCGTTTCTAACAAAAACGGGTCGCGTTCTAATGTCCATCCCTTCGGACGGCGATCGCCATGTTTTAAGTCTTGTCCTGTTAAAATAAAGCCGCGACTGTCTCGTTCTATAACTCCATCTAGCCAATCTGTACGCGGGACTGCACCAATAAAAATAAATAGCGAAGTTGCGCTTACAGTTTTGGTTTCGCCCGTTTGAGAATTGGCAATAGAAATCGCTTCTAAGCTTGTCTCTCCTTTCGCCTCAACTACGCTAGAATGCACCATAACTTTAATGTTTGGTGTCTCGTTAATTTGGTCAATTAGGTACTGAGACATACTTTTAGTTAAAGATTCGCCCCGTACTAATATCGTTACTTGGCTGGCGTATTTAGAAAAATACATTGCTGCTTGTCCGGCAGAATTTGCCCCGCCAATAATATAAACTTCTTCTCCTTGACAAGACATGGCTTCAGTTTGGGCTGCGCCGTAGTACACCCCCGCACCCGTCAATTTTTCTAATCCCGGTACATCCAAGCGTTTCCAAGATACCCCCAAAGCTAAAATTAAGGAGTGGCAGCTAATTTCACTACCATCGGGTAGTTGCACAAAGCGATAAGGATCTTCGACACGAATTCCTGTTACTTCTTGAGGCGTGAGAATTTCTACCCCAAAACGTCGGGCTTGAGTTACCGCCCGTCGTGCCAAATCTGCGCCGCTTAAACCCACCGGAAAGCCCAAATAGTTCTCAATCCGCGAACTTGTCCCGGCTTGTCCCCCTGGGGCTTCGCGTTCGATCATGACTGTATCGAGTCCCTCCGATGCCCCGTAGACAGCCGCCGCTAAACCCGCAGGCCCGCCACCGACAATAATTAGGTCATAAAAAGGGCTTCCAGCTTGAGTTTGCAAGCCAATTTTTTCGGCTACTTGAATATTTGTCGGTTGTAATAGGCTAGAACCATCAGTAAATAGTACCAAAGGCAATTGCAGGCGATCGCAAGCCGCAAAAGCAACTAGCTGTTGGGCTTCCTCTGACGACTCTATATCTAACCATTGATAGGGTACTTGATTGCGAGCCAAAAAGTCTTTAACCTCGTGAGAGCGCGGCGACCAGCGATTGCCAATTACGCGGATACCCTCAAAGGGAGGATGAAAGTTTGCTAACCAATCGTCTAATAAATCATTCAGTACGGGAAACAGCTTTTCTTCGGGAGGGTCCCAAGGTTTCATCAAGTAGTAATCTATTTGCGTACTATTAATAGCGCGAATCGCTGCATCGGTGTCTGCATAAGCTGTAAGTAAGGCGCGTTTGGTATTCGGGTATAGTTCCAGTGCTTGTTCGAGAAATTCTACCCCCGACATTTGCGGCATCCGTTGATCGACTAGAAACAAGGCTACAGTCTGGTTGCGGAGTTTGACCTGTTGCAAGGCTTCCAGCGCTACCTCCCCAGAATCGGCACGCAAGACACGAAATTTGTCTCCATATTCTTTTTGCAAATCACGAGAAATAGCCCTTAAGACTTCTGGATCGTCGTCAACGGTCATGATTACGGGTTTAGCCATAGCACACTACTAACCTTTTGTCAAATAGAGGAATTTATTTGATGTTGCTCAATAGTGGGGTATTGTACCAGACTAGCAATAGCTGCAACCAGTTGAGTAGGTTCTACAGGTTTAGTTAGGTGCATTTGAAAGCCCGCAGAAATCACCATAGTACGATCTTCTTCTCTGGCGTAGGCGGTAAGAGCGATCGCGGGAATGGCAATAGCTAAGTTTCTGACTTTTTTAATCAAACTATAGCCGTCTTCTCCAGGCATCCCAATATCACTTAATAAAACATCTAATTTTTGGGTTTGTAATGCTTCTAAGGCGGCGGCGGCGCAATTGACGGCTATTGCTTTTGCCCCAAATAGTTCTAAAACTGCTACTTCGTAGTCGCGGATATCTGGCTCATCATCAACTATAAGGACTCTTACGCCTTCTAGGGTAAGGTTTGCATTGTGGCTATTAGCCGTAGGTTGTTGCTGACTATTAGCGGTTTCTAGGGGTAGTTTTACGGTAAATGTTGCGCCAAGTCCTAGTCCTAAACTAGCAACACTAATATTACCGCCGTGCATTTCTACCAGTTGACTTGCGATCGCAAGTCCCAATCCTAACCCGCCGTGCGACCTTGTACTGGTACTATCTGCTTGTAAAAAGCGATCAAATACTTGGGGCAAAAATTCGGCATCAATTCCCATTCCTGTATCGCTAATGGCAAGTTGTGCGTAGTCGAGAAGTGAAACCGATTCTGTTACGGTAGCTAAGTTTACTTTTACCTGTCCCCCCGCAGGAGTGAATTTAATCGCGTTAGATAGCAAGTTCCATACTACTTGTTGCAAACGTTCGGGATCGCCGGTAACTGATTTAATGGCTGAATCCGGCTCAAATATTATCTGAATTTTTTTAGCATGGGCAGCTAAGTTTACGGTATCAATTGCTGCCTCAATTACCTTGACTAAATTAGTCGAACGGGGTTTTAGTTGAATTTTGCCGTGAATAATTCTTGATATATCTAATAAGTCTTCGATTAACTGCGTTTGGGCGGTGGCGTTGCGTTCAATAGTTTCTAGCGCTCGATTGGTGGTAATAGTATCGAAGGTACGCGATCGCAATAATTTTGCCCAACCCAAAATAGCATTGAGGGGCGATCGCAATTCGTGGGAAACAATCGCCAAAAACTCATCTTTAGAACGATTTGCCTTTTCAGCTAAAGCTCTAGCGGCTTGTTCTCTAGCTAATAATTTACTGCGTTCTCGGTCTAAACGTTTACGCAAGCTAATGTCGCGGATTACTACTTGGGCGGCGATTTTGCCTTGATAGTTAAAGGGAGACGCAACTACTTCAGTTTCTATTTGAGTCCCATCTAGGCGGATAAACTTGTCTTCTCTAAGGGGGACAGAGTTTCCTAAGTCTACGTGCTGCATTCGCTCGATTACGGCTTGGCGATCGCTCTGGTGGACAAAGTCTATCAACAATTTACCTACTAGCTGTTCGGGACTGGTTACGCCAAATAGTTTTGCTCCGGCGCTATTGACAAACAGAATTTTTCCTTGACATTGAATTAAGATTGTATCGGGCGATAACTCTACTAAGCGTCTATATCGATCTTCGCTCTCTTGTAGCGCTGTATGATTGCGATCGCGCTCGGCGATTTGAGCTTGTTTTATAGCTTTATTCAAGCGCTCTTGTCTAACTTTGCCTGTATAGGTACGAAAAAACTCTGCTATTGCTGGTTCTTGGGCTACTAATTGGGCTAAATTGTCTTGAACTCGTTTGTCTGATTCATAACTTACTTCCGGGTTAGCTTCCATCCAGACATGACAAGTTTTGACATAAGCGGCGTAGGCGGCTAAATGCTGGTAATTTTCCCACCCCAATACTCGCCGCAATTGAGTACGATAGCGATCAGCATCTTCTCGTTCTAGAAAAATAAATATTGAGCAGATAAGTAAACTTTCTTCTAAATCTGAATGCGGTGCTGGTAGTTTTGTAAATACAGGTTGCGCCGCTAGTATATTTAAGTGTTGCTCGATATCTTCTTGAGTGGGTGGTGATGATTCTAGTAAAGTTAAAACTTGATGAGCGCTTAGTCCTAACGGGCGTAAAGTACAGCTATGAGAAACCATGCAGTAGGGAACTGAGCAAAAGCGGGAAAGGTACGCTGCAAGCTTTTCTTTAAATACCGCCGATAAAGGATTGCTTACGTAAGCTATTAGTGTTTGTTGCCAAAGGTTTTCTAATACCTGGGGATTTTGCAGCGCTGGACTAAAAAATGGCGGAAAAAAGCCAAACTTTTCTTCTATTTCTGCCTGAATTTCCGCGCTAGTTCGCATGAGCTTGTATTTTTCCCTGTTATGGCTGATTAAGTTTACTTAGTATTTTTTTTAATCATATAGCAATCTTAAATCAGTCGTGAACAGCTTTGAGGGTTTCGCTCCCTAACCCCCAACCTTGGGGGGACAAGACTTCTGTGCCACCTCCAATTGGGGGTTGGGGGGTATCCATATTTCATAACTCAAAAAAGATCGCTATATCTAGATTTGCTGCGGGCGAATAATTAGGGGCGATCGCACTGTTACAATTTCTCCTAGGATTACTTTGACGCGATCGTCTTTTGTCGGAATGCTGGCAACTAGCATCTGGTGGTATTTCTGGATGGTAAGTAGACACAAATTTTTTTAATGTAATATTTGTAGCAATTTAATTAAATGTTTGCTATGCTAGTTAAGCCAAATAAGCGGATGTGGCGGAATTGGCAGACGCGCTAGATTTAGGTTCTAGTACCGCAAGGTGTGAAGGTTCAAGTCCTTTCATCCGCATTTATATAGTTACTTTTGCTGTCTATTTTTGAATAAAAGTAGGCAGTTGCGCGATCGCTTAATAATTTTCTGATAAAAACAATACTTCCAAGCCTTGCGAGAACAGCAAGAATATTAAACTATAAGTAATTCTCGTCTAAAGCGCCGAAAACTGGGAGTCAGTTCATAGTGGTATTACAAGTAGAAAAAAACACCTACGAAGCTAAAGTTCAAGAAATCGCCAAACAACTCCTAGCTGCTACGCGGGAGAATCGCTCGTTTTTGTCTTCGTTACGCGATCAAATGCGTTGGGATGACAAGTTATTAGCTTGGACAATGAGCAATCCAGGTTTACGGGTGCAGTTATTTCGCTTCATTGACTGCTTACCTGCTTTGCACAATAAGCCAGAAATTGCGGCCCATATGCAGGAGTATTTGCAAGATGATTCGGTGGAACTTCCTTCCGCGCTTAAGGGATTGCTCAATTTTGCCGCTCCTGACTCAATTCCCGGACAAGTTGCCGCAACAACGGTTTCGACGGCGGTGGAAACTCTAGCGCATAAATATATTGCTGGCGACAGTATGAAAGAAGCGCTGAAAACTATTGAGCGTTTACGCAAAAATAAAATGGCGTTTACTCTCGATTTGCTGGGAGAAGCGGTAATTACGGAAGCCGAAGCGCAATTTTATTTAGATCGCTATCAGGATTTAATGACGCAACTTGTAGAAGCGGCTAAAAAGTGGGCGCAGATACCTAGTATTGATAGCGCTGATGGCGAACAAATACCTCAAGTACAAGTATCAGTAAAGCTTACAGCTTTTTATTCTCAGTTCGATCCCTTAGATGCGGCGGGTAGTGAGGCAAAAGTAAGCGATCGCATTCGCATATTACTACGTCGCGCCAAAGAATTAGGGACAAGCGTCCATTTTGATATGGAACAATACGCCTACAAAGATTTAACTTTGTCGATATTGAAAAAGCTGTTGATGGAAGATGAGTTTAGATCGCGTACTGATGTCGGGATGACAATTCAAGCTTATTTGCGCGATAGCGAACAAGATACCAAAGAATTGATTGCTTGGGCAAAACAGCGCGGTTATCCTTTGACAATTCGGCTAGTTAAGGGCGCGTATTGGGATCAAGAGACTATTAAGGCGATGCAAAAAGACTGGAAACAGCCAGTTTACAACGATAAGGCGGCAACAGATGCCAATTTTGAAACCATTACTCAGTTATTGCTAGAAAATCACGAATATGTCTATTCAGCCATTGGTAGTCATAACGTGCGAAGTCAAGCATTGGCAATTGCGATCGCAGAAACCTTAAAAATTCCCCGCCGTCGCTTTGAAATGCAAGTATTGTATGGCATGGGCGACAAATTAGCCTCGGCTTTGGTAGCTAGAGGGCATCGAGTGCGGGTTTATTGTCCTTATGGCGAACTATTGCCCGGAATGGCGTACTTAATCCGGCGTTTGCTTGAAAATACTGCTAATAGCTCTTTCTTACGTCAAAGTATGGAAGAACGCCCGATAGAGGAACTTTTAGCACCCCCAATTGTAGATAATCTCACTACTCCCAAACATACTTTAGGTTTTGCCAATGCGTCAGATACGGACTATGCAGACATGGAATTAAGAGAAGCATCTAGTAAAGCATTTACTAACGTCCGCCAACAGTTAGGTAAGCATTATTTACCGCTAATTAACGGCGAATATCAGCAAACAGAACAAACCGTTGATTCGGTAAATCCTTCTAACTACAGCGAAGTTATTGGTAAAGTTGGGCTAATTTCGGTAGAACAAGCAACTATGGCAATGGCGGCGGCAAAAGCTGCCTTTCCCGCGTGGCGCAAGACTCCTGTAAAAGAACGCGCGGGGATATTGCGACGCGCTGGCGATTTGATGGAGCAAAGACGCGCAGAGCTATCAGCGTGGATAGTTTTAGAAGTTGGGAAGCCAGTAAAAGAAGCTGATGGCGAAGTCTCCGAAGCTATCGATTTTTGCAACTATTATGCTGATGAGATGGAAAGGTTAGACGCAGGTTTTAACTACGATATCGCCGGAGAAACCAACCGTTATATCTATCAACCGCGCGGAATTGCCGTTGTAATTTCTCCTTGGAATTTTCCCTTAGCGATCGCCGCCGGGATGACAGTAGCAGCTTTAGTAGCGGGAAATTGTACTTTACTCAAGCCTGCGGAGACATCTTGTGTAATTGCGGCTAAATTTGCCGAAATCCTTGTAGAAGCTGGCATTCCTAAAGGTGTATTTCAGTATGTGCCAGGAGTAGGATCGGTTGTTGGGGCTTATTTAGTCAAGCATCCTGATGTCCATTTAATTGCCTTTACAGGTTCTCAAGAAGTTGGCTGTCGGATCTATGCAGATGCAGCCGTTTTACAACCAGGACAAAAACATCTCAAGCGCGTAATTGCCGAAATGGGCGGAAAAAATGGCTTAATTGTTGATGAAAGTGCCGATTTAGATCAAGCGGTAGTTGGCGTTGTCCAATCAGCTTTTGGTTATAGCGGACAAAAATGTTCTGCTTGTTCGCGGGTAATAGTTTTAGAGCCTATTTACGATGCTTTTGTAGAGCGTTTAGTAGAAGCTACGCGCAGTCTCAATATTGGTTTAGCTGAATTGCCTAGCACCCAAGTTGGGCCCGTAATTGATGCTAATGCTAGAGACAAAATAAAAGAGTACATCGCCAAAGGTAAGCAATCCGCCGAACTTGCGTTAGAAATGCCCGTTTCTGATACAGGATATTTTGTTAGTCCGACAATTTTTAGTCAAGTTGCACCAGATAGCGCGATCGCTCAAGAAGAAATTTTTGGACCAGTAATTGCCGTAATTAAGGTAAAAGACTTTAACGAAGCGATCGCAGTGGCTAACGGGACAAATTTCGCCCTTACGGGTGGACTCTATTCTCGTACTCCCTCCCACATTCAACAAGCGCAAGCAGAGTTTGAAGTAGGAAACCTTTACATCAATCGCACAATCACGGGAGCGATCGTTGCTAGACAACCCTTTGGCGGTTTCAAAATGTCTGGCGTAGGTTCAAAAGCCGGAGGCCCCGATTATTTACTCCAATTTTTAGAACCGCGCACCATTACCGAGAACATTCAACGCCAAGGTTTCGCACCCATCGAAGGCGCAGAATAGCGGTGTAGGGGCGCAAAGCATTGCGCCCCTACACTGTTGACGTGGGTTAGGGGGGATTTCCGAAACTTTACATATACTTTTTCAACAACAACTCTAACTTTTGCTTAGTTTCTTGAGAAACTTTATCCAACTGAGTTAAAATCGCATACTTTAAAGCTGAATGTGCTTCCGAATGCGGTGGATTTTCGCTTAAACGCCTAACAGTTTCTTGAATTACTTTTTGAGCATTAGTTGCATTGCGCTGTAAATTAGCAATTACCATTTCTACCGTGACGCTGTCATGGTCTGGATGCCAACAATCGTAATCTGTAACCAAAGCTAAAGTAGCATAGGCAATTTCGGCTTCTCTAGCCAATTTTGCTTCTGGTAAATTGGTCATGCCAATAACTGTAGCGTCCCAACTGCGATAAAGATGAGACTCCGCTTTTGTTGAAAATGCTGGCCCTTCCATACAAACATAAGTACCGCCACGATGCAAAGTCACATCTGTTAAATTGAGAGCAGCGATCGCATCAGTCAAAACTTTAGCCAATTGCGAACAAACAGGATCGGCAAAAGCAATGTGGGCAACAATTCCCTCACCGAAAAATGTCGAAACTCTGTTTTTTGTCCGGTCAATAAATTGATCTGGGACTACCATATCTAAAGGTTTTGCCTCAGCTTTCAAAGAACCAACAGCAGAAGCAGAAATTATATATTCTACTCCCAACTGCTTCATTGCATAAATATTAGCCCGGTAAGGTACTTCTGACGGTAGCAATGTATGATTGCGCCCATGACGCGCTAGAAATGCAACGGAATTTCCTGCCAAAGTCCCTATAATTACAGCATCAGAAGGCGAACCAAACGGGGTAGAAACTATCACTTCTTCTACATCTTTGAGGGCTTCCATTTTGTAAAGTCCGCTCCCGCCAATGATGCCAATTTTTGCTTCCGCCATCTTACTTTTCCTTATATTTCGCTGCAACGTCCAGCTATTCTACTGGAAAAAGAGCTTCTTTATATTTCTATTTCTTTATTAATAAGCAAGTTAAAAAGTCAAGCTAATTATGTAAAAATTAATAATTTATTGACAACACAAAAAAACCGTCTAAACTTTCTTTGGCAAGAATTTTATAAGCGGTTTGGTTAAATATTTAAGTAGTTAAAGGAATCTTTTAAATTACTCCCGTACCTTTACCACGGCGATCGCCTTCGGTTGTTAGTTCCCCTTCCTTATCGTGGTTGACTTCTGCTAATTCTTCCGCGCGATCGGCTTTGTCTTGTGCTGCTTCTGCTTGGCGATCGCCAGGTTCATCGTAGTACATCTCTGGTTCAACAGCGTAATTGTTTGCCAAACCTTCTTGATCTACCGTTGCACCACCAGTAGTATCAAGGCTGCGATCGGCGGCTTGTTCGTGGGCGGTTTCTCGATAATTGCTACCTTCTCGATCCATCCGTGCGGCTACTTCCGCCGGGATAATTCCCCGATCGGCGCTGGATGTATCCATTTCGTCGTTTCTAGTGGTTTTTTTCTTTGAAGAAGCTTCGTTACTCATGAATTTTGCCTTAAGAAAGGTTAATTTATTATGTTCTTGAGATTAAAACTATTTCAAATTAGATGTATCTACCTTCAGTCTTAACTCTTACTTTTAGCTTTTCAACTATTAAGAAATAGACAAAAAAATATACGTTTCTTTACTCTTTACCTAATAGCCAAAAGCCACTATAAGTCATTCCTGAGTTATCAGGCTGTACTAATAAAAAATGTAATCCTTTAGTTAATTGTTGGCGCTGGGTGTAAGTAACCGCCGCCGCAATTACTTCTTTGTCGGTAAAGGTATTCACAACCCATCGCTCGCTTAAACCTGCTTCTAAAACCAGCCCACTAGGATCGCCAGCAATATAATTAAGCGCCACCGGATGTATACTTTGCAACCACCTTGCTAGTTGCATTGATTTTTTTCCCCCATCAATTACAACCCCTGGAATAGTAATAGTAGAAGCTAACCCTAGGTTAAGCGGTAACAAAAATTCCGGCATCTCTTTAATAGGAATGAGACGCTCTTTAAAGCTTTCTACAATGTCTCCAGCACTCAGGCTTGCAAAACGCCACTGTTCCCCCCACAAGTTTTCTGTAAGTGGCGTAGGTGGGGCTTTATCGATGGCTAAAGGGTTATAAGGTTCTCCATTATTAGAGGGATATTGACGCTCAGTTAGCCATTGTTTTAAAGCAAACGTGCGGCGAGTTGCTTCAACAGCAATTCCTAAGTTCTCGGCGGCTAATTGAATTAAATTTAAAGATTGCGGACGAAATACTTGTATCAAGTCCGGTTTTTGATTTTTTGCGGCTATTTGCAACTGCTCTATAAGCCACTTACTATTTGCTTGAGACTGAGGACACAAAGCCTCGTAAGTAAATAGGCGATCGCGATCGCATATTAATAATTCCCATAACACTTCCCCTGCTTCGTTTTGCAGAGGACGACGATAAAAGTCAGCTTGCCAAATTTTCATGCTTTCATTTTATCGCCCGATAGGAGGACTTATTTACTAGCAAAATTACTAAAGCGTTCGGGAGGCCAAAAACGAGCCACTGCTTTACCAATTAGGCGATCGCGCTTTAAAAATCCCCAAATATGTCCATCGTAGCTTTTATTGCGATTGTCTCCCAAAACTAAATAGGAGTTTCTAGGGACAATTTGTGGGCCCCAGTTATAGTTTGGTTCGTCGGCAATATAATTTTCTTGCAAGGGTTGATTATTAACGTACACTCGCCCACCTTTAACCTCTATTTGCTCTCCTGGTAAGCCAATAACTCGTTTAATAAAAGGCTCGGTTGATGCTTCTTTTTCCACTACTGCGGGCGGTGGATTAAATACGACTACATCCCCCCGGTGAGGACTTGTAAAACTGTAACTAATTTTGTCTACTAATAAGCGATCGTTTACTTCTAAAGTTGGTTCCATTGAGCCAGACGGAATTAAGTAGCATTGAGCGGCGGCTATCCGCACGCCAAAAGCTAAACTTAGAGTTAACCCAATGGTTTTTATCCCTTCCCGTACTGGGTTTTCTGACTTGCTCAATTGAAAACTTTGTAAATTTATTGACTTAGCAAATGATTTCACGATGCTGCTCAGTATTTTTACTAGATTATATCTAAAAATTTATATCGTTTCATCTATCAATGTGCGTAATTTTACGGTAAGTCAGCAGAAACGCGGTACTCAGTAACTAATGTAAGATTAACCCATTCTCCTTGGTTATTGTAAGTACGAATTAGTCTTTGACGTTCCAAGGGCGACTTTAGCCATCCGACTTCGAGAAAAAATCCCGTTTGCGCTTTTAGCTGCAATGGGCAAGTAGAAGAAGCACCATCAGGAAGCAGCAATACTTGATATCCGCTATCAAAGCAAATAACTGTACCAGTGATGGTAGCTTTGGATGTAATATTGCGATCGCCAATAGTTAGTTGCTGTAATAGTTCGTTTTCCCCTCCGCGCTCAATTTTCAGTCCTACAGAATAAGTATCAGGCGATCGCAAATCTGGGTACAAAGTAACAGCTTCGCCTTGCCATGTACCGACTAAATCATCTACGGTTAGTTGAGCTTTTTCTGGTTCTGTAGCATCCGCAAGTTTTTCGCGAATTAAAGTTAATCTTGCTAGTTCACCGCTTTTGTTAAATATTTGGACTAATCGCAAGCGGCGATTATTGTGTATTAAGCCCAATTCTGCACCAAAGTCCGCAAGAGGCGAAAATTGAATTGAACCAGTTGAAAAAGCACCATCTTCAAAAAATAAAATTCCCCGTCCTAACGAACTTGAAGTATATTCAAAAGCTTGTTCTTCTGGGGGACAATTTGGCGGTAAGCGGCGGACGATTTGAGCAATGGTTTGGTTATCGTTGATTCCTGTAAAAGAAACCATTGTTGGCGTATCTTCTAGCAACTCACCTTGAGGAGAAAAGCGAGTAAAAGAACCATGCCATTCGCCTAGATTTTCTAAGAAACATTGCCATTGGGATTTCATAATGTAGGCATCAACGGTACTTCTACCATAAAACAAGTTTGTCCGCGATCGCCATCAGCCACTGTAATTGTTGCTTTTATGCGCGTAAGTATTTGTTTAACTAAAGCAAGTCCCAACCCTGTACCTCCCTGCTTCCAAGGATCGCTATTAGGAATGCGGTAAAAGCGGTCAAATACACGTTCGCGTTCGCTAGGGGGAATTTCTACGCCGAAGTTTGTTACACTTATTTGCATTATTTGTCCGTCAGAAACGGCTTTAATAGCAATTTTTTCGCCTGGGGGCGTATATTTGCAAGCATTATCTAGCAATTCCGTCAAAACCCGCCCTAAGGAAGCAGAATCCCCAACCAAATTGGAGACTTCTGGAGCAACTTCTATAGTCAAATGTTGCTGTTGATTTTTAAGACGTTGGCTAAAAGCTTCGGCAATTTCCGGCAACCAAGTTTGTAAATTAATCGATGTCAATAGCAAAGGTTGTACGCCCGCATACATTTGTTGCAAATCTAACAAGTCGTCGATTAAAGTTAACTCTCGTTCACACTCGTTTTGCAATATTTGATAGTAACGAGCAACTTTATTTTGTTCTTTTGCTGGTTTTCTCAGTTCAGCAAACAACTCTTGAGAACGATTTAAAGTTAATCCTAGCATCTGGATTGCCATTTTCATGTTAGCTAGAGGCGTGCGCAGTTCGTGGGAAACGGTGCTTAAAAAGTCATCTTTGAGATTATTTAATTTTTCTAGTTCTTCTACTTGAACCATGGATGCTTGATACAATCTTGCTTGTCTCATGGCGATCGCGCATTGGTTGGCTACTTGTTGGACTAAACGAATTTCCAGATCGCTAAAATCACAATTTTGTTGCTTAAATAACCATAAATCGCCTAAAGCTCCGCGATCGTCAAAAATGGGACAAGCCAGCATCGCCACTGTACCCCTATAACCAGGTACTAACTGGCAAAACTGAAAATATTGACCTTGCAACAATTGGTTGTACCCTTCTTGAAATCCTGCCATTTGCATGACTTTTCCTTGAGAAGTGGGTAAAGAAATCGTATACTCGTAGCAAATTGTGGCTGTCGCTTCCGAGATATTGTACAAAGCACTATCGCAACCATCAATATTTAAAGCTACAGCTAATTCCCATACTGCTACTTGCAAAATTTGATTTTCGTCTAGACTATCGCGCACGTCGTCGCTGATGCGCTTGAGAATTGCCTCGTACTCAAGAGACTGTTGTAGTTGTTTGGTACGCTCTTGAACTTGATTTTCTAAATTAGTATTTAGCTGGACAACTTGTTGGTATAGCTCCGATTGCTGAATCGCGATTGATACTTGGGTGGCTAATTGCTGGAGCAAATCTATCTCTAATTGCTGCCACTGACGCGCTCCAGAACACTGATGGATAGCTAGTAACCCCCAAAATTTACCTCCGTACAGTAAAGGCATAATCAAGGCGGCTTTGACTTGTTGTTGCTGCAACAGTTGGTTGATAGCTGTAAGGCTTCCCTGTTGTTGAATATCATTAAGTACGCGGATATTACCTTGCTTGTAGTCTCCTAAACGTTCTGCAAACAAAGGTGTATGAATTTTTACATTTATTAAAGATTGATAATTTGGTTGAGTTGATTCCGCCACTACCGTAGCTACACCTGTTTTTGCTTCAACTTGATAAACTACAACGCGATCGCAATTGAGAAATTGGCGAACTTCAATAACAGTAGTATTAAGTATTTCCTCTAAGTTTAAAGAGGAGCAAATTAGCAAGGCGATCGCACTCATCAATTGTTCGCGCTCGGTTTGTTGACCTAATTCGGCGATTAGGCGTTGTCTTTGGGCTATTTCTTGCAATAATGCTTCGTTAGCTTGAGAACTTTCCACTGTTTGCGATCCAAATTGCTGTTTTAGCTAGTTATAACGAGTTTAGAAAAATATATTGTCTGAAGCGCAATCGCGGATCAAAGGAGTTCTAGAAATAACTTAATTTTATGCGCTGCCTAGGCGATCGCTCTCTAGTATAAAATATTCAAGTATATTTAGTTTACCTTTGGGCAACTCAATTACTGATACTTTGGCGACTATACTCCCTAAATATCTTAGCTTAACAAGCCGAGCGCTCCTGGCGATGAATGGTTTAGTCAGTAAAAATAAAAAAAAGTATCTCTGCTATTGCTCCTCAACCACTGTCAAAGTAACCTGAATTTGCCAACAATTGTTAAAGTATAAATAAATAGGTTCGGGAAACGCTAAAAGAGCGAGTTATAGGTATTGTTCATGGCTTCTATAGTTGCAGTTGAGAAAGAAAAACTAACCAATCCCCCGTTAGAGCTTCGGTATTTGGGCGATCGCGCTTTGCGGCAAAATAATAAAAGGGTGTCTAAAATAGACGCAGAAATTCGTCAGTTAGCACGAGAAATGCTGCAAACCATGTACACTGCTGATGGGATCGGTTTAGCTGCTCCCCAAGTAGCCGTACAAAAACAGCTAATTGTAATTGACTGCGAACCAGACAATCCCGCTAATCCGCCTTTAATTTTGATCAATCCTACCATCAAGCACCTTAGCAGTGAGCTTTGCATCGCTCAAGAAGGTTGTCTCAGCATTCCCAATGTTTATATGGACGTAACCCGCCCGCAAATGGTAGAAATAGCCTACAAAGACGAACAGGGTCGTCCTCAGACTTTAAGAGCTACAGAACTATTGTCGCGCTGCATTCAGCACGAAATCGATCATCTCAATGGCGTATTATTTGTAGATCGAGTTCAAAATAGTTTAGCGGTAACTCAAGAATTAACCAAACAAGGCTTTTCGGCAAAAGCTGTAAAACCAATCGCTCCCGGTGAAGCATTATGAATGCAATGACTCCCAAAAGCGGCTTATTTTTAGGTGGTTGTTGCATAACTGCGATCGCGTCCGTTGGCTCAATTTTTGAACTAGCTTCAGGCAATCCCGATTTAGGCAGCTTAAATACAAGTATTATTTTAGCTGTGGCTATTCCTTTAACAGTGTTCTTTTTCTTTGCTGCCGTGCGCGATGCTAATAAACAGTAGCAAAAACTGCCTTATTTGCGTCCAATAAATTCGCGCCTTAGCTATATGCTGTTGCCAAGTACAGCACCCGTCAAGATGAAAGAAAAAGAGTTTGGTGAGGGTTATTTACAGCAATTGCCTACAAATGCAGGCGTAACAAATTCGTCTCCACTCTTTGAGCGCTACTTCCTGTCCACCAGCCAAGAGATCGTCATTGGACGCGATCCAAGTTGCCAAATTGCTATAGATGGCTCCTATGGTGTAGTTTCCCGTCGCCATGCGGTAATTCGTCCTTGCGACCCCAATGGCTGGCTAATTTGCGATCTAAATAGCGCCAATGGCACGTATATTAATGCAGAATCGCTACTCGGATGTCGAATATTGCAAGCGGGCGATCGCTTAATTCTGGGTGACAATGGGCCAGAATTTATTTTTCAATTATTACCAAAATCCTCGCCTGTATCATCTATTAACTTAACTCCAATCTCCGAAGCCGAACAAGGAGTAAGTTTTACTCAGTTATTTCCTATCCTGTCTACAGGACAAGATTTAACCAAAAAAGGTTATTTGATCCCAGGTATATTTACTGTCGTATTTGTTGTCTTAATGTTTGCGACGGTAGGACAACCAGAGACGGCGTTTTTTAATCAAATGCTCGTAGCTACCTACTTAGCGGGGATTGCCTACTACTTTGTTTATCAACTTTGTGGCAAGCATAAGCCCTGGTGGGTACTATTTAGCATGGCATTAAGTACAGGTTTAATACTACTTAGTCCCCTATTGCCACTATTTATTTTAATTTTCCGTAATATTTTACCTGGTCGCTTACCCCTACCGGATGAAACTGTTAGTTTTCCGCAATTGTTGTTAAGAATGTTCTTCGGCGCGGGTTTGATGGAAGAATTACTTAAAGCTTTGCCAATTTTAGCAGCTTATTTTATTGGTCAAAAGCTCCCCAGTCCTTGGCGAGAGCGAATTGGTGTTTGGGAGCCTTTGGATGGGATTTTGTTGGGTACAGCTTCGGCGGTTGGCTTTACGCTATTAGAAACTCTCGGTCAGTACGTCCCGGAAATTAGCCGGAATGTAGGCTTGCAATCGGGTGATAGTATTGGTCAATTGGTAGGATTTCAGTTACTAATTCCTCGGATTATTGGCTCGGTAGCCGGACATATGGCGTATAGTGGCTATTTGGGATATTTCATTGGTCTAAGCGTATTAAAGCCACGCAAACGTTGGCAAATTTTAGGCGTGGGATACCTAACGGCGGCGGTTCTCCATGCGTTATGGAATGTCACAGGTTTACTGAGCGGCTTATTATTAGCAGTAGTAGGAGTATTGTCTTACGCTTTTTTGACGGCGGCGATTCTTAAAGCTCGGACTTTATCGCCAACGCGAAGTCAAAATTTTGCTACTCGTTTTTTTGGTTCTCCTAAATAAAGATTAATCTAACTCCCTGCGACCTTCTAAAGCTCTTGCTAAAGTTATTTCGTCCGCATACTCCAAATCTCCACCCACAGGTAAACCAAAAGCAATTCTAGTGACTTTTGTAAACGGCTTAAGTAATTGTCCTACATACAAAGTTGTAGTTTCGCCTTCGACGCTGGGACTAATGGCTAAAATAACTTCTTTAGGCTGCTCTTGACTAACTCTCCGCACTAGGGGTTGGATATTAAGTTGCTCTGTACCAATCCCTTCCATCGGCGACAGCACTCCGCCTAATACATGATATTTGCCGTTGTACTCTCTAGTTTTTTCTAAAGCAATTACATCACGAGCATCAGCAACCACACAAATTATATGGCGATCGCGGTTGGAATTGCGGCAAATTTCACAAGTTGGCTCGGCAGATAAATTAAAGCAAATTGAACATAAACCGATTTGTTGTTTGGCTTCAATCAAGGCTTGTGCTAAAGCTTGTACTTCGGATTCGGAGCGCTTAAGAATGTGTAAAGCCAAGCGTTGAGCGGTTTTAGGTCCTACTCCTGGTAAGCGCTGTAATTGCTCAATTAAACGAGCTAAAGGGCGTGCGTAAACCGTTGTTTTATCTCCATGACGTTCTTTATATATAATGACACTCCTTGAATCTAGGAAGTGCGATCGCATTTTATTACGCAAAAAGCGCCCTCCAAGTGGAGAGCGCCTTTTAATTTATTTTAGCTAGAAGGGTTAAAAATTAACCGTTGATCGCAGGAGCAGTAAGAGCAACAGGAGTCGCATCACCGGCCGCCAAGTCTAGAGGGAAGTTGTGAGCATTGCGCTCGTGCATTACTTCCATACCTAGGTTAGCGCGGTTGAGTACGTCTGCCCAAGTGCCAATTACTTGTCCTTGAGAATCGATTACTGACTGGTTGAAGTTGAACCCGTTGAGGTTGAACGCCATGGTGCTGATGCCCAAGGATGTAAACCAAATCCCAATTACTGGCCATGCTGCTAGGAAGAAGTGCAAGCTACGGCTGTTGTTGAAGGATGCGTATTGGAAGATCAATCGACCAAAGTAACCGTGGGCGGCAACGATGTTGTAGGTTTCTTCTTCTTGTCCGAATTTGTAACCGTAGTTTTGGCTTTCGGTCTCAGTTGTTTCACGAACTAAGCTAGAAGTTACCAAAGAACCGTGCATGGCGGAGAATAATGAACCGCCGAATACTCCGGCTACTCCTAACTGGTGGAAGGGGTGCATCAAGATGTTGTGTTCCGCTTGGAATACTAACATGAAGTTGAATGTTCCACTGATTCCTAGGGGCATTCCGTCGGAGAATGAACCTTGTCCAATTGGGTAGATTAAAAATACTGCGGTGGCTGCGGCTACGGGCGCTGAATATGCTACGGCAATCCAAGGGCGCATTCCGAGGCGGTAGGATAGTTCCCACTCACGTCCCATGTAGCAGAATATTCCGATCAAAAAGTGGAATACTACTAATTGGTAAGGGCCGCCGTTGTATAACCATTCGTCTAAGGAAGCTGCTTCCCAAATTGGGTAGAAGTGCAAACCAATCGCGTTCGATGATGGTACTACTGCACCAGTGATGATGTTGTTTCCGTAGATTAATGAACCTGCTACCGGCTCGCGGATGCCGTCGATGTCTACGGGAGGTGCGGCGATAAAGGCGATGATGAAGCAAGTGGTGGCGGCGAGTAGTGTGGGGATCATCAATACTCCGAACCAGCCTACGTATAGACGGTTTTCTGTGGAGGTTACCCAGCTACAGAACCGTTCCCATACGTTGGCGCTTTCGCGTCTTTGTAAGGTTGTTGTCATTGTTTTATAAGTGCTTGATTTTGGAATGTATCAGAAGTTTTTTGCTTCCTTATACTTAACTTAACCCCTATATTTACTTTTGTAAAGCTTTTTAAGTTTACTCAAGTTATGGGGGTCATTAGTTTATCTTATAACATTTAACCGGGTGGCCAAGTCATTTGTCTACCGCCCAAAATGTGTAAGTGAATGTGGGAAACGGTTTGACCGCCATCATTACCGGTATTAATAACTAAGCGATAGCCATTATTTAGCCCCGCATTTATAGCAACTTGTTGAGCCGTTAATAATAAATGACTCATTAGGTCGCGATCGCCAGATGTAATATCTACTAGAGATTTAATCGGCTGCTTGGGAATTACTAAGATATGAACGGGTGCTTGGGGATGGACATCTTTAAAAGCGATCGCCAACTCATCCTCATAAACAATATCTGCGGGTATTTCCCGACGAATAATTTTACTAAAAATTGTCTCTGTAGTTTCACTCATGCAGATTCACAGGTATTTCTGCTAGAGATTCTAAATGGTTATGGCAATGAAATAAATGTTAGCAAGAGTATGGAGTGCGGCAATTGTTGGGATTGATGCCGTCAAAGTCGGGGTAGAAGTTGATGTATCAGGCGGTTTACCAGCAATTGTACTGGTAGGACTCCCAGATACCGCCGTTCAAGAATCTCGCGAACGAGTAAAAGCAGCAATTAAAAATGCTGGTTACGCTTTTCCCCTTAAAAAAATAATTATTAACCTAACACCCGCAGATTTACGCAAAGAAGGGCCAAGCTTTGATTTGCCAATTAGTGTCGGTATTATGGCAGCTTCCGAGCAGGTGAGCGCTCAGTTATTGGGAGATCATCTATTTTTAGGTGAAGTTTCCCTTGATGGGACATTGCGCCCAGTGGCGGGAGTTTTGCCGATTGCGGCGGCGGCGAAAAAACTAGGGATTACGAGCTTAGTTGTACCTTTTGACAATGCTCAAGAAGCGGCAGTCGTTGCCGGACTAGATGTGTATGGTTTCAAATATTTAACAGAAGTCGCAACTTTTTTAAATCAACCAGAGCGCTACGAACCAGTAAAATTGGAGGAAAACCAGTTAGCAACGTCGCTATTACACATTGCAGACTTGAAAGATGTCAAAGGACAAGTTCACGCCCGTAGAGCTTTAGAAATAGCGGCGGCGGGAGGGCATAATTTAGTTTTTGTCGGGCCGCCTGGTAGTGGAAAAACTATGTTAGCTAGGCGTTTACCGGGAATTTTGCCACCTTTAAGTTTTGAGGAATCATTGGAAGTAACTCAAGTTCATTCAGTAGCTGGACTATTAAAAAATCGCGGGTTATTAGTACGCGATCGCCCTTTTCGCAGTCCGCACCACTCCGCCTCTGGCCCAGCGCTAGTTGGTGGCGGTAGTTTTCCCCGTCCTGGAGAGATATCTTTAGCTCACCGGGGGATCTTGTTTCTAGACGAGTTAACCGAATTTAAGCGCGATGTGTTGGAATTTTTGCGTCAGCCTTTAGAAGACGGCTATGTAACAGTGTCGCGCACTCGTCAATCGGTGATGTTTCCGGCGCAGTTTACGTTAATCGCCAGCACAAACCCTTGTCCTTGCGGCTATTTTGGCGATACTATCCAAGCTTGCAGTTGTTCGCCTCGGCAAAGAGAACAGTATTGGGCAAAGCTTTCGGGGCCGTTGATGGATAGAATCGATCTGCAAGTTGCGGTTAATCGGTTAAAGCCGGAAGAAATCACGGCTCAACCCAAGGGGGAAGCGTCTGAACCTGTCCGTATCCGGGTCAAACAAGCCCGCGATCTGGCTATTAATCGTTTTAAAGCAGAAACTACTATTCGTTGTAATGCTGCCATGCAAAGCCGCCATTTGCAGCAGTGGTGTGCGCTTGACGACTCTAGCCGCAATTTATTAGAAGTAGCGATTCGTAAACTCGGACTATCAGCAAGAGCCAGCGATCGCATACTTAAAGTAGCAAGAACTATTGCTGACCTTGCTGGGGAAGAAAATTTGAGTGCTAGTCATGTTGCCGAGGCGGTTCAATACCGAACTATAGACCGAATGCAATAGCTAGTATAAATCCTGAGAGACTTTTTTTGATTCCTTTCAAGTTACCGCTAATTTTTAGCGATCGCCTGGGGGTCAACAATTCTGGTTTATAAATCAATCCTTAACATAGTAGCACTTCAGTACATTCTTGAAAATATGTAGACGATGTGTCACAATAAAATATATCTATGACAACATCAATGCAAGACATACAGCTATCTTTGTTTTCTGAAATCAAAGAAGACGGAGTTAAGAAGCAAAAAAAAGCAAAATTGGGTCGTTATGAACGTATTAAACGCGAATTAGAGGAGGGTAACAAAGATTTATATAAAATATTTGTCGAAGTTAAATCTACATCTTCGCCATTAATTCCCTATACATTTGTCGATCTTTTCTGCGGTGCAGGAGGAATGACACAAGGTTTAGTAGCAGCAGGATTGCAACCAATAGCAAGTGTAGAAATTAACCCAATTGCCTCAGCAACTTATATAAGAAACTTTCGGAAATGCCATCATTTTTGTGGTGAGATAGAAACTTTCAATCCCACAAATTGGCTCAAGGATATCTATTCTGCCGAAGTTCATCTTGTAGTAGGTGGACCGCCATGTCAGGGTTTTTCGGTTGCAGGAAAACGCAATCCAAATGACGCTCGAAATCGTTTATTTCAAGAATTTGTACGCATCGTTTCTGAAATCAGACCTTGGTATGTTGTCATGGAAAATGTACCAGGAATTTTAACTATTAAAAATGGCTCTGTCAAAAAAGCAATCTGTGATGCTTTTACTGCCATCGGTTATCCTAATATCTCCATTGCAATTCTTGAATCTGCCGATTATGGAGTACCGCAAATTCGTCCAAGAGCCATTTTTATTGCTAACAGATTTGGAATACACAACCCGTATCCGAAAGCTCAATTAATACCTAAAGACTACAATCCTATTGAGTCATCTATTTGCGATCTTCCAGCATATAAGTCTATTCCTGAAATAAATCACCAGTGGACTCGGCATTCACCAGAATACATGGAACGGTTGGCAAAAGTTCCCCCCGGCGGTTCGTTGTACGAAACCTACATTGATGCTTTTAAGCGCCAATATCCAGGCAAACCTAGCATGACTATTAAAGAAAATCACGGTGGTACTCACATCCATCCGTATCTTAACCGCGTAATTTCCGCCCGTGAAATGGCTCGATTACAGACATTTCCCGATAGTTTTATTTTTGAAGGCTCAATGAAAAAGGCAATGTGGCAAATTGGCAATGCTGTACCTCCCCGGTTAGCAGAGTGTATAGGTTATGCACTTGTACCATATTTGAATGCGATCGCATCTTCAACTCAAGTTGTTGTCAATCCTTGTGAGGAGAAGTTAGTTTTTGATTAAGAGCGTTGCGCCAAGCGGCAAAATCATACCAGCCACATCCTACACAACCAACTTCAGCTTCTGCACCTTTTTTATGGATCAAAGACCATTTTTCGCCGCCTTCGTACCAAAACTTGATGTTAAAGGGCGTACCTCTATTGTCGGTTTTGATACAGCGTTCGCAACTTCTTGATTTTAAAAGATTATGATTGCCAGACGTATCTTTCTTGAACAACTGAAACTTTTTTTTAATTTCATCTTCACTCATAGAACTGAGGTGTGGTGGTTCACTCTCTCCCCATCGCTCCATTGGAAACCGATGATCGATGACTAATTCATGGGCTGCCCTTTTTCTTTGTTCGATAATATCTGTGTAGTCGTATACCTGCAAAATTCTTTGAGCTAAAATTTCTGGTATATTAGCAGCAGAATTTGCCGATTGTATTTCTCCTGTCCAGCGATCTTGTTTTGTTTTGCGATCACAGTTCTCGCAATACTGCGATATTGTTTCTATCACACAACCGGGGCGCTTTCCCCACGTTGTAAACCTTGGATTCCGCCACCACCAGCATACTGACCTGAAGCTATTTGTTTTCCTTCACACTGACGACAATGCCATTGTTGGTCGGATAGAAGATTAAAAACTTTATATTGGCTTGAGTCTGCTTTTAGTTGCGATTTAATCGTCTCTGCTAAAGTTCCCTTACTCACTCTATTTTTTCCACTTCTATCTCTAAATTGTCTAGAAGATTTGCAACAGTAATACCTAATCCACTAGCAAGACTTGTAAGAGCCGTTAAAGAAGGGTTGCGTAAGCCTCGTTCTACTCCTGAGATGTAAGTACGATCTAAGTTAGCGCGTAGCCCTAATTCTTCTTGAGAAATTTTCAATGCTACCCTGCGTTGCTTAACAAGTTGACCCAAGGCAACAAGAATCTTTTTTTTTGCTCCATTCATGTGCTGATTGTGAAATCTTACTGACTATCAGTCTACGGACGATGTGTCACATAGCCCAAAAAAAGTAAATAGGTTATAGGTTTCAAGCTGTAACAGCAGGAGGTTAAGTAAAGCTGTAAAATATGACAGTTGTATTACAGTGGCGGACGAGTGATTGAGCGTTATACTTTGCCTGAAATGGGCGAACTTTGGACAGAAACCTACAAACTTAAAACTTGGCTGCAAGTAGAAATAGCCGTTTGTGAAGCACAGGCGGAACTAGGTTATATTCCTACTGAAGCTGTAGAGGAAATTAAAGCTAAAGCAAATTTTGACCCCCAACGGGTGCTAGAAATTGAAACCGAAGTCCGCCACGATATGATTGCTTTTTTGACTAATGTCAATGAATATGTGGGCGATGCGGGACGTTATATACATTTGGGTTTAACGAGTTCCGATATCTTAGATACGGCTTTGGCGTTGCAATTAGTGGCTAGTTTAGACTTGTTGCTAATAGAACTGGAAGAATTAATTACGGCAATTAGAAGCCAAGCCAGGCAACATCGTTATACGATCATGATTGGCAGGTCGCATGGAATTCATGCAGAACCGATTACTTTTGGCTTTAAATTAGCTGGCTGGCTGGCGGAAGTATTGCGAAGTCAAGAGCGCTTAATTAATTTGCGTCAAAATATTGCTGTAGGCAAAATTTCTGGGGCGGTGGGAACTTATGCTAATGTTGAACCAAAAATTGAAGAACTCGCTTGTCAAAAGTTAGGTTTGCAACCAGATACTGCTTCCACTCAGGTAATTTCGCGCGATCGCCATGCCGACTACGTGCAACAATTAGCATTACTCGGTTCGTCTCTAGAACGATTTGCTGTAGAAATTCGCAATTTGCAAAGAACAGATGTTCTGGAAGTCGAAGAATTTTTTGCTAAAGGTCAAAAAGGCTCTTCAGCGATGCCTCACAAGCGCAACCCCATCCGTTCCGAGCGGTTGACGGGGATGGCGCGAATTTTGCGCGGTAATGCTGTTGCAGCTTTAGAGAATGTCGCTTTATGGCACGAACGAGACATTTCTCATAGTGCGGTAGAAAGAGTTATTTTTCCCGATACTTGCATTTTGACTCATTTCATGCTGCACGAAACCACAGATTTAATTAAAAATTTGTTGGTTTATCCCCAGAATATGGAACGTAACATGAATTGCTACGGGGGTGTAGTATTCAGTCAACGGGTACTGCTAACTTTGGTAGATAAAGGGATGAGTCGAGAGGATGCTTATACAGTGGTGCAATCTTGCGCTCATCAAGCTTGGAATCAGCCGCAAGGAAACTTTCAAGACTTAATTTGCAAAGATTCCCGCGTCATAAATGTACTATCAGAGTCCGAAATTAAGGGCTGTTTCGATCCAAAGCATCATCTCAAACATTTAGACGAAATTTACCAAAGACTTAGTATTTAGAGGAAACCAAACCCTCGAAAGATCGTCTAAGTATTAATTGATTTGGGAGCGCTGATTTAATTTCCCTATGATTGAAGTTCTAGCTGCGCTTTCCGCTTCGGCGGCTGTAGGAATCAGAATCGCTTTGCCTCTTTTGGGTTTAGAAATATTACAAGGCGAGGCTTTGTGGTTGGGGATACCAATTTTGTCTAATATCAACCCCTCCATTAGGTTAGCTTTTCTTTGCAGTTGGTCAATGCTGGAACTATTGGCTTCCAAAAACTTGCTTGGTCAACGATTGCTACAAATTGTCATGCTAGTAAGTAGCCCCATTGCGGGCGCAATTGCTGCCAATGCGATCGCGAAGTTTTTACCAGTTTGGATAATTGCTATACTGGGCGGTTTATTTGCCTTGCTATTGCAAAGCGTTCAAACTGCTTGGTTTTATCGCCAACACAAACGTTCCTTGAAGTTTGTCTTTGCCCAAGACATTTTATCAATTTTATTGGTATTTTTGGCGGTCAAGCAGCCTCAACTAGGAGGAATTATCTCCTTAAGCCTATTGTGGTGGGCAATTCGGAGTTACCAAGCTTCAGCTAAATGGTACAGCAAACACTAATTACGCGATCGCTAATTTAAAATTCCCACAAAATGCAGCAAACCGCGACCAGTGATTAACTCTAACACCAAAGCAATAAAGCCCAGCATGGCTATTCGACCATTCCAAACTTCTGCTGTCGTTGTCATTCCCCATTGCCAACGCTCTTGAGGATACATTTTGAGATTTTTCTTAATCTGCTTGACTTGAGACAATTTTAGCGCCGGACTATTAAGCGCTTCTTCTACCAAATCTGCCAAAGATTGAATAAATATTGGATGAGTATTCAAAGCCGGGACGCGGCGGAAGTTGTGAATACCTGCGTGTTCTGCTACTTCGCGGTACTCAATATCAATTTCTTGTAGTGTTTCGATGTGTTCGGAAACAAAGCTAATTGGGACTACAACTAGATCCTTTACGCCTTTTGCTCCTAGTTCTTTGAGGGCATCTTCGGTGTAAGGTTGCAGCCATTCTACCGGGCCAACTCTGCTTTGGTAGGCTAAAGTATGGGGATTAGGTCGCCCCAAGGTTTGCATAATTAAGCTAGTACATTCTTCAATTTCTTGCTGATAAGGATCGCCAGCTTCCTCAACGTAGCTGCGAGGAACGCCATGAGCGCTAAAAAATATGTGCGCCTGATTAGGATCGGGAAACTTTTGTAATTCTCCAGCAACCAAATCTGCCATCGCCTGAAGATAGTTCGGTTGCTTGTACCAAGAAGGAATAACTGTGTATTCAATCTGGGCAAGTTTTGGATCTTCTCGCCAAATTCTTTCTAGTAAACGAAAGCTAGAACCACTGGTACTAATTGAAAATTGAGGATATAACGGTAAAATAACTAATTTTTCAATTTGATCGCGTTTGATTCGGGCGATCGCTTCTTCGGTAAAAGGATGCCAATAACGCATTCCTACATAGGTATAGGCTTCGTGTCCCGATTCTATCAATCTTTGTTTGAGAGCAACAGCTTGTTCTTCGGTAATCCGTCTTAAGGGAGAACCGCCGCCGATTTGCCGATAATTGGCTTGAGATGTCTTAGTGCGCCGAGTAGAAATAAACCAAGCTAGAGGTTTTTGCAACCACGTAAAGGGGAGGCGAATAATCTCCGGGTCAGCAAATAAATTAAATAGAAACGGGCCCACATCTTCTAGTTGATCTGGCCCACCAAGATTAAGTAGTAATACCCCAATACGACCCATAACAGTTACAACGCTCTAATCTTTTCAGCTTCGTTACCAATTTTAACAATATATCTCGTAAATCATCACGCGCATACAGTTATAACTATTTTCAGATAGAACTTAATTAATCCTATTAACGCCGGAGTTGTTTGGGATGACTCGGTTGACTTTGCTTTAATTCCTGGACAACGTTTTCTTTATTGTAGTTGCTAGGAACTGTCGAAAAATTTTCAAACCAGCCGCGCCGCCAGAAGAAAAATACTAAACCAAAGGCGATCGCTCCCATCAAAGCTAAACAAGCTGGATAACCCAAATACCAGTTTAATTCTGGCATATTCCAGGGTGATTTTTCGGTATTGAAATTCATGCCATAAATTCCTGCAACAAAAGTTAAAGGAATAAAGATTGACGAAATTACCGTCAGTAGCTTCATAACTTCATTCATCCGATTACCAACGGCGGATAAGTACACGTCCATTAAGCCTGATGCCAACTCACGGTAGGTTTCTACCATATCCATAACTTGAACCGCGTGATCGTAACTGTCGCGAAAGTAAACGCGCACGTGGTCGCTAATTAGGTCGCTATCGTCACGAATTAACGAATTAATAGCGTCTCGTTGGGGCCATATTGCCCGCCGCAACGCTAATAATTCTCGGCGGATGTGATAGATTTTTTGTAAAGTTTTTCGGGTAGGATTTGCGACTACTTCTTGTTCTAATTCTTCGATAAGTTCGCCGTAGGCTTCTAGTACCGGAAAAAACCCATCAACGATCGCATCAATTAGCGTATAAGCTAGATAATCCGCTCCGTGCTTGCGGAGTATACCTTTATTATTGCAAATGCGCGATCGCACTTGATTAAAACAATCATACTGCGCTTCTTCTTGCACCGTCAGTAAGTAATGTTTTCCCAATACAAAACTCACTTGTTCGCGATGAAATCCAACTTTGTTTAGTGGCAGTACCATTTGGGTAATAATCACTAACTGATCGTCGTAGGTTTCTACTTTTGGGCGTTGGGGGACATTAACAATATCTTCTAAAACCAGTGGATGTAGTTCAAATATTTTACCAATTCTTTGCAAAATATCTTCACTACCCAACCCTTGAACATCAACCCAGGAAACAGATTCACTATCAAGGTACGGAATCAAATCTTCTGGCAAAGCTACTTGTTGGTGAACATAATCTGTATCTTTGTAATCAATTAATTCAATTTGTGGCAGCGTCGCATCCGCCGCAATAGTCAAAGTTCCTGGCAAACTACCTGGTTGTTCGTGAAAATAATCTTTACGAGTTTTTCTGAGGGTTTGAGACAGACGGGTACGAATTTTTGTCATAGCAGCAATATTTATTTAGATAACTTTTTTTTCAGCTTATTAAGGTTATTTTGTACCAGCAGCTTAGTAGTTTGAATTCGTGTCAAACTTTTTATATCAGCGTTGTAATTGCCATCAAAGAAGCTATTAATATCTTCAAGAATTATTTGCAAGCGTTGAGTAATATTTTTTACTCTATACTCCTTTAAAATCTGCTCTGGTAAGTCAAATGTTAAAGGACTTGCTACCACTTTTAATATACGTTGAACATCGTATTGTTGGGAGTAACCAGCAATTTTGTAGCAATTAAAACCTGGATCTAAGTAATCCGACAATCCATTATTGATACTGGAAAAAACTTGACATCCACAAGCCATTGCTTCTAATGGTTGCAGTCCAAAACCTTCGCTAACTCCTTGCACCGCCCAATATTCAGCAGAATCATAGAGATAAACTTTGGTACGATTAAATAATTTAGCTAAATTTTCTACATAAGAATCAACGACAAATACATTACATTGCTTTTGCAATGCTGGTATTAATTGTTGCATCAGATACTGCGAAGACTTGCGTTTTTGCACCAAAACATCAATATCGCGTTCGAGGTGAAAATTGCTAAATTCTTCACCGATTTGATTGGGTAGATAGTAAATTAAAGAATTAGGCGACTTTTGCCCCCAATAACCCATGGTATTGCGGCTAACGGTAACAATTGGTATATTTGCAGGTAAATTAAACTTGTAACCGGCGCTGTGGGCATGATAAACGACATGATGATGCTTCAATTTAGCAACAAGTTTAGCAATATCAAAGCCCCAGCTAATAACAAAAATCGCCTCATCTAAATCTTTGTTTTGGAGGACTTGATCAATAAATAAGGTGTTTTTTTCTCGTTGACGATAAGTAACAACTTCGGAGTTGCAGACTTGTTTGGCAAGATTAAAGGTTTTTAACTCCGCCCATAAGCCACCACAGGCAAATTTAGCCCCCGTACCAGGGACTAAAAAGTACAATGTCCTCATTACTGCTACTGTCTCCACAAGAAACTTACTCTCTAGGCGTTAATATTAGCGAAGTATGACTAGACATGAGTATATGGATAACGATCTATTGACTTTTCTTGGGGGTGCGGGGTTGTTAATTGGTTATCTGCTATTATCTGCTGCTACAGAAATGGGGACTAAGTTACCGTGGAAAAAATAGTAATCTAAGTAATTTTTAGCAACAATGCCTAAACTCCAGAAAAAGACGCTATCTGTTGAGCCAGGAACATTATTTATCGTCATTTGCGCTCTTTTACTTTTACCATTGCTGCTGACTGGTTTTTTTTCGCAATGATTGGCAATTACAGGTATTGGTTATGTCAGATATATCTTTAGGAAGTCGCTATAATTCCCTCATCGATCGCATTGTACAGACTACTTTAAAAGGTCAAATAAGCTCTAAAGAGCAGGTTTATCAATTACTGCGTCAAGAAGTAGAACTAGGTACAGGAGAACTATTTGAGCGCTCTTTGTCTCAACAAATTCAAACTGCCGAGCAACAAAATAGCCAAACTGACGAATTAAAGCAAGCAAAAGCAATGCGTAGCCTCCGCGCCCTCAAAACTATTCAAGGCGAGTGGGAGCGCGTGCAGAAGGATTTAGCCGTTTCTAGTACCCTAAATGCTGGCTTAGAAACGATAATTGCCGCCCAGAAGGACGAAGCTCTTGGTGCTTTGCTAAAACTAATTGACCCCAATCGCAACCCAGCTTTGACTCTTAGCCAAATTCAGCAATTAGCTAAAAGTCTGCAACAGACAGATAGAGAAGAATTTAACCAATTAGCTCAAGGTTTAACTTCCGGAATAGCCTCTTGGCAACAGTTACAAGAGTATTTAATTAGCTGGATGTACGACAACCGCGAACCACTAGGCTTTGTAGGTGTACCCGGACAAAAAGGCCCTTGGAGTGTATGGGCAAAACAAACAAATAGTCCCTTAATGCGATCGCTTTTTAATACCTTAGCATTACAACAGCCCATAGATGAATGGATTTCAAAGCAAAACGATATCAGTTTAAGCGCTTGGGTAGAACTTGCTGTAACCATGCAATGCTTGCAACAAGGCTTAGTCGCTTGGTTCAACAAACAGGCTTACAATGCCAAAGCTGGGGCTAATTTAGCTTTTTCTACCTTTTTGACTTTTGCCTCTATTTGGTCGCAACTAGCTAATGGTTTGCAAAAATCATCAATTTCTAGCAATTATCTAGATAGCTGTTTTCAAATTACCTTGCAAATTCTCCGCACTTTTGCCCAAACGAAAGATTTTCCTCTTTATGGGGGGATTTTTGCTTTACTTAGTGGCGATCGCTTACGTTTTACTTTAAGCTATTTTGACGAACCCTTAAGGCAAGTTGAAGGTACGCAAGAAAAAGCGCGAATTTTAACTTTACTTGGCTATTCTCTCCAAGCTTTGGGACAAATAGAACCAGCAAAAGCTTTTGCCCAGCAAGCAATGGAAATTGCTCAAACCCAAGGCGATATTCCTTGTGAAATTGCCAATCTCAATCATCTTAGTCGCGCTTGCGTTACCCAAAAAGATTATCAAAGCGCCATTAATTACAGCCAACGAGCGTTAATTTTGGCTCGTCAATCTGGGGAGAAATTAGGAGAAGCCAATGCTTTAACAAATCTTGGCTACAGCCAAGTATTTCAAGCGCAGCAACTCCAAAGCGAACTAGAAGTATACGAAAGTGCTATTCAATATCTCCAGCAAGGATTAGAATTATCCCAACGCTTAGGAGACTTACAGAGTCAGGCTTTATGCTGTAGCAGTTTAGGCGTAGCTTATCTGGTGCTTTCTCAACCTCAAAGTGCTATTCCTTTTTTAGAACAGGCTTTACAATCTGCGCGAATTTCGGGGGATTTATACCTGCAAGGACAAAACTTTGCTTCCTTAGCCTCTGCTTACTACAGCACTCAAAATATAGAAATGGCAATGACTGCGGGAAGTTTGGGAATGTATTTATTAGAGCAAATTGGCTCGGAGCAATGGCGACAATCGGCGGGATTATTGACGATTTTGCAAGGACAAATTGGCGAAGTAGCTTTTCAAGCAATGCTTAAGCAATGCAAGGCGCAAATTATTCAAGTCATTGGTGTAGATGGGTACGATTATCTAAGCGAACTACTAAAACAATATCAAAACTCTCTTTAGAGCCGTTTCGACTTTTAGATACGTAAGCTAGTTAATTGCGAACTGAGATATTTTCCCCATTCGGCGGCGAGGGGAATTTCTGTAAAAGGAACGCGCACCGAGGGTATGGGTTGAGCAAAACTAAATTCTAACGCTACTTTTCGCCCTTTACTGGGTGGCAATTCTATATCTACTAAGCGATCGTCTACTACTAAGTTAATTGATTGGACATCATTTAAGGAAAAAGTTGATTGATTGATTGTCCCAGTTCTCGTGGGTTTTCCCCAAGTCAAATTGTTACCTTTTTTAGCTAGAACAGCGTAAATATCATACTTAGATTTTTCAAATTCCGCCTCTGCCGCCCAACGCCGATAAGCTTCAACTTTTTGGTATTCGTTCCAGCCTAAGCCGGCTAACCATACAAATACCAATAATAACGATAGCCATACTAAACCACTTGCCATTTAATTTCCTGCTATAAATTTGTGTATAAATACGAGATTATAAATTTGTTGTAACTATTTTCATAAATCATTCCCAATCAAGAGCCTATAGGTTATTTTGGTCAGTATAATAACGCCACTATATGTTGATATGAAAAGGGTTCTCCTATTGTGCTTGTTTTTAGTTGGGATAAGTTTCGCCCTATTTAATTTTAAAGGGCTGGCAAATCTAGGTAATTTTGAGTCAATTGTGCTGGATTTTCGGGAAGACATACCTGCGACGGAAATCACCAAGCAAATTAATCAGGTTTATAGCCAATTTAATTTTACACCGCAACTTAATAGTGCCTTTTCGGTAAGCGATCGCGTATATGTAGTTAAAGGCGATCGCAATACGCTAAAAAGTTTAAAAAAGTCTAATCTAGCCAAAAACACCGAATATATAGAGCCAAATTACATTTACACGGCTTTAGTTGCTCCCAACGACCCTGACTATAGCAAACAGTGGAACTTGCGTAGTATCAATATCGAATCTGCCTGGACTGAAACTAAAGGTAAAGATGTCACTGTTGCTGTAATCGATACAGGTATCAGCCGTGTACCAGACTTAAAAGATACAACTTTTGTTGAGGGCTACGATTTTGTAAACGATCGCACCGTTGCCGATGATGATAACGGACATGGTACGCACGTAGCGGGAACTGTTGCCCAGTCTACTAATAACGGCTATGGTGTCGCGGGTGTTGCCTACGAAGCTAGTTTAATGCCCCTAAAAGTATTAAGTAGTTACGGTGGCGGCACTGTCGCCGATATTGCCGAAGCGATTAAATTTGCAGCAGATAACGGCGCTGATGTAATTAATATGAGCTTGGGCGGCGGTGGTGAAAGCCAAATAATGAAGGAAGCCATAGATTACGCCTACGGTAAAGGTGTCGTAATTGTAGCGGCGGCAGGAAATGAAAATCAAAATTCCGCTTCTTATCCCGCTCGTTATCCCCACGTTATCGCCGTAGCCGCCTACGATGCCGCAAGTATAAAAGCTCCCTACTCTAACTTTGGCGCGGGGGTAGATATTTCCGCTCCTGGGGGTAGCGATGCTGGCAAGATTTTACAAGACACTATCGACCCAGAAACGGGCGTAGCATCGATTCAGGGCTTTCAAGGTACAAGCATGGCAGCGCCTCACGTAGCAGGGGTTGCAGCTTTAATTAGAGCCTCTGGAGTCACGCCACCAGAGGAAGTATTGGAGGTTTTACAAAAGTCTTCGAGAGGTATTCAAGAAGATGGTTTGAATTACTACGGTGCAGGACAATTAGATGCCGCCGCCGCCGTCAAACTAGCTCAAGCCGGAAAAATTAGCTTTCCCCACTTCTTTCGCTGGTTGCGCGAAAATGGCTACCTTAGTTTACGCTTTTGGATTGATGGCGGTGCGATCGCTCTATTACCTAAAATTGCCATGGTACTTGGCTCTTACTTACTAGCATGGTTTTTAGGCGCTTACTTTCCTTTTGCCTGGAGTTGGGCTTTAAGTAGCGGTTTAATTGCGGGAAGTTCGGGTTTATTTTTCCTGCGCGGTTTGTACGTTTACGATTTACCTCAATGGCCCTTCCGCGTATTGGGTAGCTCTATTCCCGAATTAGGTAATGCTTTAACTGGCGATAGCGTCCTCAATCCTCTATTTGCCAGTGTATTAATTCCTGTTGCCTTAATTGCTTTATTTCTTGGACATCCTAGCTGGAAATGGTTTGCTATTGGTACATCGCTCGGAGTTGCTAGTTGCTTGCTTGTCAGCGCGGTAGTTACGCCGGATATATGGTGGTTGGGAGAAGGCTTTATTGCCCGTACTTTCTTAATTGGCAACGCTGCTCTTTGTTATGGACTAGCATGGTTAGCGATGAAGGGAGAAACTAAAACAGCATGAGTATTAATGTCACTGGGACAATTGAACGCAAAGAAATGGGTACGGGGACTTGGGCGCTCGTTGCCGACAATGGTACTACTTACGAAATCCTGAGAGGGGCGAGTAAAGACTTACTCAAACCCGGACAAAAAGTAAGCGTTGTTGGACAGGTTAAAGAAGATATCATGACTTTTGCCATGATAGGTCCTGTCCTAGAAGTACAATCTTTTAAGGTAATTAGTTAAGACTTGCTTGTTCTACCGCAGCTAAAACCCCTTGTAATTTACTTCTAAATTCACCTTTGGGATGACCGCCTTTTACTTCCCCCAATATCTGAAATTCCCCTTCAGGAGAATCGCAGACAAGGTAAGTCGGCCATCCCATTTCGGCTTTATCGGGGTATTGGCTAAGTAGTATTTTGCGATATTTGCGGTAAGTTGCCGTATCTTGCATTTTGACATCAATAAACTGTAAACCTAGTTCTTCGCTGACTTTTTGGTCGTAGAAGGACATTTTGTGACAGATACCGCAGTCTTCGGAAGAAAATTTAATTAGCGATCGCATTATCATTACTCCATCATCTAAATCTAACCCTAGTTTACCTTTGCGCTACAACACAATCAGGCGATTTTAGTGTAGACAATGGTGGCATCAGCGCCACTACATGAGGTACGGGACGGGGAATATAACCAACTAATGATTCTCCCTTATAAGCCAAGGATGTACTAGCCCCAGAATCTAGCATCACCGCATCTCTTAATCCAGCTTTAGCTAGGGCGCTTCCCAAAGATACCGAATCAATCGGATCGTTAGATACCCCAACTGTTGGCTGTCCTGCTTGATTAATTCCCCAAAAAGCCCGATGGCGAATGGCATCATAATCAAACAAACTCCCAAAAGTTTCAGCCCTTTGGGGTTGATTGTCCTTAACTAGCCAAGCGGCGGCGACAAAAGCATCCGTAACATTAGGCATTGCTGCTTCTATGCCCTCTAAGGTGTTGTGTAAAGAAGGCTCAAAACCAATAAATCTTGCGCTTTGCGGACTAATTAACACTAAAGGTCGCCCCTTTAATTTAGGAGTTTCCCCCCGATAACCAGGAATAAATTTATTATTTATTTGGCTCAATACTGGCCCAATCATTACATTTGAGTCTAAGAACTTTAAGGAGAAAAAACCGCCATCAACGGCGGCTACAGCCTCAGTTCCTGCGATGATTTCTGGTACTTGGTAGCGGCTTTTGGCGTGGATAGTAACAGGTTTCCCTCCAGAAATTAGCGTGAAATTGGTTTCGTCAATAATTGTTTTATTTACTTGCACTTCGGAAGTGAAGTCAAACCCACCACCCCAAAAATTAGGTAGTTTTGCCCCTCCCCAAGCTTGAGAAATAGGGCTTGCTTCTACGTCTACTAAGGCTTGTGCCAACCTCGATTGTCCAAAACGAGAAATCGCCACCAGACTTTCCGATTCTCCTGCAAAGCGCTCGTCGGTATCGCTCATCGTCAGCGCTGAACGATAGCCAGCTTTTTCTACAAACTTTGCTACCCTTTGGTCATACTTTCCTTCGGGATACGTAAAGTAATCAATCTTAATTCCTAGCTGGGCTTCGAGGGTTTGTTTTGATTGCTCAATTTCTATTTTTAGCTGGTCATCAGCCAATGCCCTTAAGTCTTTTGGGTGAGTTACGCTATGAGATGCGATTGTTATTAAGGGATTGGCAGCCATTTCTTTTAGCTGTTCCCAATTTACATGAGTTCTACCCGTATCCTTGCCCATGTTCGAGGTATACACCGAAAAAACTGCTGGATAGCCGTACTTTTTTAACAAAGGATAAGCATACTCGTAATGACCGCCGTAGCCATCATCAAAAGTCAACATAATTGGTTTTTCTGGTAGGGGTAAACCTGTACGTAAATGATTTACTAGCTGGTCGTAACTAATCGGCGTTAAGCCTTGGGCTTTAATTAAACTTAAATGCTGTTCGAGTTCTTTAACTGTGACATCAAAAAATACTTCTTTTTCCGGTAAGATGTCGTGATACATAAATACCGGAACTTTTGCCTTAGTTGCGCGATCGCTAATTTTTGGCCAAATACTAGGGTTAAAGTAGGCAGCTAATTGAGGTGCTAAATTGTGATTCATTGTTTGGAAGATTGTTTCTACTCCACCGACCCAACTAGCTACTTGTACAAGCCTGTTGACGGCGGTAGTCAAACCAACTTTGTCAGAATTTAGGAGAGTTGTACAAAGGCGATCGCTCGATTTTGTTTCTGGTAAGTCCGACGCTAAAGCATTAGCTTGCCAAGTCGGAAGTATTAATAAAGCTAAAGGTAATATTTTTTTAAATTGTTTAATTATTAAATTTGAAAGAACCGTTGATTTATCTTTGTGCTTAATACACAGCATAGTATTTATTAAATAAATAGTTTTCCAATTAGTATTTTTTAGCAACGCTCAGATAACCAACTACAGGATAGTAGTGTTTGATTAAAATAGCAATAGCAGCTAATTAAAATCTCAATAAGAAAACCTTAAATAAAGCTAATTTAACTTACCATAGTTGTTATTAAATTAGCTTTATTAATTAAATATAGAAACTAAGATTCTACTGACCAAATTCAAGTCTTGCTTGCTCTACCAGTTCTACAGTAACAACTTCCACCCCCGCCGTACGAGCTAGATGTTGAATCCGCACTGTTGCTTGAGGACGGACAAAAAAGGGAATTTTTTTTAGCATAGCTAAAGCCGATGGTGTCCATTGCAGATCGTTGGTAAGAGGGGAGTCGTTCATAGTGCTATAATCCACAAACAATTTAGTGAAGATGACTTTGAATAATGCTATCAATCGTAGCGGCAATATTTTCTTGAGCTAGATCCGATTGTGTCAGATAAAAGCGATCGTAGCGTTCATCTAGATCGAAAGCTTCATTAAACCAACCTTTAAAACCCCGCGCTCGTTTATCAATTTGAAGCAATACTTCTAACTTCTCTGGACTTAAACAAAAAATTACTTCCAATTCATCTAAGTGACGGCGGTATTTGCCTGTAGGTCGAAACTCAAACTCTTGGACAAAGGGGTAAGACCTATGAAAGTGAGTAGTATACTCGCAATCTACTTCCTGTAACCGAAAACCAAGGTTTTCTACTGCTTCTAGCACTCCTTGCATTAATGGGTGTGGCTGCACTTTAAGTTCATCTCGATCTCTAGGATTAACCGCACTTTTAATATCTAATCCTGTTTGTAAGTAGACAGGCTGACGACCCATAGTTAAGGGTGTTTCGTAAGGTAATTGCAGGGAAAAGGAAATTACTTTTTTTTCTTTTGTTTGCAAAAGGAAACGCTCCGATAGAAGATATTTGATAAGTATGCACTCCTCATGAATAGTCCGTTCTTCATCATTTTGTTTATACTCGCGCTCGTACTCTGTGGCAACTTTTAAATAAATATCGTCAATTTCCTGCGCTACATCACCACCACTAATATGAACTTCACCCTCAAGGGTTTCTCCCGGAACGAGGGAATTTTGGAATAGATGAGTATCTACTTGCGCCGCACCGATACCTACACGAGCTAAAAGCTTTTTAAATACAGACATTTAATTAATCCTTAAGGCTATTGATTTAATATTTGCAAGCAATCTCTTTACTATTATTAATACAGTGGGTTTAAACTATTATTCGGAAAGTTTTTAAATGTTTTCAAAAAAAAGCTCCTGTTTTTACACAGAAGCTTTTTAACTATTTTTTAATTAAGAGCGAAAAAAAGTCAGTTAGTCAATTTCGCCCATAAACATTACTGGTTCGCTTTCGCGGTTGATACCTTTTTCAAAACCAGCCACCGCCGCTCTAGCACGACCTGCGTGCCATAAGTGACCGACTAGGAAGAAGAAGAACATCACAAAGTGGAAGCAAGATAACCAAGAACGGGGAGACACGAAGTTAAACGAGTTGATCTCCGTTGCTACACCACCTACGGAGTTCAAAGAACCCAAAGGAGCGTGGGTCATGTATTCCGCCGCGCGACGAGCTTGCCAAGGCTGAATATCGTTTTTGATCTTGTCTAAGTCAAGACCGTTGGGGCCGCGTAATGGCTCTAACCAAGGAGCGCGGACATCCCAAAAACGCATGGTTTCACCACCAAAAATGATTTCACCAGTAGGCGATCGCATCAAGTATTTACCTAACCCTGTAGGCCCTTGAGCCGAACCGACGTTTGCACCCAAACGTTGGTCGCGGATTAAGAAGGTCAATGCTTGAGCTTGAGAGGCTTCTGGGCCTGTGGGTCCGTAGAATTCACTAGGATATACAGTGTTGTTAAACCAAACAAAGCAAGTAGCAATAAATGCCATCAGCGACAAAGCACCTAAGCTGTAAGAAAGATAAGCTTCTCCAGACCAGATGAAAGCGCGTCGCGCCCAAGCAAAAGGCTTAGTCAATATGTGAAAAATACCACCAGTAATTAGTAGTAAAGCTACCCAAATATGACCGCCGACTACATCTTCTAAGTTATCAACACTCGTAATTGAGCCTTCGCCACCAAAGGGCGATCGCAGCACGTAACCGAAGATAACTGCGGGGTTGAGGGTGGGGTTACTAATTACCCGTACATCACCACCACCAGGGGCCCAAGTATCGTATAGACCGCCGACAAACATAGCTTTAATTACTAGCAACAAAGCACCGCAACCTAAAATAATTAGGTGAAAGCCAATGATGCTAGTCATTTTGTTTTTATCTTTCCAGTCATAACCAAAGAAGGAAGAATATTCTTCTAAAGTATCTGGGCCGCGCACGGCATGATAAATACCGCCAAAACCAAGGACTGCGGAGGAAATTAAGTGTAGTACACCAACAACGAAGTAGGGAAAAGTGTTAATAACTTCACCACCGGCACCTACACCCCAGCCTTGAGCAGCTAAGTGAGGTAGCAAGATTAATCCTTGCTCGTACATTGGCTTTTCTGGGATAAAGTGAGCAACTTCAAATAAAGTCATTGCTCCCGCCCAGAATACAATCAAACCAGCGTGAGCGACGTGAGCGCCCAATAGCTTACCAGACAAATTAATTAATCGAGCATTGCCAGACCACCAGGCAAAACCTGATGATTCTAGGTCACGACCGCCACCCATGGCAAGATCGCGGTTTAATGAAGCATTATAGGGCGTTTCCACGTGGTAGAACCTCTTCAGGGAATTGGAATTGTTCGTGAGGCTGATCTTGAGGAGCCATCCAAGCGCGGATGCCCTCATTCAGCAAAATGTTTTTGGTGTAAAAAGTCTCAAACTCTGGATCTTCCGCCGCCCGTAATTCTTGGCTAACGAAATCGTAAGCGCGTAAGTTTAGGGCTAAACCAACTACGCCCACCGCACTCATCCACAATCCGGTTACGGGTACAAACAACATAAAGAAGTGCAACCAACGCTTGTTGGAAAAGGCAATCCCAAATATTTGCGACCAAAAACGGTTTGCCGTCACCATCGAGTAGGTTTCTTCCGCTTGAGTCGGATTGAAGGCGCGGAAAGTATTGGATTGCTCGGAATCCTCAAACAAGGTATTTTCTACGGTTGCGCCGTGAATGGCACACAATAGCGCTCCTCCTAATACTCCGGCTACTCCCATCATGTGGAAGGGGTTAAGTGTCCAGTTGTGGAATCCTTGGAAAAATAGCAAGAATCTAAATATTGCTGCTACCCCAAAGGATGGCGCGAAAAACCACGATGATTGTCCCAAGGGATACATGAGAAATACACTCACAAATACCGCAATCGGGGCGCTAAATGCTAGGGCGTTGTAAGGACGAATCCCGACCAAGCGGGCAATCTCAAACTGACGCAACATAAATCCGATTAAGGCAAAGGCTCCGTGCAGGGCGACAAATGCCCATAGTCCCCCTAGCTGACACCATCGGGTAAAGTTCCATCCAGCTTCTGGTCCCCATAAAAACAGCAAGGAGTGTCCCATGCTGTCGGCGGGGGTTGATACCGCTACGGTCAGAAAGTTTGCTCCTTCTAAGTAGGAACTAGCGATGCCGTGAGTATACCAAGAGGTGACAAAGGTTGTCCCTGTTAACCAGCCGCCTAGAGCCATGTAGGCGCAGGGGAATAGTAGGATTCCGCTCCAGCCTACAAATACAAATCTATCGCGCTTTAACCAGTCGTCTACGGTATCAAATATGCCGCGACTCGGTGCGCTACCAACTGCAATTGTCATCGATCTAAAATCCTCTCGTTTACTAAAAATTGCAACGTTTCTGAGGAATTAACATTAAGTCATTCTCAATTGCTAAAAGCTTTCGAGATTTATGAGTAGATTAAAAAAATCTTCTCTTTCGGTCTGCCTAACTGCTACTGCCAGCAAATGGTAGTCCAGTGTATCGCTGCTTAATGTTTGTTAATTTATCACATTACTTATGCTAATATCCCGATTCCCACAGTAGTTATCAGGTGTTTAGCATCCGCCTATTAATATAATTAATATCAGAAATATTTACAATTTGACACAAGTTTCTCCAGCTTTCGCCCTATTTATGCCGCTAAACTTGCAGTGAATCCTATTTTAAATACCTTTTTCAGCCAAATGAGCGTATCTACTGCTAATCCAGGTAATTCCCCGGTTGGGGATATAACATCGTCCGTCCTCCGTCAAACTATTTTGGGATCGCGCCGATTTAGCAATTACTGGTGGGCAACAGTTGTTTCTATAGGAGCTACAGGCTTTTTCTTAGCATCGCTCTCTAGTTACCTGAAAGTAAATTTTTTACCTTTTGCTAACCCCACTGAGCTAGTTTTTGTCCCCCAAGGGATTGCAATGGGTTTTTACGGTATCGCCGGATTGCTTTTAGCCTCCTACCTCTGGATGGTAATTATTTTAGATGTCGGCGGCGGTTACAACGAATTTAATACTGAAACGGGCGCTGTTAAAATCTTTCGTTGGGGATTTTTGGGGAAAAACCGTCAAATTGAAATCAACTGTAAAACTCAAGACGTGCAAGCAGTTAAGGTAGATATCAAAGAAGGGATAAATCCCCGGCGAGGCTTGTATCTGCGTGTCAAAGGTCGGCGAGACATTCCTTTATCCCGTGTGGGTCAACCGTTATCATTAACAGAACTTGAAAATCAAGCGGCGGAACTAGCGCGATTTTTGAAAGTCCAAATTGAAGGGCTATAAAATACTTAATTGAGACTGTGATTAAATAACAATGGCAATGCAGCTAAAAATTCAATCCTGTTTAATATCGTTTATACTCTTGGCGGCGATCGCCATCGGGGGATGTACGCCAAGCGATCGCGTAGCATCGGAAAATACTCCCCTAGTCTCACCAGCACAAGAGACAATCAGCACCCCAAGCTCAGAAACGCCAACATTACCTACTCAAGCAACTAGCCCACTAATGAAAGATTTACCAACCCTCACAGGCAAAGCAACGGTAGTAATGACCGTTAAAGGCGCACCAATTACGATTGAAGTTGATGGTACAAATGCGCCGATCACGGCAGGTAATTTTGTAGACCTCGTTCAAAGAGGCGTATACGATGGCTTAGTATTTCATCGCGTTGTCCGAACTCCAGAACCCTTTGTAGTTCAAGGCGGCGATCCTCAAGGCAAAGATCCTAAGTTTCCCACCGAAAGATTAGGTACCGGTGGTTTCATTGATCCCAATACTGGCAGCGAACGCCGGATTCCTTTAGAAATCACTCCCCAAGGAGCAAAATCTCCGCTTTATAGTGAGATTACGAGTTCGCCCCAGTTAAAGCATCTTCGTGGCGCTGTAGCAATGGCGCGATCGCAATCTCCCGATTCGGCTTCCTCTCAGTTCTACTTTGCCCTAGCAGATTTAGCTTTTTTAGATGGCAGTTACGCGGTTTTTGGCAATGTTACTAGCGGTATGGATGTAGTAGATAAAATTCAACAAGGCGATCGCATTGATTCAGCGAAAGTCACTTCTGGAGCGGAAAATTTAAAAAACGGCGGTAAGTAAAGTTAGTAGTAAAACTAATTGTTAATCAAGGCATGGCAAAACACCATGTCTTTTTTTAATCAAGTGGACAATCAAGACGTTGTTGTTACAGGTATTGGTTTAGTTTCGGCTTTGGGGAATAATTTAGCAGCTAATTGGCAGCAGCTAATAGCAGGAAATTCTGCTATTAAACTACATCAGCCTTTTCCTGAACTTCCACCGCTCCCTTTAGGTTTAATTGGCGATCAACCCATTTGTCTAAAAACTTTAACTTCCCAAGTTGTTAGCAATGCGATCGCCGATTCTGGCTTAAATATACCCTTAACTGATTGCGGTGTGGTAATTGGTTCTAGTCGCAGCTATCAAGCCTCGTGGGAATTACTAGCTAAAAAGTTTGCTCTTAATAATGAATTTGACAGCGATTGCTTAGAGATTTTGCCTCACATGAATGCGATCGCTGTAGCTAGACAAATTGGCGCGTCTCTGGTTCCCGTGCTTGCACCGATGGCAGCTTGTGCAACGGGTATTTGGTCAATTTTTCAAGCTTTTGAACTAATTAAAACCGGACGTTGTCAGCGCGTCCTCGCTGGAGCCGTTGAAGCACCAATTACACCCCTGACCCTAGCAGGATTTAAGCAAATGGGAGCAATGGCAGCAACGGGATCTTTTCCGTTTGATCACTACCGTCAGGGTTTGGTATTAGGAGAAGGTGGGGCGGTTTTGGTACTCGAATCAGCTAAGTTGGCATGGAAACGATCGGCGCGAATTTATGGACAAATTCGTGGATTTGGCTTGACAAGTGATGCTTATTATGCATCTCAACCTTCACCTCAAGGACAAAGTGCGAAGTTAGCAGTTAAGCAATGTTTAGAACGATCGCATCTCTTACCTACAGACATTGATTATATTCACGCCCACGGTACAGCAACTCAAAAAGGCGATCGCCATGAAGCTCAATTGATTGCAGATATTTTTCCCCAAAGTGTAGCTATTAGTTCGACAAAAGGCGCTACAGGTCATACTTTAGGCGCTTCGGGAGCTATAGGGGCGGCTTTTTGTTTAGAAGCATTGCAGCAACAAGTATTACCGCCTAATGTAGGCTTACAACTACCGGAATTTAATCTAAATTTAGTTACTAAATCTCGCCAAAATCAAACTAAACAAGTTTTATGTTTTAGTTTTGGCTTTGGCGGTCAAAATGCCGTTATGGCGATTTCTAAATCTGAGTAATTTGATTGCTAACTATTGAGCGATTAAACTATTTGGCGAAAATAATTTACTTTAACAATATAGCCAGAATGTTCCAAGCTTAGGAATGAAAGGGTATAAACTGCGATCGCCTACTAATTACACCATTGGAAAGATGCGAACTAAGGCGATCGTTATCTACTCTTAAATCAAGATAAAAACTTCTCAAATTGAACTTATGAGTAACGAAAAAGATACACACCGTTCAGTAAACCCTGGTGATGTAATTAGCGATAAACCAGAAAGTATTGAAGAAAAGTCAAAACAAATTGCTGTAGATTCTCCTGATATTACGGGCGATCATATTACTGTACCGACTTATTTTGTCGTTGAAGAACCAGACGGCGCAGAAAAAGCATTGCATCATGTTAAAGATGCTGAAGAAATCTCGGATGTGATTCGTCAAGCAAGAGTGGACGAAAACGGCGAACGAGTTTGGTAATTAGTAGCAGCCTTAATTTCAAAAAAGTTTTTACAATAAATGGCAGCTTGCAAGCTGCCATTTATCTTAGGACAGACTTTAATCAACGGACACTTGGGGTACGCCCATACTGTAATTAATCGCTCGTCCGTTCAAGTTATAACTGATTTGACCATTTTGTAAAAGACTACGGATAAAATGCTCTAAATCCGAGCCAATCCGCCGCAAGTTATAGTCAGTCAAATCTGCACCACTAGAGGCTTCTACAAACCCGTTAAACTTGCGATACACCTTTTGCAAAGCGTCTTCGTTCCAATTGAATTCATTATCTGGATCGACATCCAAAGTTAGAACTTGATTGCTAGGAACAAGTTCGCCATCAGTATTAACTTCTGCTGAAAAAATCCGAATATGGCGAGTTGTAGACTTGAGTAATTGCTCTTCCATAGGTAAAAATTCTTAATAAACCTTAGCACTTCACCTTATCTTAAACTATCACTCAGCCTTGGCAATCATACCCGTTTGACGAGCATAGGCAAAAATTCCCCCCGCATCAATTACAGGCTTGACATCTCCCAAGGACTGGAGTTGATACTCTTTGTTTAGAGTATGGTTAATTAGCCGATTTTGCTCAAAGTCGATTGTAACTTCTTGTCCAGTTACAAACTCGTCACACAAACGCTCTAGGGATTCCCACGGATAAAGTTCGCCTGTAGCCGTACAATTACGGAAAAATATCCGCGCGTAGGATTGAGCAATTACTGCCGCAACTCCCGCCGCACCCAAAGCAATCGGCGCGTGTTCCCGTGAAGAACCACACCCAAAATTCTCGCCCGCCACAATAATTGGATAAATTGTTTTTGTTGCGCCTGGGGCAATAAATTCACCAAAGCGATCGGGTAAACCAATCATGGCATAACTACCTAGCTTTTCATACTCGTCTGGCTTAGAGGGAACTAGCGTTAGGTACTCGGCAGGAATAATTTGGTCAGTGTCTATATTGTCATCAACAACAAAAATCACACCACGAATTGAGTTGCTCATCAAGTCTCACCTCAAGTTAAATTTTCCATTATATCTTTTTTAAAATTTTGTTATTGCTGTAAGTGAATTCACTGGATTAATTTGCTATGGCGATCGCGTTAAATACTAATTGATTTACAAGCAAATTCCGTGTAATTACTGTGGCATAATTTTGTAATTAATGAATCAATAGAAACACCTGTTCATTTGGTTTTAAGAGGTACTAATAGCTGGAAAAAACACGCGATTTTATTCTATTTGAATTTTAAAATAATTATTTTTAAGAGCAGTATCAAATAGCTCTAGCTCCTAGTTAATAACTTGACTAAAACTAGCACTATTATTGCTAAATAAGGGTTTTATCGGTGCTGTCAAAATATTTATGTTATCGAAGCAGCATCAATATATACCAGTAAACATAATAAATTAGTAATGACTGTAACCCAAGCATCTCAATAAAAGTAGCACTTTTAAAAATATTTTCAAAGACTTACAAATTCCTTACATAAGCTTTATTATATTTCCCTTTAAAAGCTGAATAATAGTAATTGTAAGCTCAATTAATGTAATTTTTGGCTGCAAACAAAATTCAGCTAGATAGTTTGATGACAATGCTATTAACCCAAAGTAAATTTGTCTAACTTGCTTGTCTTAGTTGAAATACATAAAAAGCTAAATTACTTTTGCTCTAGCCGAAAACTAATGCCCACTTGCTGCAAAATCAGGATTTATTTAAAATGAAGTCGGACAAAGCATCACTACAACAAACAAAAATAGAAGTTGGTGTATACGAGTGTGAAATACATCTGAAGTTTAGATTAATCGAAGACAAAACTGTATTTAGGAATCCGAGCGAACTACTAGACTTTCTCATTGAATCATTTATCATTGGTGCAGACGACTATCTCGAACCACTACAATCGCTAGTTAAGACTCAAGAAATCTCAGAAGTTGAAGCTTCGCCCCAAATGCGCCGCCAGCTAATGCGCTTGCGTAACTCCTCCGAGCTTGGGTAAGGAGCAGCCAAAAAAGTATTTCTTATATTTAGCCAATTTAGTGTTGACACCAGCGCGTAAATTTATTATATTTGTAAAAGTGCAAGTTTGAGGCCCCCATCGTCTAGAGGCCTAGGACACCTCCCTTTCACGGAGGCGACGGGGATTCGAATTCCCCTGGGGGTATAAAAAATAGGGTGCTGTATCTAAGATACAGCACCCTATTTAATTATAAAATTCGCAGTTTAAATTAGCGATTACCAATAGTTCCATACAAATTATTGACTCGTTGACGAATTGCCAACAAATTTAGACGCAAGTCATTAGCTAAACGACGTTCAATAATTGATATTGGCATTGTCCGCTTGGGTAAAACACATACTGTATAAAAAAGATTAGTGACAATTTGCGGTGACAGAGTGTCGGGTTGTAACCGCCAAGTCCCAGAGAAAGCTTTTAAGTCACCTTCTACTAAATTGAAGTGTATCTCATGAGGAAATTGTTCCTCTAAGTCTAAAACTACACGCGCTGAAAAGTTAAACCGCAGTAGGCGTTGCGTCCCAACTTGTTCTAAGCGAATACCCCCGGTTGGATGCTCTAAGCGCTGACTAATAGATAAATTGGGAATAAAGTCAGCTAAAGCTTCATAATCTGTCAATACTTGCCAAATTGGTTCAATAGCTTGAGAAATGGGAATTTTGGCAGAGATTTGTCTTTGTCTTGCTGACACTTGCTCTATTTGAACGTCTACCGTATCGAGTAACGATGATAGTTCTTGGGGAGGTAAACTAGATAGAATTCCAATATCAGCAGTTTCATCGCTAGATAAATCGGATGTTGATTCAAAGTTTGGTTGTTTAGTCACAAAAGTTTAGAAGTTTTTTAATTAGGTACAGGTAGCTGAGGTAAAGTGAGAGTGAAACAAACCCAAGCAGAGGATGACTGCTCAATCGGTGTACTAGCAACTTCAATAGTTCCATTTAAGTGCTGTACTAAACTTTTGACAAGAGCTAACCCTAAACCCGTACCTTTAATAGCTTTGTCTGTAACTCCATGACCGCGACGAAATTTATCAAAAATATCAGTAGCATTTTCTGGAGCGATTGCTGCTCCAATATTAGTAACACTAATGATAATGCGATCGCCTTGTTGAATAGCTCGTACACTTACATTAGTATCAGAGTCTGCATATTTTCCGGCATTAGTCAATAATTCATGCAGTATGCGATCGAAACTATCTGCATCAGTTTGTAAACTTAGAGGTCTTTCCGGTAAAGTTACTGTAATATTCAATCCCCTTTGTGACCAGGTTTCGGTATGAATTTGAACTAAGTCATTCAGCTTTGAGCTAATTTTAATAATTTGTAGATTAAGCGGAGTTTGATTAGATTCTAGCTTTTGTAACCTAAGCAAATCGGTAACTAAGTTTATTTCTTGAGTACATTGCTGTTCTAAGATATCTAAATATTTTGATTTGCGCTCTACAGAAATTCCTGGTGTACGCAACATCCGAATAGCTAAATTCATGCTAGTTAAAGGAGTACGCAACTCGTGGCTAATTGTATCGATAAACTCATCTTTTATCTTATTCATTTGCCTTAACTGATCGATTTGTTGCCGAGTTTTTTCGTATAATTTTGATTGTACTTCTAAGCTACGTTGCAGTTGAGCAGTACGTTCTTCTACAAGATTTTGGACTTGGCGCAGCGTTTGGTTTTGAATAATTGCTGTACTGACTTGAACGCTGACCAACTCTAATAAGGCTAATTCTTCGGGTTTCCATGTCCGAGAGTAAGAATTTTGCATTAATAAAAATCCAAATACAGTTCCTTGATTTTCTAGAGGAAACATTAGTACAGAAGGCAAATTGATAATATTTAAAACTGGATTAATTTTAGATTGATGCTTGTTAATCTCAATATCGTTATTAAAATTAGAAATAAATGGTTCTGGAGCGTTTATTAATGCCTGTTGACATAAAAAACATTCACTCAACCAAAAAGTTTTATTTAAAGTGCTTGAATCATCGCATAATTGATCTGAAAAATTAATTATATTAATAGGCGTAGGTGAACCAAAATTATTTTTGCATTCAGAGATAACAGTAATTTTAGCTTTGGGAATAATGTGTTTAGGACGATTTTTAAAAAGTAAATCGCTATATTTTAAAGTAATAATTAAGCCTCGCTCCACTTGCAGAGACTGAGATGTTCCAGAGATTGCTAATTGAAGAATTTGGTCTAAATCTAACGTGTTTCGGCTTGCCATAGTTAGCTGGTTGACCGCATTTTGATACTGAGTAGAGGTGTGTACAAACTGTTTTAACGAGGCGATCGAATTAGCTTGGCTAATTTGCTCTAAGACGATAGGTAAAGATTCGGCGGCTTTTTGAACGCGCTCTTGCTCGTAATCGCTCCACTGGTAAGGATGAAGTCGCCATAAAGTAATTAATCCGTTTTGCTTGCCTTGAAAACAAATTGGGATGCTTAAAACCGACTGAAAAGGCAAAGGTTTGTTTTGGGATGGAGTCAAATACTCTGTTTCCGTAGTTTGCAAGCGCTCAATTGCAATTAACTCGGATTGATTTGGGAGTAAAGCTATAAGTTCCCTCGATTGCCATTGTTGTAATACTGTTACAAACTCTTCCTTATACCAATAACCAATTTGGTGAGGCTGTCCATCTTCATCTATAACTGTAGTTAAGCAGCCATCTACGCCAAAGGATTCTGCCAACGTTTGGGAAATTTGTTGTAGCATTGTTTCTGTGTCGGAGCTATGCACAACGATTTGATTAATTTTTTGACCTAACGATTGGGAATCTTCTTGACTGTGCATTAACTTAATTAGTGATTTTTGTAAGGAATCTAATTGATTCAAACAATTTATTGATTGTTGTAAAGATTGTGTTACAAAAAACGAATCTGGTGATGATATATCAATATTTTTTGAAGATATCGCTGGATTATTGCTTTTAATAGAGTAGGTTACAGTCGACTTTTTGTTTATAGTTATTTTTTGTTGAACACGCTTTCTCATTTATATTATCTCTCTGTCCACGTTCGCAATCAAATTAAATTAAAGTGTTATGAATTAAAAAATTAAATTAGCAATAATACCTCAATATAATTTCAGCTATCTATGTTCTAGATTATCCTTCTTTTAGTTTCATAGAATCGGTAATTCTGCTGATTGTGAAAGAATTTATTTAATAAGTTACGTACAGTAACTAAGGCAGGTTTTGATTAAAAATTATGGTTTTATTAACCTATTTACTTAGAAGGCGAACAGATGATCTACCTCTGTTCGCCTTATTTGTACCTTTTAAGCCAAAAAACTACTTAGGTAAGCTTTCTATACTTAGAGGCACTAAATCGCCATTCGTGGTAAATCCTAGCAACATTGCTTCTTGCGGACGAATTAATTGTCCTGTAAGTGCGCAACGAACTTCTTTTTCGGCGATCGCTGCGACACTGGCTCGAATATCGGTGGGCGAAATAGATGTTTGATAATCACCGGATTTTTGCTGTACATAGTTCCATAAGATGTCTCTAATTAATGCTTGATAGCCGACATTGCCAGAAAGTTCCTTAAGTTTGTCTTTCAGTTCCCGCTCTAGGCGGATGCTGGTAACTTCCATTTCGGTCGTGGTGGTACGATTTAGTGTATGCACAGGGTCTTTTCTCCTAAATATCTGGACAGGATAGTAATACAAGTGTAGTATGTTTAAAGGAATGTTCAAGTCGCGGATGTCACAGGTGAAATCTTCTTTGAAATATTTATTGCTCTCCCAATCATTGCTACCCAATTTTCTAGAAAATTGGGAATCGACGGCTATGTTAGTGGAGTGTCTATTTATAGGCAGCGATCGCCTAGAGCAAAGAACAATTACATCAGGAAATCATCATGACTTGGCATATTCGGGCAGCAGCCAACTAAATCTGGCACTGCAAAGCAATCATCGAAGTGGGGGGTACAGGCAAAAAACAGCCTTGCCAAAATAGCAATAAAAGACTTTTAGTCATTTTTAGCCCCCGCCTCTAAATAGTAGAAGCGGGGGTTTTTATATGAGGAGCCTAGTTGTGACGAGTACAGCGCACATATTAGATCGAACGGTTGTGGTGTTCTCTAGAAATTATTTACCGATTAGCAGCGTCAATATCAGACGGGCGATCGCGCTGATAGTATTGGGAAAAGCCGAAGCCCTAGATTTTGGCAGCGAGACTTGGTTTGTAAGGTCGCCTAATTTGGTTATTGCTGTCCCCCAGCACCTCCGCTTAACGATTGCCAGCACTGAGCGGATTTGGAAAATTCCCCCAGTAAATCGGCGCGAGGTTTTGAAACGAGATAACCAAAGTTGCCAATACTGCGGTAGCAACAAGCGTTTGACATTGGATCATGTAATTCCGGTGTCCAAAGGCGGCGAACATAAGTGGGATAACGTCGTCACAGCTTGCGAATCCTGCAATCAACGCAAGCGCGATCGCACCCCTCTTGAAGCGGGGATGCCGCTACATACCAAACCAAAAGCCCCCATGCACCCGACGGTGGCTTTTGCTGAAAATTTTTGGCACGGCGAAAGTGCCTACTCCCCATAGGTGGAAACTCAAGGACAATGCTGAAACTAACTTATATCGAGACTGGTTTTTATTTGGAATACTTAGCCAAATCCTTAGAGGAGTGGGTACAAGGGCGGGTAATTTTGGCGCTGCGCGTTGGCGAATCTTTGTGCATTGAACCAACTACGGCTTCGTTTTTGCTCCCTGCGGATTTGCCAGGTTTAGATACATTGGCGCTTGAAATCAGACGGCTTGATCTAGAGTCTATTCGTTTGAGTGCTGGCGATGCTGAGTATCTTGAAGTCAGTATCGAAGGTACTTGGGTAAGCTCAAAAGCTGACAGTGATGAGGGTGTGTTTGTTGCTGTAATGTCTCACTCGGTTGAGTTCTTTTTGCTGAAGTTGTGGCAAGAATCTCAAGTTAGTGCTTCGGTATTGAGCGAGTAACGAACCTATTACCCGATGAGAGGGAGGCGCAACGGCTGCGCCTTTTTTGGAATACGCGATCGCACGTAAAGGCAAATGTAGCATTTTTTAAAATCGTTGCCTTTACCCCTTGACAAGCTTGTAGTATTTTTGTATTATAAATGTAATGTAAAAGATAAAGAACTTAAGCATTAAAACCATAAAAACTAAATAATTCCACCATTAATCGCGGTGTAGCTCAATTGATTAGAGCGTCCGGTTGTCTGCCGGAATGTTGCTCTTTTTGATTCTCGTCGCTGTGCTTGAGACTGAGTACCCAAGTGGTTTAGGGGGGAAGGTGTGCAAAGCCTTTATTCGTAAATTCAATCACCTCAGTCTTAAATGTGTTATCGAAGCTTACCGAAGGTATCGCAGCGTAGCTTAACAGTAAAGCGCCGCTTGATTGCTTTGCTGGTTCAAATCTGATAGTGTCCTCCGGCTAAGAAAATACGGTTTAATATCTGCCCTTGGTTCAAATCCCTCTTTCTTCCTTGATTAAATGCCAAATTATCAAGTTGAATGCCTCCTAGCTCAATGGCAGAGCGTCCCGTTGTTAACGGGCGAGTTGCAGGTTCAACTCCTACAGAGGCAGCCATTTATTGGGGAGTAGGCGACGTTGGCAAAGCCACCTGACTTTGACTCAGGATCTCGCAGGTTCGATTCCTGCCTCCCCAGTTCTATTCCCTAATGGTGTCTGAAGTCAAAGCGGTGGCGACGCTGGTTTGTGATGCCAGTAATAGCGGGTTCAACTCCCGTCAGACACCCTCGCAAGATGCTACTAAATGGTCGGTAACTTTAAATACACAGAAAAATATATTAGTTAGATTCGCTTATCTTCCGTTTTTTATCCAGGTGGTTCATGAGTATTTTTAAAGTAGAAGTAGTTAAAATTAGTAATATTAATTCCCATCCCAATGCTGACCGACTAGACATTTCCAGTATTGAAGGTATGGCTTATCAAGTAATTACTGCTAAAGGAAATTTTAAAATTGGTGACTTGGCTTTTTATTTTCCTATTGATAGCGTCATTCCCGATGACTTTTTAGATAAATTTGGTATCCGTTCTTACTATAGTAAAAAACTCCGGGCTGCTAAACTAAGGGGCATATTTTCTGAAGGTTTACTTATTCCTGTTGAGACGGATTTCAAAGGCAATATAGGAGATGATGTTACAGAACATTTCGGCGTAACTAAGTATGAGTATCCTGTCCCTCAAAATATGAACGGGGATGTAGAATCTGCTATCGGACAATACAAGTTTCCTAGTCCCGAACATCTTAAACGCTATCAAGATGTTTTACAAATAGGGGAAGAAGTAGTAATCACAGAAAAAATTCACGGTACTAATTTCACCGTGCTAGTTGATGAAGATGGCACTCATATCAGCAGCCATAATTACTTTTGGGAAAATAATGCTACAAATAAAAACTTAGTTTATATTCGTGCTTACAACGAGCAAAATTTTTTGCAAAATCTGCCTATAAACACTCAAGTATTTGGAGAGATATATGGCGTTCAAGATATTAAATACGGCTTGTCTAACGGTAAAATAGGGATAGCTATATTTGCTGTTAAAAATAACGGCAAGTTTTTAGATTTTGAAGAATTTAGAATTTTTTGCAACCAATACTCTTTACCTCAAGTTCCTGTACTTTATAGAGGTGCTTACAGTTGGGAAGCAGTATCGCAATTTAACAATGCTGATAGCGTTGTAGATGAAAAATCGATTATGGAAGGTGTCGTAGTTCAACCTGTGAGGGAAAGAACCCACCCGGAAATTGGTCGAGTAGTATTGAAGTTAATTAGCGATCGCTATTTATTGCGTAGTGGCGGAACGGAATTACACTAAAACAAGATTATGGGCGTTAGACACTTTAGCAATTATGAAAGCAATCCTCAATACCGCGAAGTCAAAGATCGAGATTTATTAGGCGCTGGTTGGAAACCATTGCAGAGGGAGATAGATTTAGGCTATCTTTGGCAGGTTGCAAGTAGCGATCCTGGCGAACTTACCCACCAAACTATAGATTTAGTTAGCGATCTTGCGGACGCTATTACTCGTACTAATCATAGCTGGTGGGCAAATATCTTAAACGTTTTTTCTGATTACACTCGTTCGGATATAAACGAATTTTGGGACTACATCACCCCCGAACCACCAGCGCCAGATTATAACTACAAAGATGTTTTGAGTACAGCAACGCCTATCACTCAAGAAGTTAGCCGCGACAGCATTCCGATTGATTACGTCCTCAATCGCTTGCAAGAAATTACCGTGCTTAAAGTGCTAGAAATATTAGGTCATCCCGATTCTATTACTCAACGCTTTCAAGATCGGTATTTTTATTATCCTGTAGAGCGATTTGTTGATTGGAAAAGCTTAGAAAATGTCGGTGTAGTTTTAGCTTATTGGTCTAAATACGAGCTTTGGCTGCAAATAAGTCATGCAGGTTTAACTCAGAGACAATTTACCTTAATTGCTAAAGAATTAGGGCAAATAGTTAACAAAGCTACTTACAATTTGGCAGTCATGTTAAGCGGTTATCAAAGCCGTGTAGGAAAAGTTAATAGTCAGTTTCCAATTAATACATTTCCTAGAAATATTCAAAGTTTTACAGATACAGTACAGCAAGCAATTTTAGAGCAAGATCATTTGGCTGTTTTAGTCCAAGGCGATCCAGGTACGGGTAAAACTGCTTGGACGCAAGCGGTAGCTAAAGAAATTTTGATGCCTTTGGGATATGTAATTTTTATATTAGACCATGATGCGGTAGAAAACTTTGTACCACCTAGTTATTTAGAGCGGATTTGTTTAATTATTAATGAGGCAGATAATTTAGCTCAAAATAGAGCAAATATAGCTGCTCAATCTAACAATAAAACTGAGCATATTTTGAGTTTACTAGACGGTACTTTGTATCAAAGCGTGATTGATGAAGCAGGTATTCAATCACAGCAAAAGTTAGTTGTGTTAATGACTTGCAATACTACCGAAAGACTAGATCCAGCTATGTTACGTAAAGGTAGAGTTGATTTAATTTACGAATTTACTCAGCGTTTTATTTAGTTTAAGGAAAAACTTTAGATAAATCGAGAGTTACAGTTGAAAAAGGCAAATTAATTGCAGCACTGGGTAAATAAACTTGTTTTCTAGCATACTCAAATTTACCTGTGATTTGAAAAGGTTGGCTATAAGCTTCTAGACAGTTAGCCACTAAATTAAACAACCAATAGTTATCAATTCCCGATTCAGCGTAGAGAGATAATTTAGTTTCTTGGTCGTATTTTAGAGTTGAATCTGACACCTCAATTACTAATAAAATATCTGCAATACCAGGATGACTATCTAAATAGCGATCGCCTCGATTGCGAACTATAACTAAATCAGGTTCGGGTTCGCTATCATTACCTAAAATAATTGGTTCTTGGTTGCGTATAGTTGCTTGTCCTTGCAAAAGAGTAAATAATTCACCAAATAACAGCGTATTACAAACAGAATGAGGCGTACCTTTTGCTGCCATTTGGATAATTTGACCTCTAATTAACTCAACTCGCTCGTTTCCTTGAAAAAAACCCAACTCAATTAAACGGTGATATTCTGCTAAAGAAAAACGTTTTGGAGTAACTGTAGTCATAAGTAAAACTAACTATATCAGTTAAACAAGTAAATATAATCTAGCATTTATGAATGGTTCTCAATTAGTAAAAATCAGTAGGTATCTTAGCAAACATCTACGCCATCAACCCGATCGCTTAGGGATTGAACTTTTACCTGGTGGTTGGGTTTCTATAGACCAATTATTAACTGCTTGTGAGAAAAATTCCTTCCCAATTAGCCGTCTTCAGCTTGAGGAAGTTGTCGCCACCAACGATAAACAACGCTTTGCTTTCGATTCTACAGGTACTCTAATTCGCGCCAATCAAGGACACAGCGTAGAGGTAGATTTGCAACTAGAACCTGTGATTCCGCCAGAGGTGCTTTATCATGGTACGGGTGAGAGTGCGATCGCTCAAATTATGCAGACAGGGTTGAGCAAAATGTCTCGCCATCACGTACATTTATCTACAGATAGAGCGACTTCGCTTAATGTCGGCGCAAGACATGGTAAACCTGTAGTTTTGGCGGTAGATGCGACGGTGATGCACCAGTCAGGTTATACATTTTACTGTTCGGCTAATGGGGTATGGCTAGTTGATAGCGTTCCACCAGAGTATTTGCAACAGTTGGATTAAATCGGAAATAACTTATAAGTTAAATTAGGCAACTATAACAAATTAGATTATGGTTTCTTTCCCCGCTTGGTATTTTAATGAGTTCAATATGGCTGGTGTTGACTTCGAGGATACAGCGCAAGTTGAAGCTTATGATCGCAATCAAACTGCAAGTACATTAGATAAAGAGCAGGATTTAGTTGCTCGATTAGGGATTGCTGCGGAGCATTCTGTTATCGATTTGGGTGCAGGTACAGGTAATTTTGCCCTCCAAGCCTCACTTACTGGCGCTTCTGTCCATGCTGTTGATATCTCAAAAACGATGCTTACTTATGCTCAGAGTAAAGCGCAAAAAGCAGGTGTTACTAATATTAGTTTTCATCAAGCAGGATTTTTAAGTTACGAACATCAAAACAATTTAGCTGATTTTGTTGTCACCAAAAATGCACTTCACATTTTGCCTGATTTCTGGAAATTGACCTCCTCCCCGACCTTAAGGTACGGGGATTCCTAAGACTCACGACTTAGGTTTCTGTTTCTTTCCCTTTCGGGTTTTTTGCAACTGCCTTTTAGACTCTTGCCTATCGGGTCTTATGTTCGCTCCACAGACTGACACCGCAAGCCCTGCGGCAAGTATATTCCTACTCGCGTTGATATCACGGTCATGGTTAGTTTGACACTTAGGACAATCCCACTCACGTACATTCAACGGCATTTTGTCTACTATATGCCCACAGTTTCCGCACCTTTTGGAGGAAGGAAACCATCGGTCAATTTTAATCAGTTCTCGCCCGTGCCACTCGCACTTGTAAGCAAGCTGGCGGACAAATTCACCCCAACTAGCATCGCTAATCGAGAGCGCCAATTTATGGTTTTTGACCATGTTTTTGATTGCCAAATCCTCAACCACGATGGTTTGGTTTTCGTTCACCAGTTGAGTAGTTAGCTTATGCAAAAAGTCTTTGCGACTATCAGTTATTTGTCCATGTACTTTGGCTACTTTGAGCCTTTGCTTATGTCGATTGTTCGACCCCTTCTGCTTACGAGACAAAGATTTCTGGACTCGTCTAAGCTTTGCGATTCTGCGTTTAAAGTGCTTGGGATTAGCGATTTTGTCCCCATTACTGGTAGCAATCAAGCTAGTTATCCCCATATCCAAACCAATAGATTTATTGGATTTTGGCAATGGTTCAATCACTGTGTCTACGAGCAAAGAAACGTGGAATCGCCCACTCGCATCCAACTTGACCGTGATGGTAGACGGTTCGCATCCCTTGGGCAGTTGCCTACTCCAACGAATCGGCAGCGCTTCAGTACACTTGGCAAGCCATACTTGCCCATCCTTCCACTTAAAAGCGGACTTAGTGAACTCAGCAGAGCCACCATTATGCTTCTTTTTAAAGTTGGGATACTTAGCGTGTCCCGCCCAAAAGTTTGCAAAGGCTTTTTGCAAGTGTCTAAGTCCTTGCTGCAAAGGTACGCAGCTAACCTCGTTCAGAAATTGCAAGTCTTCTTGCTTTTTCCATTGGGTAAGCATGGCAGAAGTTTTGATGTAGTCAACCTTTTCTTGCCTTTCGTACCAACCTTCCGTCCGGGAAGCCAACGCTCGGTTGTAAACCAAACGCGCACAACCCATAGTTCTCCGCAACAAGGTTTCTTGTTCGGAAGTTGGGTAAACGCGGTAACGGTAAGCTTTTTGCATACCTCACATTATAACACAAAATATGTGGGAATCTCCGGGGTGTTGAACCCCATCGATTCCCCTCCTATCCCTCCCCGTGCTGAAGCAACGGGGTTTCCCGGAGAATCCCGATGACAGCTTTTCTCAGAATTGCTGCAATGCTCAAGTTGAAAGGTGTTTTCTATTTGCGAGATGTAGTTTTCTCATTTTCACCTGCAAACTATGAAGCCTCAATTGATAAATGGATTAGGGAAGTTGCAAAACCTGAAGGTGAAGGTTGGACAATCAGAGACTTTGAGATGCACGTGCGCGATGAGCATAGCACCTATGGATGGATTATTGAGGGAATGTTAACTAGAGCGGGTTTTAAAATCGTAGAAGCAAACTATAATACACCAACTTATGCTGAGTATCTGTGCATTAAAATCGCCTGAATTACCGATTGTACTTATGTTTAGCCAATTCAAGGGCTGCGATCGCACTTTCTCAGCTAACACTGGGAAAATGGTCTAAAAATTCATCTAAATCTATGCACCTATCCGATCTTCCTAATCTGCTCGTTCCTTTGGTGCTGTTAGGTCTAATTGTGCTGGCAGCGATCGCCTTCAGTAATATTAGTAAATAGCCAAACTAACAGAGCGATCGCATCTATTGGTTACTAATTGCTCTGGGCGATCGCCCAATTGAACGCTAATGGAGAATGGCGCGATCCCAAACTTTGGGTGTTGAGCAAAGAAAATTGAATTTAAAAGGCTAAAGGAGATAATAGTTAGGATAAACCCAGAAAATTATCATTAAAGCAATGTTTGGAAAATTAGCACTCATGGAAGCGATCGCAGGGAAAAATCGCGGGTTACTAGCAACAGAGCCAGAAAAAGTGGCAATATTAGGCGCGATCGCTCAATTAGAGGAGCGCAACCCTACATCGAGTCCTGTAGAGGCTTCTGAGCTACTAGAGGGCGACTGGCGACTGCTTTATACTACAAGTTCCGGTTTACTAAATATCGATCGATTTCCTTTATTAAAACTTGGTCAAATCTATCAATCAATTCGAGTTCAAACTAGCAGTATTTACAACATTGCCGAAATCTACGGCTTACCTTATTTAGAAGGATTAGTAAGCGTAGCGGCGAAATTTGAACCCCTCTCCCAACGACGAGTGCAAGTAAAATTCAAGCGCTCGATCTTGGGTTTGCAACGCTTAATTAGCTACCAATCCCCGGCTAGTTTTATTCAACAAATTGAGCAGGGACAAAAGTTCGCCGCCGTTGATTTTGCTTTAGATAGCCGCGAACAACAAGGATGGCTAGATATCACGTACTTAGATAATGATTTGCGAATTGGGCGCGGCAATGAAGGCAGCGTATTTGTACTAACTAAAGTTTAAGTTTGCAATTCAAATGGCATAAATTGACGAAATGAGCGATCATGAAAATACATCACTTTTTTCTGGTTGTGGTGGGCTTGACTTAGGTTTTTCTCAAGCTGGACTCAATATTATGTGGGCAAATAAATTTGATAAAGATATTTAGGAAATTTATGAAAAAAATTATCACACAACATTATTTATAGATAAACGAGATATTAGAAAAATTGATTCTCAAGAAATACCAGATTGCATTTGATTTATTGGCGGGACTCCTTGTCAAAGCTGGTGTGAAGCTGGCACTCAACGAGGTATTGATGATTGCCGAGGACAGCTTTTTTTATTTTAGATTATGTAAAAATTTTGCAATATAAACAGCCATTATTTTTCTTAGCTGAAAATGTCTCAGGAATACTTCATAAAAAATATCATAGCTCTATTGAAAATATTGTTATTTTTTAAAAAAGCTAACTATATTGTCTCTTTCTAACTACTCAATGCCTTAAATTATAACGTTTTCAAGATAGAAAACGAGTTCTATTTGCTGTCTATCATCAAAGTTTAAACAGGCAGTTTTTTTTAATTCAATAGCAAAAATAACTCATATTTCTACCCTACAACAAGCAATATGGTATCTATGATAAACACTATAACCTGCGAATAGTTTGAAAAATCAAACTTACATTATTGCAAATCATGAATATATGCAAAGTGGATTTTCTGGCAACTATTATGTCACGAAGTCAAGTTCGTTCTTGGGATGAACTCTCTTTCACGATTCAAGCTGGTGGTCGTTATGCTCCCATTCATCCGCAAGCAAGTAAAATGATTGATGTAGGACTAGATAAGTGGATTTTCGACCCTAAATCTCCAGCACAATACAGAAAATTGACTATTCGAGAGTGTGCAAGAGTTCAAACTTTCCCAGATAACTTTATTTTTTATTATAAAAATATAATTGCAGCCTATAAAATGATTGAAAATGTTGTTTCTGTCAATTTTAGTTATACGCTCGCCCAAGCTATAAAGAAAGATTTATTTAGTAAAGAGCAAAAACAAAACAATGAGTATATAAACTATTTGCCAACACAAATTAGCTTAAGTTTTATATATCCATCTTATGTCAGACTCCGAAAACTTTGATCATTTCTGAATCCTAGAAGCCTTCTAGAGAAAGCAATAGCTCGATTTTTTCATAACAACAATTAGCTTACTCAATTAATGGCTGCAACTCTTTCACAGCAAGACTTACTCCGGAAAGTGACAAAAGAGGAATATGTCAAAAAACAGGAACAATTATTATTAATCAAAAAAGTGACGTTAGACAGCCAAAGGCGTAAAATTTGAGCTTTTTTAAAGACTCCTTTAGAAGTAAGGTAGTTTTGGTAGCCTCACCATAAACTGAAACTTCATGCCAAAAATCTAATTGGTCTGATGCAACTAATAGAGCAGAATGTATCGCCAACCTCCCTACCTAGTCGGAGCGACCAAAAGAAATACGTAAAGATAGTGTTATTCAGCTCCACTCCAACAGGAGTAGCTCTATCGCTAGAAGCAAATTTTTAGATACAGAACAACTGAGATATACGCCTAAAATGCAGCAAAAACAAGCTTATTTATAAATTATTGCCGATATAGCATTACAAAAAAATAGTTAAGCCGCCGCTTAATTTGTAAACTCCGCTAAAGAATAAGTTAATATTGTTTATGTTGGGTTAAACTTTATTAGAGAAACCGTACTCCAAGCCAAGGTCAACACTCAAACAGCCGCACCCGGCGGCAGGATGAAAATTAGATGAGAATTTTGGACAAAGGAAAAGCAACCCTTGCTTTCTACAGCTTAGATAAGTTGAAGTCGCACGTCCTAAAAAATTATCCGCATCCATGCTAGGGAACCCGTTTTAGATTCGGGAGCGACAATATAGATGGTGACGCAAAATCTACATGAAATATCTAAAAAACGCCAAGTCGCTAACTAAATATCTATCGCTACTGAGGATTCGATTGGTAGATGAGCCTCAACTAGGCAAAATTTCCTGGTCAAAATTCCACGAACTCACAGAATTAACCACATTTAAAAAGGCAGAAGCAATACATGCTACACCGCAAGATTTATCAACTGTGTTGCGATGGGCGTGAAGTATCTATTTTCTTAAGAGATCAGCAACGCTGGATTGAACGCGCCCGCATCATCGATATAGAAGGAGATTTAGTAACTTTACGTCACGAAATTGATGACGAGGATGAAGTTTCTTCTTGGGAAGAAATGATTCGTTTAGAAAGTATTGGTGCGATATCTCAAAAACTAGCATCTGTACCTAGAGGTAATTTTGACCCTCTTATTTCTGACGACTGCCCAGAGGCAGAGCGAATTCCTAATCATCACAACGATTCAAATCCTGAGTAAGGTAAAAATATTTAATTTAAGACTTATGCAAAGAATACCCTATTAGCTTTGATTTCCCCTAAATTCTCTTAAATCGAGGAATCAAAGCTACCTGTTTAAGGACTTAGTGCAGAAGTGCTGTAATTAAAAAAGTGCAAAAAAATTTAATTTTTTTGCACTTTTTGCTTTAACCTGACTATTCGAGCCTATGTTTCTTCCTCACTTGACTCCTCGATTTCTGTAGAAAAATTGTTATTAGGTTTCTCAAGGCGTTCAAAGACAGGGCAATAGCCTTCGGGTGTTACTTTAAAGCCAAATAGAGGAGAAGCTTGATTCCAACAACGTTGTCCCCAGTGAAATTTACAAGTACCGCAGCAGTTTAAGTTAGGACAAGCGAAGATATCGTTATTAGTAGTATTGAGCAATTCACGAGAGGATAAACCCCGCAATACTAATTCTTCTCCTTGCCAACGCGCCGATAACAGACCAGTATCAGCAAAGTTTCGCCAACGGGGGTCAGTAGTAACGCTATCGGGGAGGGTAATTGTGACTATACTATCCAATTCATTAAGTTCGCCTTCATAGCTAGTTTCTGACGGCGCTGGCGGTTGTAAAAACATCTCACCAATTCTTAGTTCTATCAAAGTACCCGCCGACGGACAATGTAAATGATAGCGATTTTGTAATTCCTCTAAGCTTGTTAAGTCCGCTAAGTAAGTAGGAGAGCCATGAATAAAAATTACGTCTTGAGGGCGTAAGTTGTGAATCAGTTGTGTAGTGCCAGGTCCATCACTATGTTGGGCAAGTAAGTAGGTTTCAATACTGGCGGAAGATAGATTAGTTGTCAGAGAATTTATTCCGGAATAACCAGGTTTTTCTGGTAAAAAGATGCGCCAAGCTTCAGGATCTGGCTGGCAATATTGGCTTAAATTTTTGGTGTCATCGGTCAAAATTATATAAGGTCGTGTACTGGGAAGCTGCTGATTAGGTTGTAAACGCCGCATCCGAGGACGAACGCGCTCATCCCAAAATAAGGGCTGATGACGGGCAAAGTTTTGTACGGAAGCTGGTAGGTAAGGCAGCAGTTGCAAGTAGGCATCGCAACCAGTGGCGACGCTGCCATCTACCCAAATATCTAAGTCGCGTCCAGTAAAATTATGGTGGCTGCGAAGTAACATTAAAATTTCTTGACCCAAGCCCAGAGTTGGGGTAGGCATTAAGACAGAATGGTTTGAGGCGATCGCGCGATCAATGCGTTCTGCTAAAGTATTTTCTTGAGTGCGGCGGTGGGGATGACGAGAAGTACCATAACTGCCTTCAATAATTAGTACATCTGGCTCTAAGCCGCGTAATTCCTCTAGAGCCAATCCATCCACTAAGCGGGAATTTGATAAGAAAAAATCCCCTGTATAAAGTAGTTTGTAAGAGCGTTGGGCGTTAGTGTAGGTAAGTAAAATTGCCGCCGCTCCGGGTAAGTGTCCGGCGGGGAACAATTGCACAACTAAGCCATTATGAAATTCAATAGGCGATCGCCAAGGTAAAGCATGACAAAATTCTTGAGCATCTACACCTTGCCAATTTAAAGGTAATAACCTCGTTGTGGCTTCACTAGCATAGATAGGTAAATTAGGAAAAGCTTGATGTAGGGCTAATAAGCCTCTAGCATGGTCGGCATGAGCATGGCTACATAAAACTAAGTCGGCGGGGTTTTCCGTTGCTTGGAGCGGCGAAATATCTTCTATTCCACAGTCAAGCAAAATCCGGTACGGGCCCATTCGCACTAATAGACAGACACCTTCATCTTGATGGTGAACGCCATAAGCTAAACATTCTAGTTCCGAGCCTCCCATATTAATGCTAGAGGAGGGTGGATGATTACTCCTCATTGCTAATAAAAACTAAGATGGCAAAGATTAACGCTCGTCTGGGTTTGACGGCGCGAAGTCTTTTCAATATATGCATCCAAGTTGAGGTTTTTTGCATTACCACACCTGCTCAAGAGAAAATAAGATTATGACTCTAGCAGATACCTTTCTTCTCCAAACTGGCACAGGTGAGGGGGTAAAAACATTAAATTTTATTTAGCTTTAATTTAGTGAGCCGAGCCATTACCATGATAGTTTTTAGAGTCATAGAACCCATTTTTAGTCCCAAAAAATAGGCAAGAGATTGTAAATATTACCGTTAACCCTACCAATATCAGCTTGACATCCATTTTTGCTCGTCTCCAAATAGTTGTACTGCTTGCCTTGTAATTATTACAATTGAGCTAGACCAGTGCAATGTTACTTTAGCTAATTTGCTTTGTTTAATTCAACGGTATTCAATCAGATTGTCGAGCCAAACTTTCTAGCACGTCCCGCAATAGAAGTTGCACCACTGCTTTTAGGCTGCGTGCTGGTACGTCAATTACCAGATGGGCAAATTATCCGGGGCGCAATTGTAGAAACGGAAGCTTATGCAGTAGGAGATCCAGCTTTTCATGCTTACAAAAGCCGTACAAGTCGCAATGATGTTGTTTTTGGAGCGCCAGGGAGAAGTTACGTTTATCTAATTTACGGCATTTACCACTGTTTTAATGTAGTCACAGACTTAGATGGAGTGCCGAGTGCGGTACTAATTCGGGCTTTGCAGTTGGAAAAAGTACCCGAAGGAGAAAATTTACAAAAGTTTGCCGCCGGTCCAGGTAAATTGTGTCGAGCGATGCAAATAGATCGCAGTTTAAATGGTGTGCCGTTGCAGAGCGGATCAGCGCTGTGGTTAGAGCATCGCGGTGGGGAATTTATAAATAAATTGGCAACAAAAGAGATTAATTTTGTGCAAACTACCCGCATTGGTATCTCTAAAGGTGTAGAGTTACCCTGGCGGTGGTACATCGAAAATTGTCCGGCGGTTTCAAAGTGGTAAGAGCGCGTAAGATTTTTGCCCAACATTGGCTAAAAAGTGAAAAGGTACTGCACCAAATAATTAAAGCCGCAGAAATTACAAAAAGCGATCGCATTTTGGAAATTGGGCCAGGTACAGGAGTATTAACTCGTCAATTATTACCCCTGGCGCAATCGGTAGTAGCGGTGGAAATTGACCGGGATTTGTGCGCTTTATTAGTAAAGCAACTCGGTAAAGTTAGTAATTTTTTACTACTGCAAGGAGATATTCTTAGCCTAGCATTGCCAGATTATGATGCCTGCAAGGATCTTAATAAAGTGGTGGCAAATATTCCTTACAATATTACTGGGCCAATTTTAGAAAAGTTGTTGGGCAAAATTTCAACCCCACCGGTGCAAAGCTTTGATTCGATTGTGCTACTGGTGCAAAAAGAAGTCGCCGAGCGCTTGTATGCCAAACCTGGTAATAGAGCTTTTGGGGCGCTATCGGTGCGAGTTCAGTATTTAGCAGAATGCGAATTAGTTTGTCCCGTACCTGCTCAATGCTTTTCACCCCCACCAAAAGTAGATTCCGCCGTTGTTAGGCTGCGTCCCCGGCAAATATTACCCGCCGCTACTAATCCCCGAAATTTGGAGACTCTGGTAAAACTGGGTTTTGCAACTAAGCGCAAAATGCTGAGAAATAATCTGATTTCTGTAGTAGAACGAGACAAATTTACTCAATTGCTGGAACAATTAGATATCAACCCCCAAGTTCGCGCGGAGGATTTGAGTGTAGCGCAATGGGTTGCTTTGAGCGATCGCCTAGAAGTTTAAAAGAAAAAATGCAATAGTTGCAGCAGTTTCTGATAAGTTAGCCTGAGTATTATTTAGTAATTATTAATTTTTGTTGGTGTAGCTATGTCTCTATGCGAATTTAAGCCCGGATTGGAAGGCATACCCGCCGCCGAATCTAGTATTAGCTATGTTGATGGACAACAGGGAATACTAGAGTATCGTGGCATCCGTATTGAAGAATTAGCCGAAAAAAGTACGTTTTTGGAAACGTCCTACTTATTAATTTGGGGAAAACTGCCAAACCAACAAGAACTTGCCGAGTTTGAGCATGAAGTTCGCTATCACCGCCGGATCAAATATCGCATCCGGGATATGATGAAAAGTTTTCCCGAAAGCGGACACCCAATGGATGCTCTGCAAGCCTCCGCCGCCGCTTTGGGCTTGTTTTACTCCCGCCGCGACTTAGATAACCCTATTTACATCCGCGATGCGGTAGTGCGCCTCCTAGCAACGATTCCGACGATGGTGGCAGCCTTTCAACTCATGCGTAAAGGTAACGACCCCGTGCGTCCCCGCGATGACTTGGATTACGCGGCAAACTTTCTCTATATGCTCAGTGAAAAAGAACCCGACCCTTTATCAGCACGGATTCTTGATGTTTGTCTTACTTTACACGCCGAGCATACAATGAATGCCTCTACTTTTAGCGCCAGAGTCACCGCTTCTACTTTGACCGATCCTTATGCTGTAGTTGCTTCCGCCGTTGGTACGTTGGGCGGGACTTTGCATGGCGGCGCTAATGAAGAAGTAATTGGGATGCTAGAAGAAATTGGCTCTGTAGAAAATGTCCGCCCCTACTTGGACGAACGCCTGCAACGCAAAGCTAAGATTATGGGCTTTGGTCATCGGGTTTATAAAGTCAAAGATCCTAGAGCAACTATTTTGCAAAACTTGGTAGAGCAACTGTTTGAGAAGTTTGGGCATGATAAATACTACGATATTGCTCTAGAAATGGAACAAGTTGTGTCCGAAAAACTCGGACATAAAGGGATTTATCCAAATGTTGACTTCTACTCAGGTTTAGTGTATGGAAAGTTAGGAATCCCAACAGACTTATTTACGCCAATATTTGCGATCGCACGGGTGGCTGGTTGGCTGGCACACTGGAAAGAACAACTAGCCGAAAACCGCATTTTTCGCCCTAGCCAAGTTTATAAAGGTTTGCATAAAGAAGCTTACATTCCCATTGAGCAAAGATAAACGGAGTTCTAAGCAACGATATACTAAGCAGTGGAATGTGTAAAAAATCTTTACGCCCAAGCGGTGATTTTTAGATAGCCTTACAGAGGAAATTTACAAGCCTTGCAGCAATAGCCCAACCGCTTTGTAAATAACTGACGGAATCAATGATGTAAAGAGCGCAAACATGAATTCAGGAATAGACCTCCAAGGAACTTTTATTGAATCTCTAATTCAGCTAGGCTTACCTGCGGGTACAGCAAAAGCTATTTGGATGCCATTACCAATGATATTAATGATTATTGGTGCAACGGTAGGGGTATTAGTTACTACCTGGCTAGAGAGGAAAATTTCTGCTGCCGCCCAACAACGTATTGGCCCGGATTTTATGGGGCCTTTTGGGTTACTTGCTCCGGTAGCTGATGGACTGAAATTAGTTTTTAAAGAAGATGTAGTCCCGGCAAAAGCCGACCCTCTGCTATTTACTTTAGGCCCAATTATTGTTGTAATTCCCGTGTTTCTGTCTTACTTAGTAGTCCCTTTTGGACAGAATCTTGTAATTACAGATGTTGGTACGGGGGTGTTTTTATGGATTGCTTTATCTAGCATTCAGCCGATTGGCTTATTAATGGCTGGCTACTCCTCTAATAATAAATACTCCTTGCTAGGAGGATTAAGAGCCGCCGCTCAGTCGATTAGTTATGAGATTCCGCTATCATTGGCTGTACTTGCGATCGTGATGATGTCTAATAGCCTGAGTACGGTAGACATTGTTAATCAACAATCGGGTTACGGGATTTTGGGCTGGAATGTCTGGCGACAGCCTATCGGTTTTATGATCTTTTGGATCTCGGTACTAGCCGAATGCGAACGGATGCCCTTTGACTTACCCGAAGCGGAGGAGGAATTAGTCGCAGGTTATCAAACCGAGTACGCTGGTATGAAGTTCGGGCTTTTTTACTTGGGATCTTATGTAAACTTGTTGCTTTCTTCTTTGCTAGTAGCGGTTTTGTATTTGGGTGGTTGGGATTTTCCCATTCCGATTGAATTATTCGCCAACTTGTTCGGAGTCAGTGAAACAAGTTCGTGGTTGCAGCTAATTGATGCTTCATTAGGCATCACTATGACCGTACTAAAAGCTTACTTTTTGATATTTGTGGCGATTTTGCTGCGCTGGACTGTTCCTAGAGTCAGAATTGACCAGTTGTTAGATTTAGGATGGAAGTTTTTACTCCCAGTAGGTTTAGTTAACCTGCTCATAACTGCCGCCTTGAAATTATCCTTTCCCGTTGCTTTTGGCGGTTAAGCGATTTCTTAAAAATTAGAGAGATACACTACCTATGTTCAAGTTTCTTAAGCAAGTTGGGGATTACGCCAAAGAAACGGTACAAGCTGCTCGATACATTGGTCAAGGGCTATCTGTCACCTTTGACCATATGCAGCGACGACCGATAACTGTACAGTATCCTTACGAAAAATTGATTCCTTCGGAGCGGTTTCGGGGACGAATTCACTTTGAATTTGATAAGTGTATTTCCTGCGAAGTTTGCGTTCGAGTTTGTCCGATTAACTTGCCTGTAGTTGATTGGGAATTTGATAAAGCCAGCAAAAAGAAAAAACTCAAGCACTACAGTATTGATTTTGGGGTTTGTATTTTTTGCGGTAATTGCGTGGAATATTGCCCGACAAACTGTTTGTCAATGACCGAGGAGTACGATCTTTCTACCTACGATCGCCATGAGTTAAATTATGACAGCGTAGCCTTGGGACGTTTGCCTTACAAAGTCACCGACGACCCGATGGTGACACCACTAAGAGAATTTGTCTACTTACCTAAAGGCGTTTTAGAACCCCACAACTTACCCACTGGTAGCCGCCGCGTTGGTAAAATGCCCGAAGAAATTGCCGAGCAAGAAAAACCAGCGACGAAATAGTTTTAAGTTTTGAGTCTATTGTCCATAGGCTCAAAACTATTAGCCAATAAGGAGACTAATACAAAAGTGAATTTAGCAGAAGGCGTACAAATTGTTTCGTTCGGCATTCTCGCATTTATGATGATTGCCGCAGCGTTAGGAGTAGTGCTGTTATCTAATATCGTTTATTCTGCCTTTCTGCTGGGAGGGGTGTTTATTGCCATTGCGGGGATGTATTTACTACTCAATGCGGACTTTGTAGCCGCCGCTCAAGTATTAATTTACATCGGGGCGGTAAACGTATTGATTTTGTTTGCAATTATGCTTGTAAACAAACGTGAAACTTTTAAGCCGATGAAAAATGCCTGGTTGCGTCCAACGCTAACAGCAATAGTTAGTGCAGGCATATTTAGTTTACTGAGTGTGATGATTTTGGCTACTCCTTGGAAACTTTCGCCGACTACGATACCCGGTAGTAGTTCGACAATTACCATTGGAGAGCATTTTTTTACAGACTTTTTATTGCCTTTTGAGCTTGCTTCAATCTTGTTATTAATTGCAATGGTAGGGGCGATTATCCTCGCACGGCGCGAATTTTTGCCCGATCAAACTATGTCGCCTACAAAACAACAGCCGATTTTGACTCTAGCAGAACGTCCCAGGGAACTTGTTGGGGTGTCTAGCGATAAAACTAGCAGTCTTGATGATGGTAAGCGCGGGTAGATTGGTGTGGGGACACGGTTAGGCGTGTCTCTACAAATCAGTAAAAAAGGAGGAGAAAATTATGCAACTTGAATACTTTTTATTATTAGCGGCGGCTTTATTTTGTATTGGTATTTTTGGCTTAATTACTAGCCGCAATGCGGTCAGAGTGTTGATGTCTATTGAATTACTGCTAAATGCGGTGAATTTGAATTTGATGGCATTTTCTAACTATTTAGATGCCCAAGAAATTAAAGGTCAAGTATTTACAGTATTTGTGCTAACGGTAGCTGCTGCCGAGGCGGCGGTGGGCCTTGCGATCGTGCTGACTATTTATCGCAACCGCGATACGGTGGATATGGAGCAATTTAACCTTTTGAAGTGGTAATCGGGTGGAGTTAAAGCAGGTTATTATCGCTCACAAAGCCGCCGATGCTCAAAGTCGCCAATGGGCGGAAAAATGTGCGCGGCAATTAGAAAGTCTCAATTGCCGCATTCTCATGGGGCCAAGCGGGCCAAAAGACAACCCTTATCCGGTGTTTCTCGCCTCTGCAAGCCAGCCTATTGATTTAGCTATAGTGTTGGGTGGTGATGGGACGGTATTAACGGCAGCACGGCATTTAGCCCCGCATAATATCCCCATTTTGGCAGTGAATGTGGGGGGACATTTAGGCTTTTTGACGGAAGCTTTTGAGGAATTTAAAAACTCCGAACAAGTATGGCAGCGAATACTTGCCGATCGCTATGCTATTCAAAGACGGATGATGTTGCAGGCGGCAATTTACGAAGGCGATCGCACTAACACCCAATTGATGAGCGATAAATACCTCGCCCTCAATGAAATGTGCATCAAACCCGCCTCGGCTGACCGAACAATCACGTCAATTTTGGAAATGGATATTGATGGGGAAGTCGTCGATCAGTATCAAGGGGATGGGTTAATTATTGCTACGCCCACAGGTTCTACAGGTTATACGGTTTCTGCAAGCGGGCCGATAGTGCATGATGGCATGAAAGCTATTATTGTTACGCCTATTTGTCCTATGAGTCTTTCTAGCCGTCCTTTGATTTTACCCGCAGGTTCGGTAGTCAGCGTTTGGCCCTTAGCCGATTACGAGCTTAATACTAAGTTGTGGACTGATAGTATTTTAGGCGCGTCTATTTGGCCCGGACAACGGGTAGATGTCAGAATGTCGGAGCATCAAGCTAAGTTTATTATTTTGGAAGAAAACTATTCTTACTATCACACCCTGCGCGAAAAACTCCAATGGGCAGGGGCGAGGGTTCATTATGATAATAACCACCGCAATAATTGATCGTAAATTAAGCTCCTAAATGCCAGATTTAAACAAATCCGCTAGACACTTCAACCAGCAAATTGAGAGGGCTGTTAGGTTCAAGTGTTGCTTTTTTGTATCAATAGGGCTGATTGAGAGTGATTTTAATGCCTAAATTTATATTATTGTTGATAGTATTTAATTTTCATTGCAATTAACGTTGTCAGAACAGCCTTTAGATTAAATTAAAAATTAAGAATATATAAGTACGGAGGTATGCAAATGGCTATCCTCAAAAAAACAACTAGGAATACACAGCAACCTTGGCTAGGTGAGTCTGTTAGCTGGGGTTCGTTAATAATCTGGGTTTGTATGTTAGTGGGATTATTAGTAATGATGGTCAGATTTTCCCATATCTACTGAGCAAATTCTACATTCAATTAAAATAATTGGAGACAATTTGTTATGTTTGCAAAAGTTTTAGTAGCTGTTGATTTCTCTACCCTTAATAAATCAGTTTTCGATAAAGCTCTCGATCTAGCTAAAGCTACCGGAGCTAGTGTCATGCTACTGCACGTTCTATCCCATGAAGAAGGGATGCCCAATCTGCCTACAAGTTTTGGTAGAGAATACTATACAGGCTTAAATAGCAAAGCTCTGGAAATTTATCAACAACAATATAAAGAGTTTGAAGAGCGGGGTTTAAAACTATTACAAAATCTTTCTACTCAAGCAATTGCTGCTGGAGTTAATGCCGAATTTAGTCAAAATTATGGAAGTCCAGGTCAAACTATTTGCGATTTTGCTATTAATTGGCAAGCCGATCTAATAGTTATGGGGCGCAGGGGGAGATCGGGGATAAATGAATTAATTTTGGGAAGTGTAAGCAATTATGTTCTTCATCATGCTTCTTGCTCAGTTTTAGTTGTGCAACATTTGGCTAATAACGAATCTGAGGCGCAAACAGCACAAGCAATAGTTAGTTCAACCTAAGATAAATCTACAGATTGGTAACTGAAAAATTTTGGTATACAAATGCGATCGCCTTTATATACCAAAAGTAATTAATATCAGTCTACTTTTTATAAGTCTTGAGGATTTAGACCCAGATCGACTTGTTCGGTAGTGTGGGTTACAGTTTCAATGTACTGACTATCAATTAAAAAAGTACCATTAGTGAACCGTACGGCCCAATAATTTGCGGGACGGCGATCGCTAACAATACCTTCCTCCCCTAATGCCACGACATCAGGAGGACGCAACATTGGCATCGGATCGGCAGTTTTGAGATAAGGCGGTAAGGTGGTGACTTTAACTTTTTCACCAATGACAAATTCTTTAGACATAATTTTAATAGTTAGCGATCGCGGTGGGTCGCTGCCAGCGATTTACAGCTTTACCAATTACGGCAAGCTCTGACATTAAACTATCAAAGCGATCAGGTGTCAAAGATTGCGGCCCGTCAGATAACGCCTTGGCAGGGTTGGGGTGAACTTCAATCATTAGCGCATCTGCACCCGCAGCGATCGCACCTAAAGCCATTGAGGGGACATATTCGGCTCTACCCGTACCGTGACTTGGATCGATGGCAATTGGCAAGTGGGTAAGACCTCGCAGTACAGGAATTACTGATAAGTCCAAAGTATTGCGGGCATACTGACGGTCAAAGGTGCGGATGCCACGCTCGCAGAGAATAACGTTTTGGTTGCCCGCCGCCATAACATACTCGGCGGCCATTAGCCATTCTTCAATAGTTGCCGACATTCCCCGTTTCAAAAATACAGGTTTTGGTTGCGCTCCAACTTTCTTGAGTAAAGAAAAGTTTTGCATATTTCGAGCGCCAACTTGAACTATGTCAGCTACGGCGGCAATTTTATCAAGATCGGCGGTATCCATTACTTCGGTAATAATGCCAAGTCCGCTTGCCGAGCGGGCTGCGGCTAATAGTTCTAACGCACTTTCTCCGTGTCCTTGGAAAGCGTAGGGCGATGTTCTGGGTTTGTAAGCACCCCCACGTAAAAATTGCGCTCCGGCGGCTTGGACGCGCTGGGCGGTTTCAATAATCATGGCTTCATTTTCTACCGAGCAGGGTCCGGCGATCGTGACAATTGAGTGATTTTGCCCAAAATGTACCGCGCCATTTGGGGTATCAACTACGACTTCACTTGCTTGTCCGTGTCGAAATTCTAAGCTGGCGCGTTTGAATGGTTGTTCTACGCGCATTACTTGCTCAATCCAGGGGCTGACTTCTTGAATTTGTAACGGATCGAGACTAGCAGTTTCCCCCACTAAGCCCAGAACTACTTTATGCTTGCCAACAATTTTTTCGGCGCTGAGTCCTCTACTACTTAATTCTTCACTGATGCGGGCAATTTCAATTTCTGGCGAACCAGCTTTCATGACTACAATCATGTTAAATTCCTCGATCGAAGGTAGTTATTTAATTTTAGAAACACTTTTGTTTAAAGGGGAGCAAGCGCAAATTGATATTTTTTATTGTCTCAAGTTTGCGATCGCTCTGTTGATAACTTGCACGCTAAAACCAGAATCACTAAGGGTTTTTCTGTCGTGTCGATTTCCAAGCTGTCAGCATCCTGCCCCAATTTATTACAAATTCCTGTACCCCTAATTTGCTTCCAGCCACTTCCTCCTCCCAGGAGGCAGAGAGGATGCCATAAGTTAGCCCCAAAACACTTAAACCCAAAAAACCCATACTCGATAGTAAGACTAATACTCCCGGCGGTTTAATGCCGTGACTAATAGCTACGTAGCCACCAATTAAAGTTGCCATCCCTAAAACTGTTGGTACGCCGCAAAATACTACCATTCGCCGCGCCATGCGATCGCTTACTACTTTTGGTAGTGCCATTTCTTCCTTTGTAAAAGGTGGCTTATTTGCTTGATTTTTGGTACTTACCGGGGCTTTTTGTGGCTTGTAGTTGCTTTTTACGCTTTTTGGTTTAGCCGCAGGTTGTTCGGTGCTTTTAGCTGCTTTGGGAGCTTTTTTACTTGGTTCAAAGGGTAAAGATTGGCGTTCGGGTTCGGTAGCCATAATAACTACTCCTTAACCGCGAATTCCCAATCTAGCAATCAAAGCTTGATACTTCTCGCGGTTTTGCTTCTGTACGTAAGATAACAAACGTTTGCGTTGACCGATTATTTTTAACAATCCTCGGCGCGATGAGTGATCTTGTTGATTTGCCCGGAGATGTTCGCTAAGACGGGTGATTCTATCAGTCAGCATGGCGATTTGGACTTCAGAAGAACCAGTATCAGTCTCATGAACTTGGTAGCTGGTGATTAATTCTTGTTTGCGCTGTTGTGTCAGTGCCATAAAAACTCAATTTATTTTGATAATGCAGCAACTTATTATGCTACCACAACACTTGGGTAATAGCCTAAATTCAACGCTCTATTTACTCTTAAAATAGTTTCAATAGCCTACAATAGCGGCTTTAATGCCAAGATGCGCTTAATAAAATGTGCGATCGTCGTTTGCACCTTACTCAATATTAAAACGATTCGGTAGCTTTTTCAGCTTCCTCGACTCAGTTTATTTTTCTCACTCCAAAGATGAATACAATCTTTTAGCTTACTTATGTAAGTTGAATATCAATACTATCCATCTTCTGTCAGGCTTCGAGAACTTTGGTCATGCCTGAATCCTAAAAGACTTCTAGAGAAAGCAATAGCACGGTTTTTTAATAATAAAAATCAGCTTGCTCAATTAATGGTTGTAACTCTTTTAAAGCAAGACTTACTTCGGAAACTGACAGAAAATAGATAGATAATAATTCATAATTTTGATCGTAAACAAATGGTTTTAGTTCACAAATTGCACCAGGTATTTAAAAAAATATATGCAGTAAAACAACCTTTTTTTGAGCTGCCTAAAAAACAATTAGTTAAGTTTATTTAAAAGATAGTTTAAGTTCAGTTAGCGCAGGGATAAAAGCAAAATTCGCAAACGAGCAATCGAGTTAAAAATAAGTTACTTTTTCTATAAAGTTATTCACTCATATTACTATTTTTTGTAGCAATTGCAGCTAGTTCTTTTAATTTATCTTTTCTTTGAAGCATTCCTTTAGAAGGGTGTATACCAATAGTATCCAGGATTTTTTCCCAGCGATATACCCAATCGTGGCGCAGAAGGGAGTTGACGACATTGTCAGTACGAATTTTATTTAAACGCTCTGGCTGAGAATCAAGTTGAGAAATTATTTCAGCTATATTAGTTGAATCTTCAGCCAAAGGAATTACTGCATCTGACCAATCAAAGTTTTGGTGGAAAGCCTGACAATTTGGCGGTATTCCTAACATTACTGCACCACCGGCTGCACCTTCAAAGAAACGAATATTTAGTTCCTCCTGACCGCCCGTTTGATTTAATAAGTCGAATTTGGGTTTGTAAGCAATAAAATAACGACTTCTTTTAACTATATTTCTATATAAGTTGCGATGTTCGTTGTAATCACGTACAAATAATTCTCTCATTGTGTCATACATATAAAAGAAGTTATTTTGCTCTGCTAAATTCAATAGTGATTCATGAAGTAACTTTGGACGGCGACCTATACTGCATACATCAATGCTTCTTTGTGGCTGTAAAGGATAGGGACAAAACTTTATAGCATCAATTCCTGGAGGCATATAAGAACAGGGCTTTTGAATAATCTCAGCAACTTTTTCAATACTAGAACTTAGATTCATGAAAACATGGTCAAAGTCTTTTAATGCTGTTAGTTGAGGCTTAAACTTAGTTACATCTTTTGACCATATTTCGTCTAACCAGCAAACAGCTTTCCGGCATTTTTTACGCCAATCTTTAATAGAATTTAAGTAACGTAATTCTTTAGGATATTGACAAATAAACAAAAATAAATCGTATTCTTTATCTAAGGAAAATTGATTAAATGTAGGGCTAATAGGAAGTGCTTTGCCTGTCTTTGCAAAAGAAAACCGTGAAATGTTCCTGGCTAATTTATTAAGCTTATTTTGTGAGTAACTGGGAGCGAGTATATCAACGTCTTCAAAATCATTTACAGCATACTCAAATTCAAATAAGGTAGTGCGACCGACACGAAACTCGAAGTTACTCATTGATAAAACTAAAACTCTTGATACCGGGGAGGACATACTTAAATCTTTGCTGATGTTAGTTAAATTTTGAGTGGTCGCACAGTTTTGTACTTGATTGTTAAACAAGTATATTTTTAGCTTTGCTTTACCGATTATCAGTTAAAAAGCAGCTTAGTAACCTTTATAAATAAGTTTTTTTTATAAAGATGATGTGTTTTTTTAATAAAACAACAACACATTCTTAAATTAATTAGGAGCTAATTCCTATATAGAAGTTGAGGAGTTTAGAGGGTTTTCAAGCACAGCTAAGAATTTAAGAAAAAAAGTTATTAGGTTGGAAAAAAACAGCGAAAATCTTCATCATTTTGGCTTAATTTTACCCAATCTAGACCCAAAGCTGTAAATTTAGTTACCAAGGACTCGCAAGCTGGACGTTCGGTAGCATAGTGTCCAGCATCAATTAATATTAAACCGCGATCGCGACTTTCTTGAAATTGATGAAATTTACAATCGGAAGTTAAGTAAGCTTGCGCCCCTGTCTTGACTACGTCAGAAATATAACTAGCACCGCTTCCGCCCAACACTGCAACTTTTTGAATAATTTGCGCTAAATCGGCGGTAGGAGAAATAATTAAGTTTGGCGGCTTTAAAAGAGTTTGAATTTGTACAAGTAACTCCGCTAAAGTCAAAGTTGGGTTTAATTTTCCCACTCGCCCATAGCCTAAATTGCTTTGAGTTGGTACTATAGGCATGGCTTCTTGTAATTTCAACATAGTTGCAAGTATATCTGCTGTACCTTCCTGTACTTGGTCAAAGTTGGTGTGAGCGGTATAAATGCCGATTTGATGGCTAAAAGCTAACCGAGTTATTTCAGTTATTGCATCTCCCGTGCGTAGAGATTTGAGAGGGTTAAAAATTAGCGGATGGTGGGCGAAAATTAGATTGACTTCTGTACCGGAAGTGGAAAGGGCGATCGCTTCCTCCACTACTGCTAAAGTAGGTGTTAAGCATACTAACACTCGTGCTGACTGGTTTAGTACCCCAGGTTCAATTTGCCAGCCGCAATTATCCCATTTTTCTTGCCAAGCAGGATTTGCCCAAGCTTCAAACCACTTAATTAAGTCCGCAATTATCATCCTCGCAATTTCTCCCTCAAGTTTGGGGTTACTCAGTAATTCGAGCAACCCTAAGATTAATGCTAACTCTAGAATCTAGAATTTTTTTTATTATTAACCCCAACCATTGCTAAATTTTAGCAGCCAAATAAGCTATCAACCCATTTACAACCTAGACAATTCCAACTTACTAACAGATTGCTTGTTTTGGGAAAAGAATGACCGCAAGTGGGACACAAACTTGTTTTAAAAGGGTGAGTCATAATTTGTTGCAAATTTTCTTTAGGCGTTAAGTAAAATTTGTCTTGAGTATTTTTGTGGTGAACTTGCTTACTCTCTATCTCAAGAAAACTTATAAGTTCTTTGAGATTACTAATTAAAAAGCTAATACTTAAAGCAAAGTAAAGTAACAATTACTATCTGTGAGAGTTTCTTTGCTTGCAGTCATAGTTACGTTGCTTTTATTAATCCGCTTTTTACTATCACAGACTGCACTGTTAGTATTGGCAATTTGTTGCCTAGCGCTGATGATTGTTTGGCGGTAAGTGCTGCTCATTATTCTTGTCGGCGTTTCCTGTCGCCTAGTTCACAACATAGCTTGATAACAGACTGTGTTACTTACGGTTGTACTAACAGTTAGTTTTGAACAAATAAACAGTTAAAATTTTCTACGCAACGGACAAATATTTCTACTCCCATCATTAGTGCGGTTTCATCAAAATCAAAGCGAGGATGATGATGAGGATAAGCTAAGTTTTTAGGAAGATTGGCAGCACCCAAAAAGAAGTAACAACCTGGTACTTCTTGCAGAAAAAATGACATATCTTCGCCACCCATAGTTTGGCATTCTGGCACAATTCCCAGGGGAGTTTCAACAACTTTCATAGCTTGACTTCGCACTAATTGAGCAATTTCGGCATTATTAATTACTGGCGGGTAAAGTTGCCAATATTCTAAGTCGTACTTAGCGCCGTAACTACTGCATATCCCCGCAATAATTTGTTCGATTTTTTGCTGTAAAAACCCAGCAAATTTTGGATTAAAATAACGAACTGTGCCGTTTAGCTGCGCCGTGTCGGCAATAATATTTAAAGCTGTACCTGCATGGAATTCTCCTACTGTTACAACGGCGGACTCTATGGGATCGACATTTCGCGCCACAATGGTTTGCAGGGCGCTGACAATTTGCGCTCCAACGACAACAGAATCTACAGTTTGATGCGGCATTGCACCATGTCCGCCTTTACCTAGAATCCGAGCGCGAAAACACTCCACCGCCGCCATTAATGCCCCTTCTCGCACTCCTACCGTACCTAGGGGTAAATTATTCCACAAATGCAAGCCAATAATTGCGTCAACATCAGGATTAGTTAATACCCCGGCGGCAATCATTGGTTTAGCACCCCCTGGGGCTTCTTCGGCGGGTTGAAAGATGATTTTGACACTGCCTGCAAAATCATCGCGGTGTTGGGCTAAGTAGTAAGCTGTAGCAAGAGCGATCGCAGTGTGTCCATCGTGTCCGCAAGCGTGCATGATGCCATCATGTTTGGAGCAATAATCTACTTGATTTTGTTCTTGAATTGGCAAAGCATCCATATCCGCCCGAATTGCCAATACTTTCCCGATTTTGTGGCTGCGGATAGTTGCCACTATTCCCGTGTGGGCGATTTCTGTTTGATGCTCAATTCCCCATTCTTGAAGTTTTTGCGAAATAAATTGCGCCGTTAATTGTTCTTTAAAGCCTAATTCTGGGTATTGATGAATTTTTCGCCGCCATTGGACAATTTGCGGCTGTAGTGCTTGAATTTCCGCCCGAATGCTGGATAAATCGATATTAAGAGGATTTATTGAAGTAGCAACCATGTTTTGAATAAAGATTTAACTAAATTTTCAATCAACTGTATTTGCTCGATGAAAAGGCGATCGCTGATAACTTATTTTCTCTTAGTATTAGCTAGAGTAAACGGCAATAATATTTCTAGGTCTAGATTTGCTGCTACTTGTACCAGTTTATCTAAATCTTTTGGATCATCTAAATAAGGCATACAACCTAATACAGGTATATTAGTCAGCGATTGAATCAAGCCTATGGGTGTCAAATCGGTAATTTGCTCGCTTGAAACTGGCTGTACGCAATTTAAAATAATGCCTTTAAGATCAACTCCCGTCATTCTAGCTAAAGCAACATTAGCAACGGCTTGAGCAATTGCTCCTAGTTTTACCGGAACAACTAAAACTGTTGGTAATCGCCATTCGGCAGCTAAGTCAGCTACGGTAAATTCATAAGTTATCGGCGATCCAAGTCCGCCTAAAGCTTCTACTAGCACCCAATCTCGTGTCCTTTGCAACTGCTGAAACGCTTGCCATACTATACCTAAGTCTACAGTGCGTCCTTCTTTGGCGGCAGCAATGGGGGGTGCTAAAGGGGCATCAAAGTATAGAGGATTAATTTCGTCGATAGATTGATGGAGAGTAAATAATTGCGCGTATAATTCGCGATCGCCAGTTCCCGCTTGAATTGGTTTCATTATCCCCAGCTTTTTTGGAGAAACAAACCTTTGCCAATAAGCAGCTAAAGCGGTGGTTAAAACAGTTTTACCTGTTTCGGTATCTGTACCTGTAATTAGTAGTGCGTTCAAAATATCCTGTTAATTAGATTTAGAAGGTGGTTCAGCAATTAGCGGCGAAGGGAAAGTTTGCGGTTCTCCTTTCTGATTATTATTTAATAACCAACTTACAAATAACAAAGAACTACCGCCAGCAATCAAAGCCACCGCCACAAAAATAAATGCGATCGCCCACCAGCGTTCCCAAATAGAAAGCTTAGTAACCGTTGGTTGCAATTGTTTGGTAGCAATGGGTTTGATTTCATCGGGACGACGACCAATTGCCATTGTATTTATTTGAGATGGGGCAGTAACGGGGAGATGAGGAGGGGAATTTTGCTCTATTTGTGGCAGTGCAGCTACAGGTTGAAGACTATTTGGTAATGGCGTTTGGGGAGCGGATTCTAGCATCAATTGTAGGGCTTTGGCAACTTCGGCAACGGATTGATAGCGATCGCTTGGCTTGTAACTTAGCATCCGATTGAGCAAGCAAGCAAATTCTTGACTTACCTTTGTCCACCCTTGCCAATTCCAGATAAATTGCTCGTCATCAAATAATTCTAAAGGCTGCTTGCCTGTAAGTAAAACTATAATACTCACTGCCAATGAGTACAGATCGCTACTGGCGTAAGCTCTACCCGTTTGCAGTTGTTCGATGGGCGCGTAGCCTAATTTCCCTACCGTTGTTGTCACAGATTGAGGATTAATCGCTTGAATCCGGCTGGCTATTTCGTTAACTACACCAAAATCAATCAATACAGGCTTAGAATCAATTTCGCGCCAAATAATATTATCGGGGGAGATATCACGGTGAATTATGCCCCTAACGTGTAAGTGAGCAAGTACAGGTAATAATTGCTGTAATAGTTGTATTGCCTCTACTTCCGTGAAAGTTTTATTTATTGCCTGCTTTTCCTGGAGTAATTGCAAATAACTTTTACCTTCTATGTAGTCTTGGACTAAAACTAAGCGTTCATCTTGCTCAAAAGTGGCTCTAAACTGCGGAATTTGAGGATGATGAATTTTGTATAAAACACTTGCTTCTTTTTGAAATAACTGCTTTGCCTTGGCTAAAAACTCCGGTGTATTTTGAAAAGGAATTAACTCCTTAAGGGCGCAAAGCTCGTTAAAGCGACCTAAATCTGCTGCCAAATAGGTACGACCAAATCCCCCCTCACCTAAAATTTTGATTAAACGATAGCGATTTTGGAGAACTGTTTGCAGGGAAATAGGTGGTTGCATTGCGACGAATATAAAAAAATTTAGTTCAACAGTTAGTTATGAGACTAAGAAGAATTTGGAGATTCTGCTTTTAATCGTACGATCGCATTAGCTTTTCAAGCTGTAAAGACATAAATTGACCGCTCTTAAAATTTCTAAAGTTGTCTCAAAACCACTAAGTCCGTCTCCTGCTATTTTATAACTAAGTAATTTTGCTTACATACTTGTTTAACAAATAAATTCAAAATACGGGTGGAAAGGCTAGTTATACAAAGTATTTGCCTAAAAGGCTTAAACTATTGTTAATTAATAACTTTATCCAAGCTTATAATTAAATTTCCCTACAATTGCTGAGGAAGTATATAAACTCGTGATGATAGGATTGCCATGAAGCCGCTTAGAGGGTCTGTTGTGCTACGATCTGCAACTACTTTGACGCTTCCGTCAACTCAAAGTTCGGTTATGACTGACAATAACCGCTTGCGTTTGTTCTCTGGTTCTGCCAACGTCCCATTTTCTCAAGAAGTTGCTCGTTATTTGGGCATGGACTTGGGTCCAATGATTCGTAAGCGATTTGCCGATGGAGAACTTTACATTCAAATTCAAGAGTCGATTCGGGGCTGTGATGTTTATCTTATTCAACCTACTTGCAATCCAGTAAATGACCATTTGATGGAATTACTGATTATGATTGATGCCTGTCGTCGTGCTTCCGCGCGGCAGATTACCGCAGTAATTCCTTACTACGGCTATGCTAGGGCAGATCGCAAAACTGCGGGGCGAGAGTCGATTACAGCTAAATTGGTGGCTAACTTGATTACTCAAGGCGGCGCACACCGAGTTATAGCAATGGATTTGCACTCAGCCCAGATTCAGGGATATTTTGATATACCTTTCGATCATGTTTACGGTTCGCCAGTAATAATTGATTATTTAGCTAGTAAACAGTTATCGGATATTGTGGTAGTTTCTCCTGATGTTGGGGGTGTAGCTAGAGCCAGAGCCTTTGCTAAAAAGCTAAATGATGCGCCTTTGGCAATTATTGACAAGCGTCGTCAAGCTCATAATGTCGCAGAAGTCCTCAACGTCATTGGCGATGTGGCGGGTAAAACTGCCGTGCTAGTAGATGACATGATTGATACCGGTGGTACGATCGCGGCGGGGGCTAAACTGTTACGAGAGGAAGGAGCGCGTCAAGTATACGCTTGTGCAACTCATGCAGTGTTTTCTCCTCCCGCAGTGGAGCGGCTATCGAGTGGCTTATTTGAAGAAGTAATTGTTACAAATACAATTCCCGTTCCCTTAGAAAATCACTTTGAGCAGCTAACGGTGCTTTCGGTGGCTAATTTGCTAGGAGAAACTATTTGGCGGGTTCATGAAGATACTTCAGTAAGTAGTATGTTTCGCTAAAGGCAAAACTGCATATTTCCTAGAAAGTGCGATCGGGAGCATCTCAATTTTGCGCGATCGGGAGCATCTCAATTTTGCAATGAGTACAAATACTCAAACGCAAAATTAAGCTTTTTCAGGTATCAGTTGGAAACAAATCTGGTTTTGGAATCCCAATTTGAAAACCCTATTTTTGCCAAAAGCCCTGATATAAGATTTATTTTGATAAGTATAAATATTTATCAAAAAGGTGAGATGCTCCCGATCGCACTTTCCCTTTTCTTATGCAAATTAACATCGAAATATTTACTGTAAATAAGCGTTTTCCTTTAACTATTAGTTGTTGTAAAATTGTTGATATACTAAACTAAACTCAGAAAAATAGTAGAATCAACAGCATCAAGAGTAGCTATGATTACACAAGTATTACATTGTCCTTACTGTCAGGGAGTAGATATTGTAAAAAATGGAAAGACTCCTCAAGGAAAGCAACGTTATCAATGTCGAGAACAAGCTTGTGATGGTCGAACATTCATTTTAGAGTATGCTTATCCGGGTCAATCCCGAAAAGTAAAACAACAGATTGTGGACATGGCACTTAACGGCAGTGGAATTCGAGATACAGCGCGAGTATTACACGTTAGCACTAGCACCGTTATTAAAGAAATAAAAAAAAATAAAACCAATTGCAATCAGTGAATTTATCAGTTTTAAAACAACGCAATTGCGAGTCAATGGTGATTGATATTTGCTTGCTTAAGGCTTTGAAAATATCATCAGATTTGGAATCTGAACTCGATGAAGATGGGTCGTTTCGTTACCAATAAATCTAATCAGAGGTTGTTATGGCACGCCATTGAGCGTAAGAGCGGAAAAATTTTAGCCTCCGCCAGAGGTAGACGTTCTGATGAAGCTTTTGTACAATTGAAAGCTTTATTAGATCCCTTTGGAATTACCCGTTTTTACACCGATGATTGGGGAGCTTATTCGCGGCATTTAGACCAAAAATTGCATAAAATTGGCAAACAAAACACTCAAAAAATAGAAAACAAGCATTTGAATTTACGAACACGAATTGAACGTTTAGCACGGAAAACGATTTGCTTTTCTAAGACGGTGCTTATGCACGATCTTGTAATTGGACTATTTATTAACCGCTACGAGTTTGGTTTGTTAATTTAATACTTAATCAACAATTTTACAACATCTCCGAATTTCTTAAATGGCATTCAGCTATACAGCACTTTTGCCTCCTCACACATTAGGTTAAAAATAAAATTTAAAATATAATTATGCCGATCTAAACTAATGGATGATTTTTGAAATTCATGATTATTTGCTAAAACTTGAGTAGTTATAGATTCATTACCAATAGTTTCTATTTGAACATCAAAAATACAAATTCCCATCCAGCTACGATGACAATACAAGTGTCCGCTCTCAAAATAAATAAACCATTTATCATCCATAGATAGTGGTAAGATACCTAGCTTTATTCGCTCAAACTCCTATTACGAAAACACTCGTATAAAATCAATTTTTATCATTTTCTCCAGCATGAAAACTGTTTTCCATTGCTCTGCAATTGCTGATTGATTCCATCTCTTTTCAACGCGCCCTAATCCAATGAGATTGTTTGTTACATCAAATAATCTAAAACTAGAGTTTTTACCAAGCTTTGAATAAGGAATAATCTCAAATCCTCTACTGCTTTGAACCTCTACATCGCCATAGATAAACTGGGCTGTTTCCTGCAACAAATTAGGGAGAAATTTTATATAGAGAATCGTTTCCAAACCTTCAATTTTAAGTGTTGGGTATGATTGAGATAAAAGTATTTCTTGAGATAGTTCTGTAGCAAGGCGATCGCACTCTAGAGTTATAAATTGTTTCATTTTTACCTGATTTCTTCAACTAATAACCATTTTCCTGAATAGTTGATAGTTCCCGACACTTTGAGAAGTTGATTATCGCTACATATCTGTAATTGATCGTGAATGTGCGATCGCATTGTGACTAATTGCCATGTCTGCATTGATTCGGTTAAAGTAAGCGTATAATTTTGTTCGCTATGATGGTTAAAGATACCTTCAAAGCTGCGAGAATCAGGTTGTAATGGTGGTGAGGCATTTTGACTACAAGGGCAGTTGCCGCTAATAGGATAAGCTTCTAAATGGTCTAAATAATAGCTTTGCCAGTGCCACCAATCAGGATGATTAGCAGGCAAATTGAATAAGGGAATAATAGAAGCTTTAGTTTGCAATAGAGCGTTTTGTAACTTTCTTACAGGTAAATCTCGCGGTTGACAGTCCAATTCTACGCACAGCGCCGCCGCCATTCCCGCCGCTTGTCCGATATTCATTACTACAGGTTGCAATCTAGTTGCACCATTAGCAATGTGAGAAACAGAGATATTTTTTTCACAGGCTAACAAACCATCAGTTTGTAACGGTATGAGGCAAGTAAAAGGAATAGTAAAAGGCGTACCTGTCCAGCGTCCTCCCCAACGAATAGATTTAGGCTGGAGGGGAAAATCTACACCGGGGTAATGGTGATCGTTTGCGTAGTTGCCTATTGCAATACTTTCCGGTTGTAACTGGGCGACATTTCCTTCAGGTATAGGTAAAATAGTTTGTTCTGTAACGGTAGTTATTCCTACTAGGCGGCGACTTTCGCGGTAGTAAGGATGTATAGCATAAGCACCGTCACCAACGGGGAAAATATTGTTGGCTAGTCCGTATTTGCGCCCGAATTGAGATTGGATAAAGTGGGCGAATCCTTGAGTGTGCCAAAGACTATGTTGTAAAAATTCCTGTTTTGATGTTTCTGACTCTATTAGACGTTCGACACCTTCAGCATAATCATTACCATGCAAGGGCCAGTTAATCATAAATAAATTACCTGGCAAACGTCCGTAGTTTAGAAATTCCTCTTGTCCATAGTTTGCCCAAGCATCAGTGTACTTTGTGGAGTTGTAATTTGGTGGTGGGGGAATTAAGGGCGCGATCGCACTTGTAAATTCCTGCATAATTACTACCCAAGTTGGCGCTTGCACTGGGTAAGTTTTAGTTAATTTATTTTCGGCAACGGGCGCACTAGCTTCGCCCCATTTAGCTTGTAATTCCCAACCCCAACGATAGGGAATTTTGGCTAATTCTAATAAGTCTCCAAGTTCTGTTGCATCTAGGGTAATTTTGGCTTTAACAGTAAAATCGCTAAATCTTACTCCAGTAATTGCATTACCATCCTTAATAACTTCTAATGGTACACTTCCCGCAATCCAGTGAAGATTTGGTAATTCTTTTACCCAACCCTTAAATATTTCTGCACCCAAGCGGGGATTATAGCTAAAAAAACTTACCCAACTGTTATTTAATCCGCCTACTTGTCTTTGCTGTAACTGGTGGAGAAATTCACCCCAAAGCCCGGTTTGAAAAGCTTGTAATTCGTTACCATCGGGGGCTGCTACCCCCGCCGAAGTTAGCATTCCGCCTAGCCATTCAAATTCGCTAACCAGGATAGTTTTAACCCCTTTCCTTGCTGCTTGGATTGCTGCGGATGTTCCGCCCGTACCACCGCCAACAACTAAGACATCGCAGGAGATTAATTCGTTAGACTGCTTGGGCGAACGAGTTTTTGCCCCCCTAACCCCCCAATTCTGGAGGGGACTAGATTTAAAGTCCCCCAAGGTTGGGGGATTTAGGGGGCTTTCCAAAATTCGTGCAGGAGGTTCATTGTTAGGAGGCAAATTCATTGATGTTTGTAGACAATTGGGCTGTTAACACTTCGCTACCTTGGGCTGTGACTAATACATCATCTTCAATGCGAATCCCACGTACATCGGCAAAGTTATCTAACTGTTGCCAATTGACAACATCTTTGTATTTGGTGCGAGTTTCGGAGTTATTTAAAATTGCGGGTACTTGATAGAAACCAGGTTCTATTGTTACTACCATTTTGGGACGTAGAGGACGATTTAAACGTAAATAGCATAACCCAAAGCGATCGCTCCTTTTTCTTCCCGCTTCGTATCCCGCAACATCTCCCAAATCTTCCATATCGTGAACATCTAAGCCTAACAGATGCCCCACACCGTGAGGAAAAAAGAGTGCGTGAGCATCCATAGCAACTAAATCCTCTGGATTTCCGCGTAGAATGCCCAAATTTACTAATCCTTGAGCAATTATTGAAGCTGCAAGTAGATGAATTTCTTGATACTCTACGTCAGGAGCAATTGCCGCAATGCAAGCATCGTGCGCCGCTAATACGACATCGTAGATATCTTTTTGGGTAGGGGAAAATTTACCCGAAACTGCCCAAGTGCGCGTTACATCTGAAGCCCAGCCGTTAGTGGTTTCTGCCCCAACATCTGCTAATAGCAAATCTCCGGCAGATAACTTATTGTCGTAATGATTATTATGGAGAACTTCGCCGCGTACTGTAACGATACTAGAGTAAGCACAAGTCATATTATGAGCTAATATTACCTGCTCCATCGCCGAGCGGACTTCTGCCTCAGTTTTGGCGCTTTTAGTTGCTTCTATCCCCGCAAGATGAGCTTTTACAGTTACATTTGCTGCTTGTTTGATTTCGGCTATTGCGCCTTTATCGTGAATAAGACGTAATTGGGCGATCGCACTTGCTAACTTTAAATCAACACCTTCTAAACTAGCCTTACGTTGTAGCCATTTATCTTGTTGTTGCCGTGTAACAATATTTTGTACCGGAAGTGTGGCAGATTTATAGATACTTTGCCTTAATTTGGCAAAAGGATAGACAGAATCTGCGCCGATTCTTTCCGCTATTTCCTCGCGTTTTGGGATTTCTCCATGCCATAGAGTATTACTACTAGGGGGATCGTCCATAAATAGCTCTAAATTGCCATTTTCTAGACGAATTGCCGCATTTTCTAGATTTAGCCCAGCAAAGTAGAGAAAATGACTACTAGCGCGAAAAGGAAAGGTATTCGCGGCAAAATTACGTGGTGTACTTTTACCAGACCATAAAATAGCGGGAAAATCGATTAGTTTAGCTAATTTTTGACGGCGATCGCGTAAAGTATCAATTAACGTCATGATTGCGACAACTACAACACTTACCAGAATTTACAAGTTTACACAGATTTAGTTCACACCATCTGTAGAGAAGTCTATTGCCCAACAACTGCCGTACAAAAAGATAAGACACTTTTGCAGGGGGTTTGGGGGAGGCAACCGTCCCCCAATGGGGGGTTTGGGGGGCAGACCCCCCAAGTCTTGGTTTTTCTTATAGTAAGCTTTGTACTGCCTAGTTTTTGACTAAAATACCATTAAGAAAAATCTCCGCCAACCCCCGCCGCCTCTGCCAACTCGCGAGTAGTAGTGCTATCAAAGCCCTTAGCAGCAGACAACTTGATAGCAGCTTTTTTGATGCGATCGCGCGAAGAATCTTCAAATTGAGAAGGACGGTGGAAAACTTGCATATAGTTGTATGTTTAGATTACCCAATGCTACAGAAGCATTTTAATATTGCGCTAAAGTCGCCGCAAACTCAACGGATTTTATTGTTACATCGTACTGCAAACATTTACTTATGAGTCAGCCGATTAGTCGTTTTCGTCCATTAGCCATGCCTTACATATGGTATCGGCTTTTAATAATTTTTTTAGTAGTAACAATGCTGGGATGCGGTTTAGAGTCAAATAGTGCGATCGCCCTGCCTAAAACTCCCGCTCCTAACAAGTCTATTGCACCATACTTTGATCGCGTTGCCAATAGACTAACAGAGTTTCGCCTAGATAATGGGATGAAATTTTTAGTTTTAGAGCGCCACCAAGCGCCAGTAGTATCTTTTCTCACTTACGCGGATGTGGGGGGAGCAAATGAGCCAACGGGTAAAACTGGCGTAGCGCACTTTCTCGAACACTTGGCGTTTAAAGGTACGCAGCGTATCGGGACGAAAGACTATAAAGCTGAAAAACCTTTGCTTAACCGCTTAGATACTTTAGCAGAGCAAATTAAAGTGGGCGGCGACAAAGTACCAGCATTGCAAGCAGAGTTTGATAAAGTCCAAGCTGAAGCCCTGAAATTAGTTGAACAAAATGAATTAGGACAAATTGTATTGCAAGCTGGGGGAGTAGGCTTAAATGCTTCTACTTCTGTAGAAGCTACACGGTATTTTTATAGCTTTCCTTCCAATAAGTTAGAACTTTGGATGTCTCTAGAATCAGAACGGTTTTTAGATCCAGTATTTAGAGAGTTTTACAAAGAAAAAGATGTAATTTTAGAAGAAAGAAGACTGCGAGTAGATAATTCTCCCATTGGTAAAATGGTTGAGGCGTTGCTAGACAAAGCTTACACTACGCATCCTTATAAACGTCCTACCATTGGCTACGAGCAGGATTTACGCAATCTAACGCGGCAAGATGTGCAACAATTTTTTGATACTTATTACGTTCCTAGTAACATTGCGATCGCCCTTGTGGGAGATGTAAACCCCAAACAGGTAAAAGAACTCGCTCAATCTTACTTTGGACGATTTAAAGCAAAACCTTCACCACCTAAACTTAAAGCTGTAGAACCAAAACAAACAGAAGTTAGAGAAGTTGAATTAAAATTACCTTCTCAGCCTTGGTACTTAGAAGCTTACCACCGTCCAGCAATTACCCATCCAGACAATGTAATTTATGGACTAATTGGCAGTTTGCTAAGTGATGGACGGACTTCTAGGTTATATAGTTCTTTGGTAGAAAAGCAGCAATTAGCCCTCAATGCTCAAGGATTTAGCGGTTTTCCTGGGGATAAATACCCGAATTTGATGTTGTTTTATGCTCTGACTGCTCCTAATAAGACACTAGATCAAGTAGCAACGGGTTTAAGAGCCGAAATTGAGAAGTTAAAAACCGAGCCTGTATCAGCTATAGAATTAGATCGGGTAAAAACCCAAGCAAAAGCCGGATTATTGAGAAGTCTTGATTCTAATGCTGGCATGGCTCAGTTGCTAATGGAATACGAAGTAAAAACTGGTTCTTGGCGCAATTTATTTAAAGAATTAGAGCGTTTGAACGCAGTAACGGCGGCGGATGTGCAGAGAGTTGCGGTAGCTACTTTTAAGCCAGAAAATCGCACAATTGGGCGTTTGTTGCCAAAAGAGAATTAAAGGAAAGTATGAAAATAACTATTAAATGGACAGTAGCAGTAGTTTCAATGCTGCTAGTTGTATTGCTGGGTTTGCCTAGTATGGCAGCCACAGCTCAACATTACGACGAGTTGAAGTTTGCACCCTTACCAGAAATAAAATTGCCCAAGTACGAGCGATTTGTCCTAGATAATGGCATAGTTGTGTACTTGTTAGAAGATCGAGAATTGCCTTTAGTCGGCGGTACGGCATTAATTCGCACAGGCGATCGCTTTGAAAGTGCTGATAAGATAGGTTTAGCAGGGCTTACGGGTACAGTAATGCGTACTGGCGGGACTACAAACCATTCCCCCGACGAACTCAATCAGTTATTAGAACAACGGGCTGCTAGTGTAGAAACGGGTATTAATACAACGTCTGGTAGTGCAAGCTTTAGTGCTTTAAGTGAAGATTTGCCCACAGTATTTGAGTTATTTAGCGAGGTATTAAAAACTCCGGTTTTTGACCAGCAACAGCTAGAATTAGCCAAAACTCAGGTAAAAGGTGGGATTGCAAGGCGTAATGACGATCCCGAAGATATTGCAGGGCGAGAGTTTCAAAAGCTGCTCTATGGCGATACGAGTCCTTATGCCCGTACAGTTGAATATGCAACTATCGATAATATTTCCCGCGATGATTTAATTGGGTTTTATCAAAAATATTTTCACCCCAATAATATGATTTTGGGGATTGTAGGCGACTTTAATTCGGCGCAAATGCGATCGCTTATTCAAAAAAACTTGGGAGATTGGCAAGCTAACCCCAAGCTAGTTAAGCCCACTTTACCAACAGTTTCTCAAGCAAAAACCGGCGGTGTTTTTGTCGTCAATCAACCGCAACTTACCCAAAGTTACGTGCAAATTGGTCACTTAGGCGGAAAATTAGATAGCCCAGATTATGCAGCCTTAGATGTGCTAAGTGGAGTATTAAACGGTTTTGGCGGACGATTGTTTAATTCCGTGCGATCGCGCCAAGGACTTGCTTATACTGTTTACGGTGTCTGGAGTCCTAAGTACGACTATCCCGGAACTTTCCTTGCTGGCGGACAAACTCGTTCTGATGCTACCGTACCTTTTATTAAAGCGATCGGCGCAGAAATTGCCAGCTTAAAATCTAAACTTGTCACCCCGGCGGAACTTGCTTATGCAAAGGATTCAACTTTAAACTCTTTTGTATTTAATTTTGAAGATCCAGCCCAAACATTATCGCGCCTGATGCGTTATGAATATTATGGCTATCCGGCAGATTTTATCTTTCGCTACCAGCGCGGCGTAGAAGCAACAACGGCGGCGGATGTCCAAAGAGTAGCTAAAACCTATCTCAAGCCCGAAAATCTGGTGACATTAGTTGTAGGCAATACTACCGCAATTCAACCGCCTTTAAATGAACTAGCAACCCAAGTAACGCCGATAGATGTGACTATTCCGGGCGCAAAACCTGTAGTCATGAAATAGTAAGAGCGATCGCACTATCTACAAATCTACCCTTGATTTGCACAAGGGTAGACCAACATCCAAAACTCTCAATAAATTGTTTAACAAACTAGAGACTTAATATTTTCCTGGATAGAAGGAGCGATTTTTTGATAACTTCTAGCAATGTTAAGATTCATAGTGGTTTCAGCAACCTCTAATAACGAGTCATCAATTGAGTACATTTTGACTACGCGCAACCAACGTAAAATTTCCCCTAGGTGCCAAATCGAAGGTGTACCTCCATAGACAGGAAGCGGGGATTGCCCGTCGCTGTTCACAATCAAATTTCTCATATTTTGCCTTGAGCAGCCAACAATTTTAGCTGCATCTGTCAAACCAACAAAATCTGGTGATGCTTCAATCAAAATAGTTGATGGAATCACTGATTTCACATCATGAATAGCGCTAGAAATAGCTTCATGGGCTGATGATGCTTCACGAATAAAATTTAGCGAGATAAATCCTTTCAATCCAACTCCAATTAAGGCATCATCACAGCCGCCTGCATATAGTCTCTCAATATAATCATCAGCATCGGCTTGGGGATCTTGAAGATTAAACTTTAGGGTAAAATCATACTCTTTCATCTCTCATTCCTCTTGTTCACAAGGATCGTCTAAACTTTTGTGGTTTGTACAGTTATCAACTGTGCGCCGAATCTGTTTGGCATGATTGCCAGCGTTTTTTGGGGTACTCCAGATACTAGAGATACAATAAGTCCCACATCTACAATCTTTGTCATTATAGGGGCAATAAATTTTGCCCCAAGCATGAGATCCCCCAATCGCCACACGCTATCCATTTTGTTCGACGTACCTCAGCGCCGCTTCAATTTCTGGCTTTGGGTGAGTTCTCCTTGCCATATCAACTTTATATATTTATAGCCTTATACATATAGGCTAAAACTTTAGTCATCAATTGTCAAGTGACAACCAATAATGGATTAATGTCACAAGCTTATCTACGGACGGCAGCATAAATAAAAGCGATCGCCATCGGAATTACAATCGGTAAAGCTACGATTAATCCCCATTTGCCAATTTTAACTTCTTGCTGTCCGTCACTTTTAAAAAATAAAAATACAATCGCCGTCCCCATTACTGCCCAAAGACAGCCAAAAGCAATGAAAATAATAAATATTGAGTCATCCATAAGGGTTTTTTACTAAGAATTGGTGGGAAAAGCGATCGCAATTCTAAAAAGTATATGTCTCACCAGTTTGGGCTGTTATATGATGCTGACTGAGTAAGCACGAATTGCTGCATCTACTGTCGCAATTGTCAAACCATTTTGTAAAGCTTGACAAATAAGCATTCTGTCAAATGGATCGCGATGTAATGGTGGCAGTGTAGCTAGTTGAATCGCACTACTTTCGTCAAGCTCAAGACTAGCAATTTGATGAAGATCGCGCTGTTTGGGTAAGTACGTTTCGGGATGCGCTGGCAGAGGTAACTTGCCTAACTGATACTTGACAATTGCTTCCCAAACTGAAATTGCACTCAGATAAACCTCGTTCCCTGGATCGCGAATGGCATCTCGAACATCTTTTGATAATTGGGTACTACCACTGATGAACCACAAAAAGATATGAGTATCTAACAAAATCCTCATTTGCCCTCAAATGCACTGAGCAGATCCTCTGGTAAAGGAGCGTCAAAGTCATCTGGAACGGTAAACTCGCCCGCACATAAACCATAGGGTCGTAATTGTTTACCGCTAGTAATAGGTGGCAGTTCTATTTCCATCATTTGTTGCGCAGCTCGTGCCTGCGGCAATAGTTTATTGCTAATAATAGGTTTAAGTTCTGCGATCGCTTGATCATTTTCAACAATAACTAAAGTTTCACCTGCCTCTACTTGACGTATATATTTCAACGGGTCGCTTTGTATTTCATCAACAGTAACGTTCAACATTATTTAGATTGCCGCAATAAAAATGTCCGCGAAAGTGTTTCAACAAAAGCTCTAGTAGTTTGAGTCTCTTTGCTATTTTATCTAGAAACTAACTAGCAAAAAGGGCAGGCGAGAAGCCTACCCCAATTAAAAATTTATTTTTATCGCTCAATTTTCCGCAGGTCTAAACTCTCCATGTTTAAGGAGCAAGAGCATTACCGCGAATCAAACTACCAAGAGTTTTAGCAGTAATTTTGAGTTGAGTAAAAGGATTAGCTGGAACTACAGTTTTGTACAGGTAACTATCAAACGTTAGCTTTTGTACGTCCATATCCGCACACATTTCAACAAATGCCTCGCGGGTAGCATCGGTACGATAAAACACTGATTGCAGAATATCCAAAACTTTGTAAGTCAAGCCATACTTTCTATCCCAGCGCTTGAGGTAAAGCTTAAGATCGTTTTCGGTAGGAATTTTTGCGCCACTATTGGAAACTTCAATAATGGTTTCGGCACACATCCGCCCGGATTTAGCTGCAAAATAAATCCCTTCCCCCGAAGACTTAGTAACATAACCCGCCGCATCGCCGACTAAAGCAACTCTACCAACTACCCGGCGGGGTCTGGGATGTTCGGGGATGGGGTGAGCTTCTACTTTGATAATTTCGCCGCCGACTAATTTTTTAGCCGCACGAGCGCGGATACCAGCTTGCAATTGCTTGATACTAGCTTTGTGTACCTGCATAGTTCCCGTACCTACGGCTACGTGGTCGTATTTGGGGAACACCCAAGCGTAGAAATCGGTAGAAACATCATCGCCTACATACATTTCTGCAAGATCGTTGTAGTAGTCCATTTGCGCTTGAGGTAAACGGATGCGCTCTTGAAAAGCGATCGCATAGTTATAATCTCCCGCGTCAATTTCTTTAGCAATCCGTGAATTAGCACCATCTGCGCCAATAATTACATCTACCTTTAAAGTTTTAGCTACCCCTTGCGAACCACCTTCGTTGTGGTCTATGTAGTGGATGGTATAAGGATCGTTATTATTAGTGGGAATATCAAGTTTATGTACGGTGGCATTAATTAATTTTGCCCCCAAGCTCGCCGCGCGATCGCGCATAAAGCCGTCTAGTACCTCGCGGCGGCACATACCAATATATTCGTCTTCATTAACTAAATTAATATCTACTTCGCGGTTTGAAGGGGAAATCATTTTCATTTTCCGCACCCGGCGGTCAATGATATGTGGTGGCAAATCAAACTCGCTAACCATACATAAAGGAATTGCCCCGCCGCAAGGCTTGGCGTTGTCTAGCTTGCGTTCAAACAAAAAAGTCTCAATTCCTGCTTTCGCCAGTGTTTCCGCAGCAGAGGAACCTGCTGGGCCAGAGCCAACCACCGCAACTCGTAAAGTCAAAGCCATTCTCCCAATCTTCTACAGCTAGGAAAGTATGGTATCACGTACTTTTTGCTTGTCTACCTATGTAAGCCCCCAATCCGCCTATTTTGCAATACAGCTTAACAACTTTATATAAAAGTTAAGTAACGATCTGTAGTTTGAAGTTGCAAATTTTATATTTTAAGGGTTAATCTTTTTTCACCTCCAGGATATATGTTATAAAAACTACTGTATCCCTACAGATAAACCGGGAATTACAAGCTAAGGCTCAAAGGCGATCGCAGTATCGAGTTGAAGGATCATATTATTCGCGCCTTTAGACTTAATCTTCTTCTACTGTATAAAGAGGTATTGCCGTGGGCATAGTTGTTGAAAACGTATCCAAAAAGTTTGGCAATTTCCAAGCTGTTGATGGAGTGAGCCTAGAAATTGAAAGTGGTTCTTTAGTTGCTTTATTAGGACCATCGGGATCGGGAAAATCTACCTTACTGCGGCTGATTGCGGGGCTAGAAATGCCCGATCGCGGCAAAATTTGGCTGACAGGTAAAGACGCGACAGATCAAAGCGTCCAAGAACGCAATATTGGCTTTGTATTTCAGCATTACGCTTTGTTCAAACATTTGTCAGTGCGTCAAAATATCGCTTTTGGCTTGGATATTCGCAAGACAAGCAAAGCAAAAAGCAAAATGCGGGTGAATGAATTACTAGAATTAGTCCAATTAGCAGGACTTGGCGATCGCTATCCATCGCAATTATCCGGCGGTCAAAGGCAGCGAGTAGCCTTAGCTAGAGCCTTAGCCGTCCAACCCCAGGTATTACTTTTAGACGAGCCTTTTGGCGCTCTTGATGCCAAAGTCCGTAAGGATTTAAGAGCTTGGCTGCGGCGGTTGCATGATGAGGTTAACGTAACTACAGTATTTGTTACCCATGACCAAGAAGAAGCGATGGAGGTAGCCGACGAAATTGTGGTTATGAATAAAGGCAGTATCGAACAAGTAGGAAACCCCGCCCAAATTTACGACCATCCAGCTACAGCGTTTGTAATGAGTTTTATCGGCCCGGTGAATGTATTGCCTAGTAACTCTAGAATGTTTCAAGGTAACGGGTTTAACTCCGCCTCTCCAGAAGTCTTTTTGCGCCCTCAAGATGTAATTGTCGAAAGAGAACCTAACGGTACTACTGTCCCCGCCAGAATTAGTCGGCTGATTCATTTAGGCTGGGAAATTCAGGTAGAACTAACTTTAGATGACGGTCAAGTAGTCACTGCTCACCTTAGCCGCGAACGGTTTGACGAACTGCACCTAGAACCAGAACAGCGAGTTTACGTCAAGCCCAAAGATGCTAAATCATTTCCGTTGTACTATTCAATTTAACTAAGCTGTTGCTTGTATTTAATTGAGTAGTTAATTTAAAACATGATCGATCTGCCTTTGTCTGTTAAAAAATGGATATCTATAGTCAAAGTTTTAGGTTTAGCGTCTATATGCTGTTTGCTTGTAGTTAGTTGTAATGGTCGCCCAAATACAAGTCAAACTACCGCTCCCAGCGCTGCAAATAACAATCGTTTGAGCGTGGGAACAACTTTAAAACCGCGCACTCTCGATCCGGCGGATAATTACGAACTTGCGGGTAATAACGTGATGACAAGTTTGAGCGATCGCCTTTACACTTACAAGCTAGGTACAAGCGATCTCGAACCCCAACTAGCCACAGCTTTACCCACAATTAGCGCCGATGGATTAACTTATGTAATTCCCCTGCGTCAAGGGGTTATTTTCCACGACGACACGCGGTTTAATGCCGAAGCAATGGCATTTTCGTTAAATCGATTTATTGGTAATGGCGGCAAACCTGCTTCGTTGTTATCTGATGTAGTGCAATCGGTTACAGCATCGGCGGAGTACGAACTAACAATCAAACTCAAAACAGCTTTTGCAGCTTTTCCTTCCCTACTCGCTTTTCCAGGAATGTGCGCCGTTTCTCCCAAGGCTTACGAACTAGGCGTAGGTAAGTTTAAACCCGGTACTTTTGTCGGTACTGGTCCTTACAAATTAGTACAATTTTCGCCGCAATTAGTCAAAATGGATGCTTTTCCTAAGTATTGGGGAGCAAAACCACCCAATACAGGCATTGACTTTCAAATTCTTAGTAGTTCAGCTAACTTGTACAATACTTTTATCAAAGGTGGGGTAGATATTGCTTACCTAGCCTTTAGTCCCGATCAAGTTGAAAGTCTTAAACAACAAGCAAATCAAAAGGGATGGCAAGCTTTAGAAGAAAAAAGCAACGTTGTCACCCACATGATGCTCAATGTCAAACAAAAACCTTTAGATAATTTAGTAGTTAGACAAGCAATAGCTGCCATGATTGACCGATCGCTAATTACCGATCGCGTGTACAGAAAGCAAGCAGAAGCGCTGTACAGTATGATTCCTAGTACCTTTGACAGCTACCAGCCAATTTTTCAAACTAAATACGGCGATGGCAACATCGCTAAAGCCAAAGAACTTTTAGCTCAAGCCGGATACAACGCCAGCAATCCGCTAAAGCTAGAAGTATTTTATCCGGCGACTTCTTTAACTAGAGAACAAATTGCCAGTACGTTGAGAGAATACGCCAGCCAAAAATTAGCCGGGATAGTTGAAATTCAACCACAAGCAGCAGAATCAACGGCATTTTTCGGCAATATCGGTAAAGGACTGTATCAAATAGCTTTATTAGATTGGTATCCCGATTTTGGCGATCCCGATAATTATATTCAACCCTTTTTAGGTTGCACCAAAGGTAGCGAAGCTGGTGGTTGCAGCGAAGGCGCAAGTCAAAGTCAAGGATCGTTTTATTATAGCGATCGCATGAACAAACTTATCGCCCAACAGCGCCAAGAACAAAACCCCGAAGCTAGACAAAAAATCTTTACTGAAATTCAAGAATTAGTCGCCACCGATGTCCCCGTCGTTCCCTTAGTACAAACGAAAGACTACGCTTTTGCTCAACAAGGATTGCAAGGCTTGCAAATAGACCCGATTTTAAAGCTTCCCCTCTGGCAAATGAGCAAAGGTTAAAATCATGTCAAGATCCAAATCCCTGCAATACTACATCCTCGTCCGCCTGATGTTAGTACCGCTCATGCTGCTAACAATTACCACTGTAGTATTTTTACTTTTGCGTGCGACCCCTGGCGATCCCGTGGATGCGGTGTTAGGAGTCCGCGCCCCTGAAAGCGTCAAACAAGAGTACCGCCAGCGACTGGGGCTACTAGACCCCCTGTGGCTGCAATACGTGCGTTATCTAGGTAGCCTGCTGCGCTTAGATTTAGGAACTTCGATTACCAGCCAAGGCGAAGTAGTTTGGGACACCATTAAACAATATTTCCCAGCGACGGTAGAACTAGCAGTTTTTAGTATGGCAACAGCTTTAATCGTAGGAATTACCGTAGGCGCAATCTCCGCTTCTCGTCCCAATTCTTGGTTAGATGTGGGGGGGCGATTGTTTGGCATTATTACTTACGCCCTACCTTTATTTTGGGTAGGAATGCTCGTACAATTAGTCTTTTCCGTACAGCTAGGCTGGTTTCCTTTAGGTTCGCGCTTTCCCGCCTCTGCGGCTACTCCCGTAGGTTTTACCGGACTTTATACCGTTGATAGTTTAGTCAATGGCGACTTAGGCAGTTTTTTTACAGCATTGTACTATTTATGTTTGCCTAGCTTGACCTTGGGCGTACTATTAAGCGGCATTTTTGAGCGGATTGTGCGCGTCAATCTCAAGCAAACCCTCCGCGCAGATTATGTAGAAGCAGCAAGAGCTAGAGGCATTTCCGAGCGGCAAATTTTAATAGCTCACGCCTTAAAAAATGCCTTAATTCCCGTAGTGACAATTTTGGGCTTAACCTTTGCATCTTTATTAGGGGGAGCGGTGCTTACAGAAGTAACCTTTTCGTGGCCGGGGTTAGCAAATCGACTTTACGAAGCGATTTCCTTGCGAGATTATCCTACAGTACAGGGAATATTAGTATTTTTTGCCACTATAGTAGTCCTAGCCAGTATTGCGATCGATATTCTTAATGCTTATATCGATCCCCGGATTCGTTACTAATACTTTGGGTAATTACCAAAGGATGTGTAATGCTCGCCAAATAGGAGAGGTGATGGAGAAGAAATGCCAGTCATTGCCAGAAAAAGTGCTATAGTATAGATGGTCTAAGCAGCCTGCCGACTGAGAGTAAACCATAAGAACCTCCATAATTCGGGAAATGCTCTGGTAATCAAACAGCCGTTGGACAGACGGTGGTGTTGGCTGTGGAGGTTGACCGCCTAGGGGGTTCCCGTGAAGCAGCAAAGTCTTGAGAGCAATCTTGAGAAACCCTCGCTGTAAGCATACTTGTTTCAGCGTAGATGCGAATGTCACAAATAGTGTTTCAGGAAGTGGGTATTTGCCCGCTTTTTTTGTGTCCTAAAATGGCTCACCCCTTAATTCCCCAAATTATCGAATTGGCGACACCAGTAGCAGAACAATTGCAACTGGAAGTAGTTGGAGTGGTTTTTCATACTAATCAAAACCCGCCCGTACTAAGAATTGATATTCGCAATCCCCAGCAAGACACCGGGTTAAACGACTGCGAACGGATGAGTCGGGCAATAGAGGCAACTTTAGACCAAACAAATATTATTCCTGATGCCTATGTATTAGAAATATCTAGCCCTGGGATTTCCAGAGAATTAAAGGGCGATCGCGAATTTATATCATTTAAAGGGTTTGCTGTTATTGTTAGCGCCACAAGTCCCCACAAAGGACAACAAGAGTGGTCAGGGCAATTAATTCGCCGCGACGATACCACACTTTACCTAAATATCAAAGGTCGAGAAGTCGAAATTCCCCGCTCTTTAGTCGCCAAAGTACAACTAAACGAGCGGCATTAAAAAGTAAAAACTGTTCCTTATAAAGGTTTTATTATGTCAATGGTTAGCATTCCCGGACTCAAAGACTTGATTGAAAATATCAGTCGAGAACAAAACTTACCCAAGCATTCTGTCCAAGAAGCTTTAAGAGAAGCTTTAATTAAAGGTTACGAGCGCTATCGCCGCGCCCAAAACTTTGATAAACGTATTTTTGATGAAGAATACTTTGACAACTTTGAAGTAGAACTTGATGTTGAGTACGGCGGCTTCCGGGTGCTGGCAACTAAAACCATCGCCGATGTAGTTGGCGAGCCAGACCACCAAATCGCTTTAAGTGACGTACAGGAATTTGAAGCAGATGCGCAAATTGGCAATGAAGTCATCTTAGACGTAACCCCAGACAAACAAGAATTTGGGCGCATGGCGGCGATGCAAACTAAACAAGTATTAGCCCAAAAATTGCGCGATCGCCAGCGCCAGATGATTCAAGAGGAATTTCAAGACCTCGAAGGCGCGGTACTCCAAGCAAGAGTGCTACGTTTTGAACGCCAATCGGTAATTATGTCCGTCAATAGCGGTTTTGGTCAGCCAGAAGTTGAAGCAGAATTACCCAAGCGTGAACAACTCCCCAACGACAACTATCGCGCCAATGCTACGTTTAAAGTCTTCCTCAAAAAAGTTAGCACCGGTCAGCAAAGAGGCCCGCAACTAATGGTTTCTCGTGCTGATGCGGGCTTAGTTGTCTATCTTTTTGATAACGAAGTCCCAGAAATAGAAGATGAAGTAGTCCGCATTGTGGCAGTAGCAAGAGAAGCCAATCCCCCATCGCGCTACGTTGGACCCCGCACTAAAATTGCTGTCGATACTCTAGAGCGCGATGTCGACCCTGTAGGCGCGTGTATTGGTGCTAGGGGATCGCGAATTCAAGTAGTAGTCAATGAATTACGCGGGGAAAAAATCGATGTGATTCGTTGGTCGCCCGATCCTTCTACTTATATTTCTAACGCCCTTAGCCCCGCCAGAGTCGATGAAGTACGTTTGATGAATACCGATAACCGTCAAACCCACGTCTTAGTCGCTGAAGATCAACTCAGTTTAGCGATCGGCAAAGAAGGGCAAAATGTCCGTCTAGCAGCCCGATTAACAGGTTGGAAAATTGATATTAAAGACCGCGACAAATACGATCGCGAAGCTGAAGACGCTAAATTTGCCCAACTTGCCGCCCAATACCAAGCCCAAGCCGAACAAGAGGAAGAATATGACGAAGATGAGGAGCAAGAATATCTACAAATTGAGGAAATTGAACCTACAGATATTCCCGTCTGATAAATAAACCAGTTAAAACACAATAGCACTCATACAATTGTCTTATCGGTTGACCCCACAACAACATTCATGAAACCCAACTATCGCCGTTGTATTAGTTGCCGCCGTGTGGCACTAAAACAAGAATTTTGGCGAATTATCCGCGTCAATCCCTCCGGGCAGTTACAATTAGATCGAGGCATGGGGCGTTCTGCCTATCTTTGCCCGCAAGTGGATTGTCTCTTAGCGGCGCAAAAGAAAAATCGATTAGGGCGAAGTCTTCGGACATCGATACCACCAGGGGTTTATCACACCCTGTTGCAACGTCTTCAAGTCAACGCCCAATACTGACTAAGCCTCAAAAGCCCAACTATTATTTTATTAATGACACTAAGCATTTTGGCATCCCACCCACAGAATTACTTGTCAATAGATGTTAACCACTTTCACAGTAGGTTAGTGCCAAAATAGTAAAATAATAGAGTATCGAGATAAATTGATTTACATCAACAAATTGACAGCAAATTTTTTAAAGTAGGCTAGTGCAAGAAAATAAAAACAGCCATACATACAAAACAAGTTCCCTAAAGCGGAAGCAACTACCATTATTAAGCAAACCTAGCTCTCACCAAGAGCAGTATTGCTCAATACTTGGTAAAACAACTCCGGGAGGCGTTACCCCAAGCAAAGCTATACCTTTACAAATTATAGGTACAAATTGCTTGGCAGTGTGCCTGCCAAACAACGAACACATCTCTCTTTCTTGGTTGGAGGCACGGGCAAAAAAATGAACCGCAACCAATAACCCAGAACTTCAATGAATGGCAACAACGCCAAAATCTATGGCAACCATTCATTTACACCTGTTAAGTAAAGAGGAAGAGTGGATGAACAACATTAAAGTTAGAATTTACGATTTATCAAAGGAATTGAATTTGGATAACAAAGAGCTACTAGCCATTTGCGAACAGCTCGATATCAGCGTCAAAAGCCACAGTAGCACGATCTCAGAAGATGAAGCAGAACGTATTAGGACCGCCGCAGAAAAACAAATAAAACAAACCGTAGGTATAGCTCCCCAACGCAAAGAATCAACAGCTAGTTCAAAGGCAAATTTACAAATGTCCAACGTTACTAAACCAAAACCTGCTCCTAACAAACAACAAATTTTGGAAATTCGTAAACCCAAAATAGACCGTGTCAACGCCGATGACCAAGACCAGCAAGCGACAGAACCCGAATCAGAACTAAATAACCCCTCCGCACCCCGTAGTAGCGCACCAACAGTACCGATTAGACCCGTACAAGCGCGACCAGCAAGGTCGTCGTTGAGTGCGGATGGGACAGAAACCCAAGATATTTCTGAAACTCCAAGTTTAAACGCTGCGCCACGACAATTTGAACCGCCCAGCCGACCATCTACCCAAAAAGTAGCTCAAACCAACCTATCGGCAAACGCACCAGAGCGACCAGTTTTAAGAAAACATCAACAGCAAAACGCCTTAGACGCAACCCCCGGCGGCAGAACGGACGCACTTCCAGAGCGCCCAACTCGGCGCACTAGCTCTAGTCCTGTAGGGGCGAGAGCCGACCTAACCCCCAGAGGACAACCAGGTGTAGAACTCAATAGACCTAGACCAATTAGGGGTAGCGATGCTATTAGTCCCAAACCAATGCGCCCGAAAGCAACAGCAATTGGTGACGATATAGACCGCTCGGAAGACGATCTCGATACAGCACCATTGCTCGATGAAGCCGAAGAATTGCTAAAGCGCCCCACCTTACCGCGTCCAGTTAAGGGCGGAGCGAAGAAATGGCAAGAAGAAGAAATCATCGACGACGGACAAGATTCAGTTAAAACAGGCAAGGCAGCAACAAAACTTAAGCGCCTCAAGCCAATTATCGATCTAGAAGACGAGGAAGACTTAGACGACGCTCTCGATTTGGACGCGCCCGTTCAAGTTAGCCTCTCCGTTGCCCGTCCACCTAAACAAAAAGCAGCCCGTGTATCCCCTGCGGGTAGCCCGGTAACAACTAGCGCCGCAATTAGAAGCAGAAAATCTAGCTCCTCTCGTAGTGACAACCGCCGTCGCAACGAACCGGAAGCAAAACAAGAACGTCCAGAAAAAATTATAGTTACGGGAAACTTGACCGTTCAAGAACTAGCGCAAGAATTATTAGTTCCCGATACCGATATCGTCAAGATATTGTTTATCAAAGGAATGGCGGTTAATATCACCCAAAACTTGGATATTGCCACAATTAAGATGGTAGCTAGTGAGTTAGGCACAGAAGTTGAAACTCAAGCGCCGGAAGCTGAAGCTCGTAAAGTAACAGAAATGGTCGAAGCTGAGGATTTAGACTTTCTCCAGCGTCGTCCACCAGTAGTCACAATTATGGGTCACGTAGATCATGGCAAAACGACTTTACTAGACTCGATTCGCAAAACAAAAGTAGCTCAAGGAGAAGCGGGAGGAATTACCCAACATATCGGCGCTTACCATGTGGAAGTAGAGCATGATGGCAAGAAAATGCCGATTGTTTTTCTAGATACCCCAGGTCACGAAGCTTTTACAGCTATGCGGGCGCGGGGAGCAAGGGTAACGGATATTGCCGTGCTAGTAGTAGCCGCCGATGACGGCGTGCGTCCGCAAACTATTGAAGCAATTAGCCACGCTCAAGCGGCTAAAGTGCCAATTGTGGTCGCCATTAACAAAATTGATAAAGAAGGCGCTCAACCAGACCGCGTTAAGCAAGAACTAACTCAGTTCAACTTGACACCGGAAGAATGGGGCGGTGATACGGTTATGACTTCCGTGAGTGCGATTAAAGGCGAGAATTTAGACACTTTACTTGAAATGATCTTGCTAGTAGCAGAAGTAGAAGAACTTTCCGCTAACCCCGATCGCTTGGCAAAAGGGACGGTAATTGAAGCTCACTTAGACAAAGCTAAAGGCTCGGTCGCTACACTTTTGGTTCAAAATGGAACTTTGAGAGTGGGAGATGTTTTAGTGGCGGGTTCTGCCTTTGGTAAAGTCCGCGCTATGGTTGATGACCGAGGCAAACGAGTAGATGCGGCTAGTCCCTCTTTTGCTGTGGAAGTATTGGGATTGAGCGAAGTTCCGGCGGCGGGTGACGAATTTGACGTATTTGAGAACGAAAAAGAAGCAAGAGCGATCGCCGGAGTGAGAGCCGACAAACAACGGCAATCACGCTTGATGCAAGGACGAGCCACGCTCACAACCCTTTCGGCTCAAGCTCAAGAAGGCGAACTCAAAGAACTCAACTTAATTGTCAAAGCCGATGTTCAAGGCTCATTAGAGGCAATTATTGGCTCTCTCAAGCAACTGCCACAAAACGAAGTTCAAATTCGCTTACTCTTAGCCGCTCCGGGGGAAATTACCGAGACAGATATTGACTTAGCTGCCGCTAGTAACGCCGTAATTGTCGGATTTAACACAACTCTTGCAAGTGGTGCTAGACAAGCCGCCGATGAAGCGGGGGTAGATGTGCGCGAATACAACATCATCTACAAACTCTTGGAAGACATCCAAGGTGCTTTGGAAGGTCTACTAGAACCAGAGCTAGTTGAAGAATCTCTTGGGCAAACCGAAGTACGGGCGGTATTTACCGTTGGACGTGGCGCGGTGGCTGGTTGTTATGTGTTGTCAGGGAAGCTAGTGCGCAATTGCAAAGTGCGTGTCAATCGAGGCAGTAAAGTTGTATTTGAAGGCGGGCTTGATTCCCTCAAGCGGATGAAGGAAGACGTGCGCGAAGTCAATGCTGGCTACGAATGCGGTATTGGAATTGATAAGTTCAATGACTGGGCAGAAGGTGACATCATTGATGCCTATCAAATGGTAACTAAGCGCCGGACGCTAACTATGGTGGCGGCAGCTAGTAAGTAAAGTTTGCTGTCATGCCTCTAGAGGCATGACAGCAAAAATAAAGAAGTAAATACTTAATATTACTTCTCTATTTTTGCTCCACTCAATGACAAAATACGAAAACTGAGGACTAAATATATATGGCTCGTTTTCTAAACCCTGACGATCAGCAACCCCATATCTGGGAGCGTTTAAAATCTGCGATCGCATCTAGTTCTGGTTTTCAACGTTGGCAATTAGAACGCCAAAGCCTTGACAATCAACTCCAATCTTTGAGCTTAGATCGTCAAGTACGTATTTATTTACGCGAAACATTGGAAACTCTCGCCTATTAAAACTAAAATTTAAAAATAACAGGCAACGTCGTATATTTAAGATGTTGCTTTTTATTTTTAGACGGCAATAAATAGCGATCGCGCGAACAACAACCTGTAATCACTAATAGCCAAAGGGCAAAGACAAGGAATAGATCCACCGACGCTAGTAAGTTGGGCGATCTCGTGTCAAAGCCAGTAAGTTCAAGGTAAATGCCGTCTGGTTAGAGGGAGTGAAGTCAAGGATTAAATCCCCCCCATGCGCTCTGGCAATCTCTCTAGCTAGGCTAAGTCCAAGTCCCGTACCTTCAACTTCTTTGGTGCGTGTCCGCGCCGGGTCGCCCCGATAAAACCGCTCAAAAATCCGTTCGCGATCGCCCTGTAAGAGGTTTTTGGAGGAATTAGTAATCGTAATTAATACTGTTGCTCCCTGTTGTATTGCATAAACGCGTATCCAGCCATTGGCAAGATTGTATTTAATGGCATTGCTAACTAAGTTTTGGACAACTTGAATTAGTAAATCGCGATCGCCCATTACGTGCAATTGAGCCGTAATCTCTGTTTGTACCTTTAATTGCGGCGCTAGTAATTCTATATCCTCCTCTACTTGCGCTAAAATCTCGGATAAGTTTACTTCCACTCGATGCAAGTTCATCCGTCCAGCATCGGCTAAAGAAAGCAATAAAAGTTTTCGCACAATCCCACTCAAGCGCCCCACTTCATCTAGTAAACTGCTCAAACTTTGCTGAATCTGAGATTCCGGTTCAGCTTGCTGCAAGTTGCGTTCTAGTTCTCCTTGCAAAATTGCCAAAGGTGTCTTCAATTCGTGAGCAGCATCACCACTGAAGCGAGACGCCTGCTTAAAGCTACGTTCCAAGTTCTCCAGCATTTGATTAAATACGGCAATTAATTCTACAAATTCCACATCAGTTTCGCCCATAGGAACACGCCGATCCAAGCCTTTGACTGTTACTTGCTTAATTGCCTCTGTCAATTGCCCTATAGGGCGCAAAGCATTGCCAGATAGCCACCATGCACCCCCAGTAATCAAAAATAGGACAATAAGTATAGAAATTAAAAAGATGTTGCGTATCGCTACCATTTCGCCATCGATGGTTTGGAGACTAACAGAAACCGCAATTTGAGTATAGGGAAAACTTGCCGCCCCAACCCGCCAGGTTTGGGTAGAGGTATATTGTGTGTTAAATCGAGGTGGAGAAACATAACCAAATCGCGGTTTTGCTAAATCCGGCTCTATTGGGCTTGGTTGTCTAGAAGGTAAGCGCCAGAGGTTATTAACTTTAATTTCCCTTGACCAATTATCGGACTTGTAAACAGTTTTTCCCTCTAGATCGGTTACTAATATAGCTGTCGGCGTATCCTCATCAATGCCAAATATTCGCGGTGAGGAAGGAAAGCGCCGCAGTGGACGACTTGCTCTCATTAACTGGCTTTCGATCGCCTCGTCAAGACGACTAACTTTAGCTTGGTAAATCAGCCACCAAGAAGTCATCCCAAATCCTACCAGCGCACTACCCGCTAGTACCGCCGATGCTAAAGCTAAACGAATCCGAAAAGAACGCATCACTTTTATGGATTCTCCCCTCGGCGAAACCGATATCCCACCCCTCGCACACTTTCAAGCCAAGGCGCTCCCCCAATTGGATCGAGCTTTTTGCGAATCCGTTGGACGCAGACATCTACGACATTTGTAGTGGGGTTAAAGTCGTAGCCCCAGACGTGTTCTAATATTTGCGTACGGGTAAAAACTCGTCCCGGTGATCGCATTAAATATTCTAAAAGATTAAATTCGCGGCTAGTTAGTTCTACTACTTGGCGATCGCAGGTTACTTCTCGCGTAATACAATCTAACTTTAGAGAACCCGCACTCAGGACATTTTGGCGATCGCCATTGCTGCGACGTACTACTGCATGAATGCGGGCGACCAGTTCCTCAACAAAAAACGGTTTAGCAATATAGTCATCTGCGCCCAGATTTAGCCCTTCAAGGCGATCGTCTAATTCATTACGAGCAGTTAATAAAATCACCGGAACATTCTTTTTTGCTCTACGCAAGCTTTTGAGAATTGCCAGCCCATCTTTGCCGGGAACCATAATATCCAGCACCAGAGCGTCATACTCATTATCTATGGCGCGGTTATAGCCTTCATCGCCATTATCGCAGTAGTCAACAACAAACCCGTATTCCCTCAGTCCAGCATTGACGAAGTTAGCGATCTTTGCCTCATCTTCCACAAATAGAATATGCATAATCTCACTATTGTATATTCCTCAACTCCCCATAAAAATTACAAAAATGTAATTTAGATTTAGGTCAAATTGTAATTTTTATAGGGCTTAATTAAAACATGACACTTATCAAAAGGTTTGACGCTCATGAAAATTAATCGCTTGTTAATAGTTTCTGCTATGTCTATACTGATTGGCGGCGGCGGTTTTATCGCCAGCAAAGCAATAGCCCAAAATGCAGCGCCACCTACTGAACAACGACAACCAGGGGAAAGAATGCGAGGCGGGGGAAAGTTTGAACGTCTAAGCGGCATAACTGAAGCCCAAAAAACCCAACTACAGCAAATTAAATCTGCCAGTCGACAACAGATTGAAGCTATCCCAAGCAACGAGCAAAAAGCCCGGATGGCAGCAATCCGTAATGATGCCAGAACTAAAATGGCAGCTATTTTGACTGCTGAACAAAGACAACAATTAGCACAATCTCCAGCTAATAGTGAAGGAAAAGGTCGGGGTATGCCTAAAATCAGTGGCTTAACTGATGCTCAAAAAACTCAAATGAGAGCAATTCGTACTGCTACCCGTCAACAAATGGAGGCAGTTCTCACCGCCGAGCAAAAAGCCCAAATTGAGGCAATTCGCAACGATACTAAAACGAAGATGGATGCAGTTTTAACTGCGTCTCAAAGACAAGAATTAGAACAGATGCGCCAGCAGAAGCAACAAAATCGTCAACAAAGGCAGTCTTGACTATAGCGATCGCTATTTAATTCATAATCATTTTCCGTAGGGGCGCAATGTATTGCGCTCTCACAAGGTTCGCTGAACATTTGATACTGGTTTGCAAATGGGGTAACAGTGCGATCGGCTAAATAATGAAACGCCTTCATGTAATCTCTGGCAAAAGTGAATTAAAACCTAATTATTTTTCCATCAGCACAGATAGCACAACTCTAATTAGCAATGCACACAGCCTGGATAATGGTGAAGGGCGGTATGCAAAGGTAAATTTCTGGGATCTATCCACAGGTAATTTGATTAGAACCATTGATTTTTTGCACGATCGCATCGGCGTTGGCTGTTATGAAAGGTGGCTTATCGGAATTGTAAGTAATGCGAATGTAGTTATGACATTCAATCTAGAGACGGAGGAATTCAATTTAATTCTTGATGCTGCACCATCACGCTGCTTATCTTACCTGGAGAATAATGTTACGCCTGTTGCTATTAGTCCGTTTGAACCGATTATTGTCTGTGGAGATTTTGTTTATAGAGCGCCTGAAACAGGAAATGTCGCAGTTTACAACTTACTAGCAAAACCTATCAGTAAAGAGAAAGGTGTAGTAAGGCTACCAATTCAAAGTTTTAGGTGGCAACCGGAAAAATATCCATCGTGCAACTTATCGGTTTTGATTAGTCCAGATAGCAATATTCTACTCAGTCAAGCGGTGAGTATACGTTACGGCTTTCATCGCTTGTGGGATTTACAAACAGGTAAATTGATTCGTACATTTGCTAACTCAAGTTCGGGAATCGCGGAATGCCTTGCAGTAAAAAACTTAGGGAAGGTACTTGCTTGTGGTTGGAGATCGCAACAGGTACAGGTATGGGATGTTCATACTAACAATGTTATCTGTTCAGTAGATGGACACCTGCCGATCGCCATGTCGATTGATGGTCGGTTTTTGGTAAATTGTTACGATGAGAAGAAAATTATTCTGCAAAACATAGAAAATAATGAACATCTTTGTACGTTAGATGAAAGTTCAGCAAAGATTGAACTAATTGCTCTCAGTCCAAACGGAAAGTGGCTTGCTAGTTACAATCAAGATCAAACGATCGAGATTTGGCGTGTATTTTAGAAATCTTGTAGTTGTCAACAAAGTAACAAATTAATAGCTCGGCACAGGAAGCGACTTTATGTCAATTGTTATTTCTCTTAGTCCAGAGATAGAAGCGCAACTCCGCGAAAAAGCAATTCAGCAGGGTCAAGATATCAGCGTTGTAGCTGCCCAATTGCTGTCTCAGATTTTGGAGTGGGAATTACAGGATTCCACTGAAGCAATTAAAGGTATTCAAAGCGGCTTAGATGATTTTGCCACAGGGCGATCGCGCTCCTTTGAGGAGTTCGCGGAAGAACAACGCTATAAATACAACCTATCTGTTGATTCATGAGTTATCGAATTGAGATTTCCAGCGTTGCAGAAGCAGAAGTAGAATTTTTTACTTCGGTGCTACAGAAAAACCCCGCCGAATAGATGTATTTCCCGCCATCTCTACTTGAAAAGTAACGCGATCGCGCATTTCCCCGCTTCTAACTTCCAACGTCCAACTACCCGGACGCAACGCCCAAAACATTGTATTATCTGCTAACTTTTCGCCATTGATCCACCACTCTACAGGCTGTGCTTGTAAAGCAGCTAACTTTAATTCCAATTTCTGCTGTGGTGAATTTGGATACACTAAAAAGTTGTCGCCATTACTAGGAGAAACAATTTTTAAACCATCTGCAATGGTAGAAGGCGATCGCAATGCTAACCACTGATCGTACTCTCTAGGCAAATTAAGCTGAGACTCGCCATTAACAAGGCGGTAAAAAGTATCGTAATTGCGATCGTATTCCCCCAAATCTTCCGGGAAAAAATACTCCTGCACCACTGTAGGACAAGCCGATGTAGGCTTTAATCCCGAAACAGCGCATATGGGACGCTTTACTAAACCTACTAGCGGCGCAAAAGCCGCAGGCTCTTTATTTTCGTGTAGGCGCAACATGATTCGATTCCACAAAGGCGCAGCACCCATTACCCCGGAAACCTGTTTCATCGGTTCGCCGTTAAAATTACCTACCCAAGTCGCTACAGTGTAATCGGTAGTAAACCCCACCGTCCAAGTATCGCGAAAATCGGATGAAGTGCCAGTTTTGACCGCCGCCGGAAACGGTAAACTTAATATCGAATCCACCCCAAAAGCTTTGGCGCGGGCGTGGAAGTCGCTTAATATATCTGTAACTAATCCCCAAGTAGGCGACGCAGCCAGAACAGTAGCAGGCGCAGCGTCTGTAAACGTAGTCACCAAGGGTATTGCTTGCCCCTGTCTTGCCATCGTTACATAAGCTCTTGCTAATTCCCAAAGGCTTACTTCCCCACTACCCAAAGTCAACCCCAACCCGTAATAACCCGCCGGGTGATTCAACTGGTTAAAACCTAGCTGATGTAAAAAGTTTAAAAAATTTGGTACACCTACTTTTTGCAATACTTTAACGGCGGGAACGTTCAAAGAATTAGCCAAAGCTACCCGGACTCGAACCGCCCCTTGAAAATCACTGTAATCTTTGGGACTGTAAAGTCTTGCTCCATCAATGGCATAATGAGCCGGAACATCTGCCAACACAGTATTGGGGCGAATTACGCGCTTTTCTAGAGCTAATTGATACAAAAACGGCTTCAACGTCGATCCTGGCTGCCGTAATGCCTGTACGCCGTCATTACGCCCTGTAGCTGTCAAATCAAAGTAGTCTGGAGAACCAACGTAAGCTAAAACTTCCCCAGAATGATTATCAACTACTAGCGCCGCCGCGTGATGAGCATTGTGAGCGGCGAGATTGCGGACTACTTGGCGAACTTGCGCTTCCACAAACTGCTGTAAAGGTCTGTCGATAGTTGTGCGAATTTGAGAAGGGTGATTTTTTGGTAATTTACTTGCTAACCAAAATAAAAAATGTGGGGCGGCAGTAATTCCTTGCTGGCGGGGCGAAAGGGCGATTTTTTCAGTGTAAGCGCGATCGCCTTGAGTGCGGCTAATATAACCATCTTTGACCATGCGATTAAGTACGTATACTTGACGCTTTTTCAGCTTTTCCCAATGGCTATAAGGATTGAGATCCGTAGGATCGTTAGGCAAAGCCGCCAAAATACTAGCTTGGGCAAGATTAAGATCCCTTGATGGCACAGCAAAATAAACTTGAGAGGCTGCTTCCACACCGTAAATATTGCCTCCCATCGGTAGACGATTAATATAGGCGTGTAAAATTTCGTTTTTGCTCATGCCTGCGGCTAATCGCCAAGAGAGCCAAATTTCTTGACTTTTTCCCCACAAATTACGTGGATGCGGCTCTAACATCCTTGCCAGTTGCATTGTAATCGTAGAAGCCCCAGAAACAAGCTTGCGGGCGCGAATTGCCTCTACCATACTTCGCCCTATAGCCCGGATTTCTATCGCCCCATGCTGATAATATTGTCCATCTTCTGCCGCTATAATGGCATGAATAAAGTGTGAGGAAACGTCAGTAAGAGGGACAACCGCCGTCTGGTCTTGGCTTTGAGTCAGTAAAGTTCCCAAAGGCAGCCTTTGCCGACTTATTAGTTCAATTGCTTGACCTTCTTGAGTTAGATTAGTCGCATAAATGGGAAAGATATAAGGAAGAAATCGCCAAATTAAAGCGATCGCCATTAAAATCAATGTCGCTTGCTTTACTTTCCTAAAAACCTGCCTTTTACCCCTACTTGGTTTACCTACTCCCATGCGATACCCACTGTAATTGTTGCTAAACAAGACAAATTAATAGCTAAAACTGTTGCCAAAATATTATTGATGTTGAGGCAAGTATAGCTAAACTACAAAACTAGGTAGTAAATATAATAAGTAGTTTGGGACTTGGGCAAGAAAACTAGAGCTATAGAGAGCGATTTTTACCTGAATGTTTTTTCCCGATCGATGCGAAACCTATGCAAAATGATGTAGCGATAACAATTCAATGTTCCAATGAAGCCTGCAAAGCAACTAATAATGACACGGATAAATATTGTCAGCAATGCGGTACGCCTATAAACAAACGTTACTTGTGGGCTGTAGGCGCAGGATCAGACTACAAAGTTGGCGACATGGCTCAATCACGCTATTTGCTGCTAGGCGATCGCATTTTTTTGGATACATTGCCCAGTAACCCCCCAGACTCTCGCTCTACAGACATTTCTCACGATATTAAACCTTACTTAAGACTGGTTTCCTATCGCCTACAAATACCTCAAGTCTACGCTTGGCTACTACCACAAGAGCCAGAAAAAACCAAAATATTGCTGCTAGAAAACGCGGCTATTTATAGCGATGCCGAAAGGGCAGGGCAGCTAATGCCACAATTAAGCGCAGTATGGCAAGATGCTACTTCTTTGCGCCAATTGCATTGGCTGTGGCAAATTGCGGGTCTATGGCAACCTCTAAGCTCTGAAGGGGTAGCTTCTAGCTTACTTAACTCTCAACTAATCAGAGTAGAACAATCCATTGTCCACCTCTTGCAATTGCAACTTGTTGATGGGGAAACAAAGTCGCCAACCCTATCTCAATTAGGCGAATTATGGCATCAACTGATACCCGAAGCCAAGCCAGCAATTAGCGAGTATTTAGAACGAGTTTGTTATGGGCTAATAACGGGAGAAATCAGCCACCCAGACGATTTAATTACTAGCTTAGAAAAAGCGATTGCTGAGTGCGGAAGGTCACTCTCTTACAAAATAACTAATAGCACCCTAACCGACCAAGGTCCCAGCCGTCAACGCAATGAAGATGCTTGCTTTCCAGCGAGCGGGACTACAAAAACTAACGAAAAAGCCGCACCAATTGTCTCAACTTTAACAATTGTCTGCGATGGCATCGGCGGACACGAAGGTGGAAATGTTGCCTCAAACTTAGCTATTGAAACTATTGTCCAGCAAGCAGAGCAACTAAGTTTAGCCCCAACAAGCGATGATCACCCCCTAATTGGCGCTCTAGAACAGGCAACCCACGTCGCCAATGACCGGATTAGCGATCGCAACGATAGCGAATATCGCACTGGTCGTCAACGCATGGGAACAACTTTAGTGATGGCTGTAGCGTACCAGCAACAAATGTATATCACTCATGTAGGTGATAGCCGCGCTTACTTGATTACTCGTACTGGTTGCCATCAAGTAACTCTAGATGACGATGTAGCCGCGCGAGAAGTGCGTCTTGGCTATTCCCTTTACAGCACTGCTGTGCTTGCGCCTTCCTCTGGCTCGTTAATTCAAGCTCTCGGCATGAATTTAGCCCTGCACCCGACAGTAAATCGATTTATCCTAGACGAAGATTGCGTATTTTTGCTGTGTTCGGATGGTTTGAGCGATTACGATCGCGTCGAACAATATTGGGACACAGAAATTCTCCCCATTCTTGAAGGCAAATTTCAAGTTACAAACGTCACTGCCCGACTAATTGAAATTGCTAATACTCGCAACGGTCACGACAATGTAACCGTAGGCATTATTCATTACCAAAGCAACTTTGTAGAACCCTCTGATCACCTTAGCCCCTCTTTGGCGCTTGTAGACTCAAATCCGGTGCAGGAAGAAGCTATTACAGAGGAAACTCCCGAAACTCCCGAACCAATTGTCGAGCCTGCTACCATTCCTACAGAGATATTAGCGATCGCACCCAAAAAATCCGCGTCTACAAAAATTATTTTGGGGCTAACGTTATTATTGGGCTTGGGTGGATTAGCTTATTTATTTATGAAGCCAGTGTATAACTTATTTAAACCCGAAGTTCGCTCTAATCCCCTAACTACGAAGACGGACAAGATTTCACCTACCGAGACTGCGCTGGAAATAGACTTAAAATCGGTATTTCAAATTAAAACATCAACAGCAGTAACCGTTGACCAAGTAAATAACTTACCACTGCGCCAAGAACCGGAAACAACTGCAAGTAACGCCTTAGTAGGGGCGATTTCTCCTGGTAATATCGTCCAAGTTGCCGATCGCAAAATCACCTTAGATCGGCAAAAATGGCTGTTGCTCAAAGTCTGCGCCAGCACTACCCAAGTAGACGATTTGAGCGGTTGGATTCCAGAAACTGAGCTTGTCGCCGTTATTGAAAAAGCTCCCGCAAATACCTGTTTTGTCTCCTCAAATACCCAGCAATCCCCCGCTAATAATTCCAGCGTAGAATTGCCAAATTAACTAAAAATTTTAATTTTATGCTTAACCTGGGTTGACCGCCGTTAACTTAAATTGCCTGCAAAATAAACAAAAAGTTTCTCGGAAAATTAAGTAAAAACTCGTTAAACTAAGAAAAAATGTTTATAAATGCCAGTATAAATTTAATGGGTGCTAATGGCTGTGTCTGATCCATGCCTAAATTTGGCGATCGCCCGTCTTTCTACTATTGGCAATCAAAGCTTTGCTATTTGGGTAGTCAATGCTCCCTACGTGGCAGGCTCGATTTTAAACGACTGCTTTTGGTCGCCAGAACTAACGCAGTCCTGGCAAGCATGGCAAGAAATGTTCGCTCTCGATCGATTAATTGATCATACCTTTAATCCCTTAATCGAAATGCTACCATCCCTTAGTCCTGTTGCCTCAAAAAACGGTCAAAGTAATAATTACAGCAGTCGATTAATGCAAGACTTGGGCATTAATCTATCGAATTGGCTATTTCAAGGCTCAATTTTAAATACTTTAGAACACAGCATTGGCATAGCTAACGGCAAAAATAAACCTTTAAGGTTGCGTCTAGATATTCGCGATCCCGATTTGATTGCTTTACCTTGGGAAATTATGCAATCTTTTCCTGGTAAACCATCAATATCACTATCGCCGCACTTATTATTTAGCCGCACCACCAATAATGTTGAATCGCTACCGACTTTACCTGTTAGTCAAAGTTTAAATGTTTTACTGGCGATCGGCGCAAATACTTCCGCCCCAACCAAACTAAACGCCTCTAATCAGTACTTGCATTTAGAAAAAGAAGCCGATATTCTAATTAAAGCGCTTACGGGTTATGGCTACGAGAATAGTAGGGGTGCAGGAGTCAAGTGCGAGGTTGATACCTTAATCCAACCCACCCCAGAACAACTAATAACCCAGTTAGAAACTAAAAATTATAATATTTTCTTTTATGCAGGTCATGGACTTAGTGGGCCCGATGGCGGCATCATATATTTACAGCCAGAGCGAACAATTAATGGTACAGAACTAGGGCAAGTATTAACTCGTTGCCAAGTAAAACTGTGTGTATTTAATGCCTGTTGGTTAGCTCAACCAGCAATTAGCAATCGCCAAGCCTTACAAAATAGTTCCCTAGCTGAAGTATTAATTCATCATGGCGTACCCGCAGTTTTGGGAATGCGCGACCAAATTACCGATGAAGAAGCGCTAACTTTTATTCAAACTTTTGCTCAAGCTTTAGCAGCTAGACATTCCATTGATAGAGCCGTAGCGATCGCCAGACAGCAACTATTAACTATCTATAAATTTAACTTCCCTGCTTGGACGTTGCCGATTCTGTACTTACATCCAGAATTTGACGGCGAACTTGTCCGCCCAGCACAAGAGGAAATCACTCAACTCCCAGAAAATTCCCTTTCAGGAATTAGAACAAGACCCCTCAAAGCTTCTTTGCGATCGCTTAGTGTCCCCAAAAAAACCTGGTCTTTGCAAGCTGGGTTTGCGCTTTTAGGTCGAATTAATGAAAACAACGATATTGCGATTGAAGAACCTTGGATTAGCAAACAACACGCCAAAATTTTTTGCCGCAATGAAAAGAAAGATGGCAAAACTGTACCAACTTTCTTTATTAGCGATAATTCTCGTTTCGGCACACTGATCTTTGATCGCGATGGTTGGCAAAACATTCATCGGCAAGAAGTTCCTTTGCGATCGGGAATGCAAATAAAGTTTGGTTGCTCTCAAGGCGAGACGTTTGAATTTATAGTCGAAACGTGAACCAGCTAAATCCTTGATTGTCAGTCATATTACCGCTAGAAAATTGAGCCATAACATACATCTACTTATAGCGAGGTAGTGGATAATTAAAGAATTTCTTAAATATCTGCCTAAAGATTTCATTTCTGTTACGGAAATAGCCGTACCATCGCTGTATCTATTCTTAGGATGTTTTTAGAGTAAGAATGTATTAGGAGTTACAACACATGATGCACGAACCAACAAACCCCCCAATGTCCATTGCAGAACTAGAAATATTATCGCTATTAATAGAATCAGGAGATGAGATTTATCCTTGGGATACAACAACATTGGCTGCCGAAGCTTATTTTAGTGAAGCCGAACAACAATTAGCAATAAGCAATGAACTAGAACAAGAGTTAATCGCCAAAGCACCTAACTTTTTAAGTCAACTAGACGGGCTTTGGCTGGCAAATACACCAAAACAAGATTTGCAAACTAAGTTATCTGCACAATTTGCCGCCCACGTGCCGCAAAAGTGGTTAGAAGCAATCTCTCGGCAAGCAAGTCAAGTAATTAACAACCAAAAATCCCTAGGCGCACAACTGGTACAGTGTGTAAAAGAGTTAGTACCCAATTGTTTAGAGGAAGATTTGCTAGTCCTTGCTCGTCCCTATGCTTATGCTATGCGTAGCAATCCCAGCAATGGAACTATGCCGCTAGAGATTACACCCGAACAATGGGCAAATTTATCAGAAATTCAGCAAGCAAAGTTTAGTTTGGCGATCGCGCGTTACGCTTTAGAACAACTCCAAGCCCAAGAAAATCCTTAATCTGGCGATCGATGTATTTATTATAATTTGCTTGCCGAAATACTTATTAGCTTAAAAATATCTACTTCGTGTTTATTTACGTTGCCCCTACTTTTCGAGCGTAAAAATAAATATATTTACTGGGGAGACTAGCTAATTGTAGGTAATATAGAGACTGTGCGTTTTTCGAGCGTCCATTAGACAATCAACGGCAGTCAATAAACTTTAAACACAATGGAACAAGATCGAAAGTCAACAGTTGTTATTACTGGTGCGTCTTCAGGTGTTGGCTTGCAAGCAGCCAAAGCTCTTGCTCAAATGGGAACATGGGATGTAGTGATGGCTTGTAGAGACTTAACCAAAGCCCAAGATGCCGCCCAAGCATTAGGAATGCCCCAAGACAATTACACGGTGATGCTACTTGACTTGGCTAATTTAGAAAGCGTGCGTCAGTTTGTCCAAAACCTAAGAGAAAGCGGTAAAGCCATAGACGCTTTGGTGTGCAATGCTGCGGTTTACCTACCTTTACTAAAAGAACCCTTGCGGAGCGTTGACGGCTACGAATTGAGTGTTGCTACTAACCACCTAGGACACTTTTTGTTATGTAACCTTCTGCTTGAGGATCTCAAAAATTCTTCAGATTCTTTCGCACCAAGACTAATCATTTTAGGCACAGTCACGGCTAACCCCAAAGAATTAGGTGGCAAAATACCCATCCCTGCACCTCCCGACTTAGGAGCGCTTCAAGGTTTTGAGGCAGGATTTACAGATCCCATTGCGATGATTGACGGCAAAAAGTTCAAACCGGGTAAAGCTTACAAAGATAGCAAACTCTGTAATGTTTTGACTATGCGTGAATTGCATCGGCGCTATCACGAATCTACAGGTATTATTTTTAGTTGTGTTTATCCTGGTTGTGTTGCAACTACAGGACTTTTCCGCCACCACTATCCTTTATTTCAAAAACTTTTCCCACTTTTTCAAAAAAATATTACTGGTGGATTTGTGTCGGAGGAACTAGCTGGGGAAAGAGTAGCCGCCGTCGTGGCACAACCTCAATACAATCAATCGGGTGTCTATTGGAGTTGGGGGAATCGCCAGCAAAAGGATCGCCAATCGTTTGTGCAAGAAGTCTCTAACGAAGCTAGCGACGATCTCAAATCTAAGCGTTTGTGGGAGCTAAGTGCAAAGCTGGTAGCACTTGCTTAAGCAAGGGTACAAACGCAAAGAGCAGACTAGGAGTCTGCTCTTTAAAAATAATTGTTTGAGTGAGATATAACCCATCACAGATATTATTTGTAGCTGTGATGGGGTTAAATTAATGTCCTAGTTCCTGTCGGAATCGAAGTACATTAATTTAACTCAAGCAATTTTTAGTAGCGGCGAGAGTATCCACCGCTATTGTTACCTTGTCTACCACCAGACGAACCGCCTCTATCTTCTTTGGGTTTGGCTTTATTGACTTTTAATGCCCGACCCATCCATTCAGCGCCGTCTAGAGCTTCGATTGCTGCTGTTTCTTCTGCTTCTGTACCCATCTCTACAAAAGCGAAGCCTCGCGCTCTACCAGTTTCCCGATCTGTGGGAACTTGAACGCGATTGACAGTTCCGTATTCAGCGAAAACTTGTTTGAGGTCATCTTGTCCTACTTCATAGGATAGATTACCGACGTAAATTGACATAAGAGGTCTCTAGAATCATAGGTTGATGAGAGTTAGATTCGGAGAGAGACTTATCATTATAGATAAAAATAAACTGCACAACCGAATGTAATCTTCTATAAGAAGCTAACACATATATTGAACTTATGTTGCTAAGTTAGTGAAAAACGTTAAAAAAGTTAAATTGAGGACTTCAACACTAAGTTAATTAAGAATAGTAGTAGCAATAACTATTTCCCCAAACGCTGTCGTACCAAAGAATGTGTACCTTTGGAGACGAGGTTTAGGGAAAATGCCTAATAGACTTGGATAGTGCCGGAAAAAGTCAATACAGACAGACTACAGCCCTAGCAGTTGGATAATTGCGACCATAACTACTTAAACCATGCTCAACACTGGTACAGAAGGCTTTTGCTGGACTTTGCGCCAAGCTTGGGGTGGTGCGCCGTGATGCTGACGAAACTGGCGAGAAAAATGACAAGTGTTTTGATAACCCAAAGCGTTAGCAACTTGTTCTACTGATTGGTCGGTATTTTGGAGTAAAGAACGCGCTGCTACCATGCGGCGCTCGACAATCCACCGATTTACTGTCTGTCCTGTTTGGCTCCCTACTCGGTTAGTTAAGTATGCTGGGGAATAACCAACAGCTTGAGCAACATCGCATAAAGTAATCGGCTGATGGTAGTTTGCTTCAATAAATTTAAACACTTCCTGTAGTTCGGGCGCTGAGGGAAAAATTGACGGGTTTACCTTTTCTGTTACTGGCTTTTGAGCCGAAGTATTGGCGTACCACGATCGCAAACAAGCCCGCTTTTCCAATCGAGTCGCGATCGCTTTTAACAATTCTCCTATAGTGGTTGGCTTTGTCAAATAATCATCTGCGCCCAATTCCATGCCTTTACGCAATTCAGCTTTGCTTACACTTGCTGTCAAGAAAATAAACGAAGTAATTGCTGTAAGTGGATTTTGACGTAAGGTTGTCAGCACTCCATAACCGTCAAGTTTGGGCATGGCAACATCGCAAATTACTAAGTCAGGTAAGTGCTTTTGAGCTTGGGTAATTCCTTCTAAGCCATCTTCTGCACCCATGGTATAGTAACCTTCGCAGTTTAAGCAGTCCATAAAGATGTTGCGGGTACTTGCATCATCTTCAATTACTAATATTTTTGCTGACGATTGTTGACTCATAAAATTACTTAAGTTATTTAGTGTGTATTTTTTATGTGGGGAGAACAACGGTAAATGTACTTCCTTTACCTATTTGGCTAACTACAGAGATATTCCCGCCATGCACTTCGACAAGCATTTTCACCATTGATAATCCAAGTCCTGTACCTGGCAATTTGCCAACATTGCTACAGCGATAAAATGGCTCGAATAGTTGGGTGAAGTCGCCTTCTGGTATGCCGATACCGCAATCTGTAACTTGAAAAGCGATCTCTGCGTCTATTTGCGTCACCTCTAATTTGACGATGCTATTGGCTGGTGAATATTTGGTTGCGTTCGAGAGCAAATTAGTGATAATTGGCTCTAACAATTTTTTGTCTAAGTAAACTTGGCGATCGCAATTATTAATTAAGACAATCTGCGGGCGATCGTTACTAGCTAATTGAGCCTGCAACACCAGATCGCGGCAAAATTGGTCTAAATCTATCTCCGTAGGCTCAAAACTTAATTTTGCTACTTCTAGCTTGCTAAAAGTCATGATTTCTTCTAGCAACCGATCTAGTTGTTCTACGGCTACTTGAATATGCGCCAAATACGGGAGCTTTTTGTCTTCACTCCATTGGGAAATATGGCGTTTTAGTAAGTCGGCGGAGAAAGAAACAATGTTTAATGGTGTGCGAAACTGATGGCACAACATGGAAACAAAACGCTCTTTTAGTTCGCTAACTTGTTTTGCTTGCTCTAAAGCTTGCTTAACTTCTGCTTCGGCATTTTTGCAATTAGTAATATCAATGGCGGTTACAAGTTCGGCTGGTTTGCCCTCAAACTCCAGTAATCCTACAGAACAAGCTAGCCAACGCGTGTCACCATTTTTGGTTACAAGCTTCATTTCTTGATACTGTGGATAACCATTTTGCTGTGTAGGCGTAAGTCGAACTATTAGCTGTGATAAGTTAAATTTCTCGGTTAATAGCTCTTGTTTTGTATATCCAGCGATCGCTTCTGTTGCCGAATTGACATAACACAGGCGTGAGTTTCTGATTATAAAAATAATTGCCTCAGTTTTTTCTGCTAAGGTGGCAAAACCATTTTCATTTTGTTTTAACGCCTCTATTGTCAAGCTAAATTCGCTAATATCCCATATACTCCACACTCTACCGATAATTTCTCCTTCTAATAATTGCGGCTTTGAGTGGTGAGCAAAAGTTCTACCATCAAGTAGTTCTAAAATGTCATAGCGCTCACTATCGTCTTGAATTGGTGCTTCCCATACGGCTTTACGGAAGGTTTCCGGATCTTTTACTTTGTTTTCAAAAAACTTTAGACTGTGGGGGCATTTTTTTGAAAGTATTACTCCTTGGGGAACTTGCCACATATCTATAAATTTCTGGTTGTAGCTAAGAATTTCGCCTGTAAAACTGAGAGCGACAATGCCATTTGCTGTTGATTCTAAAGTAGATTGCAGCAAGGAAACAGAATTAGCTAATTGGTTTTGGCTTTGTTTTAGTTGCGAAACTTCCTGACGCAGATATTGGTTTGTTTCCAGTAATTTTGTGGTGCATTCTTGTACTTTCGGCGCTAAGTTATCATCGATAGTTTGTTTAGCAAAGATGCAACAAAAATCTCCATCTTCTTGAGCGGAGTTGATGATAAGTTCTACCGGAATTATTTTCCCACTTCTTGCTTTGTAGCGAGAAGTTAAATTTAGGCGCTCTTTTTGCTGTAAAGATTGCCAGCATTTTGACCATTGAGCGAGTTCAAAACTTGGTTCTATATCTGCCAATGTCTTTGATAGCAACTCTTGGCGCGAGTATTGTGTCAACTTACACATTGCCTCATTGACGTAAAGCAATTGTCCTTCTATTCCTACACAAAAAGTGGCGTTTGGCGATCGCTCTATCAACGCTTTTATAAGTTGCAGTTGGTTTAATTCTTTTGAGTTGGATCGAACTGAAATATAATTACTGTTCACAGTTCTATTCACTCCTGTGGATTATTTCAATGGGCAATAATGCGTTTTTAATTTATCTCTCAATGAACTCCAATTGATTTGTTTCCTTTATCCTATTACGATTTCATAAATCTTTACATATAATTATTTTCTCTTAGTAAAACTTGTGTCTAATATGTGTGTAACTTAGAAATTCGCTTCTGTTAAAAGTTTTGACCCTATCAATAAAGCGTTGGTTTGTCAATGTTCTATGAGTATAAGTTTTAGCAAATCCGTAGGACAATATTTATTGAAAGCTTTACCCCTACTTTGTTTCGCTCGATCAAAGGATTAAGTTTTCTGTCATAAATACTCTGTGTTACTAAATAATCCCTTTGTATCCAAGACTTTTGTCCAAATTGATATTTGCCCTTTTTGCTTCGATTAAGATTAAATTTATTCTCCTAACAGACTTAAACTTACAATCATAATTTTTTCACCAACTTATCCTACTAAAAGTAGAACTATCGTCTCTCTAAAGATGCAAACAGTATTAATTAGTTGAGGATCTGCAAATACCGCTAAAAATGTTATGCAGATTGCCTTATAAAGCTTAACATTTGAGCTTGGTAGCGATTCTATGTAGTAAAAAATACAAATTAATTACACCGTAAAATCGATGGTTTCTGTTAAGTATCTATCAAAAGGAATAAATCATAAACTTAAGCATAGACAAGGTTTTCAGCCTCAAGAGGATCAAAAGAATTGCTATAGCGATCGATAAAATATTCATTGCCGCGACTAAGGCAGATACCGTAAATTTGTTACCGGAAGCACTGCGTTAGATTTGCCTCTACCGTAAAAATCATTGGTCACACCCGTTGACATCTGTTAACTATTTTGCATTAGCAAAACTACTCAGTAACTCAACCTCAAACTGAGTTTTTGATATTACTTATTTTCGATGTTAGCAAGTGCTACTAGCCCCTGTCCTAAGTTCGGCTACAAATTTTATGAGTAATTAAAAGCAATGACTGAAAACTATACTCACGCAACTCCACTTGACAATATAACTTACAAAGAATTTGAATCAAATAACTTTGAAATATCCCCGCAAATCGATTCTACTTATGATTACATTCAACCGGAAGAAGTAAGCAATGATGTAGCTCAATCTGACGCATCGCTTACTGTAGCGGCGGCAGTAGTGGCAATGTTAGAAGAACTAGGGGTAGGCTGTGCCTTTGGAGTTGCTGGGGGAGCAATGGCGACTCTTTGGGGTTCTTTGTCAAACAGCCTCATGCAAGTATTGAACTTTCGCCATGAAGGAGGTGCAGCCTTTGCCGCCGTTGAAGCTCACTTTGCAACCAATCGCCCAACGGTAGTGTTTACAACTGCTGGGCCAGGAATTACTAACGCTTTGACGGGGCTATTTGCGGCTCGTGGAGAAGGAGCGAAGGTAATTTTTTTGTCGGCTTGCACCTCTGCGCCACAACGCGGTAAATGGGCAATTCAAGAGACAACAGCTTACACCCTGCCTAGTGAAGGTATCTTTACATCTGGAGCATTATTTAACTATGCAACGACTGTAGAATGCGCGGCACAATTACCGCAAATTTTCCGTAGGCTTGCTTTAGGGTTATCGCAACCAGGGGGATTTGTAGCGCATTTGAGCATTCCTACCGCCGTACAAACAAGCTTGGTGGAGCAGGAGTTGCCGAGATTAGACTTGCAATGCGATCGCTCGATTCCCAGCCTTAACACAATTTCTAAGTGCGTCAGCAAATTAACGGAGGGAAAATTTGCGATTTGGGTAGGTTTTGGGGCAAGAAATGCCGCCAAGGAAATTCTCGCCCTTGCCGAAAAAACGGGAGCGGCGGTAATGTGTTCGCCCCGCGCCAAAGGTATTTTTCCAGAAAATCATCCGCAATTTATTGGAGTCACAGGCTTAGGCGGTCATTCGTCAGTAATGACCTATATGCAGGAGCATAAACCTTTATACGTATTGGTACTGGGAACTCGTTTAGGAGAACCAACTTCATTTTGGAGTCAAGCAATGATTCCTAGAAGTGGATTTATCCATGTAGATATCGATTCCCAAGTTCCGGGAGTAGCTTATCCTCACGTTGAAACCTTGCCCATCCAGGCAGATATAGAGGTTTTTGTGCAAGAGTTACTAGCGCAAATGCCAGCAATAGAGACAACTGATAGCTGTTTCCCAAACCCCGAAATTGAAACTATAGCACCGGGTACAGATAACTTAGTGCGTCCAGAAGTGCTGATGTCAGAGATTCAAAAAATCCTAGTTGAAGGCACAGATGCGGTAGTTATGGCAGAGTCGGGCAACTCCTTTACTTGGTCAACTAACTTGTTGCGATTTGATCAAACAGGGCGCTACCGGGTAAGTACGGGAGTAGGAGCAATGGGTCATGCGGTAACGGGAGTAGTGGGGGCAGCGATCGCGCGTCAGGGTCTTGCTGTCGCCATTGTTGGCGATGGGGCAATGCTAATGAACAACGAAATTAGTACCGCCGTAAAATACCAAGTTCCGGCAATTTGGATTGTCCTCAACGACGCTCGCTACAATATGTGCTTCCAAGGCATGAAGCTTTTGGGATTAACAGGAGCGGATGCTTTAATTCCCGAAACAGATTTTGTAACTATAGCGCGGGGAATGGGTGCGGATGGCGTGCGCGTTACCAGGGAAGCAGATTTGACGGCGGCGTTGGAAAAAGCGATCGCTGGCAATGGCCCATTTGTAATTGATGTCCTTATCGATCCGAGCCGTCCCGCACCCTCTAAAGGGCGCAATCAAGGATTAGCAGCGCAAGGCGTTAAAGCAACTAATACTGCTAAACAAGTTTCCTTTCCCTTGGTTTAATCATTCGTTTTGCTTTTAATTGGAGAGCTATCGTGAAGCTTTTTGAAACTGTTGAAGAAATGGGTCACGAGCAAGTTCTTTTTTGCCACGGACAAAACCCAAACATCAAAGCAATTATTGCTATCCACGATACGAGCTTAGGGCCAGCGATGGGAGCAACCCGGATGCTGCCTTATGTTGATGAATCTGCCGCTTTAAAAGACGTTTTGCGTCTAAGTCGCGGTATGACCTACAAAGCTGCTTGCGCCAACATTCCTGTCGGCGGCGGTAAAGCGGTAATTATTGCCAATCCCGCCGAAAAATCCGATGAGTTATTTGAGGCTTACGGGCGATTTATTGAGAATCTGAACGGGCGTTTTATCACCGGACAAGATGTCAATATTACCCCTCAAGATGTTTGCACAATCCGCCGCCAAACTAGCTATGTAGTGGGGACTTCCGAAAAATCTGGAGGCCCAGCGCCAATTACCGCTAGAGGAGTGCTTTTAGGCATCAAAGCCGCCGTCAATTTTCGCTTGCAAAACCGAAGTCTAGAAGGGCTAAAAGTTGCCGTCCAAGGCTTGGGGAATGTGGGAGGAAATCTGTGTGCGTACCTACACGAGCATGGGGTGGAGCTATACGTTACTGATGTCAACCGGGAAAAAGCAGAACAAGCAGCTTCATTGTACGCAGCTAAAGTTGTTGACCCTGACGAAATTTATGGCTTAGACGTTGATGTTTTTGCCCCTTGTGCTTTGGGAGGGATTTTAAATAGCGAGACTATCGGGCAAATCAAAGCGCCCATTGTTGCTGGAGCGGCAAATAATCAGCTAGAAAACGAGCAACAGCACAGCCAAGCATTGAGATTAATGGGCATTTTATATTGCCCAGATTACGTGATCAATGGCGGCGGACTGATTAATGTTTACAACGAAATGATTGGTTATGACGAAACCAAAGCTTTTCAACAACTAAACAACATTTACGACACCTTGTCAGAGATTTTTGCGATCGCCCATCATGCAGAAATTACTACCTATGAAGCTTCTCGGCGTTTAGCCCAGGAGCGGATTGCTAAAGCTAAAAGTCTAAAAACACAGGAGTGATCGGTGGAAAAAAATACATTTGCTACCTCTGCTTTTATCGCCACAACCCCAGAAACGGCTTTTGACTACCTGTCTAAGTTGGAGAACCTAGACGAGTGGACATTATTTAGCCGCATGATCGAACAAATTGACGCAGATACCTGGCTGGGTACAGCTTCTGGCTATCAAAACAATTTGTATTATCACATCAAAAAGTTACAGCACCCGCTTTTTTACGGCATTGAGTGGCACTGTGGCGTTGAGTACAACCAATACTTTCAAGTTTACCCCGTGTTGCTTTTTCCTCCCGAATATATAGAACCGGGAACTGACGAGCAAGGAGTTTACTTTCACTGGTTGAGCTTTGTCGATCCGATTCGTCGCCCACAGATGATTATGGAAGGGATTCATACGGTGCATAGTTCCGAGTGTCGTTCTTTGAAGGGCAACTTAGAGCGCAAAGCTGGACTTACTCAAGCAGCCAAGGGGCGCTACTACATTGATGTAGACACTATGTATATTGATGCACCCGTAGAAATGGGAGCTGAATATTTAAAAGATGTCCGCAATCTAGACGAGTGGGCGCACTTATTGCATCCTAGGGGCGAAATTATGCCCGAATCAGGAGAATTTGTCGATGAATACGGGCAAAAAGTCCAAGTTAAATTCCGTATAAATAATTTGAGTAAATACTACCTACTCGAACAGGAATATTTTTATCCTGACTACAACTATTACCAGAAGTCGCCAGCGATTTTGATTCCTTGTGCTTATGCTTTTAACGATCCTTCCGCATCGGGATTTATTCAGCATCGGATTAGTTTTTGGAAAGTAGGCGAAACTCTGCCTCATGGCAAGCTTCAAATTGAAGACTATGGCGCGGAAAGCATGAATATCAAGCGCACTCTCGAAGCAAAAGCAGGTAATACCGAAACTTTTGCGCGTGGGATGAGCTATATTCCTCGCTCCTTAGTAGGTGCAAAGTAGGATGATGAGCAGAAAGAAGTTACTCATTCTAGCTATCTTTGCGGCTTTGTTTCCGCAAAATGCCTTAGCTGCAACCTTCTCGGTAGTTGTAGAGGGGTTAGATAATGCTAGAGGTTTGAGTTTTGCTCCCGATGGCGCTCTCTACGTTACTGAAGCCGGATCGGGTGGTACGGGGGCTTGCGTTCCCTCGCCCACTGGTGGCAATTTGTGCTACGGAACTAGCGGTGCCGTTACCAAAATTGCTAATGGTAAAAGCGATCGCGTTTTGACAAATCTACCTTCTATAGCTTTAGCTGATGGTACTAGCTCCTTTGGCGCTCAAGACATTAAGTTCGATTCTCTGACGGGCAATCCTTATGTGCTGATTGGCTACGCCGCCGATCCAGCTTTGAGAGACACAGCTTTAAATAGTCCTGACTTGGGCAAGCTAGTTGCAGCAGACTTTACTACTAATTCGTGGGAAGTTGTTGCCGATTTCTCTAACTACGAATTAGCTAATAATCCCGATAACGCAGATGTTGGCAGCAATCCTACAGCTTTTGTTCTTGATGGAAACCGTGCGATCGCCGTTGATGCGGGAGCAAACGCTCTACTCAGCGTCGGAATCAATGGTAGCAACTTACAACCAATTGCTACTTTTGCTCAAGAAGTCTTAACTAATCCCCTCTTTCCCCCAACGGATTCTGTCCCGTTTGATCCTACTCAAGTTCCACCACCGGAAGCAGCGCCACCCGCCGCAGAATTTGCCATTCAAGCTACACCCACTGGCGTAGCCAAAGGCCCCGACGGTGCTTACTATGTCAGTCAGTTTACTGGCTTTCCTTTTCCTGAAGGTGGAGCGAGGATCTATCGCATCGATGCGGAGGGGGAAACCAGCATCTATGCTGACGGATTTACTCAACTGACTGACTTGGAATTTGATGCTGAAGGCAACTTGTATGCCTTGCAGTACGCCAACGAGTCAGCCTGGAAGGGGAATTTTGATGGCTCAGTCATTCAAATATCCCCCGATGGGACACAGACAACGCTCCTGAGTGGAGAAGGGCTAGTGTCGCCTTCTAGTTTGGCGGTTAGCCCCGATGGTGAAGTTTATATCACCAATCAAAGCGATCGCCCAGGCTTAAGCCAAATTCTCAAACTTGACAACCCGAAGCCAGTTCCCGAACCTACGTCCGTTCTCGGCGTACTAGCTTTTAGCGCTTTGGGACTTAAACAGTGGCACAAAAAGCGACTTTTTAATCGCCACTGGCGAATATAGCTTTGTAGAAGTTTTCTCATTAACCAAATTTCTCAACCTATCAGTACATCAAAGTTGAAAATATGAACTTCAAGTTATCTGCTTTTACCTTTTTGTCTTTCTGTTTTGCTACGGTTGTTAGTGGACCCACAGCTCAAGCGGTTTCTCTAACTACCATTGTTTCTGGAGTTAGTAACGCGCGGGGTGTAAGCTTTGGGCCTGATGGTACGCTCTACGTCGCAGAACCAGGTATTGGCGGTAGTGGAAATTGCCAACCTTCTCCTAGTACGCTGTTTCAGCCAATTTGTGCGGGCAATTCTGGTTCGGTTGTCAGAGTTAAAACTGACGGTCAAACCGATCGCATATTTAATGGTTTTCAGTCTTTAGCCGAACAACCTTCGGGCAACCAGGGAGCAGGGCCACAAGACCTACAATTTGATTCTTTTGGTAATGCTTACTTACTTAGTGGATTTGCTGGCTATCCAGGAAACCGTGACACCGAAACTTTAGCTTTAGGTTCAAAATATCCCATCCCAGAAACACAACTTGTTACTTTTCCTCCATCAACACCGGACAGTGTTTTAAACACCCCAAACTTAGCAAAACTATTTAAGGCTGACTTAGAAACTGGAGCGCTGACAGAAATATTTGACTTTGCCAAATACGAAATTGCTAATAATCCTGATGGTGGGGATATAGTTACTAATCCTTACGATCTAACTATTAGTGGTGATACAGCTTACGTGATTGATGGCGGCGGCAACGTGGCTTACAACATTAAGCTCGATAGCAGTGAAGTGAAAGCAACCCCACTACCATTAAACGTTATTACCAACCCGCAACTTCCAGAACTTCCCCCAGGAGCAGAATTGCCACCAGGACTAATCAACTTCTTGCCTCCTGATGAAAACGGTAATCCTCGGATCACCATTCAATCTGTACCCACTGGTGGCACGATTGGACCGGATGGAGCATTGTATGTTGGTGAATATTCAGGCTTTCCTTATCCCCAAGACCAGGCGCGGATCTTCCGCATTGATGAAGACGGTGTACCCGAAGTTTTTGCTGAAGGGTTTAACGCGATTACGGAACTAACTTTTGACAAGGATGGCAACTTGCTAGTTCTCCAATTTAGCGACGTTTCCCAAATTGGCAGTCCAGATATCACCAACTTACCAGGTTCTTTGATCCAACTAGCTCCCGATGGAACGCGCACAACTTTAGTATCGGCGGGAGAAGGACTAGAATCGGCGGATGGTTTGGCGATTGGGCCCGATAACCAGATTTACGTTACAACTCGTGGCGTTGGACCCAGTAACGGCAGCGTCGTGCGGGTAAATAGAGGCGCAGAACCCGTACCCGAACCTACTTCTGTGTTGGGAATATTAGCTTTGAGTGCGGCGGGACTTGGCTCTAAGTTCAAGAGCAAGTTGAAAATGCAAATGCAAAAATTCAAAGCCTAGTCAATAACTGGCGATCGCCCTTAATAAATTTTGGGCGATCGCACTAGGCTTAGTCCGCATAAACCATACACAAATAGGAGTTGAAAATCATGGAATTAGTAAAAAATCTCTCATTTGCGATCGTAAGTTCGGGACTAATGTTTTTAGTTACAACCCAAGCTCAAGCAGCATCAATAAGTTTATCTTACGATAGTTCCATCGGTAGACCAGCTAACTTCGCCGCCGGAGAAAATCCGTTTACTCCAGGTACGATTGCCATCCCCCAAGGCATTGCGGTACAGGAAGGAACAGGAAACGTCTTCGTGGCTAATGACGTAACCGATCAAATCCAGGTGTTCAATTCTGAGGGTAATTTTCTTCAAGCCTTTGGCGGTAAGGGTAGCGGGCCTGGGCAATTTGACGGGCAATCAGCGATCGCCTTTGAACCGAATACTGGAAATTTCTATGCGGGTGATGTTGTCAACAACCGCATTAATATATTCGATCCCCAAGGTAACTATCTCAAATCCATTGCTCAAGGTCAATTTAGCGGATTAGTTGAAGGCAGACCTTTCTACGGCCCATCGGGGATTGTATTTGATAATAACGGCAATGGATTCGTGGGTGATTATAGTAGCGATCGCATCTTGAAATTTAATTCATCAAGTGGCGAAGTAACTGGTTCTATTGGTAGCAACGGCACTGCGCCAGGACAATTTCAAGGACCATCAGGCGTAGGAATCACGCCTGATGGAAATTTAGTCGTAACTGACCAGTTCAACAACCGCATTCAAGTGATCGATCAAGAAGGCAAGGCGCTGCTAACTTTTGGCAAACAAGGCACTGGAGACGGAGAGTTCAATCAGCCGATTGATGCTGAAGTAGACGAGGAAGGCAACATCTACGTGACGGATTCTATCAATAGCCGCGTCCAAATATTCGATAAAAGTGGTAACTTTCTGAGTGCCTTTGGCGAACCTGCCCGTGATGCAGAAGGAAATGTCGTACCACCTTTAGCGTTGGGCGCACCCTCTCCCTATGGCGATCCCCTAGACCTCGAACCAGGGAAGTTTAATTGGACGGCAGGTTCAGACCTAGTAGATGACAAGCTTTATGTAGGCGATTTCTTCCAAGGTCGCGTTCAAGTATTAAACGTCAATAGAACTGAACCCGTACCTGAACCTACTTCGATGTTAGGTTTAGCTGTTTTAGGTGGTGGTGCATTAATGGGCAAATTAAAGCAACGTCAAAAGCAAAAAGCAGTAAAAGCTTAAGCGCCATCCAAAAAGAGGAGCATCCTAAGATAACTTGAATTCCTTTGCTCCGACAAAAAAGAGCAGATGCTATTAGACCTCTTGCGTAAACGATCTTTTGCCCCCCTAGCCCCCCAATTCTGGGGAGAATCGGATCGGAAGTCCCGGATTTAGGGGGGCGATATTGGATTTATACAAGAAGTCTATTGCGCTCAAATTAACTGTCTGCACAATTTTTTGAATCCAACCCAATAGGAGTAAGACAAATGGCTGATAACACGACTACAGGTAGCAATACTCAAGACTTAAATGAACTCCTACGGCAATCACCCTTTGGCCCATTGTTAGATATCGAAAAAGCTGATGGTAGTAAGGTTACAGTAGGGGATATTTTTGGTAATCTTGGTGCGCCCGGTGGTAGTAATCCTTTTGCTGGTGGCGCTGGTTTTGGTGGAAATTCGCCCTACGGTGGTAATCCTTTTGCGGGTGACAATTTCTGGAACTTGTTTGCTGGCGGTGTTAACCCTTCTAACACTACAGGTAACGCTCCTGCTGGCGGTGGAATTCCTAGTGGTAGTAATGGTACTCCAGTCAATCCTTTTGCTAATGATGACAGCTTTTGGGAGATTTTTGGTGGCGGCGTAAATCCAGCAGAATTTTCTAGCAATAACATACCTATTTTTGCTGGTGGTAACAGCCCCCAAGGATTTCCTACTAATGGCTCAAGTACCCCAGTTCCCGAACCTTCTTCTGTACTAGGTTTAGCAGTAATTGGTTTAGGAATTGCTGCAACTAAATTCAAGCAACATCAACGACGGACGGCAAGAGTCTTTAATAAATAAACGCAACTAAAAGATTAAAAGACAAATAATAAATGTATCCAAAGACATAAATAATTTGTCTTTTTAATCTTGATTTGTTCGATAACATAATTGGCAAATAGGAGGACTCTTACTTATGGCAACTAATGAATCTAGCATTAGTAACTTTTTTGTTGGCAATGGTAATAACAATCCTTACAGCAATGGTGGGGGTAGTAGTAATCCCTTTGCTGGTGGTGGCAGTCCTTTGACTGATGGTGATATTTCTAAGTTTTTTGCTGATGGTGAAAATCCTTTTGCTAACGGCGATATTTATAACCTTTTTGCTAATGGTGAAAACCCCTTTACTAATGGTGAAAATCCTTTTGGGGCAAACCAAGACTTGGGCAGCAACAATGCCACTATTGGTAATGGAAATTGGAACTTGAGTAGTAACAATGCCGTTATTGGTAATGGTAATTGGAATATAGATTCAGCAAGTTACAACGGTACTATTGGTAATGGGAATTGGCTTCGAGATGAGGCAAGCTATAATTCAACTATTGGTAATGGCAACTGGTATTGGAACTCTAGTAGCAAAAATTCCACTCTTGGTAATGGTAATTGGAGTTTTGGCAAAGATAATTCAACCATTGGCAATGGTAATTGGAATTTTGGTAAAAATAACGTAATTATTGGTAATGGCAATTGGTTATTTACTGATAACAACGTAATTATTGGTAATGGCAACTGGTTTTTAGATGGTAAATCTACCGCAAGTCAAAATATTGACACCTTAAAAACACTGTTTCCAGAGTTGAAGTCAGATGTTGATAGTCTAGTTGGTTCGATAATGGGCGAATTTGGCAAAGAATTCACTGGCTTTACTACTGATTTTGATGCCGCCCAAAGCAAAACTTTGGAGCAACTTATCCTTTCTCAAGGTAATGGCTCGACGCTAGAATCTTTTTCTGAAAGCGATTTGTCACAATTTTTTGCTTCCTTAAATGGGATTTCTGGTGACTTTCCCAAGGGCGATCCTAGGTGCTTTATAGCCTGTCCTGATAGCGGTGGTTCTGTACCGACAAAACCCGTTCCCGAACCATCTTCGGCGCTATCGCTTCTTGGGTTGGGATTAGTTTATTTTCTATGGGCGAAGAAGTTTAAGGCAAAAGAAAAGCTTAAGTTGAATAACTAAGAGTTAGGAATTTTGTTGAGTAAACACTAATTTTTACTGATAAAAATTAGTGTTTTAACTTAAACGCGCCCAAACAGTAACTATTTTAGTAGTTCGAGGTACTTTAATGAAAACTGCGATCGCTACCACTAGCAATTTACTTCGTGACTGGGTTGCCCAGCATACCACTACTCAAGGTTTGGCTTGGCTAGATAGTAAATGCCAACCAATTGTTGATGGTGCAGCATTGCGGGTATTTTTCACAGCTTTTAGCGCTGTACCTCGCTATGTAGGCAAAGAAAAGTTATCGCTAACAATGGAGCAATTACAATCAGCCCAAAAAGTGCGATCGCATTGGCATCCGCAATTTTGGACTAGCGACGGAGCGGCGCGAATTTTACTATTATTAGCGCTACCTCACAATGACGCGGCAGAATATTTAAAAGTTTTGGAGCAGCTTTTTACCACCGCAGATATGGGGGAATTGGTCGCCCTTTATCAAGCTTTGCCGCTTTTACCATACCCCGAACAGTACCGATTTCGGGCAACTGAAGGGGTGCGTAGTAATATGATTCCCGTATTTAATGCGATCGCATTATACAATCCTTACCCGCAAGATTATTTTGACGAATTGGCGTGGAATCAAATGGTACTCAAAGCGCTGTTTGTAGGTAGTCCTTTGCGAGATATTCAAGGCTTAGAACTTCGCGCTAATCCAACCCTTGGTCAAATGTTAACCGACTACGCCAACGAACGATTGGCAGCTAATCGCACGGTATCGCCGGAACTTTGGCAATTAGTAGAACTTATAAAATCAAAACCATAACAACTATGTTTATAGATCCTCATATCCACATGACCGCGCGGACAACTTACGATTATCTGATTATGCGCGAATCAGGCATTGTGGCAGTAATTGAGCCGGCTTTTTGGCTAGGACAACCCCGCACTAATGCCGGATCGTTTCAAGATTATTTTAGTAGCTTGGTAGGCTGGGAGCGGTTTCGTTCTAACCAATTTGGGATTCAACATTACTGCACTATGGGCTTAAATCCCAAAGAAGCAAATAATGAAGCCTTGGCGGCGCAGGTATTGGAATTATTGCCTTTATTTGCTTGTAAAGAGGGTGTAGTTGCCATTGGTGAGATTGGCTACGATGACATGACCCAAGCTGAAGATAAATGTTTTCGAGCGCAATTAGAACTTGCCAAAGAGTTAGATATGGTGGTGTTAATTCACACTCCCCACCGCAATAAAAAAGCTGGGACAAGCCGGAGTATGGATGTCTGCATAGAGCATGGGGTAGATCCAACTAAAGTAATTATTGACCACAATAATGAGGAAACGGTCAAAGAAGTTTTAGATCGGGGTTTTTGGGCAGCTTTTACAATTTACCCGCATACAAAGATGGGTAATGCGCGGATGGTGGAAGTTGTACGTCAGTATGGATGCGATCGCATTATTGTTGATAGCAGCGCCGATTGGGGCATTAGCGACCCCTTAGCAGTGCCAAAAACAGCGCAGTTAATGTTAGATCGGGATATTTCTGCCGACTATGTCAATACTGTTTGTTACAAAAATGCTTTAACAGCTTACAGTCAAAGCGGACAAATGAAAGAATCGGACTGGTTAAACCCGCAACCAATAGATCAACGTCAATCTTTTAATGATAACTCCGTCCTGCGCGGACAAGAGCCAGTAGTAGAAACGGCGAGTAATTACGCCTTAATTGAGTAGAGGTACTAAATGACTACTGTATTAAAGCCTAATTACCGCTTAAATACTCGTATTTGGGCGTATTTGCAACTAATGCGTCCGGCAAATATTGTTACAGCTTGGGCGGATATTCTTACAGGTTTTGCAGCTTCCGGCGCAGCAATAGATACTCCTCTAGCTTGGCTAATCCTGGCTACAACGGGACTTTATGGCGGCGGAGTGGTGTTTAATGATGTTTTTGATGCCCAGTTAGACGCAATAGAGCGCCCCGAAAGACCAATTCCTACGGGTAAAGCTTCGGTTTTTGGGGCAACTATATTAGGAGTTGTACTTTTAACTATAGGTATAGTGGCGGCGGCGCAAGTTTCGTTAATTAGCGCGGTAATTGCGGCATTTGTGGCAATGGGGGCATTAATTTATGATGCCTGGAACAAACACAATGCGATCGCAAGTCCTATAAATATGGGTCTTTGTCGTGGTGGCAATTTACTCTTGGGTGTGAGTGCAACCCCTGCAATGGTTGGGGAACTATGGTTTTTAGCACTCATTCCTATTTTTTATATTGCCGCAGTTACAGCCATTAGTCGCGGCGAAGTACATGGCGGTAAAAGTAGCACAGGGAAACTAGCTTTATTATTACTGGCGATCGCGCTTTGTGGAGTTTTGGCTTTAGGATTGTTGCCAAACTACTTTATTTTGGCAGTTTTACCATTTTTAGCTTTATTAACAGTGCGAGTATTTCCGCCTTTTATTGCTGCTACTTACAATCCCAGTGCCGATATTATCCGTAAAGCTGTAAAAGCTGGGGTTTTGTCGCTAATTATTTTAGATGCGAGTATGGCGGCGGGTTTTGCTGGCTTTGTCTACGGCTTGCTAGTGCTGGGTTTGTCTTTTGGTTCTATAGCTTTAGCAAAAGTCTTTGCTGTAACTTAAATCATGTTAATTGACATTTTTCACGATACGGCTTGTCCTTGGTGTCGGATTGGCAAAAAACAACTGTTTGATGCGATCGCGCTTATAGAACACGAGACAATAGATATACGTTGGCATCCTTTTCTTTTAGATGACACAATTCCGGCTCAAGGTGTAGGGTTTCGCTCCTTTATGAAGCTGCGAAAAGGTATAGGTGCAAATCAATTGACGCAGCTATTTAACTATGCAACCCAATCGGGGGCAAAAGCTGGAGTCAAGCTAGATTTTGACAAAGTTCTTTTGGCTGTCAATACAACGCTTTCTCATCAGCTAATTGCGCTGACACCAAAAACCCATAAAAACGTCATTGTTGAAGCCGTTTATAAAGCTTACTTTGAAGATGGGCTAAATATTGGCGATGTTAACGTTTTAGCGCGTATAGGTAAAGATTTTGGCTTTGACGAAAGCAAGCTAAAGCAGCAATTAAGCGGCGATGCGGCATTAGCTGAAGTAATGACAGCAGCAGAAGCCGCAAGAAATCGAGGTATCAGCAGCGTGCCATTTTTTGTCATCAACAACAAAGTTAGCATCAGTGGTTCGCAATCGGTAGAAGTATTTATCCAAGCAATGCAACCGGAATTTTCCGCTATTTAATAACTATGGCGACTAATACTAAATCAAAAATCTCTTACAATTTAAAACCAATTGAGCAATGCGTCCCGGTTAGTTTTCGTTATGATGTTCTGTTTACAAATGGACTATTTCAAGTAGGAAATCCATTACTAGCGCAAACGATTGTTGCTGAGGGTGGGGAAACCACTAGAGCGATCGCAGTTGTAGATTCTGGTTTAATGGAGCATCATCCCCAGATACTTGCTCAAATCACTGACTACATCAATTTTTACGGCGAGGTACTAACTTTAGCTACCGAACCAATGGTAGTTCCTGGAGGAGAATCAGCCAAAAATGACCCCCAGTTATTAACGCAGATTCACGAAGTTATCAACAATGTTGGGTTGTGTCGTCATTCCTACGTTTTAGCAATTGGTGGTGGCGCAGTGTTAGATATGGTAGGTTACGCCGCCGCTACCGCTCATCGGGGTGTTAGGCTTATTCGCATTCCTACAACTGCATTGGCGCAAAATGATTCGAGTGTGGGGGTAAAAAATGGAATTAATGCTTTTGGAAAGAAGAACTTTTTAGGCAGTTTTGCCGCACCTTACGCAGTTTTCAATGATTTTAACTTTTTGACTACGTTGAGCGATCGCGATTGGCGATCGGGCATTGCTGAAGCAATTAAGGTAGCTTTAATTAAAGATGCTGACTTTTTTGATTTTATTGTGTCTAATGCCAAACAGTTAGCGCAGCGAGACATGGAAGTTATGCAGCAATTGATTTATCGTTGCGCTCAGTTACATTTAGAACATATTGCTACTAGCGGCGATGCTTTTGAAATGGGTTCTTCTCGTCCTCTCGATTTTGGTCACTGGGCGGCGCATAAGTTAGAACAATTAACTGATTTTCGCTTGCGGCATGGGGAAGCGGTAGCAATTGGTATTGCCCTTGATAGCACTTATTCTTACTTGTCTGGGCTGCTATCTCGAACCGAATGGCAACAAATTATTAATACGCTTGTGGCTATTGGGTTTACTTTATCTGTTCCAGAACTTGCTGAACAACTAAATTCTCCTCCTACTTCTCGGTGTTTACTTGGCGGGTTGATGGAGTTTAGAGAGCATTTAGGGGGCGAATTGACTTTGATGCTTTTAGAAGGAATCGGTCAAGGGGTCGAGGTGCATGAGGTTGATGTCTCTATTTATTTGGACGCTATTAGGGAACTGTTGGCGCTTTAAAATGCTTTTCTAAATTTTCAATATAAAACCAAATATTGGGGGGTCTGCCCCCCAAACCCCCCATTGGGGGACGAGTTGCCTCCCCCAAACCCCCTGCAAACAATGTCATATCTGTAAGTGTTCGATCTCTGTGCGTCCTAGCTAGTAGTTAGGTGAGGGTTTAGAAAATTAATGTCATATCTGTAAATGTTTGATCTCTGTGCGTCCTAGCTAGTAGTTAGGTGAGGGTTTAGAAAATTAATGTCTTATCTGTAAATGTTCGATCTCTGTGCGTCCTAGCAGTAGTTAGGTGAGGGTTTAGAAAATTTCCGCCTTTTATATCGACTTTTTTACGATCGAAAACAAAAATTATGCAAATCGGTAAAGACAATATCCATCTAACTTACTGCACTAATATTCATCCTGGCGAAGGTTGGAATGAAGTTTTTGCCAATTTAAAGCATTATATCCCTGTTCTAAAGTCGCGCTTATCTCCAGAAAACTCTTTTGGGATTGGACTGCGTTTAGCAAACATTGCTGCAAAAGAACTATTAGAAAAAGATAATTTAACTCAATTTCAGTCTTGGTTAACAAATCAAGACTTGTATGTATTTACTCTCAATGGCTTTCCTTATGGCGGATTTCATCACCAAGTTGTCAAAGATGCCGTTTATTCGCCGGATTGGTCTACACAAGAACGTTTAGATTACACAATCAATTTAGCTAAAATTCTCTCCGCTTTATTACCTCAAGGTATGGAAGGGGGGATTTCTACTTTACCTATATCTTACAAACCCTGGTGGAAAGGCGATCGCATTGCCGAAAGTCACATTTTCAATTCTAGTTGTCTTAATCTTGCTTCCCTCACTGCTGAATTAATCACAATTCGCCAGCAAACCGGGAAACTCATACATCTAGATATAGAACCTGAACCCGATGGATTGCTCGAAAATACAACAGAAGTAATTGATTTTTTTACTAACTGGTTACTCCCAGTTAGCGGCGCAATTCTATCTAAATCTTTGGGTATCTCTCCCAAATTAGCCAAGACGCAATTACTCGAACATATTCGTATTTGCTACGATACTTGTCATTTTGCAGTGGAATACGAAAACCCGGCTACGGTTTTTGCTCGTTTTCAGGACTCTGACATCAAAATCGGTAAAATTCAGCTAAGTGCAGCAATAAAAGTTGCTTTACCTACAAATAGAGAGGTTTTACTAGCACGTTTGTGTCCTTTTGCTGAATCTACTTACTTGCATCAAGTTATCGAACGTTACTCAGATGGTTCATTGCATCATTACCCCGATTTAGTTACAGCTTTACCACATCTAAAAAATTCAAAAGCTCAAGAATGGCGATCGCATTTTCACGTACCTATTTTTATCCACGATTATCAACTTTTGCAATCTACCCAAGATGATATTGTGGCAGTTTTGCAATTACTCCAAGCAAATCCTGTTTGTCAGCATCTAGAAATTGAAACCTATACTTGGGATGTTTTACCACCAGAAATGAAAATCGATATACTCGCATCTATCCAAAGAGAGTATGAGTGGGTATTACAAAAAGGCTTGGCGATTCAACCACAACCTGCTGCGATCTCCTAAGGATTTTCTAAACAAGATTATTCCATGTTTTCCCCCCAAAAAGCGTAGGGGCGCAATACATTGCGCCCCTACAAACCGCAATTTTTTAAATTAACTCCCATAAAAACTATGCAAAAAACAGTTGTTTTAAATGTCGTTGGCTTAACCCCTAGCTTACTTGGAGAACACACCCCTCATTTATCCCGTTGGGCAAAAAATGGACAACTAGCCAATATTAAACCCGTACTCCCAGCAGTTACTTGTACAGCACAAGCAACTTATTTAACTGGCAAATTACCTGACGAACATGGCATTGTTGGGAATGGGTGGTACTTCCGCGATGAATGCGAAGTGAAATTTTGGAAACAATCAAATAAATTAGTCCAAGCGCCGAAAATTTGGGATATGGCCCGATCGCTCGATTCGTCTTTTACCTGTGCTAATTTGTTCTGGTGGTACAATATGTACTCCTCGGTAGATTACGCTATTACACCGCGCCCTTTATATCCCGCCGATGGTCGCAAAATTCCCGATATTTATACCCAACCTGGGGAAATGCGATCGCATATTACCAATGATTTAGGTCAATTTCCCTTATTTAACTTCTGGGGACCCAATACAAACATAACTTCTAGTCAGTGGATTGCAGATAGTGCTAAGTGGACGGAAGAACGTTACAATCCGACGCTAACTTTAGTTTATTTACCTCACTTAGATTACGTATTGCAGCGTCTTGGCACTAAAAACAGCTTAATTCACCAAGATTTGCAAGAAATTGACGCTATTTGTGGCGATTTGATTGCTTACTATGAAGCTCGAAATGCTCAAGTAATTGTACTATCAGAATATGGTATTACCGATGTTTCGCAACCAGTCCACCTAAATCGCGTGTTGCGAGAAAATGGTTTATTAGCAGTAAGAGAAGAATTAGGGCGCGAATTGCTCGATCCTGGTGCTAGTTCGGCTTTTGCGGTTGCCGATCATCAAGTTGCCCATATCTATGTAAATGACCCTAGTTATATACCCAAAGTCCGCGATATCTTAGAATCAACCCCCGGTGTGGCGCAGGTTCTAGAAGATGAAAAAACAGCTTATCATCTCAATCATTTTCGTTCTGGAGAATTGGTAGCGATCGCATCTTCAAATAGTTGGTTTACTTATTATTATTGGTTAGATGACGCTTGCGCTCCTGATTTTGCCTCTACTGTCGATATTCACCGCAAACCAGGCTACGATCCGGTGGAATTATTTATCGATCCACAAATCAAAGTTCCTCAACTTAAAGTTGGTTTAAAACTATTACAAAAAAAGCTAGGTTTTCGCTACTTAATGGATGTTATACCAATGGATGCTAATTTAGTACGTGGTTCTCATGGTGCTATTAATGTTTCCCCTCAAGATCAGCCAATATTTATTACTCAAAAGTCTAATTTGTTAGATGTAAATACTATTGCTGCCACCGATGTATGTAAGTTACTTATCCGGCATCTTACCGAATAAATAATTAAGTGCGATCGCATTTTTTCTAGCTTATAAACTAATTTATTCTTACTAAGATATCTCTAAAGAAAGATGTAAAATCAGTTTTTATTTTTTGTATTCTTTGATAGAGGATTAAATTTTCAATATCAAAGTAATTGGCAAGTCAATCAAAAGAAAATTCATTGTTAATCTTTATTGATAACAATTATTCTGGCAAAGAGAGCAACTACTTTATAGCCGATCTCTTGCAAAAAGACTGCAAAACAAATTAGTTATCGTCATTAAATTATAATTACGAACAAAATATTTATGTAAATTGCGTTTTTTGTCAGCATTTTTATAAAAAAGTAATTGCCAATACCTTTAAGCAGTAAATCTGTGAGAAAATTTCTATGATGTTTGACTCCCACTGCTATACAACCAAAAGCGGCATTAATGTATCGCGCAAAGCTACTGAAGTAGCGCTAGAGACAGCTTTAGAAGATATTTTATGGAGTCTCAACTCTCAAAGAGGAGGCTTATTAGGTAGTAGTTACGAATATCCAGGAAGATACAAAAGATGGGCGATGGGATTTGTAAACCCACCCTTGGAATTAAGTACGTGTGATCGCAATTTTACAATTAAAGCTCTAAACAAACGCGGTAAAATTCTAATTGCTTTTTTAGCGGAGAAATTAACCAAAAAGTCCCAACTTGAAACTATTACTGTAGACGCAAATTGTATTGCAGGTTCAATTGTACAAAGCGATCGCTTATTTGCTGAAGAAGAACGTAGCAGACAACCATCTGCTTTTAGCATTGTCCGCGAAATTCTCCATGCTTTTTATAGTCACGAAGACGAACATTTGGGGCTATACGGCGCGTTTGGTTACGACTTAGTTTATCAATTTGAGTCTGTACCCAAAACCCAAACTAGACCAGAAGATCAGCGCGATTTAGTTCTGTATTTGCCCGATGAATTAGTAATAGTTGATTACTACTTGCAAAGTGCTTATCTATTGCAGTACGAATTTGAAACCCAGTACGGAAATACAACAGGGTTGCCAAGATTAGGGGAAGCAATTGATTATAGAGGAAGTCGCGCGATCGTAGAGCGCAACGTCGATCACGCACCCGGCGAATATGCAAGCAAAGTGCATACAGCCTTAGAATACTTTCGCCGAGGCGATTTGTTTGAAGTTGTCCCTAGTCAAAACTTCTACGCCGCTTGTGAAGAAGCACCCAGTAAGTTATTTCAAACATTACAGCAAATCAATCCTAGCCCTTACGGTTTTATATTTAACTTGGGGGGAGAGTATTTAATTGGCGCATCGCCAGAAATGTTTGTCAGAGTAGAAGGAAAAAGAATTGAAACTTGCCCGATTAGCGGCACAATTAGCCGGGGACAAAATGCGATCGATGATGCCGATCAAATTTTGATCTTACTCAACTCTGGCAAAGACGCAGCCGAATTAACCATGTGTACGGATGTAGACCGCAACGACAAATCAAGAATTTGCGAACCAGGTTCAGTACGAGTAATTGGACGACGACAAATTGAACTATATAGCCACTTAATTCACACGGTAGACCACGTAGAAGGCTTACTAAGACCGGAATTTGATGCTTTAGATGCTTTTTTGACCCACACTTGGGCAGTGACGGTTACCGGCGCACCAAAACGAGCAGCAATGCAATTTTTAGAACAGCACGAGCATAGCGTCCGGCGGTGGTACGGTGGGGCGGTAGGCTGTTTGACATTTAATGGCGACTTGAATACAGGTTTAATTTTGCGCACAATTAGACTAAAAGACTCCATCGCGGAAGTTAGAGCCGGGGCTACGGTGCTTTATGATTCTATAGCCGAAGCAGAGGAACAAGAAACCAGAACCAAAGCCGCCGCCTTATTTGAGACAATTAGCCGCGCCAAGATTATCCCCAACAGCAGCTTACCTAACAATGAATATGTAAGTATTAGCGATCCTGGGGTTCAGGGAAAAACCAAGCGTGTTTTATTAATTGACTACGAAGACTCGTTTGTTCACACCTTAGCTAATTACCTGCGTCAAACTGGGGCAACAGTAACTACCTTACGTCATGGTTTTGCTGAGTCAGTTTTGGACGACGAAGATCCCGATTTAGTTGTCTTATCTCCGGGTCCTGGTAGACCTGATGATTTTGGCGTACCAGATACTGTAAAAGCTTGCGTTCGTCGGCAATTGCCAATTTTTGGGGTTTGTTTGGGTTTGCAAGGAATTGTGGAAGCTTTCGGCGGTGAATTGGGAGTTTTAGATTATCCTCAACATGGCAAATCATCGCGGATTATAGTCACAGATCCAGACTCTGGGACATTTCAAGGTTTACCAGAATCTTTTGAAGTAGGTAGATACCACTCTTTATTTGCTTTACCGCAAAAACTTCCCCCAGAACTAAAAGTAACCGCAATCTCCCATGACGACGTAATTATGGGCATTGAACACCAAACCTTACCCATTGCGGCGGTACAGTTTCATCCAGAATCAATTATGAGTCTAGCTGGAGAAGTTGGATTAGCAATTATTGCCAATATTGTTTGCACTTACGCCAAAGACAGACCTCCACAACACCAAGTATTAAACGGTATAGTGTTTTCCAATTCCTAGAATATGCGCCCCTGCCCAATTAAAAAATTCTTCTTAAAACACACCGTTTATTTCCTTTATTCGCCAATCCCACAGGAGTTATGAAGTGACTGCGACGCAGATAAATCCACGCCAGATTCTCGCCCAAATTGTTCAACACAAAGAGCAAGAAATAGCCCAAATGCGCCAGCAGTTGACGCTCGGAGATTTGCAACGTCAGTTAAAAGCTGCCCCTCCGGTGCGCGACTTTCTCCATGCTTTACAAAATAGTCCCAACTACCCCAGCTTAATTGCGGAAGTAAAAAAAGCATCTCCAAGTAAAGGCATAATTCGCCAAGACTTCGATCCGGTAGAAATTGCCACAGGTTATGTGCGTGGCGGCGCAGCTTGTTTATCGGTGCTTACTGATAGCAAATTTTTTCAAGGTAGCTTTGAAAATCTGCAAAACATCCGCCCTACTGTAGCAGTCCCGCTATTGTGCAAAGAATTTGTTATCCACCCATATCAAATTTATAAAGCGCGAGTAGCGGGCGCGGATGCGGTGCTTTTGATTGCAGCTATTTTAAGCGACCAAAAGCTGCAAGAATTTTTGTACTTAATTCATTCATTGGGGATGAATGCCTTAGTAGAAGTGCATACACTAGCCGAATGCGATCGCGTTTTAAAGCTTGCTGATTTGCGTTTAATGGGAATAAACAACCGAAACTTGGAAACCTTTAACGTTGATTTGGCAACAACTAGCCAGCTAATGCAAGAAAGATCCCAGCCTTTGACAAGCTTAGGTCTAACTGTTGTTAGTGAATCTGGTTTGTATTCGTCCGCAGATTTGGCTTTTGTCGCCTCTGCTGGGGTTCGGAGTGTATTAGTAGGTGAATCTTTGATCAAACAACCCGATGTTGAACAAGCGGTGCGGAGTTTGTTGGACAATAAAACAAGCTAACAAATTTATTTAAGAAAAACCAGGACTTGGGGGGTCTGCCCCCCAAACCCCCCATTGGGGGACGAGTTGCCTCCCCCAAACCCCCTGCAAAAGGGTCTTGTCTCTGAGCAATCAAGTTTGTGAAAAGGAAGGTTCGTAAGTCTTGTAATTTCTAATTACTTCTTACTTTTTAGGTAAATTATGACCATGAATGCTATTTCCCAACGCCTCAAAACTTTACGCCAAGCTAAACAATGCGCTTTAATTCCCTTTATTACAGCAGGAGATCCAGATTTAGAAACCACCGCCGCAGCTTTAAAGGTGCTAGATCGTAACGGTGCAGACTTAATTGAATTAGGTGTTCCCTATTCCGACCCTTTAGCCGATGGCCCAGTAATTCAAGCCGCCGCCACTCGCGCTCTGCACAAAGGTACAAAATTAGAACAGGTACTAGAAATAGTTGCCAAAGTTAGCCCCGAAATTCAAGCGCCAATTATTTTATTTACTTACTACAACCCAATTTTGAACCGGGGAATTAAACCATTTTTAGAGCAAATCGCTAAAGTGGGGGTTAAAGGTTTAGTAGTACCAGATTTACCTTTAGAAGAAGCAGACGAGTTATTAGAAGCTGCGGCTAAAGTGGGAATTGAAGTAATTTTGTTAGTTGCGCCGACAAGTTCGGAAACTAGAATTAAAGCAATCTCAGCTAAATCTCAAGGCTTTATTTATTTAGTTAGTGTTACTGGAGTAACGGGAATGCGAAGTCAAATCCAAAGCCGAGTCAAAGATTTATTGGTGGAAATGCGCGAAGTTACAGATAAGCCAATTGGCGTTGGTTTTGGTATTTCTAAACCCGAACAAGCAAAGCAAGTAATGGAATGGGGCGCAGACGCGGTAATTGTTGGTAGTGCTTTTGTTAGAGCGTTAGAAACCGGAACGCCAACAGAGGGATTGCAAGCCGTAGAAAAACTGTGTCAAGAATTAAAAAGTGCGATCGCGCCCGTAAAACAACCTGTTGCATCACTTTAAGTAAAAATATAGAGGATTTTAACTAATGGTCAGCATTCAAGAAATTTACAATGTAACAGCCTCCGACCCCAAAAGACCCGATGCTTTAGGTAGGTTTGGTAAATTTGGTGGGAAGTACGTTCCAGAAACCTTAATGCCTGCTTTGGAGGAGCTAGAAGCAGCTTTTGATAAGTATTGCAACGAATCAGGCTTTCAAGAAGAATTGCAAGGTTTGCTCAAAGATTATGTAGGTCGCCCAACACCTTTATATTTTGCCGAACGCCTTACCGCCCACTATGCCAGCCCAAACAGCAACCCGTTAATTTACCTCAAGCGCGAAGACTTAAACCATACAGGCGCACACAAAATTAATAATGCTTTAGCGCAAGTATTATTAGCAAAACGCATGGGTAAAAAGCGGATTATCGCCGAAACTGGAGCGGGACAACACGGAGTTGCTACAGCCACCGTATGCGCTCGGTTTGGTTTTGAGTGCGTAATTTATATGGGCGTTCAAGACATGGAACGTCAAAGCCTTAACGTTTTTCGGATGCGACTAATGGGCGCAGAAGTTCGCCCCGTAACTGCGGGGACTGGAACGCTTAAAGATGCGACTTCCGAAGCAATCCGAGACTGGGTAACAAACGTCGAAAATACTCACTATATTTTAGGTTCGGTAGCTGGCCCTCACCCTTACCCGATGATAGTACGCGATTTTCATGCTGTAATTGGACAAGAAACTCGTTGGCAAGCTGAGGAAAAATGGGGCGGATTGCCAGACATTTTACTTGCTTGTGTAGGTGGTGGTTCTAATGCAATGGGACTATTTCATGAATTTGTCAGCGATTCCAGCGTTAGAATGATTGGCGTTGAAGCCGCCGGAGAAGGTGTAGACACAGATAAACACGCCGCCACCTTGACAAAAGGACGAGTTGGCGTACTGCACGGGGCAATGAGTTATTTGTTGCAAGACAATGAGGGACAAGTAATAGAGGCACACTCTATTAGCGCCGGGTTAGACTATCCCGGAGTGGGCCCAGAGCATAGTTACCTCAAAGAACTAGGACGGGTAGAATACTACAGCGTTACCGACCAGCAGGCATTAGACGCATTGCAATTACTATCGCAACGAGAAGGGATTATTCCTGCTTTAGAAACCGCTCATGCGATCGCCTATTTAGACACTCTTTGTCCTCAGCTAACAGGTAGCCCCAAAATTGTGATTAACTGTTCCGGACGCGGGGACAAAGACGTACAGACAGTAGCAAAAGCTTTACACAAAGACGGTTAACTAAATAATAAAAAAGCGCCATGATAGCTGTAACCCAAGCAACCGTTGACAATGTAATTGTACCGAGCGAAATTGAATGGTCTTTGTTACTGCAACAATTACTAGCAGGACAAAGTCTCAGCATTCCGACGGCGGCGGATTTGATGCAAGGTTGGTTAACCGAGGCAATCCCACCCGTACTATCGGGAGCAATTCTCGCCGCCATCCAAACTAAAGGAGTAACCGCCGCCGAATTGGTAGGGATGGCGCAAGTTTTACACGCTCAATCAGCCATTGCCAAAAACATCCCCAATTCCACACCGTTGATTGACACCTGCGGGACGGGAGGAGATGGAGCATCTACTTTCAATATTTCAACCGCCGTTGCCTTTGTAGCCGCCGCCGCCGGGGTGAGAGTTGCCAAACACGGCAATCGCTCTGCTTCTAGTAAAACAGGTTCTGCTGACGTATTAGAAGCCCTGGGAATAAACCTTAATTCCGAACAGGAGAAAGTAACCGCCGCCGTAGAGGAAGTAGGGATTACATTTTTATTTGCACCGGGGTGGCATCCAGCGTTAAAGAGTGTAGCAGGGTTACGCAAAACCTTAAAAGTGCGTACAGTGTTTAACTTACTAGGGCCATTAGTTAATCCCATGCAACCTACGGGGCAAATTATTGGAGTTTGTGATCCTAATTTAGTGGAAACGATCGCTATTGCATTATCGCAGCTAGGGATAGAAAGAGCGATCGTTGTTCACGGTAGAGAAAAGCTAGACGAAGCTGGGTTAGCAGACATTAACGATTTAGCGATACTAGAGAACAATAAAGTGCGCTTAATGACGTTAGACGTTGAAGAACTCGGTTTGCAAAAAGCCGCCACCGCCGAGATTAGAGGGGGAAATGTAAGCGAAAATGCTCAAATTCTCAAAGACGTATTACAAGGGAAAGGCACAGAAGCGCAACAAAATGTAGTTGCTTTAAACACCGCCTTAGCACTGTGTGTAGGAAAAGCAATTACTTCTGAGGATTATGTCAAGGGAATTGCGATCGCGCGTGATATTCTCCGCAGTGGTGCAGCCTGGTCAAAACTAGAGCAATTAGTTAAGTTTATGCACTAATTGCTCAAAGAGATCGAAAATTAGGGGATTAATTTCCCCTTTTTCTGCTAATTCACCATAGCCTCGCAATTTAATCATGATGCCTTTGATTCTCAAAGAAATTGATCGAGAAATAATTAACTTACTTAGTAAAAGAATTGCGATTTTAAATAACTCAAACCTATCGTTACAAGCAGAATCGGGCGATACAACCAAACTTTTAGACCAAGCTGGAGTACCAGAATTTGTCTGGAAAAGTATTACAATTAGCTGCGCGGCGGCGATCGCTTCCTCTACTGCTTCTCTCCCAGCTAAACCCCGAAAAGTTACGATAATTGGTGGTAATGGCAAACTAGGACGTTTTTTTAGCCAACAACTAGCCAATGCTGGACATAACATTAGCATCCTCGAACATGATAACTGGGACAAAGCCCCACAACTATTAGGATTAGCCGAATTAGTATTAGTTTGCGTTCCCATCGAATACACCATCAGCGTAATTCAACAAGCCGCCCCTTACCTCAAAGCAGATACAGCTTTAGCAGACATTACCAGCGTCAAAACCCCCATAGTTCAAGAATTACTCAAGCAACATCTTGGGCCAGTTTTAAGCCTGCATCCAATGTTTGGGCCAGGAGTCCAATCATTTTTATCGCAAAACGTTATAGTTTGTCCAGGTCGGCAAGAGCAAGTCTTTAAATGGCTACTAGACTTAATTGAAAATAGTGGCGGTAAACTAATCGCCTGTACGCCCGAAGAACACGATCGCATGATGGTAGCAATTCAGGCAATCCGTCATTTTACAACCTTTAGCTTAGGCGTATTTTTAGCGGAAGAAGGCATTGATATTAATCGCAGTCTAGACTTTTCTAGTCCGCTATACCGCTTAGAAATTGATATAGTTAGCCGCTTATTTGCTCAAGATCCGGCTTTGTATGTAGATATCATGCTCACTGCCGAGGAACGCCGTCAAGCGATTTCGAGATTAGTAGAAACTTATACTCGTCTAGCGCAATTAGTAGAAAACAAAGACGGGGCAGGCTTAAAGCGTGAATTTGAAGCTACTGCTGGCACTTTTGCCCAAGGAGCAAATCAAGCTATAGCCGAAAGCAACCACATTATCGACAGCCTCAGCCTTTTACTTGCGGCAAAAGTCGCCGAAACCCAAAGAGCTAATATCGCCTAATATTTAATTTCCTTGAGGTACACTTTGCACCAATGCGCCAAGATCATTTTTATCACTAAAACCAGTAATCCAGTCTAAAAGTGCTTGATTAACAGTATCAGGACATTCATCATGGGGACAATGCCCGACATTTTCCAGACTAACTAGCTGGGCGTATTGAGGATTGTAATCTGCAAACTGACGCGCAAAACTATGAGGAACCATCCGGTCTTGCTGACCCCAAATTAATAATATCGGTACTTTTAAGTTGGGCAACACATTTTTTACTCTAGGAGCAAACCCCGCGCCAACCATTGCTTTTAAAATTCCTGCAAAAGCATTAGCACTACCTCGATCTTGGGCTGGAGCGAGTAAAATATCAACTAATTCATCGGTCACTACTGCCGGATTAGAATAAGCCATAGCCGCCCACTTTTTGACAATTCCCGGTCTATTGACAACGCGAAAAACGGTTTTAAACAACAGCTTTGAAGCCACCAAACTTTCAAGAGTAGAAACAATTGGGCGCAGAAATTTGGGTACAGCCTCCTCACGCACAGACAAATCGGGCAAACTCAACATAGCGATACCTGCAACCATTTCCGGGTAAGCTTGAGCGATCGCCAAAGTTACCAATGAACCCGTAGAATTACCAACTAATACTACTGGAGTATTAATAAAAGTCCGCCAAAAGTCGTAAACTTGCTCAACCCAAAGCTCGACATTGTAATTAATCGTGGGTTTTTCCGAAGCGCCAAAACCCAGCATATCGAGAGCATAGACGGTATGAGACTCACCCAAAACCGTTAAATTATTGCGCCAATGACCGATAGAAGTGCCAAACCCGTGCAACAAAATTAGTGGTGTACTTGTTTTTTGAAGCGATCGCACATAAGTATAACGAGTTTGCCAGCCACGCCAGATCCAATCGCGTTGAAAACCAACCCTTTGTTGCCAATGCTCAGAAATAGTCATTCAACCACATTACTACGTTCTTTTTTTTATTGTAACTACCACAATTTATTAAAAGAAAAATAGTTATCACCGTTCTCGTGCGATCGCGCCTAGAAAGCACATAGGGCTGTACAACTTGTTAAAATAAAGATACAAAGCAACAATACGAATACCTCAAGCCCTCCTCAACTCTCCACAAACAAGACCCTTTTGGAGGGGGTTTGGGGGACGCAACCGTCCCCCAATGGGGGGTTTGGGGGGCAGACCCCCCAAGTCCTGGTTTTTCCTAAAAAGCCCTTGAGGAGTCAGCAATCGCTACTGCTTGCTCATTTTTAAGTGAGTTATTGCATGACCACCCCGATTCAAATTCCTTTAATTGGCAAAGTCAAACATCCGTCCCGGTGGTTAATTGGGCTATTAAGCGCTGGTATTTTAGTAAGCGGACTGACCTACTGGACGCTAAACAGGCAAGCCTCGCCCAAACTAGATATAGCCGCCTTAACCGTCCCCGTAGCCGCCGCCGATGTCACCCTTCGCATTAGCGCCAGTGGCAAAGTAGTACCAGTCCAAAGCGTCAACCTCAGCCCCAAAAACTCCGGCGTTTTGGCACAACTACTTGTAGAGCAAGGAGACACCGTAGAGCAAGGGCAAATTATCGCCCGGATGGACGACTCTAACTTGCAAGCGCAACTAAGCAAAGCCCGCGCGGGTCTAGCCCAAGTACAAGCCCAACTAGCCGAAGCTCGCGCCGGGACTCGAAGCGAAGAAATTGCCCAATCTAGAGCGCGTCTAAACGGGGCGCGGGCGCAACTAAACCAAGCTCGTGCAGGGAATCGTCCTGAAGAAATAGCCCAGGCACAAGCTCAAGTAGAAGCCGCTAGAGCGCGAGTAAACCTGACTTCTAGCCGAGTGCAACGCAACAGAAACTTAGCCAATTCGGGAGCGATTTCCCAAGACGCTCTAGAGGAAGTAATTGCCGACGACAGCAGCGCCAAAGCAAACTTACTTGAAGCTCAAAGACGGCTTGTAGACCTAAAAAGCGGTAGCCGCACCGAAGAAATCGATCAAAGGCAAGCTTTCGTAGCCGAACAAGAGCAAGCATTGCAACAACTTCAAAATGGTTCGCGCCCCGAACAAATAGATCAACTTGAGGCATCAGTAGCCGCCGCCCAAAGCGAACTTAAAGCCGTCCAAGTGCAGCTAGATGACACGATTATTCGCGCTCCTTTTTCTGGGATAATTACCCAAAAATACGCCACCGTGGGCGCGTTTGTTACCCCCACAACTTCCGCCTCTAATACAGCTTCAGCAACTTCTAGCTCAATTGTTGCCGTATCTCGCGGCTTAGAAGTTCTCGCCCAAGTTCCCGAAGTCGATATCGGACAAGTTAAGCAAGGCAGAATGGTAGAAATTGTCGCCGATGCTTACTCAAATCAAATATTTAAAGGACAAGTACGGCTAATTTCCCCAGAGGCGGTAGTAGAGCAAAATGTAACTTCCTTTCAAGTCAGAATTGCCTTAACGACAGGTCAAGAACAATTAAAATCGGGCATGAATGTCGATTTAACTATTGTGGGAGCCGCCGTAAAAGATGCTTTGGTAGTTCCTACCGCCGCCATTGTTACCGATAAGCAAGGACAAACTGGGGTACTAATTCCCGGTGAGAAAAACCAAGCTCAGTTTCGCCCGATTGAAATTGGTTCGGCAATTCAAGATAAAACTCAAATTGTATCGGGAGTCAAAACGGGCGATCGCATTTTTCTTTCTCCTCCCCCCAATTACAAACTAGAGAGTAACGAATAAATGAATCCTGTAGAAAGCGTCAAAATGGCGGTGACTACTCTCCTCGCCAACAAATTGCGTAGTAGTCTAACAATGCTAGGCATTATTATCGGTAACGCTTCAGTAATTGCCATGATTGGCATTGGTGAAGGGGCGCAAAAGTACATTGCTGGGGAATTAGAATCGTTGGGTCCAAATGTTTTATTTGTGATTCCTGGAAATCGTGAAACTCAGCGCATTACTTTCGATTTGCCGAAAACTTTGGTACTAGCTGACGCAGAAGCGATCGCCGATCAAGTCCCAACAGTGGTAGGAGTCGCCCCCGAAGTCAATAGTAGAGCTATAGTTACCTACCGAAACAAAAACACTGATGTTAATGTAATTGGCACTACCCCCAGCTTTCTCACCGTGCGCGATTTTGAAACTCGGTTAGGGCGATTTCTTACCCAAATAGACATCAACCGCAGCAATCAAGTAGCTGTGTTAGGTTCAGACTTAGCCGCTAGACTATTTGCTACTTCTTCCCCCATTGGTCAGCAAATACGCCTCAAAAATGCTACCTATCAAATAGTGGGTGTATTAGAGTCTAAAGGATCGGGCTTTGGCACAGATTACGATGATGCAGCTTTTGTCCCCATTACCACGATGGCAAATCGCATTGTGGGGCGCACTTCTCCCTACGGTATTCCCTTAACTTATCTGGTGGCTTCTGCCAAAAATACCGAAAGCGTGGAAGCGGCGGAGTTTCAACTACGCAATTTACTAAGGCTGCGCCACAAGCTAAATGGGGAAGATGATTTTACAATTCGTTCCCAAAAAGATGCTCTAGAAACGGTGGGTAAAGTTACTGGCGCTTTAACTATTATGCTCGGTGCGATCGCTTCTATTTCTCTGTTTGTCGGTGGTATCGGCATTATGAATATTATGCTAGTTTCGGTGACTGAACGCACTCAAGAAATTGGACTGCGTAAAGCTATTGGTGCTACTCAACAAGATATTTTGGTGCAGTTTATGATTGAAGCTGTGATTCTCTCCGCCGCCGGGGGCTTACTTGGTACGGGCTTGGGTGTTGGCGGTATTTTGTTGGTTGGGGCGCTAACTCCTTTGCAAGCGGGGATTTCTCCAGTAGCAATTTCTTTAGCTGTGGGGGTTTCTGGTGGGATTGGCTTATTTTTTGGCGTTATTCCCGCTCGACGTGCGGCTCAACTTGACCCGATTGTGGCTTTGCGTAGTGCTTGAAGTTGATATCTTTTGCTAAGAAAAACCAAGACTTGGGGGGTCTGCCCCCCAAACCCCCCATTGGGGGACGAGTTGCCTCCCCCAAACCCCCTGCAAACAATGTCATATCTGTGAGGAGGCAAGTCCTGTGCGTCCTAGCAGTATTCAGGTGAGGGCTATTGGGAATCAGTAAAATCCGTCGTAAATAAAATTATTTAAACTAATGTTAGACAACAAATTTATAGCTCAAATACCACCAATTACTTCTGCCTCGACGACGATTATTCGCCTCGAAAATATTTCTAAAATTTATGGTGCTGGCGAAACGGAAGTAAGAGCGCTGGCGGATGTCAATTTGGTTGTGGAAGCTGGCGAATATTGCGCGATTATGGGCGCTTCGGGTTCGGGAAAGTCTACAGCTATGAATGTGATTGGCTGTCTCGATCGCCCGACAAGCGGTCATTACTACCTCGATACTGTCGATGTCGCTGCTTTAGATGACGGCGATTTGGCAAGTATTCGCAATCTTAAAATTGGCTTCGTTTTCCAACAATTTCACCTTTTATCCCAACTTAGCGCCCTAGAAAATGTCATGCTACCTATGGTTTATGCAGGCATTAATGGTAAAGAAAGACGCGATCGCGCAACTGTTGCTCTCCAACGTGTGGGCTTAGATAATCGCCTCAATAATCGCCCCAATCAATTGTCTGGCGGTCAACAACAACGTGTTGCTATCGCAAGAGCGATCGTTAATCGTCCTGTCCTCCTCCTTGCTGATGAACCTACAGGCGCTCTCGATTCCCGCACTACTACTGAAGTAATGGACATTTTCACTGAACTCAATGCTACCGGAATCACTATTGTTATGGTTACTCACGAATCCGATGTAGCACGTCAAACTCGGCGCATAGTTTGGTTTCGCGATGGACAAGTTGTCCACTCCCACCTTACCCCCGCAGATATTGCCCAAGTTGCGGCTTCCTAGTAAATGGGTTATTGGTAACTGGTAATAATTTCAATTTCCAATTGACCAATTCCCAATTTCTAATTCCCTAAAAACTCGAAGTTTTCCCTGTCTGCGCCTGAGTTTCAATTGGCTGCACATCGCTACAACCCATGTTTCCGGCAACGGTTCGCAAGACCGAAATTTGATCGTCAAAGTTCAATGCTTCTATCTGCGACAATACGCCACTAAGAGTTTGGGTTTTCTCATGATTTTGGGGCATCCCTACTACGGAATCCCCCATCGCTTGCGCCCAAGCATACCAAACCATTAATTGATTATTCTCTTTCAAAGCTCCATAAGCCCGCGAATATTCTGTGTCTTCACTATTGACAATTTGCCGCATAATTGCCAATTGCTCATCTTTTGATAAATTGTAATAATCACCCAACAATCTAGGCGCTAATTCTGGCTCTGTTGCCGCCGGAGCAGCCGGAGTAATTGAATCTCCCATCTTTTCATAAATATAATAAAACACAGCTAGTTTAGGATCGGTATCCAAGCTTTCAAAGGCTTTAACCGCGTCTTGAGTTTCGCCCGTAAGTGCTTGAGGCTGATTTGCTGCATGACTTGAAGCCATAATTTATTCCTACTTTACATTCAATTACTTAAGCTTAGAATTAGCAGAGATTAATGCTTTAATTCCCCCTCCAAGAGAGAGATTTTATTAGTTAGGCGATTACTTTATCCAGCATCAAAAAATCTATCTTAGTAGGGTTATGGGCAGAGGCGATCGCTTTGTAAGATAATTTCACTCACAAAAATCATTCTCGGAGTTGTTACTATGACCAACGAAATAAAACCCGATGCTACCCAAGCTACAACTCAAGATGCTCAATTAGCTGCCGAAAGTATGACTGAAGGTAAAGAAAAAATGCCTAAAGTTGACGTTGATGCAGATTACGCCGCTGCTCAACAATTCAGTGTTAGCGATATCGATCGCACTAACGAAGGCGCAGAAGCTGCGGATAAAGCTACTGCTAATCAATTTGCAACTACAACTCCCTCTGACACCACAACAGAATCATTGTCCACCGGCGATCCTAGCGATTACATGGCTATGGCAAAAGATGTTGGCACTTCCACTGGTGCGGCAGGTAATGTTGATGACGATCTGATCCAAAAAGCTTTAGAAAAAGGTCAACCTGGTAAGTAAGCTTTTAGTGAATAATTGCGCTATGGATCGTAAAAACTAAGCGCAATTATTACCCAGCCGTAACTTCTTGCTTTTTCAGAATATCTATTAATTCAGACGGTTGCTCTATTAAAAAATCTGGTTGTTGTTTTGCCAATACCTCTTTAGTATTAAAACCCCAACTAACGGCGATCGCAATTACTTTACTTTTTTTAGCCGACTCTATATCTCTAGTCTCATCTCCTACATAAATCACATCATCGACATCAATATTTTCTTGCCTAATGAATCTATTAATTACCTTGTCTTTCCCAAAAATAGTAGAGCCAGAATAAATATAATAAAATATTTCTGCTAAATTATTGTGTTCTAAAAATGCCACAATATTAGGCTTAGAATTAGAACTAATAATTACTAGCTTATTGCCTAATCCATGTAGTTCAATTAAAGCTTCTTTCATTCCCGGAAATAAGCTTAAACTTTTAACTTCTGAACTCAACTCAGCTTTAACTTTTTTAACTAAAAAGGGAACTTTAAAAATAGAAATACCAGACTGCTTAATAATTTCTCTAGAAGTTAAGTTTTGAATTTGAGCAAGTTCGTCAATGCTAGTTTGTTTATAACCAAATTGCACAGCCAAACGATTACTAATGTTTACTAGCACTTCTAAAGAGTCAGCAATAGTACCATCAAAATCAAAAATAATTACTTTTGGATTCATGGTGGTTAAAAAAGGTGTTAATCGTTTGTTTGAGTGGCTGTTGATAAATTTGCTTTGGCATTTCGTCGCAACATTTGGGGTTTAATCCGTCGCAATGCGGAAGCTGTAAACCGTCTATTCCATTCATCATTAGAAATTTCTGCTAAATCGGTTAACTTCGGCGCAATATTTTCTGGGTAAGGTTGAAACTCGACTATATCAGTTTCTTTAGCAAAACGCTGATTCCAAGGACAAACATCTTGGCAGATATCGCAACCAGCAACCCAACCTTGAAGATTAGCAGAAATTGCTTCGGGTAACTTTTCTGCGCGGTTTTCAATCGTATGATAAGCAATGCATCGATTGGCATCAACTACAAAAGGCTGGGCGAAAGCTCCTGTCGGACAAGCATCAAGGCAACGAGTACAACTACCACAGTGTTCAGTATGAGGGATATCGGGCGTTAAGTCTAGATTTGTGAGAATTTCACCCAAAAACAACCAAGATCCGTATTCTCTTGCTATAACATTGCCATTTTTAGCAATCCAGCCAATCCCAGCTTTTTTCGCCCACACTTTATCTTGAATTGGGGCGGTATCACAAGCATAACGCGATCGCACATCGGGATAAGTTTGCAGCCAGTTATTTAAAGCTTTGAGCTTTTTATCCATCACCTTATGATAGTCTCGTCCCCAAGCATAGCGGGAAATTTTGGCATATTCAGGACTATTTGGGCGTTGATGAGGGGTGTAATAGTTTAACGCTACACAAATAATACTTTTAACTTCAGGCATAAGGGCGCGAATATCTTGGCGTTTGAGGTTATTCATCCACGCCATCTCTGCCTGATAACCTTTGTTTAGCCATTCTTGCAAGTGCGAAACTTCTAAATCCGTATTCTCTACCTTGGCAATTCCTACTTTATGGAATCCAATTTCTAAGGCTTTAAGCTTGATTTGCTGATTGCTAGGAGCTTGAGGTATGGAAATCATAAGGGGAACTTAAATTTGGTTTAAATCTACAACCGTGTGTGTTGGCGTTGACAGATTTTAGTGACGAGATTTTTGGTTTAGAGGCGCTACCCTGATTTTAGAAAAGAGTTTTATCAACAAATATTTTTTACATAAATGAAAAATTCTCAAGCTGACGCTGATAATATAGCCTTAATAATTGTTCAGCAAGCTATATGGGTTTTGGCAAAGTGGGCGGGTGTCAACTTACCAAACGAGGATCATTTTCAGCAGATTGTACTGCTACTACCCAAGCGAAGGCAATATTAAAGTCGGGCGATGTATCCTCAACGGATAGTCTCAAACCTCTACGTTTGTTATTTGACGGTGTAAAGCTAGATATTGGTCAAAGTATCGCAGCCAACGCGGCTCAAGTTCAGGAATCCACTCTAAAAGAGCATTACTGGCAGCCGAGAGCGATTACTTTCTCCCATCCTATTATCCCCTATTCTCAAGATAAAGAACCAGCCCCGAAGGAGCTAGAAGACTTAAAACAGCAAATTAGAGACGAGAGTTGTCTTTTTGCCTCCTTATTGACCAGATTTGTCACCGATTGAATTATGCTGGTCAAAACTACAACAGTAAACCTCTTGCAAAAGTTAAGTTAGAATAGGATTTAAACCTAGAGTAAGCTCATAATTATAAAGGTAAGCTATTAAATTAAATCTCAATTCAAATCTTTTTCTTCTGTTCCGATATCTTCCCTGTAAAATCCTAAATTTTTTCAACTGTGTAAATACGTTTTCAATTAATACTCGTTCAATAGCTAGCTCTCTATTAGCTTTTTTATCTAAAGGAGACAGCTTACTTTTGCTCGGCTTCTTTTTAGGTATTTGACTAAAGAGATGGTATTTTTGAATACCTTGATATCCCTTATCTGCTAAACATTTAATTTCTTTTTTGATGCTTGTTTTGCTTTTTTGTATAATTTAAAATCATGCTCTTTCCCTTTTCCATAAGCAGCACATAAAATTTTGTCTGTTTTTTTGATTGATAATTATTTGGGCTTTTAAAGTATGCTTTTTCTTTCTACCACTGAAATATTGTTTTTGTTTTTTTATCTTTCTATTTAGACATCTCCGAAATATATGTATTTTATAATAGAAGGATATTAAATGAGCTTTTAACGCCAGGAAACTATGAGTAATATAGTAGAGTACAGTCAGCAAAAACCCAAAAAATCACAAAGATTAGTAAGTCTCAAGTACGAGCAACTACAACAGCTATTAAATAATGCTAAAGAACTTCATAACAAAAAGACAGCAGAAATTGAACAGGAAAACCCTAGAGTTATAAAAGCAGGAGGAGGAGGAAAGATTAAGCTCTCCGTGTCAGAGCAAATAATTTTAACTTTAATTTATCTAAGACACCTGACAACCTTTCAGCTATTCGGTATAAGTTTGGAGTGAATGAAACCAGCGCCAATGATACATTTAACTATTGGTTTCCAATTCTTAGAGAAATATTACCTTCAAGTATATTAAAGCAGGTAAAAAACTCCGGTGATAAAGAGATTGTTACGGAACTTCTTGCAGAGTATGAATTAATAGTAGATAGCTGGGAGCAGCCAAAAGAGAAACCATCGGAACAGGAAGAACAAAAGAAATATTACTCAGGTAAAAAGAAGAACCATACTTTAAAAACTACGATTATAGTCTTACCATCGGGAATAGATATAGTAGATGTTATCCCAGGAAGTCCGGGAACAAAAAGTGATATTAATTTGTTCATGGCAACAGCAGAAGAATTTTAACAGAGAGCAAAAGTTTAAAGGAGACAAGGCTTATATTGGAGAGCCGTTCATTAGAACTCCACAAAAGAAAAAGTCCAGACTTGAGTTAACGGCTGGACAAAAAAACCAGAATAAAAAGCTATCTTATCAAAGAATATTTGTGGAACATTTAATTCGTCTAGTACAAATCTTCCGCGTAGCCAAAGAAAGATTTAGATTAAATATATACAAATACAAACAAATAATTCTCACCATTTGTAGAATTGTAAGATTAAGGATTGGAGGATTAAGATTACCTAATATTAATTCTGAGGTTAGGAACAAGAATAATTGAGGAGGCAACCGATTATTTTTTAGCTTGATATTAACATTAAATATCTCAAGACTCGATTGTAGCGTCGATTTTCGGTATTTGCTTAAACTTATATTTCTAGATGAAACTCTTTGCCAGCAACTGTTTGATAGATTTTGGAGATGTCTAATCGATTCTGTAGAGGAAGTGAGAACGAGTTTTTGACCTGATTGCACTTCTCCCACAACTTTACAGTCTAAAGAATGCTCCCGAAAACATGACTGCATCGCCACCACATTATCGGGATGAATGCGCAAAAAGTCATTTATTCGATAAATTACCAGTGCAGTCGCCCAAAAAAATGCACATTTTACAGTTGTATGATAAAAAACTGCTGACAGAACTTATGTATTGTGATTTTAAAAAATCTATTAGATGCTAATTAGAAGACTCTTAAAAATCGGTAAAATGCAGAAAACGAATTAACAAATCTCAACTTCTGCATCAATTAGGGTTTTGTGTTGTCTTTGATACAAATTAATTAGGGAATTATTCTAAATGTCTTATTAGGATAAGAAAAAGTCAATACAAACAAAATCAATGATAGCCAAAAAGAACCTTGTTGTAGTTGGAAATGGCATGGTAGGGCATAAGTTTCTAGAGGAAATTATTGCTAATGGGGCAAAGGATTCTTGGAATATCATAACATTCTGCGAAGAACCCCGCGTAGCCTACGATCGCGTTAATTTAAGCGGTTATTTTTCTGGTAAAACCGCCGCAGACTTAACTTTAGTTACACCCGGCTTATATCAAGCAAATAATATTAACATTCATATAGGCGATCGCATAATAGAGATCGATCGTCAACAAAAAATAGTTCATAGTGCTAACGGTTTAGCAATTAGTTACGACAAATTAGTATTAGCTACAGGTTCTTATCCTTTTGTACCGCCAATTAAAGGAAAAGATACTGATGGGACTTTTGTCTATCGCACGATTGAAGACTTAGAAGCCATGTCTGCGTATGCCAAAAATTGCCAAACAGGGGTAGTAATTGGCGGCGGTTTATTAGGCTTAGAATGTGCTAACGCGCTGAAAAACATGGGTTTAAAAACTCATGTAGTGGAGTTTGCACCGCGATTAATGCCCATGCAAATAGATGATGTTGGCGGTAATGTTCTTCGCAATAAAATAGAAGAATTAGGTGTTAGCGTCCACATCAACAAATCCACTACAGAAATTGTCAGCATTGACGGTAAAGTTACCAAAATGACCTTTGCTGATGGTTTGGAATTACAGACAGATATGATAGTATTTTCGGCAGGGATTCGCCCCCGCGACGAAATTGCTAGAGAGTGCGGCATCAAAGTGGGCGATCGCGGTGGTATTGTAATTAACGAGTATTGTCAAACTTCCGATGCTGACATCTATGCGATCGGTGAATGCGCCCTTTATCAAAATAGAATATATGGTTTAGTTGCGCCCGGATATACAATGGCAAGTGTAGCGGCTAAAGTAATCAGCAATATTCCGAATAGCACCTTTGAAGGCGCTGATATGTCTACAAAGTTGAAACTTTTAGGAGTAGATGTAGCTAGTTTTGGCGATGCTTTTGCTAAAACCTCCGATGCGAAAGAGATTGCAATTACAGATACAGTTACCGGAGTTTATAAAAAACTCGTTGTTAGTTCTGATGGAAGCCGTTTGCTAGGCGGAATTTTAGTAGGCGATGCGGCGAATTATGGTACTTTGCTGCAATTTGTGCAAAATAATATCGCTTTACCACCCCACCCAGAAGATTTATTATTACCACCCCGCGAAGGTAAAGCAACAACCGCAATGGGGGTTGAAAACTTACCAGATACAGCGCAGATTTGCTCTTGTAATAATGTTAGTAAAGGTCAAATTTGTAGCGCTATTCAAGAAAACGACTTTACTGATATAGGTAGCGTCAAAAAGTGTACTAAAGCAGGTACTGGTTGCGGCGGTTGCGTACCATTAGTAACAGATTTACTTAAGTACGAAATGAAAAAAGCCGGGATAGAAGTAAAAAATTATCTCTGCGAACACTTTGCTTATTCTAGACAAGAAATTTACCATTTAGTCCGCACTCACAAAATTATTACTTTTGACAAATTGCTAGAAAAGCACGGACAAGGTAAAGGTTGTGAAATTTGTAAGCCTGCGATCGCTTCAATTCTCGCCTCAACCTGGAATGACTACATTTTAAATCAACCTCATTTAGGTTTGCAAGATACCAACGACGCATTTTTAGCAAACATTCAAAAAGATGGTACTTATTCAGTAATTCCTAGAGTACCTGGCGGCGAATTGACTCCAGACAAACTAATTGTCTTAGGAGAAGTAGCAAAAGAATATGGGCTTTATACCAAAATTACTGGGGGACAAAGAATTGATTTATTAGGCGCAAGAGTTGATCAATTACCGCATATTTGGCGCAAATTAATTGAGGCTGGTTTTGAATCGGGACACGCTTATGGTAAAGCATTAAGAACAATCAAATCCTGTGTAGGTAGCACTTGGTGTAGATTTGGCGTACAAGATTCTACAACACTAGCAATTGATTTAGAATTACGTTATCGTGGATTGCGATCGCCCCACAAGCTAAAATCGGCTGTATCTGGCTGTACGCGGGAGTGTGCAGAAGCTCAAAGTAAAGATTTTGGCATCATCGCCACCGAAAAAGGTTGGAATTTGTACGTCTGTGGTAACGGCGGAATGAAGCCACAACACGCACTTTTACTCGCTGAAGATATAGAAAGAGAAACCTTGATTAAGTATTTAGATCGCTTCTTAATGTTCTATATTCGTACCGCCAATAGATTAGAAAGAACTGCAACTTGGTTTAACAAGCTAGAAGGTGGAATTGACTATCTTAAGCAAGTAGTGATTCACGACTCATTGGGAATCGCCGCCGAATTAGAAGAAGAAATGCAGCATTTAGTAAATACCTACGAATGCGAGTGGAAAGCTACTATCGAAGATCCCGAAAAACTCAAGAGATTCCGCCATTTTGTTAATTCCGACACACCAGATCCAAGCTTAGTTTATGTAGAAGAAAGAGAACAAAAACGCCCTGCTTACGAGTCGGAGAAACTAACAGCTCAAATCTCGTAGTATTGTTAGGAAAAATTAGAGGAGACATAAAAATGGTTCAAGCTTTACCCAAAACCAAATGGGTTGATATTTGTTCAATTGCAGACATCGCCCCAAATACCGGGGTCTGTGCATTAGTTAGCGGCGAACAAGTAGCAATTTTTAGAGTGGGAGATAGTAACGATGTGTACGCGCTAAGTAACTACGATCCATTTAGCAAAGCGTTTGTGCTATCTAGAGGAATTGTAGGCGATCGCAATGGCATAACTAAAGTAGCATCCCCAATCTACAAGCAAAACTTTAACCTCGCAACCGGACAATGCTTAGACGATGAAACGGTTAGCATAGCTACCTATGCAGCGAGAGTTGTAGAGGATAGAGTACAAATAGCAACAAGCTAACTGCATTATCCTAGAAGATAGAATGCCAGGATCAGGAGTTTCGCCATGAGCCAGACTACAACCGATAGAGTGCGCTGGACTACAGCAGACATAGACCTCTTAGCCAATAACGATGGTACGCGCTACGAAATTGTTGACGGAGAATTGTTTGTGACTAAATCGCCACACTGGATGCACCAAGAAACTTGTGGCAATATTTACACAGAGTTACAAAATTGGTCAAGAGCTAAAGGTTTAGGGCGAGCTACTATTAATCCTGGCATCATATTTACAGATGCTGACAACGTAATTCCCGATGTAGCTTGGGCAAGTAAAGAACGATTAGAAGTTTTGCTAGATGAGGTGGGACATTTGACAGGCGCACCAGAATTAGTAGTAGAAGTATTATCTCCTGGTGCAGAACAAGAGCGTAGAGACAGGGAAATTAAACTCAAACTCTATTCTTTAAGAGGAGTACAGGAGTATTGGATTGCAGACTGGCGGTTGGAAACAGTGGAGATTTATCGCCGAGAAAATGCCGCCTTAGTGTTAGTAGCAACCCTAACAAATGAGGATGAATTAATTTCGCCCTTGTTGCCTGATTTTACTTGTTCTGTGGGGCGGTTTTTTGAGTAGAAAAGGGTTTCATATACGGCAAACTGCCATATACAATTAAAGCTATTGCCTTACACAAAATTTCTATTTTATCAATATGGATGCTGCATCCCAGCATTGTACCAAGCCAGCAATTCATCAGTTAGTGGGGTTCTACGATGGGTGGCTCGTCCTCTCGCCGCACGCCGAGGTTGTTCCAAGTCGAACCTTCCTCTGTAAGTTGGAAACATCTTACCAACCCTGGCACACAGACCCCATACTTACCCTGCTTTGCAATAGACTGAGGCGACCATGACGTAATCCACCAGTCTTCATCTGCGCCCTGTCCTGGTTTGCCACCATCAGGTTTAGGCGCACCGAGGTAAGGAGTGGGTATGGGTATTACTCCTGTCCAATAATCACGGTGGGCATGGAGGTGAGGACCCGGCATGGAGCGTTTAAATAATACGTTATGCCCAGCCAGGTTGCCTGTTGCAAAAGTGGGGTGTTCGGCGGCATCACGCCCGGTGAGGATCGGTCGCTCGGTGGCATCTTGAATGGTTTCTAGAATGTGGAATAGGTCGGGATGCACATCTACGTCATCTTGAAAATAGGAAATCCAGTCAATCTCAGGATCGGCTAGCCAGTAGCTAATCCCCACATTCATTGCATTAGGCAGCCCCCGGTTTTGGGGTATGCGGATTAGGGGTACTTGGTGGAAATCTGCAAGCCGTTGATTTTCGGCAGCGTTTTCTGGCTTAGAGGCATCATCTACAATTAACACTGGCGCACCCAGTTTCAAAACTTGAGGGAGAGATCGCCTCAAACACTCCGGTCGATTGTAGGTAGTCATCGTTACCGCATATTGAGGGCGCTTTACCAGTCCTCGCTGCTGTGTCGCGACGGCAACAAATTGATCCAACAGTGGCTGCAAATGCACCCCCGGCAAAGGTGGCAGAGTTTCTGGCAGCTGTTTAGCAAATACTACAAACACCTCATTGGCAAAAATCGGTTGAAATGTCCGCAGTACCTCTAACCCAAAGGGGGGTTCAATCTCTGCCAGCATTGCCTTATGAAACAAGACATACTCAAAATGCGACGATCGCAGCCGATAGGTGACATTATAGGAGTAGTTCCCAGGAAAAAACTCCATAAACTCATTGGGAGCAAGAATAGCGTCCAATGGCTGAACAAGCGCTTTCAAAAAGTCGCGAACTTGAACCCAGTAGTCGTCTTGTAGGGGGAAGGACATGGGGAAGGGTTAACTACAGTAGCGTCAAGCTCCTGTTTATCTACCTGTGTTTGCTTAGACCCAATATCATATCACTTCGATATTAATTTTATAAACACCTCCTTTTGGCTCAGTATCAGGTGAGGCTGCTAATTTGGTAATTAACCGTTGTCGCTTGATAGGATAACGTTAGCTTTCAGCGCGATCGCCCTTGTTGGTTAATTAATCTCTTTAACCTATGCCCTTATATTGCACCAAAAACCATATAAACCCGTCAGGAAGCGGCTTTTGTACCAGTTGCGGCGAAGTTTTGTGGCTGCTTGCTGGGTATACTCTCGCCAGCCGTTATCGCATCGTTCAACACCTCGGACATGGTGGCTTTGGACGGACTTATTTAGCCGAAGATTTGCATCGTTTTAACGAGCGCTGCGTACTCAAACAATTTGCCCCCCAAGAACAAGCAAGTAGTCAGTTAGAAAAAGCTAAGATGTTGTTTGAACGGGAAGCCAGCGCCCTCTATAAGCTCTCACACGGTCAGTTACCAGCATTTCGGGAGTTTTTTACCGCCGACTTGGGCAAGGGGGCAACGGGCTTGTTTTTGGCCCAAAATTACATTGAAGGCACAACTTACAGCGATTTACCTAAGCCTTTGAGTGAAGAAGAAATTACTAAATTAATTAGTCAATTACTGCCAGTATTAACTTACATTCACTCCCAAGGGACAATTCACCGCGATATCTCTCCGGATAATCTAATTTTACGCAAGAGCGATCGCACTCCAGTTTTAATTGATTTTGGCGGTGTCAAGCAATTAGTCACCGCTAGTTTGAACCAAAACGGACAGGTTTTAACTAAGTTGGGCAAGCAAGGCTACGCCCCGGAAGAACAATTAAGATCGGGGGAAGTATTGCCTAGTAGCGATTTGTATGCGTTGGCGGTGACGGCGCTAGTATTAGTTACAGGTAAAGAACCTGATGAACTATACGATAGCTACAAGGGAACTTGGCGCTGGGGGAAAGAAATTAAAGTTAGTGCCAAGTTAGAAAAAGTTTTAAAAAAAATGCTTGCTTACAAACCGAGCGATCGCTACAAATGTGCGTTAGATGTAGCCAAAGCTTTGAAGTTACCCAATAATTTACCAGAAATAAGTAATATATCGGCGATCGCTACAGTTAATGTCATCGGGCGAAAAACCTTACCACCAATTCCTAGCCAGCCTCAAGGAAATACTCAAGTGCTTGTTGCTACTCCAAGTTTTGGTTGGCTAAAACCCCTGTTTTTGAAAGTAGCAGGCACAGGTTTATTAGTGTTAATAGTTATAAATGTTCTACCTTTACTAAGTTCTTTAAAGTCTTTAATACCTGTTGTTACTCCTACTACAACGGTTACAGACGCTCAAGTTGCTAACTTAGTCCGTCGTCGCCAAGCCCTTAAAATTACTTCTAGGTTTTTTAATACCACTGTCAACGAGGCTTTTTATCAGAAACATCCGCAGTTAAATAGAAGAAGCTTGAAGCCTGCCCCCCAAGACGCAGACTTAAGGACAGATTGGTATAATATTGCAGACGATTTGCTCAATAAATTAGATAGTCTATCGCCCTCTGCGCGGCTAAAACTTGGCACTTATAGTAAAAGTACCCGCCATCGGTTAAAGCCAGAAATCGATCGCCAGTTTTATCAATGGTTTCCCCAAAGGCGAGGCAAGAAACTTAATCCCTATACTTATGGTCAAATTTGGGAAGCGATCGCTTTTGATCAAGTTAGCAAATTAGAAAAGCGATAATAAAAAATTAGTGATGTTTTCTTGACTGCCAATGCCGCCCACAACTCCTCAATATTGCACCAAAGGACATGAAAACCCATCAGGAAGTCGCTTTTGCCTTCATTGTGGCGAACAAATGCTGTCAGCAACCGCACCCCAAGGTATATATTCAGGACTAATTTTAGGCAATCGCTATCGAATTATTCGGCAATTAGGACAGGGAGGTTTTGGGCGAACTTATTTAGCGGCAGATGTCAATCGATTTAATGAATACTGCGTATTGAAAGAATTTGCTCCCCAAGTCCAAACTAGCGCAGTTTTACAAAAAGCTGAAGAACTATTTGCCCGTGAAGCTGGGGTACTTTATCAACTGCAACACCCCCAAATTCCCCGTTTCCGCGAATTGTTCCGCGTCAATGTGGAAGCCAAAGACTACTTATTTTTAGTTCAAGATTATGTAGAAGGCAAAAACTTATTTTCCTTGCTGCACTCCCGTCAACCACCGCGATTGCTGGAAGCGGAAGTAACGCAATTATTGCTAGATATTTTGCCAGTTTTAGAGTACATCCACTCAAGAGGTGTAATTCATCGGGATATTTCCCCGGATAATTTAATATTGCGAGATTCTGATTCGCGCCCGGTGCTAATAGATTTTGGTGGAGTCAAGCAAATCGTCGCTACTGTATCGCAATTGGCCCAGTCAGAAGCCGGAAAAGCCGCACCGCCAGCAACATTATTAGGTAAAGTAGGCTACGCCCCTAACGAGCAAATGCGGACGGGTACAGTTTACCCTCACAGCGATTTGTATGCTTTAGCAGTGACAGCTTTGGTATTGCTAACAGGAATTGAACCCCAATCTTTGATAGATCCGCGCACGTTGTCTTGGCAGTGGGAACAAGAGGTAAATGTAAGCAACACCTTAGCTACTATATTAAATAAAATGTTGCAGCCAAAAATGAGCGATCGCTACCAAACTGCGCGCGAAGTTTGGCAAGCATTAAATTCTACCCCTGAACATACTTTAGCTGTTGCCCCAGTTTATACGGGTGCGTCGGTAATTAATACTTATCAAGCACCAATATCTAGTAGCGCTCCTGATGATGCCGGATTTCCGATTGGCAAAACTATCCTCGGATTTTTAATGTTATTTGGTTTAGCAAGTGCGACTTTTTGGGGAGTCGGTAGCTTGTTGCAGTCTACTAATGTATCCCCATCACCAATAATCGAAACGCCCCCACCAGTAGCTAGTATTAGCCCGTCAATTACACCAACCCCATCCCCATCACCCCAATTATCCGCCGCCGAAAGCGCGATCGCCAATGCTTTAATTGCTAGAAGGCAGAATTTAGGCATTGATGAAAACTATTACTTTAACGTCATAAATCAGCTATTTTGGGCAAAATACCCAACTTCTTCGCAAGGGCGCAAGCTGACGAACGAACCAGCCGACTCTCAAAACCGAGTTCAATGGTACAAAATCGCTGACCAACTGCTAACTAAACTAGAAACAATTAGCGTGACATCGCGGCAAAAATTGGGGAGTTATACTAAAGCCGATCGCGATCGCGCGGTGCAAGCAATTAATCAAGTCTTTGTAGGCAGTCGCTCGTTGTACGATCTTACTGACGCTACTTTTTTTGGTTTATTTCCCGACCAAAAAGGCAAAAATTTTGCAAATCAACCAATTGGGCAAATTTGGAATGCGATCGCCCAAGACAAAGCTAGTAATATTATTGCTGGTACAGCTTACGAAAAAATAGCTTTTGCTCCTGGCTCTACCAGCGTTCAATTAAGTGGCAGCCTCAACCCCGGTGAAGGGAAGGTTTTTGTGGCTCAATTAGCTCTTGGGCAATTGATGCAAATTGATTTGCAAGCAGAGGCTCAAGTTTTAATTTCTGTTTATTCTCCTACAGGTAAAACCGTATTATTAGAAGACTCAGCAATTCGTGCTTGGTCAGAAACTTTACCTGAAGATGGTTACTACGAAATAGTAGTAGTAACAAACGCTTCTGCACCGATGGATTATCAGCTTAATTTGAGTGTAGAAGATAAAGCCCCGGAGCCAATAATTGAGCCAAGTGTGCCGGAAACACCACCTACACCTACACCTACAGAAACCTCACCTAGCCAGTAGTTGATATTTAGTTAAGATTTTTCGTTTAGCAACCAACGAGCTACCAAACGCTCTTTAGAAAGCCTTATCGGGCGATCGCCAATTTTTTAGGTTCGCACAATTGTTCTGTACAACCCATAACACAGTTGCGTCCGGCAACTTTGGCACTCAACAAGCAGCGATCGGCGCGAGTAAGTAAGGTGATTCCCCCTCGATCGTCTAGGCTTTGCAAACAAGCCGATCCAATACTGATAGTTATATTTAAGTTGAGTGCGGAGTCTAAAGTAAAAACTTGCTCTTCGATTAGACGACGCAAACGATTGGCGATAAATAGAGCTTGTTGGCAATCGGTATTGTTCAAGACAATTACAAATTCTTCTCCGCCGTAGCGAAATAGCAAATCTTGCGATCGCAAGTTGTGCTTTAACCGATAACTGAGCAACTGTAAAACGCGATCACCAACTAAATGACCGTAGGTATCATTAATTATTTTGAAACGGTCTACATCTAAAATTAGTAAACTTAAAGGGTTGGTGTTGGTACGGCTTTCTAAAATCTGTGCTGGTAAATCTCGTTCCATTGCCCGACGATTACTTAATTGTGTCAAAGGATCGGCTAAAGCGATCGTCGATAGAGTATTGTTTTTGTCAATTAATTCTTTGTACTTCTGGCAATGGCGTTGTCCTACTTGAATATGGGCTAAAAGCAGCCGATTGTTTACTATTTGTTGGGCTTCGTTGCTTTTTAACCAAAAAAAGTGTACATAAGCATCAGCAATATTTTCTAGCATGGCGGCGGTTTGTTCAATTTCCCCAGTGCAGTTTAAAAGATCCGCTTCAAAACGATCTTCTACCAATACGCAGTAAGAATAAGTTAAGCTCGGTTGAGCTTTGCTCCACTGGCAAAATTTTTCACTGTTATGTACACTTGCTTGCACTAATAAAATATCTGGCGGGCGAATTTGCGCCCACGATGAAGCTTCATCTACACTGGTGGCGATTTCTACACTAAAACTTGTTTGTTGACGAATTTGCTTTGGCAATGCTTGGTAAAATTCGTAACTACCTACAACCAGTATTGAAGTATTCATTGTTTGTTGCTCAATTAAAAAAAATTAGTAACAATACCCCGATACAGCTTACCTAATACGTCTGATAGCAAAAGTTATAGCTATTGGAATTTTGGCTACTAGAGCGCCTACTTAAACTAGGGATTTATCTCTTACAAAGCTTGATAATAGATACAACTCGCACTGAGGAAATTTCGGAAAATTTGCTAAAAAGTTTTGTTATCCTTGGATGCAGCGCTCGATAAATCTTTTAGGCAAGTCTAAATTACTGCCAAAATGGGTATGAATGTAGGAAGCATGGAGATCGGGCGATCGCCATCCTTCGGTAAAAATCGGTGATAAAGCCTCGTAGCCTCGCGCTTGAAACAATGGCTCTAGTGGCTCTACCGACAAACTAGAACGATGAAATTCGTGTCCCCATACTACCGAGCCAGGAGTGACTAAAGGCGTAGCTTGCAAGGCTGTGGCGTGGCGATAACCTAAAGTTAAGCGTTTTCCCATAATTGCCGTTGCGGGGATAACTCCTACCATGTTGTGGGCAGTCTGTTCAAAATCTACAAGGCGATCGCACAAATACATTAACCCGCCACACTCAGCATAAGTAGGCATTTTTGCGCTTATTGCTTGCTTAACCGACTCTAAACCTGGGCGATTTGCAGCTAATTCGGCGGCAAAAACTTCAGGAAAACCACCGCCAAAATATAATCCTTGAACATTATTGGGTACGCATTCAGTAAGCGGACTCCAAAAAACTAATTCTGCCCCTAGTTGTACCAGAATATCTAAATTGTCTTGATAGTAAAAATTAAAAGCGCGATCGCGGGCGATCGCAATCCGGGGTGCAATGGGGAGGGGCGCAATCCGGGGTGCAATGGGGAGAGGCGCAATACGTGGCGCTCGTACTAGAGGTAATAATTTCTCCCAATCAAAACAAGTTTCGCCAATAGTCGCCAACCGCTCAATAATGCGATCAATTTTGTTGATTTCACCTGTAGGAATTAAACCTAAATGGCGATCGGGAATAGTTATATCGTCTTGCCGTCTTAAAACTCCCACAACGGGCAAGTCTAGAGGCTGCAACGCGTCTTGAAGTAGTTGCAAGTGGCGATCGCTACCCACCCGATTTAACACAACTCCAGCTATTTGCAATCGCGGATCTAGAGATCGATAACCATGTGCGATCGCGGCGACACTTCCCGACAAACGGCTGCAATCAATAACTAATACAACAGGTAAATTGAGCGATAAAGCGACATGAGCGGTACTAGCAAAAAAGTCTCCACTTGCGCCATCAAATAAGCCCATTACCCCCTCAACCAAGGCGTAATCTACCTGTTGAGTATGAAAGGCGAAACACTGTTGAAGGTAATCAATAGAAGTAAGTACCGGATCTAAGTTGCGACAAAAGCGCCCGGTAACGTGCTGATGAAACATCGGATCGATGTAATCTGGCCCAACCTTAAAAGACTGTACCCGATGACCCTGGCGACACAAAAAAGACAGTAGGGCGAGGGTTACAGTTGTTTTCCCTACCCCACTGCGTTCTCCAGCAATTACGACCATAATTTAGAAGTCGCTACCCTAATACTTACCCAGGGCCAAAATTTCCGCCGCGATCGCCAAACTCTCCTCGTACAGAGGATCGCTACCCCAGCGTTGCAACTGCTCGCTAAGTAAAAGTTCGGCTTTTTGGTCAGCTAAAGAAGATACTTGCTGAAACCGACAAGATTGAGCGCCGCCGCCCGATTCCATCCGCATACAACCGCTAGTTTCCGAACACAGTACCGTACAACAATCAGCTTCTATGTTTGTTGAAGTCAAGCGCAAAGCCATCAAATCCCCTGGAATTTGCCCCGCATCGGTAATTGGGACTCCAGCAATCTCCGCTTCTACCAGGCGCTGATCGTCAGCAACAAAATGAATGCGCTTGAGATCGTAATCTCCGCTTTCTTCTTGTAACCCTGTAGGATGCCAGTTTAACCGACTTGCTAACCAGCCTAAATACATCAAAGCTTGAGCGGGGTTGCCTTTTTCGTAGTCAATGGTAACGCGATCGACTTCTCTTAAGGCTAGGCGACGCTCTGGGGGATCGAAAGCTTCCGCCGTCAATTCTTGCCAAGCCGATAAGCGCCGCCAGTTGAGATCGGCAAGGGGTGTACCCGCTTTGAGTAATGCTTGCAACCTGACTAAATTAGCCTCGGTTTCGGTAAAGTTGCTAGAGTCAAAAATTACTGAATTACAAGCTTCGGCTAGACGCTTAAATAACTCATTATTGGGATCGGGCGTTGCTTTCCACCACAAAAACTTAGGCAAGTCGCCAATTAATAAAGCAGAGACTAAACCCCCAACTCTTTCTAAGGCGGTGGCTGTACCTTTGAGGGTAATGTATTCGCAGCAAATTAAGGTATTTGTTGCTTGCTTTTGCAAAGGGCAATAAGCTGATACTTGAACTTTTACCCCTTCATCTTCTCCAGCCATCGGACATAGTGCCACAATGCGACAAGGATTACGCAGGGCGATCGCATCGGCAATGGTAGGATTTTGATTGCTGAGGCTGTAAGCTAGGTCAATTGAACCCTTTGAGCCGTCATTGGTATCTTCATTACCACCGCGTTTAGCTACTTCTTCGCGCAATTTTTGCAAAGTTTCGGGGGTTCCAGTTCCCGTTATCGACAATCCATATTTTTTCTGGATTTCCCTTAGTGCTGCCTCGGTTTGCGGGCCAGGAATGCCATCAATGGGTCCTCTATATACGCCCAAAGCTGCTAATAATTGTTGAGTTTCTTCCGGTTCGTAAACAATTAAGCTAAAAGTAGTTGCGCGTGTAGCGGGAGGAATTCCAGCATTGTCCCCCGCCATCCCGTAGCTTTGCCAAATTTGACTCAATTCCGCTTCAATATCGCTTAAAGAAACATCTTTAGGCGGTTGTAAGGAAACAATAGGAGCAGATTTTGTAGACATATATATTTGCTGCGTTAGGAGTAGGAAAGCTTGAAAAAAATTGAGTATTAGCCAAGTTTTACGATGGTAAAACTATAATTATTACGAAGTTTTCTAGGGCAATTTTTTAAAGTCTGCGCCAACGGCGACCATCTTGATTGATTAGTAGTTCAGCTTCGGCTGGTTCCCAAGTTCCCGCTTCGTATTGAGGCACTTGAGCGGGATCGCTGGGGGAATCCCAAACAGTCATTGCTGGCGTAACCAGTTGCCAAGCGGCTTCTACTTCATCGGCTCTAGTAAATAAACTTTGATCTCCCATCATACAATCCATTAACAAGCGATCGTAAGCATCCCCTGTTGCTTGGATACCAAAAGAACCATAGCTAAAATCCATATCTACCGATCGCGTACTAACTAATGTACCTGGCATTTTTACTTCAAACCGCAAAGAAATACCTTCGTTAGGTTGAATCCGCATTGCTAGTATATTTGCATTTACTTGTTGCGCCGCCGATTGAAAGATTAAATGGGGAACTTCCCGAAAGTGGATTGATATTTCTGAAACTTTTTTCGGCAACCGCTTACCTGTACGCAAATAAAAGGGTACGCCTTGCCAGCGCCAGTTATCAACCAAAAACTTCATCGCTACAAAAGTAGGTGTAGTAGAATTTGGATCTACTCCTGGTTCTTGACGATAGCCAGCTACCTTTTTACCTTTCATCCAGCCAGCACTATATTGACCGCGTACAGCAGATTTTTGTAAGTTCTCTACGTCAGCTAAACGAGCAGCTTGAATTACTTTTACTTTTTCTGTTCTCAAACTATCCGCATCTAGGGAGTTTGGTGGCTCCATTGCTGTCAAACAAAATAGTTGCATTAAGTGGTTTTGCAGCATATCTCGCAATGCGCCAGAACTTTCATAATATCCCGCCCGATCTTCTACGCCGACGGTTTCAGCGACGGTAATTTGGACGTGATCGACAAATTGGCGATTCCACAACGGCTCAAAAATTGCATTAGCAAAGCGAAATACGAGCAAGTTTTGGACGGTTTCTTTACCTAAATAGTGGTCGATGCGATAAACTTGTTCTTCTCTGCAAGTTTGCTGCACTACTCGGTTGAGAACTCGCGCCGAACTCAAATCGCGTCCAAAGGGTTTTTCAATTAATAAGCGCGTCTTAACCGGATCTGCCAGCATTTCGGCTTTTCCCAGTTGAGAAATTGCTTCGGGAAAGAAGTTTGGCGACACCGAAAGATAAAACATTCGGTTTCCCTTGGTGGAGCGTTTCTCGTCTAGTTCGCTGAGGAGTTTTTTAAGTTTTTGATAACTTTCCGGGTTGTCAATGTCTCCAGAACAGTAAAATAGTCCTTGAGAAAAATCTTGCCATAAATCTTCTGAGCCAACACCGTCAGAAAATTGTTCGACTCCTTCGCGCATTTTGTCGCGGAAATATTGATCGCTCCAATCTCGACGCGCCACGCCAACAATGGTAGTTTCTGGATAGATACGTCTTTGTTGACGTAGTTTGTAAAGGGCGGGAACTAATTTGCGTTGAGTTAAATCTCCTGAAGCGCCAAAAATTACGATTATTTGCGGTTCGGGTAGTTTTTCTTGCTTCAACCCTACGCGCAAAGGATTTTCTAGCAACTTAATCATATTTGTTTGAGTGATGAAGGGACAAAGGAAGGTAAGGGAAGGTTTTTTTCCTTCCCTCGGTTGTTTACACGGGTGATAAGTTGCTAACTTTATCTTCTAAAGAACTCATCAACGATTCAAACGGTTTGACAAATTTATCAATCCCATCAACGAGCAATTCTTCCATTACTTTGTCGATGTCAATATTGATATCGGGATCTTTGAGGCTTTCAATTAGCTGATAAGCTTCATCAACTTTAGTTTCTACTCGACTATCAACGTCGCAATGATCGGCGCAAGCTTCGATAGTATTTGGAGGTAAGGTATTAACGGTGTCGGGTCCGACTAATTCATCTACATACATGACATCGCTGTAGCTGGGGTCTTTGGTGCTGGTACTTGCCCATAGTAAGCGCTGTACTTTTGCGCCTTTAGCTGATAATGCTTTCCAACGATCGCTACTAATAATCTTTTTGTACTCTTGGTAGGCAACTTTAGCATTAGCGATCGCCACTTTACCTTTAACGGCGGTCAGCTTCTCTTTCAAATTAGCATCATCAACGCCTTTGAGTTTTGCGTCAATTTTGGCATCAATATTGCTATCAATCCGGCTCAAGAAGAAACTAGCAACAGAGGCAATATTACTAATATCTTTCCCTTCGGCGGCGCGTTTTTCTAAACCCCGAATGTAAGCCCAAAAGGTTTCGATGTAGCTTTCTACAGAAAACAGCAAAGTAACGTTGACATTGATCCCCTCAGCGATAACTTCCTCTACGGCGGGTAATCCCGAACTTGTACCGGGGATTTTGATCATCACATTTTCCCGTCCAAGCTCTGCATAGTAGCGTTTGGCTTCTTTAATTGTCGCTTCGGTATCGTGGGCAATAGTTGGCGGTACTTCAATGCTTACATAACCGTCTAATTTCTCCGAGGAATCATAAACGGGGTGCAAAATATCGCAGGCGTTGCGGATATCGTCAAATACTAGCTGCTCATAAATTTTGTAAGTTGGTAACTTAGCTTTGATCCCAGCTTCGATGTCTGCATCGTAGATAACATTTCCGGCGATCGCTTTTTCAAAAATAGCTGGATTGGAAGTTATCCCACAAATTCCTTTATTTTCTACCATATCTTTGAGTTCCCCGGACTTTACCAAGTCGCGGCTCAAATTGTCCATCCAGATACTTTGACCGAATTGCTTGATCTCTAATAAATGATTGGTTGCCATAATTAATTCCTAAGTTGGTTTTTGTAATTCTAGCGTCACGTTTTACTGAGGTATGCGGGATCTTTCGCGCATTTGGTGCTGAGTTTGTTTTTCAATAAACGACTCTACCAAAGCTACATCGTCTTTGCTGCCAATAATCAAAGGCGTGCGTTGATGTAATTTTTCGGGTACTACATCCATAATTTCTTGAATCCCTGTACTTGCTCTCCCTCCAGCTTGCTCAATTAAAAAAGCTAACGGTGCAGACTCGTATAACAATCGCAACTTACCTTCAGGTTTTTGCTCTGTACCAGGATAGAGAAATACACCCCCTTGTACCAAAATTCGATGAATATCTCCTACCATAGCGCCACCATAACGAGCGGTATAGCCTTCCGTGCGATGGACGTAGCGGATATATTCTCTAAAAGATTCATCCCACTGCCAAAAATTTCCCTCATTGACACTATAAATAGCACCATGACTTGGAATTGTAATGTTTTCTTCAGTAAGAATAAACTCCCCTAGGCTGGGATCGAGGGTAAAAGAATGAACTCCTTTGCCAATAGAATAAACTAACATCGTACTTGGCCCGTACAAGATGTACCCGGCGGCAATTTGCTTATGTCCATCTTGAAGCAAGTCTTGGGCTGTACCGTCACTATCTGTACCGACTTGTTGCCGAATTGCAAAAATTGAACCCAAAGTTAGATTGATATCGGTGTTGGAAGAACCGTCTATAGGGTCATACAAAAGGGTATAACGACCGATTGGGCAGTTCTCCGGGATATAGTAGGGTTTCTCCATTTCCTCCGATGCTAGGCGACATACAAGCCCGCTCTGCTTGAATACGGAGATAAATACATCGTTGGAGTAAACATCCATTTTTTTTACAGATTCTCCTTGGACGTTGGTTTCTCCAGTAAATCCGAGTACCCCTTCCATTAGTCCCGCGCGACTGAGACGACGAGCAATTAGCTTTCCAGCTAAAGCTATCCGATTCATTAAAGCACTAAGGTCTTGAGCATCTGCGCCAAAACTTTGCAGTTGCTCTAATACGTGACGCGATAAGGTTGTACAGTCGCGATCTAAGGCGTACCCATCCTCTTGTAGTTGTTGCACGTCAGCCATTATTTTGTTCTCCAAGTGCGATCGCTTTGCTTATTTACGGAACTTGCGTAGGCGTTATTATGTTTCTGATTTCTATTTTAAAGATGGAATCTGGAGTTAGACAAATTATCTAAATTTAAGGATTTACAGAAATATTTTTTAGTAACGTATCCCGCCAAGGCTGCAATGCTTTGTCTAGTTGGGGTTCGTATACGGTTGAGGGGAATAGTTCAGTAAATAAATTCGCTACTACTCCGTTTTCAACCACGGGCAAAAAATCTACTGGCGATGGGCCGTCATTGTGACGGCTAATCACTCCAAAACCCGCACGACTGCGGCGATATTGTTGAGTTGGAGCTTTTTGTTTTAGCCACTGCTCGAAGGTTGTAGAAGCATCCATACTAGCAGCTAATTGTTGAACTAATTGCGGTGATGGAATAGTAGAACTAGCAGTAATTAGAGCCGATTGTAATAATGTTTGTCTGTTGGGTGGATCTAGCCAAGCGGCGATTACTTTATTTGCTGCTTGGTTTGCTAATATTGGTTTACCTTCGGCTAAATCTAATACTTGCAAACCTAAAACTGCTTTGGAAGCTTCCCAATCAGCGCGAGATGCTTGATAATTGCCTTGCCACCAATGCAATCCACCTAAGCAATAACGCAAGTAACTGTTTAATGAGGAAGGTTTTTGAAGTAAGGTGGCATATTTTACTGTTAGGTTGCTAAGAACGCGATCGTAAACTGGTTTTAACTGTGGTGATTGCCAAATTGGGCTAGTAATAATAATTGGATCGCGCAAGGCTTCTAAAGTAATAGCTTCAATGCCTAAATCGGTTTTTCCTTGGGCTAATAAGCTTAAACCCAATCCATAAAATACACCCCGCTTTGCACTCATTAATTGAGTGGAACGTGCAAATTCTTTTGTAGCTGTTGATACATCGCCTTTAGCCATCAACAACCAAGCTAAATTTGTATGTCCAAATTCTTGATTTGGGGAAACTTCTATGCCTTTATTAAACCAATCAATTCCCGAAGTAATTAATTTTTGTCTTTCTTGGGGGTTGCTAGTTTGTAAGCCCATATCGCCCAAATTCCAGCCTAGTTGATAGGGGTAATAAGATTCCCAAGGCGCTAGTTGATTTGCTTTAGTTAGTTGCTGGGTAAATTCTGTTACTAATTGCGCTCTTTTTTCAGGAGTTTGATTATTTGTTTGGGAACTTAAAGCCAAAAATCCAATACTAGAAGAATTCCAAGCAGCATGAATGGGAAATGACCAAACTATTATTGCTACAAGTATTCCCAATCCGCCTAAAGTCAATCCGTAAGCTACTTGAGGTTGAATTAATAATTGCTCTTTGACTAAACTTGAACGAAAAATTGTAGCTAATATGGCAATATAAATTATAATTGTGCCGCTAATACAAACATTATCTAGTTGATAATCTGTGAGACTATTTATGCCGTAAGCAGTTAAACCAGCATAGATACTATAAACAAAAATTTGCTCGGTATTTGAGGAATTGGAGGCGCGAAGCCATTTCCAACCAAGATAAAATAAAAGTGCGATCGCACATAATAATATTACAATTCCACTTAATCCTAATTCCGCCCAAAGTTGCGCCGGAGTGCTATGTAATTGATAAGCAAGTTCTGCTTCTCGTCCCGCCCAAGAAGGACGATATTGTTGATATAGTAAGGGTATGCTTCCCGGCGCTGCGCCAAAAATTAGATTGCTAGTCCCTATTTTCCAGCCTGTAGTTGCTGTAATTATTCGGTAAGCAAATTCTCCACTACTTGAACCAGTAAATATTGCTGTGATTAAAGTATTTAAACGATTGTTTGCTAATACCAAAAGCGTCAGTATAGCTAATATTACCGCACCACCTAAAGCAAGCCAAAGTCGCGGTAATCTACTATGTATTATTAAAACAATAAAACTAATAGAAACAACCACAACTAACCCCAGCCATCCACCCCTAGAACTGGTAGAGTACAAATCGATTAAACCTAAAATTACGCCGCTTATCCACGTTAAGCGTCGCCAACCAGTTTGAATCATACTTAGAGCAATTAGTAAAGGAATTACTAAAACTAAATAGCCAGCAACATAATTTTGATGTCCAATTGGAAAGCCATTTCGTAACTCAATTATCGAAAAATCAAAGGGCAAACTGATGTTATATTGTTGGTTAATTTCACTTAAACGGTTTAATTCAGGTGATACTATTTGGCTGAACCATAAAAGCAGACTAATAATAATAAATGCTAAGTTTAAATAACCTTGTAATACTAATAATTTGTAATAGCGTCCTGATGATTGCCCTAGCCAATTATTAACAGCGTATAAAGCCGCCAAAAAACCTAAAGCTGCCCAACTATACCATCGGGCTTGATTTGGATAATTTGCGATCGCTGCGGAAACTATTAATATAATAGCTAAAACCCCCACAATCCAGTCTAATTTATTACCTAATAATTGAATTGTTTTTTGTTGCCATAACTGCCACAATAGCCAAAAGCAAGGTATCATCAAACCTGCTTGCCATAAGAAAACCCAAGACCAAGTTACAAATTGAGTATTGCTATCAGGTAAAAGTGTAAGTATGCCATAAAAAACCGCTACTAATAACCCAATTATTTTACCTTCAGAATTTTGACTATCAAGGCGCATTTCATCTTTCATAACTACCTCTAATAAGCACCTTTGCCAAACAGAACAATTCTTACAGTATCGACTAAAATATCTAAATCTAAGTTAAACGACCAATTATCAATGTAATAAAGATCCAAACGTACAGCATCAGCAAAATCATTAATATTAGAACGCCCCGAAACTTGCCAAAGTCCAGTAATACCAGGCAAAACTTGATGGCGAATATGATGCCAAGTTGCAAAACGTTCCACGTCTCGTAAAGGTAAAGGGCGCGGGCCGACTAAGCTCATTTGCCCTAATAAAACATTAACTAATTGTGGTAATTCATCAATGCTAGTGCGTCTTAGAAAACGACCAACAAAAGTAATTCGCGGGTCGTTTTTGATTTTGAACATCACACCGTCATTTACTTCATTATTTTGTTCTAAAGTTTGTTGCAAAGTAACAGCATTAGCTACCATAGTGCGAAACTTCCAGACTTGAAATACTTTGCCATGCAAACCCATTCGTTCTTGACAAAAGAAGATAGAACCAGGGGAAGAAAGTTTGATAGCGATCGCACTAGCAATAAATATCGGCGATAATATAATCAAGCCCAATAACGCCCCAAAAATATCTAACAACCGCTTAAACCTGTAATCCCAACCGCTAATTAAGGGAAACTCTAATAGTAACGTTGGTAATCCGGCAAAAACTTCAGGAACTCCACGCCGATGCAGCATTTCCAAGCTAGAGGGAATCAAACGCATAGTAATTCCTAGCCGCCGCAATTGCCAATATAAAGTAGAAGCTAACTCCGTTGGCGGTAAGTTTTCAACTAATACCTCTCGTGCTTGGGATGCTTTGATTTTTTCAATAGTAGTTGTAGCATTGGCAGTACAAGCAAGAGCTGCCCCTACTACAATATATTGCGATCGCCTTTGTAATACTTTACCCAAAATGGGAAGGCGATCGCCATTAGCAATCAAAAATACAGAAACTGGCGGATGATACCTATCAAATTGCCGCAAAATCAAGGTTGTAACTAGCCGCAAACCAATTACTAAAAAGATACTACTAAACCAAGCCGTAAAAAAGAGCGATCGCGGTGGATCTAATTTAGGATCGTAGAAGTAGCAAAGCACCAAAGACATTAGGTAAACTACGCTCACCAATTGACCAGAAAGGATATAGTTTTTCTGTTGGGTAGAGAAGCTATAAAGCCCTCGGTAAGCAAATAGTAAAAATGTACAAGCTGCAAATAGCCAAAATAAACTAGGCAACCCCAGCCATTCCCACCAAGCTAGTTGAGGCGGAACTGGAGAGTACAATTTATTCCAATGTTCTGCAAATCGCCACGCCAAAGCCAGCGCCAGTAAATCGCTTAATAACAATGCCATTACTTGGTAAGCAAAGCTGTTAAATATTTGCTGTAGTTGAAACTTACCGGGGGCGCGAATATCATTTTTGTAGCGCGGCTTACTACATAGTTTATTCATAACTGCATGGCTGACTATTGGGAGCGACTACCTTAGTATTCCCCAAAAGCTTAGAAAATCTGACTTAGAAATAAACTGTTTTGCAAATCCAATATTAGAGCCGTTGCAATGCAACGTCTCCTTGCCAAAATTCATAGGTTCAATCAGCAACACCCGATTTTTTGGCAGAAAAAAGATGTTTGCACAGTTGCAGTCCAAACAAAACTACAAAAGCTGGATTATTGACTAAATATCGTCGCCACAACCTCCCAGGTTCGGTAGCAAAGCGGTAAAGCCACTCTAAACCCAAATTCATCATCCAGCGCGGAGACTGGGAAACGTCGCCACTATGAAAGCTAAAGGCTGCACCTACTCCCACCATTACAGCTTGTAATTTTCCTTGTTGTCTTGTCATCCATTCTTCTTGTTTTGGACAACCTAAACCTACAAATACAATCGCCGCACCGGAAGCATGAATGCGGTTAATATCAAAAGTTTCTTCTTCTGGTGTCAAAGCTCGAAAAGGAGGAGAATGAACGCCAGAAATCTCCAAACTAGGAAAACGTTGTAATAAATTGGTTTGTAATTTAATAAGCACCGCCTCCGTACCGCCGTATAGGTAAATCGGAATCCCCCCATTAGCGGCTTTTTCGCACAATGCCAACATCAAATCCGGCCCATACACTCGCGTCTGTCCAGAGACTCCCAGTAGCCTTAACGCCCACACTAAGGGCATTCCGTCGGGTGTTACGACTTCTGCTTTATTGATAATTTGTTGATAGCGTGGTTGCCAGTAAGCTGTCATCACTACATGAACATTTGCCGCCACAATGTAGCAAGAAGTTTTATTTCTAGCCCAAATGATAATGCGATCGCAAGTATCTTTATAGCTTGTTGCATGAACGCCAACACCTAGAATAAGAACAGATTTTGTAGGTATATTGTGACTATCCATATTCTTATTTAGCGTCTCAAACTAGCACGTTGAGCAAGAAATTGTAAAAGCCAAGTTGGAATCGCCAAGGCAATTAAAGTCGATAGTTGATACTTTCCTTGTCTGACACAGCCAATTATTCTTTTTGTGTATAGCTTTACTTCTTCCTTGTTATTCAACCACTTACTACTTAGCAATAGTAACTCATAAGCACGATATTCTAGCCCTAATTGGCAATATATATCAAAGTGTTTTTTGACTATTCGATCCCAAGAAAGTAGAGTAACGCGACGACTATTACTACCCAAATATTTGCGCCAAGTATAAATATTTTCTGGAATATAGTAGTAACTGCAATTAGTCGCCAGCGCTCTGAGCCAAAATTCTACATCATGTAAGTCTTGATTGCCAAAATCAGGATCGTAACCACCAATAGATTCCCATAAACTTCGCTTTAAGGGTGTAGTTCCGATTAATGTCCATTGAGAGCTAAAGGAAAACTTTTTACTACTTAGCATTGTTGCTAGTGAAACGAGCTTCATTTTTATTTTTAAGTGACTATCGGGTTTATCTTGCCTGATATAATCACCATAAACAAACCCTGCTTCTGGGTGTGCTGCAAAGGATGTAGAGATCAGTTTCAAAGCATCTTTAGGTAGAACATCATCAGCATCAAGAGGCACTAATATTTCTCCCTTTGCTGCTTGAAATCCATCGTTTCTCGCGGCGGCTGTACCTCCGTTAAGGCTGCGCCAAATAACCTTAATTAACGAATTCTGCTCAAGCTCTTTGCAAGTGCTAATTGTCAATTCATTTTTGGATGCGTCGTTAACAATAATAATTTCTAAAGGCAATAATGATTGTTCTAAAATGCTAGTTACAGCATCGGAGATTAGTAAACCTTCATTAAAACAAGTGATAACTATACTAATAGTATTATTATTCAGCATTTTATGTTGTCTTTTTAAATAAACTCATTCTAAAGGAGATTGGTAAAAATCTAATTATTGTAATTGCTAAAATAAATAAGTATTTTTTTAAAAACATGAAGATACCCCAATAAGAATAAGCTTGGTAGTTTAAATTCCACCAAACACGCCAACTTAAACCTGACTGCGGTACAAATACCAATTTAATTATTTTTAAGGGTTCTCCTTCCGTTAATAACCAAGAAGTAGGATAAAGTCTTGGTTCTCCTGGATGATTAAAAACTGTACTTCTAGCATCAACTAAAAGGCTAAATTCTGCTTGTTTTGCCCTAATTAAATATAAAGAATCACCACCATAATGCGGCGTAACATCAGGAGTAGGATAACCAATTTGGGTAATAACAGCGCGAGGAATACAAACTAAGTTACCACTCAAAAGGTCGCACGGTACAATTGCACCAGAGGGAGCATTTATAAATTTGTATCCTTTCCAAGTTTTAATTTTTCCCCCAAAAGCAAGTTGGGTAGGCTGATTCAATTCAAAACCCTGACAACCTGCGATCGCACCTTGATTATTTTGACTACAATTGACCAATTTAGCGATCGCACCTTCAGAAAATTGACAATCATCATTTAACCAAACAATAAATTCTGCTCCTTTGTCAAAAGCATATTCCATTCCTTTTTTAATTGCGCCAGTCCACCACAAATTACCATCTCCGGGTAAAATTATTACTTTTGGGTATAAATCTTTGATTGCTTCAGTAGTACCGTCGGTTGAACCATCATCTACAACTATTAGATAATAACGCTCTAAATCACCAGATTTTTTTAAGTTATCTAAGCAACTAAGTGTGATACTTTTACGATTATGAACGGGAATAATTACATACACAGGTTCTTTGTCAAGCATAGTAATCAAATCTTCGTAATTTCATTAAATAAAGACAAATAGCGTTTTGCTTGTAAGTCTAAAGTAAATTCTTGCTGTACTTTTTCCCGCGCTCTAGCAGCTAATTTTTGATATCGTTCTCTATTTTCTACAACCCAAACAATGCCTTTTGCTAAATCTTCTGTATCAAAAGGTTGGGCTAAATAACCATTTTTTTGATGTTCGATCATCTCTGGCATACCACCAATATTAAACGCAATACAAGGTGTTCCACAAGCTAAGGATTCCATGACTGTATTCGGTAAGTTGTCTTGTAATGAAGGTGCAACAAAAACATCACTAGAGGAGTAGACAAGCGAGAGGGAAATATCATCGTTTAATCTCCCTAAGTAATGAGTTTTAAAACTCAAATCAACTTCATTTACTGGCGCAGATGCTCCAAAAACTACTAATTCAAATTGATCTACATAACTAGATTGACGTAAGTTTTTTAAAGCTAGTTGTAATAAATAAAACCCTTTGCGTACATCGCTAGTAGCATTCATTGCTCCAAACAAAATTAGCTGCTTATCTTCAGGTAAGTTAAGTATTTGTCGGGCAAATTTTTTATCAATTGGCTTATAAATTTGCGTATCGACACCATTAGGAATAACTGTTACTTGTTGATTTTGAAACAGAGAACTAGAAATAGTTTCCTTAGCTAACCAGTGGCTCGGAGTAACAATTGTGAACTTCAAATTCTGCCAAGCTTTAGCTTTACGCTGCCAAATCCAGCGCGACAAATCCCAATTTTTATGACTATGCAATTGAGGACACTCACCACAGGACTTAGTAAAGCGATCGCACTCTTGATTGTAATGACATCCGCCTGTAAATGCCCACATATCATGCAATGTCCAAACTATAGGCTTATTTAATTTAGCTAGAGTTTCTATTTGAACAAAACCTTCATTTATCCAATGTAAATTGACGATATCTGGATTAAATTGGGCAACTTGGGTAGCAATTTTATCTGGAAACCATTGTACAGAATAAGTTGTGCGATCGCGCTGCTGATAAAATTGCAAAGGTATTTTATCTAGAGTTGGCTTTAGTTTAGCAATTCCTTTGTTTACCTTATTACTTGGCTCAATTACTGTTGTATCATCGCCAAATTTATCTTGCACAAGCATTTGAGACTCAATCCCTTTTCCCCGCAATCCCTGATGCAGTCTATAAGCCGCACGTCCTGCGCCACCAATATCGGAGGTACTAAGAATTAAAGTTTTCATGGTTTGATTGCTTCCATAAATAAAGAATCTGGCTTGCGGATTTTATTATCAACCATATCTAAGCCATAGCTATTAAAGTTGGGGATCTGACTCTCATCAGAGCGACAAACTTTCACATCTACAAATCCAGATTGTTCAAGCATACATTTTAGAGAGAAGCGATCGTACATCCAACGATGAATTTCTCCTGTATTACGAAATAAACCTTCTTCAAAAGCTTGTTTTGCTTCTTGACCTGCAACTAATTTAACTAAAACTTTAGCTACCCCAATTCTAAAAGTTTTAAAAAACCACTCAGGTTTTTTAGATTTAATTTTCTCCCAAATAGAAGTCTTAATATTATTTTCCTGCTGCCACCAATATTTTTCAGCTTCTTGACCAATACGAGCAACTATAAATTCTTTGTTCTCAATATTATTGTTACTTAGATAATGACCCATTTCGCCACCACTAAATGATCGTACTGCTTGATCGTAAAGCTCTAATATTATCCATTTATAGTTTGCTTCTTCACTCTTATCAGTCTGGCTTTTTTCTAATACTTCAAGGTAATTAATAACTATAGCTTCTAAATCAGGCACTACTATTCTAATAACAGCTTGAGGCTGCAAAATACGCCAACATTCCAGCAAAAACTTTTCAGCTTCAGTTTGAGTCAAATGCTCTAACAGATGTGAACTATAACAAGCATTGAAGTAACTATCGGCGTAAGGCAAACCTTTTTTAATATCATAAGTTTGCACCTCTGGCGAGGATGATAATACATCAATATTGCTCCATGAATGATGAAAAACCGAGCCACAGCCAATATTTAAAAGCTTCATTGTTTGATAATATGCAAACGGGTTTTATTAATAAACTTATAGTTGTTTTTATTAAAAAAATATTCATCTACTGCTTTTTTACAGCCTGACCACGTATAGTAATCATCAATTATTAATACTCCACCACTAACTAAATGCGGCTCAATTTGTTGCAAACAAGTTAGCACCGAATCATACCAATCACAATCAATGTGTGCAAAAGCTACTGGAGAATCAATTTTAAGAGTATCTTGATACAATCCTTTTATAAGCTGAATATTATTTTCATTAGCCTCAACTCTAAATTTACTAAGTGCTTGCAACACCTTATGATAAAGATCGTTTTCATAACCATAATAAAGATTTTCTCCAAGTCCCTTAGATTGTCCACTAGCAATTATTTCATAACGATCGTGAATATCTTGGCTATCCTTTTCTGAGGGAGGAGGAATCCTATCAAACACATCATAAATTAGCAAATTTCTCTCTTTGTTTTTAGCACTTGCTATCACTATTGCCGAGCCACCTAGAGCGCAGCCAGTTTCAACTAATATTCCATTTAGGTTCTTTTGTTCAATAGCAAAAACTGTCTGAACAATATCATAAAGCGCATTAATATCTAAATAAGTTAAATGCCCTTTAATAACTTTTTTAACTACCATCAAAACGTCTTGACGGTTACGCAATAAAATATTGCATTTTGCATTAAAATAAAAAATCTTTACTTTTTCTAATATGAATTTAAACATCAATTAATTCCTAGTTAACTAAAAATTGTTGTTTCCATTGTTTAATTGGAAATGGATCTATATTTATTTTTGTAATTGAACCTTGTATAATCCAATTTTTAATATAGTCAAAATCTGCTCTATTGATTGTAGGAAGTCCAGTATTTTTGGCTATTTCTTTAGCACGATTGTCTATTTCCAGTATTAAGGAGCGTCTTTTATTCATAATACATCTGATTCCACCATGCAATCTTGTCCCAATGTAATCAAAAGATATTTTTGAATTAAGAAATTCATCAAGAGCAGGTAAGGAATGATCTAAAAATATTCCAGAAAATCCCAAATTAGATAGATACTCTTTATCGCTTCTTCCTTGAGGCCAAGCATACACTTTTTGATAATTATTAATTAATAGCTGTATCAGCTTTTTGTCTAAGTCAATATTTTTTGAATAGTCCGTAAGCATTAATAGAGCATTATCAGCTTTAGTAGTGGGAATATCATCGGATTTCATATCTGTAAGACCCCACATAGTAGGGCATCCAGTATTAATTACATTTCTGATTCCTGCTGTTTCTAGCATAGATTTTGTGTAATCATCTCTAACTGAATGAAATTTATTTTTGTTCAAAACAGATGTTAAAAAAAACTTTGTATACAAGTCGGGGGATTTTTGATATTGCCACCAACCAACTCCTAGTAAAACAACGTTTTTTATTCGGATAGCATCAATAAGGGACAATTTCCACTGTTGATATTTTAATATATGCGATGATAGTAAATTAGTTCCTCCAACTAAAATTAAAGGACAGCTAACAATATCAGTTACATGAGATTTTTCTAAAAACTGCTGCGTTGAGTAGCGAATAATATTGCTATTTGGAAATATATTGTTGATTTCCCTATTAACAGCTTCTTGAATAATTAAATCTCCTAAATTTGAGCTTGGTTTACCAGTATGATTTTCTATTCCTGGATCGAACAAACAAATTTTCATAGTTTATTATTAAAAATAAGTATAGTGTTATTGCTTATACGATCTATGTGAACCAACGTATATTTTTTACAAAAAACAGAGAGAATTATAAAAATTGATTCGTGACTTACCCAATTTAATTTTTTACGTATTTTGATACTACTGAGATTTTCAATAGTACAATAAGAGACTAATATTTTTTTGAACTTACACTCAATTAATTGCTGTAAAAAACTATCTAAATCTTCTATATATTCTAGAATTCCACTTAAAAATGCTATGTCAGCATTCAAATTAGGGATAGAATCGCGATTCAAATCAAGTACAATGGTGCGGCTATCTCGCTGAATATAGTCAATTGGCAGGTAAGGATTATCTTTGCTTAAGTATGCTTCTAACCACATCATGCCACAGCCAAAATCTGCTACAGTACCTGGAACGTCTATATAAGATGCCATTAAAGCAATACGGGTTTTCCAGCTTGCATCAAATTCCTCTGTTTTAGACCAAAGCTGACTATCATTTGACTTAAATTTAGCAAGTATTTTTTCTAACATAAGTGTGAATTTACTTTTGTTTGTGTAATAAAAATGTATGTTTTGAGTTATGTAGTGACAAAATTTTTAATTTTGATTTTTATATAAAGACCGCCGATTAAAATTGAGAATATAAATAATGTTATTCCTGTGGCGATCGCTACCCCTGGTAAACCAATTAACTTTGCTAAAGATATAGCAATTACTATATTAAATGTCGCTGCTAGTGAAGCACAAATAACTTGAATCATAATTTGATTCATCCCAGTTAAAAGTGTGCCAATACACTGAGCAATAGCGCTTATTATAACTGTAAATAGCATTGCTATAATTAAAGACTCCTTTGGCACGGACTCCGAGCCAATCCATACTTGAATTATTTTTGGTGCTAAATACAGTAACAAAATACCCATAGGGCATGACCATAACAAGCTCAAAAATATAGATTTTTTAAAAGTTTGAAAAATCCAATTAGTATCTTTTTTAGCTAATGCTTCACAGTAAGCAGGCCAAAAAGGAGCAAGGAAAGCAGTTTGGACAATACCAATTATTGAAAATAATTTGAGCAAAACGCCATAGCTGGCAACAGCACTAGCTCCAAATAACTGAGCAACGATAATTAGATCGGTTTGGAGAAAAGCGATCGCACTTATTTGCACAATCCAAAACTGCGCCCCAGTTTTAAGCAACCACTTTGATGTTATCCAGTTAAAGTTTTGAATATTAGGTTTTAGCCAGCGTCGTTGCCAACCAAATATATGCACTGCTGCTAATAAATCTGCTAATAATGAAGTACCAAAAAAAGCCCCCACTAATTGCGGTAAGCCAGCTTTAAAATTGATAGCTATCAGCAAAGCCACTATTGATAAAAGACTACCTATACCGCTCCAAATTTGATAAAAATATCCTTCTTGATAAGCCCCATAAATACGGCTGGGAATCGACAAAGGCAAACGTAGAGCAAAAAATATAAAGCCAGCTAAAACAGCAAGTCCGGCTTCTACCTTGGCTTGTTCTGAAGTGACATTAAATACTTTTTCCCAAGGCACTAAGGGGTAAGCTAGAGTAAAAACTAGAATAACTATGCCCATTACACCCATCATTAACCAAAAAGCACTAGAAACTGCTTCCCGCGCCTGCTGCTGATTTTGCTTACCATCGGCGGTTGCCAGTGCATTAGTTAAGCTATTTGCCAATCCCAGATCGGCGATACTAATCCAGCTTAGTAAGCTACTTAATGTTAGCCACAAACCAAAGCGCTCAGTGCCAAGATAACGGGCTGTGAGGGGAATTGAAATTAGACCTGCGCCAATAGTTACTCCCCTAACAGCCAAAGTTGCTACCCCAGTTAGAGCAGCTTTGCGGACTCTTTTCTTGCCGCGACCTTCTGGCGTATCATGACCCTGAAGAAAATTTTTGACTACGCGTATTATCAATTAACTTAACCACATCGCTTGCAGATCGCATCATTGCGTTGAAAATAAATCAAACTACAATTTTAGTATTCCCAAAAAATATATAAAGCGATCGCTTTATCAAGATTATCTCTGCAACTTCATCTCTTAAGTAAGACTTTGTGTTATTTATTACTGTCTAAAAATTCTTAATTTATACTATCAACTAGAACCTAAACTGTAGTTGAATTATTGAAAAAGTGCGATCGCGCCAACCCATCAAAAATACCGACTCGCTGGGACATTTACTTAATTTGTCCTAGCAAGTCGGCTGTGCAATACTATGGCGTTTTAGTCTGTGCTGAGAAAAACTATTTTACTTAATATTCGCTTCTCCTAGAAACTCCGCCGCCCTCCCGTCGGTTGTCCTCTTTCGGCTTGGCTTTATTTACTCTCAACTGACGGCCCATCCATTCTGCGCCATCTAACTCGGTAATGGCGGTGTCTTCTTGGGCATCTTCATTCATATCAACAAAGGCAAAACCTCGCAGCCGTCCGGTTTCTCGGTCTGTAGGCAAAACAATTCTTTTGATTGCGCCGTACTCCGCAAATACTGTTCTTAAGTCTTCTTCGGTAGCACGGTAAGAGAGGTTTCCAACGTAAATAGTCATAACGCGATCGCAAGTTTAGTCTAGACGATTAGCAAAAGCTTCAGACCGATAGATAACACCTTAATAAAATCTATCTAAATTAATCAATGGCAAGTCTAGATTTTTGTCTAGTTAAATAGTCAGCAAGTCTAGATTTTGACCAAAGATGCGGCTGAACTTAAACATACCGCCCCATAATAGCTTATCTTTACCTGACTCCAAGGTTATCTGGAATACAAAAATACTGATTGCGGTAAGCAACGTCTGCTTACCGCCAAAAATAATTAGTCAATAGAAATAGACTGAGGCCCTTTACTATTGCCATTGCGATCGCCATCAACACTAAAACTACTATAAGCTGTAGTGCCGCCTTGCTGAGAAAGCCAACTTTTAACTGGGTCGTCATTTAAGTTGAGCCGCAAAAAGCCGGAGCAAAGCCCACCTAAAAACGAGACTGGGTGCTGAGTCAATTCTTTAAAAAGGGGTGTTAGTTCGTCTAAAAACATGATCTAAGTCTCCTTGTACTATTGGCTGAAATTTTAACGTATTCGCAAGGCTCGTTAACTCCTCCTCTGAGGGAAAATGCTTATCTACTTGGGTTCTTCCGCCGCAAATAAACATTTATCTGAATCGCAACCCGCCGGACCAGCTTCAGGCATTTCCCCAGAATCATAGCGACTCAACGCGGCGTAAAAATCATCGGTTTGGCGGCGGCTTTTTACTTCCTGCATTAAGCGATCGTAAGTTTCCTTAGTAATCGGTTCAAAAGGTAAACGCGGGAAGGTTTGATGCGCGTCAAATCGAGCCAATAAAGCCGCAGAAATATAACCCTCGTCATCGCGGATTGCTTCGTAAATGCGCGTCCCCAAGCTTTCAATTTCGTGTTCTCTTAGCTCAATAGTGGCGCTGGTATTATGAGCGACATAATACTTTTGCACCTGCATATAAAAGTCCATCTGAGCCGCCGCGCTAAACTGACTAATCTCTATTTCATCCGCTCCAGGAAAATCTGCCCAAGGTACAGCAACGGGAATTTCTACAAGCCATTCTGTACAGCGATCGTCAAAAGGATTGTTTAGCAAGTTGCCATTTTCATCTTTATCAGATTGCGAAGGCACAATATTGTAGCCGTAATCAATACAAGCCAAGGCTACGGGGTCGTTTTTGCGAAAAGTGATTCGGCGAATAAAACGTTGGGCTTTGGGGGGATGCCAGCCCGGAGACGCGCCTGTGAGTAAAGATTTTGTGCCGGATGGTTGCACCGTTGTACAGCGATTTGGGCGCTTAAGATTATGCTCGTCGCAATAGTGCCACACTACCTCATTAACAATTTCTTTCCACCGACTTAAATAGGCTTCTTCTTGCTGTTTAAACTCCAATCCTGCCTCGGTTTGCGGTCTTCCAGCTTCCCACCAGCGCAGCCACTGCGTACCAAAAGCATTGACAAAAAAGTCAAATAATCCGGTAAAAGATACGCCCACAATAGGATCTAATTCCCGCGAAGATTGGTATCTTTCTTCAATAAATTGATGGTTCAATAAAGAAGCAACCGAAAGCGCTCCGGCGGTAAAAGCATCTTTTTGTTCTTGGTAGTTGTGGGGGTCGATTTGATTGAGGTGAATTTCCGCAAGATTGCAGTTTCCTGTTAACGTATTGCCAAAAACACCTTTGTTAAATTCTGGTTCGTTGAAACAATAAGTATCGTGTTGTCCTGGTAATTCTTCAACGCTTTGAATAATTTGCCATTTGCCTTTATTTGTAGGCTTATGTCCTTTGGTTGTATCTAAACGCTGACAAGGAATTTCCCCACAATCAGTAATTTGCAAATAGTACAAATCTTTGGCTCTTTGACCTAAATTTGTTGTATCTGCACGTCGTGCCATGATATTTACAGACGACCTAATCGCACATTTAGCCAAGAGAAGTTGTAAACGATTTGCCCTTTGGTAATCGGAAACATAGATTCTAATGCCGTTGCTATCAGTGTTAGAGCCATCAGTGTCTGCAAGTCCAGCAATAAAGGACAGGATAGCTTTTTTGTGCCAACACGCGATCGCATTTAACGAGTCTGGGTCATTTTTTAATCGCTGTAATAGTTCCCCTGAAAACCCTAAATCTGTAACATCTACAAAGGTAGGTAAGTAACTGTAGTTTCTTGCGGGGGATTTTTTCCCTGCAACCACAAGTTCCGCCTTTTTCTCATAAAAACGGATTTTTGCATTACCATTACTATCTATTGTGCCATCACCTACGGCTACGCCTAGAGTGTAAGCATAGGCTGGATCTACCTTAACTCCATCAAGGTAATCAATAGTAAAAGGTTCTGTGTGGATACTGTACTTGCTGTAACTTAATAAGTCTTTGGTTTGTACCTCTTTGTATTCTTTACCAAATCTATCTTTGACAAAGAAGCGATGGTACTCTGTAGCATCTAAGTAAGAACCATCAGCAAAGCGAACTCTATATAACTTTTGTTCTATATTGGTTTGGAAAGGTACTACTTTACTCCAGCGCTTACCGTTCCAAATTTCGATTTGTTCTCCGACTACATCTTTAATTTTGTGGATGCTATCGCGGGTAATTAATTGAGTTTCTCCCGAAACGCAGTGAAAATTAGCGCCGATTACTTCACCGCAATTGTGAGCAACTAAACCATTCGCATCAAATCTTGCTACACCAGGAACCGTACAATCATAAACAGCTTCTTGACCGTCAGATTCAATGCTGGATATTGTGACGCTAAAACGTTCGCGGTTAATATTTCGCTTGTATCCTGACAACAAACTTTGTAAACGTTCAGCTTTTTTGGGTTCAGCAAATCCAATTAGCTTTTGGAAGGTAACAATATTATCATTAGCTACAACTAATTCATGTTGTGCCTTGCAAAAGTATTCTGCTAGTTCCCGATTAGAATCTGGTAGCATTCTTACGCCTTCTAATCGGCGATTTTGATAAATACTAGAGGCAATTCCTAAGCGCAGTAGCATTCTTTGTACAGCTTCAAGTAATGGCAAATTGCTTTGAGCTAATCGAATGCTTGTACCTTTCTCTTGCGTACCTTGGACACTACCATCAGCATCAAATATTCCTTGCAGAAAACCACAGTAGAAATTAAAACTTGCTTGCTCTATTTCGGGTGTAATTGTTTTGTGTCTAATGGTGATTCCATAATTACGAGCAAGCCCGGCTAAACCCGCAGAACTTACTTGATAATACTTATGTTGTTTGCTGTAAACTCCCTGTAATTTGTTACTACTTTGAACAGAGTTTTTAACCAAACCAAGAGCATACTCTTTCATCTCTACTTGGCTATCACCCCAGTATCTCAAATGAGCCTGATAACTATAATTTGCAGGATTATGACTGAAACAGCCATCGCCTACCAAGTTACCTAATAGCCAGCCTTCGTCTTTTGTCCCTTTTCCATCCCAAGGTCGCAATTCTCGGTGATTGTGGATTGAAATGCGATCGCCTATTTGCAATGCACCCGCTTCAACCCATTCTGTATACTGACTATTTTGAGTTTGGGCGGTGATTTTTAACAGTTGATGATTTTCTGTGAGTCGCAGGCTATAACCTTCTTTTGTCCGCAACTTAACTACAGGCTTAACTCCTGTAAAAAAGAATCCTTGAGACGTTGTACTAAATAATTCGCCGTTAACATAAGTACCATGTTGTACGCCGATTAAATCCTTAACTTGCTTTGCACCAATTTCTGTATGAATCCAAGTATCTGAAGTAACGCAAGGATTTAAAGCATATCTAGAAAGCCGATGTTCTACTTCTGTTGCTGGCATTTGGGGAGCGCGACTAAGCAACCAATCCGCCGCCGATGCTTCGGAATTTGTGTAGGTTTTGAGAAAATCTTTTTTTAGTTCGGGAGTATTTACTATATCTACATTTGCCCGTGCGATCGCTTCTCCCGCCCATTGAATCGCCCCTTCTCCTGAATAATACTGTTGTCTTACAGCATTAATACATTCCTCCTCGGTGGGTTTGCGGTGAAATACTCTTGTATGGTTTGCCATTCTTAACGCATCTCTTTCGGGATCTATGCGCCAATTACCATTTTCATCTTGACTCCATAAATTGCCCTTAGCATTAGCAAATAACTCGTCTTCGCTTACCCCCTGGCGCATCCCGGCGCTGTTATGCACCAGCAAACCACTGGCAATAAATTCGCCATCGCTCTCAACTTCAATATCGAAGGTTTCAGCTTGTCCTGCGGGTACAACTAATTGCACTTCTAAGGGTAGCCAATGAGGATTAACAATGCCCTCAGAGAGCAAAGTATCCCAGTTGGCATCGCGCATTGAACCACCTTGATGGCTGGGTTTAATAATGTTCTTAGTTTCGCTAACAGTTGTAGCTCTCCAACCGCTAACCATTGCTTCTTCAATGAACTGATGGGGCAAACTCAATCCGTTTTTTTTCTGTCCGTAAATCTGGAATCCCGTACGCCCCATGTATGGGTTTACGAGAGCAACTGCATTGACTTGAGACTGAATTCCCCGAATTTTTAGCCAATGACAACCCTTATAAACGGTATCGCGACCTCCGATCCTTTTTGGGCTGCGTTCGTGTAAGGTTGTGGCAATTCCTAAAGATAAAGCTAACTTTTGAACTTGACGTAAAAATTCTAGTTTGTTGGAGTGCAATAAAACATTCCGCGATGGGCCAGCATCAGCATCGGACACACCCGCCAGAAAAGCACCCCGAATTTCTTCCGTTCCCAACCAAACGAATTCGGGAATTACAGGAGTTTTCCAAGGTTGTTTGTACGCAATGAGTTCGTCAGCTAATTGTTTGCGGTGAACTTTAATCCAGGCGTGATTCTCGTTTAGAGCGATCGCTGGTGTGTAACCCAGACTTTGGAGAATACGGAGGCATTTTTGACCGAGAGCGCCGTTTAGTCGCGCTTTAGAAAAGGCAAAAGTAACGCATCCGCCGCCACCGTTACGACGCTTTAAAGAAGCAATATCTGCATGACCGTCACCAATAAAGAATCCCACCAGCCAAGCATAATCAGCCGTAGAACAGGGTATTCCTTTGCGGTGGGGAACAGAAATTAGGCGATCGCCCGATCGTAATTCACCCGCATATTTCCAAGTATAAGATTGCAAGCCATTGTAAACAGCAACGCGATGGTTGGCAGTACAACGAATAGAAGTTTCGGGAGTCCGAATCTCGACTACATCTTGTACTCCTTGCAGAAACTTATCCGTAACGGGTTTGTATTCTCCAGAAGAAGTCAGCACCAATTCACCGATGGCAATATCTTGAATCGGCTTCATCCCCGAAATTGCTGAAACCCTTTCCCCGTAAGCGATACATCTTCTGACATTTCCTGCAACAACGACTACAGCCGCTTCATCGATTAATAAACAGCATTCCACTGAATTTAATTGTCGTCCTATAGCCTTGTTGAGGATACTGGCACAGCGATCGTACAATGTCGGTAGTTTAACCGGGTTAGCAACGCCGCCAAAGCCTTCTAAACGCTCTCCTTCGCCGCGAATATCATCAATAACTACTTGAACTATTACGTCCCCTGTAAATCTTTCATCGCTGGAAAGTTCTAATAAAGTTTGATAAGACTTAACCCACCCAGCACGGCTATCGCCGACGTAAATTGTAACAATATTGTTATTAATATTAATTTCTGTTTTCTCCCGCCGTGATGAGGCTGGAGTTGTACCGATTTTCCCCTGTAACTCAACTTTCAAGCGATTGCGAATTGCTGGCAATTGGTTAATATACTTAGGTTCTAGCACTGCGCCCGTGCCGCAACCCATCATTGCCAAATCCATCATCAGCCCAAAAGCTCGCCAATCTAATACATTTGTGCTAGTACAATTGTACGCACCGGAAAAATTCTCTGGCTTTTCTAGCCATTGCGTCCCACCTACCCACAGCCAACGACCGCTAGAGAGAGATTTGAGTTGTTGCTGCATTTTGGCAGTTAAAGCGGCTTCTTCGGGGGTAAGCTTACCTAAACTTACTAATCCATCGAGAATGCGATCGCCTACTTGTTGCCAAGATTCCCTTCCGGTACTCTGACGACGGCTGTAAGTCCGATAAAATACCGCTTCGCCAGCCGGGGCAGATTCAGGAAACTTATTACTTTTTTGCACCCGCTCTAAATCTCTCACCATAGGAAAAGTCTGATATTTTGAAGGACAGACTTAAGACTATACGGCATTTAGATATAGCGGACAAGAATTGAAATATTTAGATTTTTGCGCTATAGATAGAGGCTTTCTCTATTCGCCTCTACCCAAAAGTCTTGACTTTTTGCCGCCCATAGGAGAAGTATTTGCTTGAGCATCGCTATAGATTTACAAATAATTCGGGAATACTAAAACTAAAGAGCCTCTGCTAAAAGTCAAGCTGTCAAAATAGCGATCGCTCATGGTTTGCGGATTTTTGGCTGCGGCTTGTGAAGTAAAGCTATAGTCGCGTAGTCACAACTTATTAAATTTAATTGAAATGTCAGCACAAAAATCTAATTTTTTATTTCCAGCCCTAGCTACGGCGGTAGTTGTAGCTAGTGGAATCGCTGCTTACGTTTATTTTCGTGGCGGGCTTGGAGACGGTGCAAGTCCTTTAGCTAGTGCAAAAATTGTTCCCGATGAAGCGCTCATGGCAAGCTTTATCTCCCCCGATTCTAAAGCTTGGGAGCAATTGCAAAAATTTGGCACTCCTGAAGCCAAAAACTTAATCAACAAAAGCTTACAAGACGCTAATAAACAAGCTTTAGCCGAATCTAACATCGATTACGAAAAAGACCTAAAACCTTGGGTTGGTGGTGTAATGATTGCAGTTTTGCCCCCAAATTCAACAAAACCAACTCAGACCAAAGCAGAAAGCTTTAATGTGCTAATGGTCGTAAAAATCAAAGACAAAGTAAATGCCTTAAATTTTGCGAATAAGCTAAAAGAGCGCAAAAACGTTAAAAACACTGAGACAGAATATAAAGGACAAAAAATTACTGAAAGTATTGAAGGTTCTAGCGCTCCAGTTTACAGCAGCATTTTAAATAACGAGTATGTAGTAGTTGCCCCAGAGAAAATTGGCGTACAAAAAGCCATTGATACTTTTAAGGGCGAACCATCTTTTGCTACTAAAAAAGGTGCAAATAGCCTGTTAGCTAAAGGTATAGATTTAACTAACCCGATCGCGCAAGTTTATCTTCCCGATTATGGCGCAGTCGTAGAACAACTAATTGCTAGTAGCCCCAATGCCTCGCAAATTTCCCCCGAAACTTTGGCGCAGTTAAAACAAATCAAATCTGTAATTGCGGGTGTGGGAGTAGATAACGATGGAATGCGGCTAAAAGTTCTTGCTGATGTAGATTCGCAATTATTAAAAAATCAGTATCAAGCGTCTTCAGGAAAGTTAGTAAATATTCTACCCGCCGAAACCATAGCTTTAATTACTGGCGCGGGAATTAGCAAAAGTTGGCTGGCTTTTAGCAAACAAGCAAAAGATATTCCTCAAGTAAGTTTGGGCTTAGATTTAGCTAGAGTCCAACTACAAAACTACAATCTAGATTTAGATAAAGATATTTTTGGCTGGATGGATGGGGAGTTTGCAATCGCCGCTATTGCTTCCAAACAAGGACTCCTCGCACCGATTGGCTTTGGTGGCGCATTATTAATTGATACTACAAACCGCCCTACCGCCGAAGCTACTTTAACTAAGTTGGATGGTATTGCTAAAACCTCTTTTATCGGCATCGCACCCAGAAACATTGGGGCAACGGCGGTAACAGAATGGACAGTACCAGGACAAGGCGCACTATTAGGGCATGGATGGTTAGATAAAGATACAGTGTTTATTGCTTTTGGCGGGCCAATTGCCGATGTAGTGGCAACCAAGCCAAGTCAGTTATTAACTACCAGCGATAGTTTTAAGGCGGCTACAAGTTCTTTACCTAAATCGAATGCTGGGTACTTTTATCTAGATATGGATAAAACTGTAGCCTTAATCAACGCTAACGCCCAAGCAGGTGCTATTACCCCAGAAGCCAAAGCTATTTTAGATTCGATTCGCGGTATTGGCATGAGCGCCAGTAGCCCCAATAATTCTACTAGCCAATTTGAGCTGTTGTTAGCCTTAAAACCAAGTAGCAAATAGCCTTATGGAGGCGGAAATATTAAGTTATTGCGATCTCTTTAGCGATTGAACAAAAAAACTGTATAATCCCCTGATTGAACCTAAATTAGGACTCAAAACCTTATGAGCAGTGCTAACAGTGGATTTGTAGCCGATTTTCGCAAATTTTTGATGCGCGGTAATGTCATCGATTTAGCCGTTGCTGTAATTATCGGCGGCGCATTTGGTAAGATTATCACTTCTTTAGTAGAAGATATTATTACCCCGGTACTTTTAACCCCTGCATTGAAAGCTGCTAGGGTTGAAGACTTGCAGCTTTTGTCAATCAATGGCATCAAATACGGTGTATTTCTAGCGGCAATTATCAATTTTTTAGTAATTGCTTTCTGTATTTTCCTCCTCATTCGAGCCTTTGAAAAAGCCCAAAGAAAATTTGTTCGCAGTGGGGAAGCCGCCGCCGCCGCAGAAGCAGCCCCCCCCGATCCGGCAATGATTTCTCAAGAGAGATTAACTAGCGCTTTAGAGAGACTGACAACTACTATCGAATCGCGACAAGCTTAATAATTTTGCTTTTGATTACGCTTTTGCTTTTTGTTTTTGGCGACGTTTCATAAATGCCCCAAAGCTAAAAGCTGTCAAACCTAGCATAGTAGCTGGTTCGGGGACAGGTTCGCTAGAAGTAACTCCGATATTATCAAGTAACAAGCTAGAAGCAAAACTTTCGTCACCTACATCTAGAACGCCAAACCCTATTGTGTAGTACCCACTTTGCGCTAGAGACAAAGCTGTATTTTGACCATTGGTTTCATAGATAAAAGGTGTATTGGAGTTAGAAAAATTAGAAAAAGTGTCAGCTAATTGAAATATATAAGCTGGCGAATTGTTAAATTGCACTGTAAAAAAGGCAAGGTCGTTGAAGTTAGCGTTGGGACGGTTAGAGCCTGCAAATACATCTTCATCCGTAAGAAACTGAAAATCAAAGGACAAAATATCGTTGGCATTGCCATAGAAAGTTTGTTGGATTGCCGAACCCTCTATTACACTATCACTGGCGATCGCATCAAAACTGCCTGCACTCAATCCTAAGAATGTTTCTAGGTTGGCGGTAGATACAGCAGGATTACCGGAAAAAGTGAAATCAACTTCCGCTCCTGGGGTGTTTGATATTACGGCTTCAGAATGTCCCCCGCCATAATTGCTCTCAAAAGAGCCTGTATGAACAATCGTGTCACCGATGGTGCTATACCCTGCAAATCCATCTTCAAAATCACCATTCATAACCCCCGCTTGAGAGCTATGAGCATTCAATAGCCCCAGTAAACCCACAATACCTGCTACGGCAGAATGCTGGACAAATTTAAAAGTAAGCATACGAAAATTTCCCTAAATAGGTGTATATGGGAACGAACTAATTAGTGCGGCAAAAATTTTAAGGTATTAATAAATACTTAAAATTTGCGGATATTGCTGAGATAATGTCTTCAGTAATCATCTGTGTAGCAGCTTGGCATACCCTTGATTTTATCCGCCAGTATTTCTAAGTAAATTCACTAAAAAAATATAAATTAAGTTATTAATAATACTTCAATTTTTTACGTCATATTGCTTACTGCTCTTAGAGCTTACGTAAAAAATTGTACTTAAATACATACTTACTTATATAAAGTTAGCTTAAAGCAAAGTATAAATATTTACGTTGGCATAGCTAGGAAACAAGAGGTGCTAATTCTTTTATTTAGTAATTTCAGTTTTTAGTTAGGAAATTTGCCGCCAAAAACTCATTTACAGACAGTTGCACTAAAAAATATAATTGTCTTTTTTGAAAAAATATTTTATCTAATTAATACAATGTAGTTTTTATGACTTTTTTTTGTAAAGACTATTTTCAAACTTAAATGCTTGATGGTACATTCAATTTACAAACCTAGTATTTTTACTGAGACGGTTAAAATACTTTTTACATGGTTTATACAAAAAATGCACTCAAACCTAAAACTAGGTTTGAGTAAATAACGATTACTTAGGAACTTGGAGAGTACATAGAGCGCTACCAGTATTAATACTGAATAGTTTTAAGTGCCAAAAATTGTGATTTACACAGGTTTCACAGTTTGATATCTGAAACAACTGCAATGGTTGTGAGTAAAAACAACATAAAGCCACAAGACCTACCTATCAGCTAAAAGTAAAAGTAAAACATGAATAAATACCCAAAAAGAAGACCTCTAAGAGGGACTTCAATCTTCGATTGGCTAAAAATAGCAGTATCAAATTTACTCAAAAAACGACTAAAAATAGTAGTGTTGTTTGCGATCGCCGCGATCGTGGGGCAAAGTATGTCTTCAGCATTACAAGCGCAAGAAGTGCCTTCAGTAGCACCATCACAGCCCTTAACATCCCTAAAAACCGTATCAATTCCCGAACCTTCAAATTTAGGAGAATTTATTAGCGATAAAACCGCAGCCTTGGTTTTGGGAAAATCACTGTTTTGGGATATGCAAACTGGCAGCGATAACATTCAATCGTGCGCTAGTTGCCACTTCCACGCTGGCGCAGACAACCGCTCAAAACATCAACTTAGCCCTGGTTTACTGAGAGTCAATGCTGATGGTAGCCCTAACCCAGACACCAACTTTGAGATTGGCGGGCTAAACTACCAACTTAAACCCGGTGACTACCCATTTCACAAACTTGCAGACATCAACAATCGCAAGTCAGAAGTAATATCTGATAGTAACGATGTTACAGGCTCCCAAGGGCTATTTGGCTTCATATTTTCCAACATTTTTCTGCGTAAAGCCCAAGAAGCAGGCGTTCCAGTAGTAGATCCAGTATTCAACGTTGACAACACAAACTTACTACGAGTCACCGCCCGCAATTCGCCTAGTGCAATTAATGCCGTCTTCAACTTCCGCAACTTCTGGGATGGTAGAGCGCAAAATGACTTTAATGGCGTTAACCCTTTTGGCGCTAGAGATGTTAATGCCAAAGTGATTAAAGCTGAAGCCTTTGGAGACTTGAAAGAGGTGCAGATTAGTTTAAATAATGCTAGTCTTGCTTCCCAAGCTGTAGGGCCACCTGTAAGTGAAGTTGAAATGTCCTTTAAAGGCAAGCCATTTAGTTTACTTGGTAAGAAAATGCTGCCTTTAATTCCTTTGAACAAGCAAAAAGTACATCCTGATGACAGCATACTAGGTACTTATAGTAAGTCGCCCATGCCAGGGGTTAGGTCGAAGTACAAAACCTTAGTGCAAGCTGCTTTTAGACCTCAGTGGTGGAATAGCGATCGCATTATTACTATTGATACCAATGGTAAGCCAACCTTTACGGGGCTAGTGGGAGCATCCGATCCTAATTCGGCTACGCAGTTTTCGTTAATGGAGTACAATTTTCCATTATTTTTTGGACTAGCGGTACAGATGTACGAATCAACGTTAGTTTCCAACGATGCACCGATTGACAAATACTTTGATGGTAATTCTAATGCTTTAACTAGCCAACAGAAGCTTGGAAAAGAGCTATTTGAAGGCAAAGCTAAGTGTATTAGCTGTCATGGTGGCGCAGAATTTACCAACGCCTCCGTCAAAAATGTTAAAAAAGAAAGACTTGAGCGCATGGTCATGGGCAACAATGAAGTTGCAGTTTACGACAACGGTTTTTATAACATTGGCGTAAGACCAACTAGAGAAGATTTAGGCGTAGGAGGTAAAGATCCTTTTGGCAATCCTTTATCGGAATCGCGTCTAGCTCAACAAGGAAAGTTTAACGATCCTCACCTCGAACCGCCAGTAAGTCCTAACGAGCGCGTAGCCGCCGATGGAGCTTTTAAAACGCCAGGACTAAGAAATGTAGAGCTTACAGCCCCTTATTTCCATAACGGCGGACAATTGACACTGCGTCAAGTAGTTGATTTCTATAATCGCGGTGGTGACTTCCACGAGCAAAATATCGACGATCTCGATCCAGATATTGAGAACTTGGGACTGAGTAATGAGGAAAAAGATGCTCTTGTTGCCTTTATGAAAGGATTAACCGATGAGCGAGTCCGTTACCAAAAAGCACCCTTTGACCATCCTCAACTGTTTGTTACTAATGGACATTCTGGCACGGGAACAGCGATTATTAAAGATAGTGCTGGTAAAGCAATAACAGAAATGCGAGAAATTCCCGCCGTTGGGCGTAATGGTGGTACACCTTTAACTAATTTCTTGGCAAGTAATTCGTAGAGTTGTAGGGAGCGCAAGGCATTGCGCCCCTACAGAAAATGATTATGAATCTGCTTTTAATCCGCGATGCTTTTAGAGATCGCGGATTTTTCTTTGTGCAAACAGGCGCTAATGCTTGCAAAATAAGAACAGATAATTTAGCAGCTTTTATTATGACGGCGACTGTAGATAATAATCCTGGGTTAGCTTCGCGCTTGGTAAATAGGGTACTGGCAATTAAACCTTTGGCAAACTTAGCCAAGCACCAAGCAAGGCAAATGATGATTAAACGGGCAGAAAAAATCGGTGTACCTTGGACAAAAAGAGTACAAGAATTAAAAACCCGCGATTGGGAAACTGATTTAGCCCAAGTTCAAAATCCGCAAATTGCCTACCCCGATTATTACCTCAAATCTTTTCATGCTTACGAACAAGGAAATCTCAATTGGGAAGCAGCCTTAGAAGTAGAAGTTGCAGCCCATGCTGTTCATGCAGGGATTTGGAAGGAATCTGGCGCTAAAGGCGATCGCCTTTTACGTTCTAGCTATCATGAAATTATTACGAGGGAAATTCCCACAACTCCCCAAACTATTCTCGATTTGGGCTGTAGTGTGGGGATGAGTACCTTTGCATTACAAGAAGTTTACCCCCATGCAGCAATTACGGGGTTAGATTTATCTCCTTACTTTCTCGCCGTTGCCAAATACTCCGCGCTGGAGCGCGATACAAATATAAACTGGGTTCACTCCACCGCCGAAGCCACACCATTAGCGGCTAATTCTTTTGATTTAGTAACGAGTTTTCTGATGTTTCACGAATTGCCCCAATCGGCTACAGGGCAAATATTCCAGGAGGCGCAAAGGTTATTAAAGCCGGGTGGGTATTTGACAATTATGGATATGAATCCTAAATCGGAAATCTATGCAAAAATGCCGCCTTATATCTTAACTTTGCTCAAAAGTACCGAACCCTATTTAGACGATTATTTTAGTTTAGATATTGAGAGCGCTTTAGCTGCTGCTGGCTTTGCAACTCCTACAATTGTTAGCAATACGCCCCGTCATAGAACGATAATTGCCCGTAAATTGTAGATAATGCTATGAGTCACAAATCTGCTCGTTCCTATGCTATTTTATCGATTGCTGCGGCGATCGCAACTATCGGTTTAAAGTTTGGCGCTTACTTACTTACAAACTCTGTAAGTTTGTTTTCCGATGCCGCCGAATCAGTTGTAAACTTAGTCGCCGCCGTTGTAGCAGTGTGGGCGCTCACTCTCGCCGCCCAACCACCCGACGAAGAACACACTTTTGGTCATTCTAAAGCGGAATACTTTTCTAGTGGCTTAGAAGGGGCGTTAATCCTAGTTGCTGCCCTAAGTATTGGTGTAGCTGCCTTAAGTAGATTAATCGACCCTCAACCTATCCAAAAAGTAGACTTGGGTTTAGTTCTTTCTTTAATCGCCGCCGCTATTAATGGAGGAGTAGCGTTTATTTTATTACGGGCGGGAAAACGCTTAAGATCGATTACTTTAAGAGCAGACGCGCACCATTTACTTACAGATGTTTGGACATCCGTAGGGGTGGTAGTTGGTTTATTGTTAGTACAACTAACCGGATGGCTAATTTTAGATCCAATTATTGCCATAATTGTTGCTGCAAATATAGTTTGGGCAGGGTTTAGACTTTTAAAAGAGACTGGGTATGGATTATTAGATACTGCGCTACCCCTATCCGACCAAAAAATTATTACCGATTTGCTAGCACCTTACGACCGCCAAGGCATATTATTTCATGCTATGCGATCGCGCGTTGCAGGTTCGCGCCGCTTCGTTTCTTTCCATATCCTTGTCCCTGGAGAATGGACGGTGCAGCGCGGACATGACTTATCTGAAGAAATTGAACTAGCAATTAGTAGGGCTTTACCTAGCACGCACATCATTACCCATTTAGAACCCTTAGAAGATCCGGTATCCTGGGAAGATCAAGGCTTAGACCGTTTTCCAGAACACAGCTAAGAAACTTTTTGTTGCGCCACAATAAATGTGCGAATTAAAGCAATAACTTCGGGGCGAATTTCGTGACCCATATCAAATTCTTGATACTGTACTTTTGCGCCCATAGTAAGCAAACTATCTCGCGCTTTTTGGGCGGCAATCAGGGGAACAACCGAATCTTGTCTACCATGTACTAGCAAAATCGGCGAAATATGGCTAATTGGTGATTCTGTAATTGGATGCAAATAACCACTTAATGCGACTAAACCCGCCAATGGTAGATGCAACCCAACATCCAAAGTCATCGCCGCACCTTGGGAAAAACCACTTAAAATTGTCTTGGACAAAGGAATACTCGTCTCTTTTTCTAGAGATTGCAGCCAATCGTTTAATAATTGCTTGCTTTCATAATATCCTTGATTATTTTTTTGAAAATCGTACCAAGCTTTACCGCCAGCTACTTGAGGATGATTAAAAGGCGCATCTGGTAAAACAAACTGATAATCAGGCAAATTCAAAAAAGGCACAACTGTCGCCAAATCTTGAGCATTTGCACCCCAGCCATGCAAAACCACAACTAAACCCGCAGGTTTTTTACCTGTAGTTGGCGCAATATTAATAACTTGCATGGGCTGAGACTTTCTCCTATTATAAAAATTCTCTTAATCTATTGTAATAATAACTAATTCTTCACCCTAAGTATTTTTAGCATTGCTGAAAGTATGATGATTTTCTTACCAATTACCAATTACAAAAACCCTAATATATGGCACGTCTAGCACTTCTCAGCGTATCTGATAAAACCAGACTAATCGAATTTGCCCGAACATTAGTAGAAAAATTTAGCTTTGATATTATCAGTAGTGGCGGGACAGCCAAAGCCTTACTAGCTGAGGGTATCCCCGTTACTAAAGTTGCCGATTATACAGGTTCTCCAGAAATATTAGGCGGGAGAGTCAAAACCCTACATCCTCGGATTCATGGCGGTATTTTAGCGCGGCGAGATGTACCCCAAGACCTAACAGATTTAGAAAATAATCAAATTCGCCCGATTGATTTAGTTGTAGTTAATTTATATCCTTTCGAGGAAACGATCGCACTTCCAGACGTAACTTTAGCTGAAGCTATCGAACAAATAGATATTGGCGGGCCGACTTTAATTCGCGCCTCTGCCAAAAACTACGCTCATGTTACTATTCTCAGCAATCCCACAAGTTACGATTCTTACTTAGAACAGTTGCGCCAAAATCAAGGGGAAGTAACGTTAGAATTTCGCTTACAGTGCGCTCAACAAGCATTTTTACATACTGCTGGGTATGATAGTGCGATAGCGCAAGCGCTGACTGGTCAGTTCGCGTCTTACCCAACCAAAGAAAGTTTTACTCTTACGGGACAAACATTACAACCCTTGCGTTACGGTGAAAACCCCCACCAATCCGCCGCTTGGTATCAAAGAGGCGATACGCCTACAGGTTGGGCGACTGCAACTATATTGCAAGGTAAAGAACTTAGTTATAACAACTTAGTAGATTTAGAAGCAGCACAGCGTATAGTTAGCGAGTTTACGGATACCCCCGCCGCCGTCATTATCAAGCATACCAATCCTTGCGGGGTAGCTTTGGCAGATAGTTTAGAATCAGCTTACAACAAGGCTTTCAACGCCGATCCTATTTCTGCTTTTGGGGGAATTGTGGCGTTAAATCGTCCTATAGATACGGCGACAGCTAAAGCGTTAACTCAAACCTTTCTTGAATGTGTGGTGGCACCCGAAATTGAAGCCGAAGCCAAAGAAATTATCGCCGCCAAATCTAAACTTAGAGTTTTAATTAAGCCCGATCGCACTAGCATTGAAAAGACCGTAAAAGTAATCGCTGGTGGCTTTTTAGTTCAAGATGCGGACAATTACACTGCTGATTCTAGCAAATGGCAAGTAGTGAGCGATCGCACTCCCAATTCTACAGAATTAGCCGAATTACTGTTTGCGTGGAATGTTTGCAAGCACGTCAAATCAAATGCGATCGTTGTAACTGGAAACCAAACTACAAAAGGCATCGGAGCAGGGCAAATGAACCGCGTTGGCTCAGTAAAAATTGCTTTAGAGCAAGCTGGCGAAAGCGCCAAGGGTGGTTTTCTTGCCAGCGATGGTTTTTTTCCCTTTGACGACTCCGTAAGAGCCGCCGCCGCCGCCGGGATAAAAGCGATCGCGCAACCGGGGGGAAGTATGCGCGACGCTGATTCTATTAAAGCCGCTAACGAACTAGGGTTAATTATGGTATTTACTGGAATTCGACACTTTTTACACTAAAAAGACATTTCAAATTAAACCTTAATCCAGTTGTCTTAGGAGGTTTATCTAAGGATGAATTAATCAGCCTTAGATAAACGTTGTTTCTGGTGCATCTTTGCCCTTTCTCTCAATCTCTACTTAAGAATCGCTCTTAGGGGCATTTTCACTAACTATCTAAGCTAGTTGTTCCAGCAAATTATTCACACCGATACCGAGCTTTTGTCCTAAATGCAGCAATTGTTGTAATTGACCAAAATCGCCAGCTGCCTGACTTTGACTTGCAACCGCTTGGCGACACAAACTAATTAGTTGCGGTAACTGGCTAAAATATAGCTCCTGAGATTTACCCAAACACAAGCTAAGGTTTAGCTGATTTGCGACATTAATTAAGCGCTCAACTTGTTGAATTGCCTCTATCGTAGCCAAATTGTTATCGTGCAATAGTTGCCAAAGCGATCGCAAAATCAATTGCTCCATTGTCTGCTTACCTTCGGGTATATGCAAATTACAACGCAGATGCTTGGCTTCTGTCGCCGTTGCTTCCAATTCTGCCAAATGATGCAAACTTGCTTGCGGTTCGCCGATTTCTTCCCACAGCAGCTTTAAAACATTGACGCAACGATGCTTTAAAGCAATCTCCGCCGCTACTTGCAACTCTTGGGGTACAGTTAGTTCATCTCGATGAAATGCCATCAATACGCCGTAATTATCGCGGTAAACCTGAGTATAAAGCTGATCGAGCCTGGTTAAAGTTTCATGACTTAGTAGCTCCATAATCCGATGTCTTTCTTCCGCGAACAGATTTTGCAAGCTAAAGGTTTGATCCCCAAATACTTGATTGATTGCCAAAATAGTCTGCGCCGCACTAGCTTGTTCTAAAGAGCCAAATACTTTCTCTTTTAACTGGCTGTAAGTTCTGCGCCCGGTAAAGGGTTGAATGCAACAATGAAAATCCCAACCACCTAAATGCAGTACCGCAAATACTAAATGTTGGCTTTCCCAAGTAATATCAGAAACTAAACGCAACTGTCCTACCGCCAAAGTTAGCGATCCCATCCGTTGCACTTGGTAATTGACTTGATGGGCGGTGTAGCAATAAATGCGTTGGATGGATTGATTAGCCGATCTGTCGCCAAATAACGAACTAATGGCGTACTGAGCGGCTACTTGTCTAAACCCAATTTGCGCTGTTATTACCAATTGTCGATAAATTTCCGCGCCGTGCTTAAACAGTTCAACATTGCTTGGTGCTTGGGTTAAGCGCCCAATAAAAGCTTTTTCTAGCTGTACTCCCGCTACATCTCCCGCCAATTCTAAAGCACGAGCCGCATAACGTAAAATTTGCGTACCTTCCGGGCGAGAAATTTCTTCAAAAAACCAGCCACAACTTGTATACATCAACAAAGCGTGACGCTGCATCTCCAGTAAACGTAAAGCGTCTACTTTCTCTAAAGGGGTGAGTTTGTGGGATTGGTGGTTATTGAGGAAACGGCTAACATTGGCAATCGAGCGATCGCGCATTACCTGAATATACTCATCTCTCGCCAACCAGGGATCGCGGAAAAATAGCTTTCCTGTCTCCTCATACACCTTAGTTAATTCATCCCGCAGCCAATCTAGGGACTCGCGCAACGGTTTCCGCCATTTTTGATGCCATACGCCACCTTCACCACCACAACCACAATCATCTTGCCAACGATCCACCCCATGAGCGCAACTCCAAGCGGTGACGGGCTTTAACTCCACTTCCCAACTGGGCGGATTGATACTTAAGTAGTGGGCGTAATTGGTTACTGTCCAATTACGGTGGGGAAACTCATTTAAAAAGGCGTAGGCTAAGGTTTTTTCCGTACCTTTTTTGTGATGTCCAAAAGTTTCGCCATCAGTAGCCACAGAAATTAACTGCGATTCTCGATGATCCCCGCGTACTGCTTGCCCAATTCTGCCACTTAAGCGATCGGCACTGTACAAATCATCGTTAAAGCCCATATCGCGGGAAATTGGGCCATCGTAAAAGAAAATATCTATATAATCGCTATTGGGATCGCCGCCGGGTAAGAAACATCGGTAAGGGCGAGTAGCATCAATTTGACTACCTCCTACTTCATACCATTCCCCAATACCCTGCTCAGAGTTAGGTAGCATCCGACAACGTTGCGCTTGGGAAGGTGCTAAGACTATAAACCGAATCTTCTCAGCAATTAATGCAACGATAGTTGCATAATCTACCGCCGCCTCCGCCAGCCACATTCCTTCGGGATTGCGCTTAAATCGGGATTTGAAGTCTTCTTTACCCCAGCGAATCTGTGTATGTTTGTCGCGCTCGTTCGCCAAAGGCATGATGATGTGATTGTATACTTGGGCGATCGCATTTCCATGACCATTTAAGACTTCGCAGCTTTTGCGATCGGCTTCCAAAATGCGTTGATACACCTCAACATCGTATCTTTCTAACCACGACATCAGCGTTGCGCCGATATTAAAGCTCAAATACTCGTAGTTATTAACGATCCCCACCACATCGCCCCATTCGTCTAGCACTCTTGCAAAGGCATTAGGGCGGTAGCATTCGTGATGTATGCGTTCGTTCCAGTCGTGGAAGGGAGCCGCCCCCGCTTGACGCTCCACCGCGTCTAAATAAGGGTTTTCGCGGGGTGGTTGGTAAAAATGACCGTGAACTGTAACGTAAACACCTGTCGCTGTTTTTAGGGGATCGATCGCTATAACATCGTTACCTTGGTATTGTGTAACAGCACTAACGGGGAGATCGGCAGCAGAAGTCATGTATTATTAGTCCAAAATTATAGTTGTCAATCAAGCTTCCTTAAAACCCAAGTATTGAAGGTTAATCTAAATAACAATGAGTTTGGGGCTGTTGATAGTTAGGGAAAGATAGAAATTTCTAACGTTTGCGTTGTTTATCTTTCGAGGCTTATTCTAGTAACTCATTTAGGGAGATTGCCTCAGCCTGTGGTCGCAAACGCAACTTTTATTATTAAACCGTAAATAAAGCCTTAAGTTAAGTCAACTTAATATTTTGGGCGATCGCGTTACAAAGCTACATTTTTATTTACAAGTTGTAAGTCTCCAAACTTTTCTCCCAAGCTTGAGGTTAACCTATGGGGAGGTAAAGGTAGTTAGTACAAGGAATTAGGGACAAAATTCTCAATGTCGTTTAAAAATGGTTTGTTTTTAGGTTTATTAATATTTATCCCAATTTCTGCGGCGGCTCACTTTTTACACTGGGGAGAACTAGCAGTATTTATCACGTCGGCGTTAGCTATTTTACCTTTAGCCGCTTGGATGGGTAGCGCTACAGAAGAAATAGCCGTAGTAGTTGGGCCAACTTTAGGAGGATTTTTAAACGCTACCTTTGGTAATGCTACCGAGCTAATTATTGCTTTAATCGCCCTCAATGCTGGACTTGTCGATGTAGTTAAAGCAAGTATTACCGGATCGATTATTAGTAACCTACTTTTGGTTATGGGTTTTTCAATGCTGTTAGGAGGTTTGCGCTACAAAGAACAACAGTTTCCCTCCTTCGTGGCGCGGGTAAATGCTTCACTAATGAACTTGGCTGTAATTGCAATTTTGATGCCTACTGCTGTAAATTTTACGTCTTCGGGGATTCCTGAGAGTGTTTTGCAGAACTTATCTATTGCTGTGGCGATCGTTTTAATTTTGGTTTACGGCTTAACGCTATTATTTTCGATGAAAACTCACTCTTACCTTTACGATGTGGGTTTAGTAGAAACTGACCAAGTAGAGTTAGCCGAGGCAAATTTAATTGGTGGCGCTCCTGGGGTCAATTTATGGTTGTGGGTTGGCGTATTGCTAGGAGCAACTTTGCTTGTAGCGGTGGAATCAGAATTATTAGTAGAATCGCTGGAAGTTGCAACATCTCAACTAGGTTTAACTTCCCTATTTACCGGAGTTATCCTCGTTCCCATTATTGGTAATGCTGCCGAACATACTACGGCAGTTACAGTAGCTATGAAAGACAAAATGGATCTTTCAGTCTCCGTAGCAGTGGGATCGAGCTTGCAGATTGCCTTATTCGTTGCTCCAGTATTGGTTTTAGCGGGTCGGTTTATGGGTAAACCAATGGATTTGAATTTTAATCCCTTTGAATTAGTTGCTGTAGCCGTATCCGTACTAATTGCTAATTCTATTAGTTCCGATGGGCGCTCCAATTGGCTAGAAGGCACAATGTTATTAGCCGCTTATGTAGTTTTGGGCTTGGCTTTCTATTACCATCCAGTAATTACAGGTATTGGTTAAAAAGGTATGGGCGATCGCACCAAACACAAGATAACCGTATAAAACGGTGTAGTAGGGGCGCAATGCATTGCGCCCCTACGGTGGGATTTTAAAATAATTTCTCCTTCACAATAGAATTAATCCTTTTATTGAATTTATTTATGACTTCTAAAGTCCCAACGTCTTTAAACTATCCAATTACCGCAAACACTAAGGATAATTTTGCAATCTTTTTTGCTCCCTTATCCTTAAGCGAAGTCTACGATTTGGCAGACGATCGCGCTAATGGCGCAATTGTAGTCATGAGTGGGATGGTTCGCAATCAAACGGGGGGACAACCAGTGGTTGCTTTAGAATATCAAGCTTACGAACCAATGGCAATTCAAGTATTTAAACAAATCGCTTCAGAAATTCGCCACCAATGGAGCGATGTCAACCGTATAGTCATACATCATCGCGTTGGACGCTTGCAAGTTGGCGAAATCAGCGTTTTGATTGCGGTGGGTTGTCCTCACCGATTACAAGCGTTTGAGGCTTGTCAGTATGCTATTGATGCCCTCAAAGACAATGCCCCCATTTGGAAAAAAGAATGGTACGAAGATGGACAATGGAGTTGGACAAAGTGTTGTTAAGCAATATTGCCTCAAAACTGAGTAAACGTTACCCTTTAAACCCTAGATTGTCAAATAAGTATAAGTAATCAGGATTAAATACCTAAATTCCATTACTAATTGCTTTCAATAGAGCGGTTGAAATCGGCGGTTTTTCTCGTAGTATCTAAAATGGGGCAAAATAAATAGACCATTCGTTTTGATTAGCGAATCATTATTTTGCTTTAGAAAAACTTATTAATGCCGCGATCGAGAGAGGAATACACCAATGGCAACTTACAAAGTCACTTTAATCAGCGAAGCCGAAGGCTTAAACCAAACGATTGAAGTTGATGACGACACATACATTTTAGATGCTGCGGAAGAAGCTGGACTAGACTTACCCTACTCCTGTCGTGCGGGTGCTTGTTCTACTTGCGCTGGTAAAATCAAGTCAGGTACAGTCGATCAATCCGATCAGTCTTTCTTAGATGACGATCAAATCGAAGCTGGTTATGTTTTGACTTGCGTAGCTTATCCAAGTTCAGATTGCACAATCGAAACTCACAAGGAAGAAGAACTTTACTAATTAATGCGATCGCACTAATTAAAAAAAGTTTTAAGGCAGGACTTACTAATTATTGTTCCTGCCTTCTTTATTAAGACTTGACTATTGGATCTAGAACCTGAATTGTTGTCCCCGGATAATAAAAGTTTAAAATCCGCTTGCTTGTCCAGCCCAAATCTGCTAGCCGATAAGATCCTGTTTGACTTAAGCCGACTCCATGCCCAAAACCGCCACCCACAAAGGCGTAACCCCATAAAGGATTGTTATCTTTTTTGACAGGTTCTAAATAAAACAATGTGCTTCTAGGTGCAGAAAAGGCGCTGCGAACTTCGTCTTTGAGTAAATTAAACGTCCCCATATCTGTTTGCACCGATAGCTTCAAAATTCTACCCCCAGGACTTCGCTCTACAACCTTCAAGCTGTTAAGTTTTTGAAAACTTGCAAAGGGACTTCTATTAACTTCTAAATATTTCTGCAAATCAGTCGTTAATTGCTCAATACTGCTTTCTCTGCGCCAGCGAAAGGTTTTCCACCCCACCTCATTAAATCCACGATTGATATTAATAAACTGCTGAAAGTTTTGCTCATCGGCTAAACTTTGACGCGCCAAATTCCACACACTCGCCGCCGAATCTACTACAGGCTTTAAGTAGGGGCGATCTTGTCCATTCCAAACATCGCTAAACTTTGCCGTCACTCCTCCCGTAGTTGAGGAATACAAAGCGTCTACTAATTGATTGTTATAAGTAAGTACCTGTCCTTTTGTCGCCGAAATTGCGCGATCGCTATTTGGATCTATACCGCTCAATCCCTTATAAACTTGACAATGAACGTCGGCGGATAATTCGTAACCATCAATTGCAAAGCGGCGTACATTTCGTAAAGCATAGGTTCGAGCAATAATTGTCTGCGCTTCTACAGCGTTATAAGGGGCTTTAGCGCCGATTTCATTGGGTACTACGCCCCGCAAATAGCTTTCAATGGGGACATGATTAATTAGCGTATAACTACCGTAGGCGTTCCCCTGCAAGCGCAAACGTCCCGGATAGGAAGTCGTATCAGATTTATTTTTAGCTTGACTAACTTGAATTAAATTTTTAGTTGCAGAAATATCTAACTTGTCCCGACTGTAACGGTTTCCTCCTACAATCCAACTAAGTTTTGGTGATTGCTCCACAACTTTACTATCCAAATAGGCAGTTTTGTTACCTTTGGTTTGCAAACTCCCCATTAGTAACCGCCGCAATAAAGGCGTATTGTAAACGTCTCTTTTTGCCCAAACTTCCCAACGCTCCGGTTGAGCAACTTCTACCTCTATACCCTGCGCTTTCCACCTTTGGGCGCTTTCTTCGGCGGTTTCAAAGCTGCGAAATACACCCAAAACTACCCGCTCCGCCAACTCTGGTTTTGGCAAACTTTGCATAGCTATTTCCAGCTTGACACTCTTTGTTTGCAAAGTTTGTGGCTTTGTACCAGTGGTAAAATTTAGAGTTAGGCGATCGCCCGGTAGAGATTCTATCAACAATTCTTCTGTTGCTTCATCGCCAAAACGCTGTACCACACCCACCTTTAACTCTTGCTCTACTAAAGGCGCTGCTTTAACCGATGTTGCAGTCAATCCCAGTACACAAAATACTGTTAAAGCCCTAAATGCCAAATTCCGTTGCTGAAAATTCATATAAATATTTTTTCCTAACTATCCTAAGCTTTCCGACTAAATCCGATGCAAAAGGTTGCAACTTAAAGTCATAATGAGTACGATATAGAAGAAGACAAATAAAGTAGCATCACTTTGACACTCCCCGCTTCTTCGAGACGGAGATTATTAAGACGGCAAAGTCTTAGTAGACCTTGATTCTTAATGGCTGTGCCAAACAGCCTCTAGACAGTCCGGTAAAACCATTCTGCTTACTTTTACGTCCGATATTCGCAGCACCGTTAGTATCTGAGTTAATCAAATGTCCTTCCTTGCTTCTATACAATCCACGGCGTACCCGCTTGCCAGAGAACTGGTAGGTAGCTGGTTTGTCAGCATTGTAGATAGGCAGGTCGTCACCATCCAAAGCACTCGCAATGCTTGTGTAAGACTCCTCTTGTTCAAGATAGATCAACCCGTATCGCTCGCAGAGAGATTTAAGTTTGTTTCTCAAAGAATAAAAGGGAATTTGGACAAAGTTTTGATTGTTCCGACTACCGATATTGATGCCATCCTTCATTCCAATATTGAATCCTACAATCAGGCGTTCAATTTTAGTATTGATGCAATGGTCAATAATCAGTCTAGCCGCTTTATTCAGATAGTCTCTAACTTGACTACTACGATTAATGTACAGTCTCGATTGACGGCAGGTAAGTTGCTTAATTCCCTGCAAATCTTTAATCGATTGCAGTCTGGCATTTTCTTTGTTGAACCACTGGTTAATAGATTTAAGTTTGCGACCATCCATAATAAAGGATGCCCCATTGGTGTCAACACAAGTAGCCAAATTATTAAGCCCGAAATCGATTGCCAAAGCACTGTCAGGGACTGTTTCTACAGCTTCGATTTCACCAGAGGAGATATACTCAGCTTCAAAAAACCTGGCATCGTACTTGGGGTGAATTCTCACTTCTTTGATTTTGGCACTGTCAAGACGTTCGGGAAAGTTAATTACAATCTCACCAAATTTCTGCTTAAAAGAATTCGACATTGGTACTTTAAACGAACCATCCTTAACCTTAATTCGAGGAATTATCAGCACGAAATAGCCCTCTTTGGGCAAGTAGCAAGGAAGCCTCACCTTCTGCTGAAATGTTCCAAATCGAACCGCCTTAATCAATCCATAGAAACTGCGAAACGTTCTATCTACTACCTTCAGTGTTTGCTGTGCAATGTCAGTGTTGAGAAGAAGATAGTTCTCATTGTCTTTACACAAATAGTAAGCAGATTCATAGCGCAAGTGCTTATGTTCTTGAAAATAGTATTGTCGAATGGTGTAAAGCCCCACATTGTAGAGGTTCTTACTCAATCGACACAACTCTCTCAGAGCCAAGAACTCGGTCTTGCTAAGATCGCGTATTTGGTTTTTCTGAGTTAAGTACATAGTTATTATTTCGCTATTATTTTAATATATAGCGAAAACTATTGAAAAACAAGGATATTCTAAGGTTTAAAGACAGTGGGCGGTTTTAACCGCTCGTGTCGTCGTTCCTCCCTCTTTCTCTGAAGCCTATGGGTTTTCCAACATCCCGCACTTTTCTTATGATAAAAATACAAGAGATTCCGCTACAGCAGATTTATAGACCTTTACCGCGAGCCAACGACAGCGCAAAAGTTGCGTCTTTGATGGAATCCATCGCCGAAATGGGTCAACAAGAACCCATAGACGTGCTAGAAGTGGATGGGCAATACTACGGATTTTCGGGTTGTCATCGTTACGAAGCTTGTCAGAGGTTGGGTAAAGAAACAATTTTAGCTAGAGTACGTAAAGCTCCTCGCGCCGTCTTAAAAATGCACCTAGCATAAAGAGATTTACAGTAAGCTGGTTTTAGGCAATTATTATAGGCAGAAAACAGCGAAATACGTTTATATTTGACCTAAATTAGGAGAATTTATGCAAGCTCAAGGTTCGGTTTTTCCAGTTAACATCGGTATAGATGACGAAAACCGCAAGCTAATTGCGGAAGGATTGTCACGGATGCTTGCTGATACCTATTCGCTGTATCTCAAAACTCATAACTTTCATTGGAATGTTACAGGGCCAATGTTTCAAACCTTGCATTTGATGTTTGAAACCCAGTATACAGAATTAGCTTTAGCAGTAGATTTAATTGCAGAAAGAATTAGAGCGCTAGGATATCCAGCACCAGGAACTTACAGCGATTACGCCAAACTAAGTTCAATTCCCGAAACTCCAGGAGTTCCCAAAGCTACAGAAATGATCCGCCTATTAGTAGAAGGTCAAGAAGCAGTAGTTAGAACCGCTCGGTCTATATTTCCGGCTGTAGACAAAGTAAGCGACGAACCAACCGCCGATTTATTGACTCAAAGAATGCAAATTCATGAAAAAAATGCTTGGATGCTGAGAAGCTTGTTAGAAGAATAACCATTGTTAGGCGCAAGTGATGTCTAAGTCATCAAAGCCAAATTATACCGACTCGTTGCAAACATTAATGCAACGAGTCGGTATTTCTAGTTTTAAAGCTTTAGCTAGTGCGTCGGGAGTTTCGCAAAAGCAAATAATGCGATTGCGGCGGGGAGAAGTAGAACAGATGCGAGTAGAGACAATACTCAAGTTAGCTCAAGTGCTGAAAGTGCCTATAAATGTTCTTATGAGAACATTTTTAAATTCTGAAATAGCACAACCACCGACAGAAGACAAAACCATTGCGACTTTAAAACAAGAATACCAAAAACTGCAACATCAATTAGAACAACAAAAGCAAACTTTGTTGCAAGAGTTTCAACTATCAACTTTGCAAGTTTTGGAATCTTGCTTATTACAATTACCTACCTTTGAGTTTAAAGTCAAAGAGCATCCCGAAATCAGCGCCACAAAATTATTACCATTAATCCGCCCGTTGCAGCAATTGTTACAACAATGGGGAATAGAACAAATCGCGCCAGTGGGAGAAAAAATACCTTATAACCCTCAACTGCACCAGCTTTTATCAGGAAACGCCCAACCTAGTGACTTAGTTATCGTCCGCTACACTGGTTATATTCAAGGCGAGAAGCTACTATACCGAGCCAAAGTGAGCTTAGTTGAATAATCCAATTACCAATTACCCATTCAAAGCAGACAATCTCCCCTTTGGCTGATGTTGTTTTATAGATAGATTTGTTCCACTAAATATTGAAGCAAAAAGTAAAACAAACCATGCGTAAAATCAATATTGGTCTATCAGAAGAACAACGATCGGGCGTAAGCGAACTATTGAACAGTGATTTAGCAAACGCTTACCTAGTATTAATCAAAACCAAAAAATTCCATTGGGATGTAGTTGGCCCTCAATTCCGTTCTTTGCACCAACTATGGGAAGAACAATACCAAGCATTAACAATTAATATAGATTCTTTAGCCGAGCGCGTCCGCACCTTGGGATTTTTCCCTGTAGGTACAGCAGCAGGCTTTTTAGAATATGGTTCTATCAAAGAACAATCCGACAATATTCCGCTAGCAACCGAAATGGTATCTCAGCTAGTAGATGACCATGAGGAAATTATCCGTAACTTGCGCGAACACGTAGACCAATCATCGGAAAAATTCGGCGACGAAGGTACAGCCGACTTTTTAACCGGACTGATGGAGCAGCACGAAGAAATGGCTTGGATGCTACGCTCGTTTATTGAAGGTGAAGCCCTTTCCGCCGACGGTAACAAGCCAAATTCCAGTAAAATTCCTGTAGAAGCAAGTTCTAACTAAAATTGCTTGGAAATGAGCGATCGCTTTACCTAATTTAAGCTAATAACAAAAAAAGGGGGAGAAATAATTTCTCCCTCTTTTGCGTGTGATAAAGATACCTCGTTAGCTAGATGCAGAGATAGTTGAAATGTATTTGCAACTTAAAAATTAACTTCAAATAGACATTAAGTTTGTTAGCAAAATATAGTTTTTATTATTGAAGGCGATCGCAAGTTTTATTTTACAAAATTTATAATAGCCACTATAAAAACAGTTTCCTTAAACACAGCACCTTTAAAACCAAGTTGAAACCAAACATAGGATACAAATTTATGCTGAGTAGCAAGCACAATCATGTTAGGAATACTCCTATTCGTAACACTAAACGTCCGCTTACTCTGGGTATATTAGGTATTTTGTTGCTTTGTGCAGGCACTTACGGGACATACCAATGGCAATAATAAATAATTGGCAAAATATCCAAAGTCAAAGCTTAAACGGTCATACCAAAGGAATTTGGTTTGTAGCTATCAGTCCCGACAATAAAACCTTTGCCACCGCCAGCGACGACAACACAGTAAAGTTGTGGAATTCTCAAACAGGAGGATTACCAAGAACTTTGACAGGACATATACCTAAAAAGCTTGTCGTCAACGGTAACTTATGACGACAAGCTTTTTGAAATAATAACTGAAACTAATTTTTGTTGATGACATCTATAAGCCTAATAACAGGCTAAATCTAATTTGTAGCTGTACCAGGGCGATCGCTATTGTTGCGATTAGAATTATTGCGATCGTCAATGGAGTTTTCTAGAGCGTCAAGACCTACTTCAGTGGCAGTACGATTGAGCATTGATTGCTGACGGTTCTTAACGATGTGGTGGTGACGCATCATCAAAGCACGAGCTTGTTCTTGTGTAGACATAATCGAGATTCCTTTTTTCTAGGGAAGTGTTTTTAACTTTTTGCTTATAAATTAAATATAACAAATAACTTCTGTAACATAAACTACCAAATCAAAACTTTAACAAAACTTTACAATAAACCCACAGCCAACAATTAGACAAACAAAGGATTTAACCTTATATATAGTGGGCAAAAATTTGATGCCTGCCAAATACCTATTAATAAACGTATTAGACGAACTATGTTTGATGCACTATCTGACCGTTTAGAATCTGCTTGGAAAAAGTTACGAGGTCAAGACAAAATTACCTCTGCAAATATTCAAGAAGCGCTGAAAGAAGTCCGCCGCGCTCTTTTGGAAGCAGACGTTAACTTGCAAGTAGTTAAAGACTTTATTGCTGGGGTGGAAACCAAAGCCCAAGGAGCAGAAGTAGTATCGGGAGTTAGACCCGATCAGCAGTTTATCAAAATTGTCTACGACGAACTGCTAGAAGTCATGGGAGAAACTAACGTCCCCTTGGCAAAAGCCGATCAAGCCCCAACAATTGTATTAATGGCTGGATTGCAGGGAACAGGTAAGACTACCGCCACAGCCAAGTTAGCGCTTCATCTCAAGAAAATTAATCGTAGCTGCTTATTAGTAGCCACAGATATTTATCGTCCCGCAGCGATTGACCAATTGGTAACTTTGGGCAAGCAAATTCAAGTCCCTGTCTTTGAAATGGGTAGCGACGCTGACCCAGTGGAAATTGCCAAGCGCGGTGTAGAACAAGCTAAAGAGCAAGGAGTTGACACCGTAATTATTGACACGGCGGGACGCTTGCAAATTGACGTAGACATGATGGGAGAATTAGCCCGGATTAAAGCCGCCGTACAACCCCAAGAAACGCTCCTAGTAGTAGATGCGATGACGGGTCAAGAAGCGGCAAATTTGACTCGTACCTTTCACGAGCAAATTGGGATTACGGGAGCAATTTTAACCAAACTAGACGGCGATAGTCGAGGTGGGGCGGCGCTTTCGGTGCGTCAAGTTTCTGGTCAGCCAATTAAGTTTGTGGGGGTAGGGGAAAAAGTAGAAGCATTGCAGCCCTTTTATCCCGATCGCATGGCATCGCGAATTTTGGGCATGGGAGATGTGCTAACCCTGGTGGAAAAAGCCCAGGAAGAAATCGATCTTGCTGATGCGGAGCAAATGCAGCAGAAGATGCTCTCGGCAAAGTTTGACTTTACCGACTTTCTTAAGCAAATGCGGTTGTTGAAAAATATGGGTTCGCTGGGGGGGTTAATGAAAATGATCCCCGGTATGAATAAGCTTAATTCTGACCAGTTAAAGCAGGGAGAAACCCAGCTAAAACGCTGCGAAGCGATGATTAAATCCATGACAACTAAGGAGCGCAAAGACCCGGATATTTTGGCAAGTTCTCCCAGTCGGCGGCGGCGAATTGCGGGCGGGTCGGGTTATAAAGAAAGCGATGTAGCGAAGTTGGTCAGCGATTTTCAAAAAATGCGGACAATGATGCAACAGATGACTCAGGGCGGCTTTCCGGGGATGCCGGGAATGTTTGGGGGGATGGAAAACCCCGCAGCAGTGGGTAATCGTCCGGCTCAGGCAGGTTGGCGCGGTTATAGCGATCCTGGGGGTAAAAAGAAGAAGAAAGAGAAAAAGAAAAAAGGTTTCGGTACTTTGTAGGGAGAATAGGGCGATCGCACGTCATTAGATGCGATCGCGCCAAGATAAATCTAAATAAAAACTGAAATAACTGGCGCAATAATATGTTAGAGCGATCGCCTTTTTGGGTAACTTGAGTCTAGGTGCAAGGTAAACAAAGCGATCGTATTTATGAAACTAACTCCCGAACAATTAGCCGCCAATAAAAATACTTCACCATTGGAGTTAACTAAACTTGCTAAGATACGCATGGCATAAAAACTCGAACTCTGGAAGCTATTGCTCAACACTTAAATACTCCTGCAATCGCATTAGAATATTTAGTAGAAATACCTTTGTTAATGTCTTCAGTTGCAGCAAATCTAAATACTCCCACTAAGATTCTAGAAAAGTTATCAAATTCTGATGATTCTTGGGTACGCCGGAAACTTGCACTAAATCCAAATCTATCTGTTGCGATCTTTCAAAAATTAGTCAACGATGAAAATAAGAAAGTTCGCCATAATTTGGCTCAAAATCATAATATACCCAAACACTTGTTTGGAAAACTCATTAATAAGCAACAGAATTAAAAATTACTTCTAAGGAACTTGATAAATATCTCAATAATCCAATCAAAAATAACCTCAAATTATTAATATGATTTGGGGTGAGCCTAGAATTGGTAAGTTTAGTATTCTCCAACAAATTACCTACCAATATAAAATAAATTTTGTAGACGTGCGCTTCTCTTGTTTAAAAAGATTTTCGACCCAATTAGAGAAAATCTACTGTTTAATCAAATATTAGAGACATAGGTTGCTTAATTAGTAGACGAGCGATCGCACTCGCTAAAATAAACTTAAGTTCACTGCTTGAGGATGCCAATTATGACAGGGCTTTTCCAATCACAAACTTTTCCTAATACTTTACCCGACCATACGCAGCTACCAGAATCTGACGGTACATTTGTGAAGAACTTTCAAGAACATCCTCAAAGCGTACTGCTGACCGATTCAATCGAGCCAATACTGAAACAAATACATCCCGATGACCAATATTGTATCGGTCAAGATAGCGGCATCTATTGGCGCTTGACAGAGCCATTAGAAAGAGGTGTTTTAGCCCCCGACTGGTTTTATGTACCTCGTGTACCCCCAACTCTTAAAGGTCAAATGCGGCGTTCTTATGTATTGTGGCAAGAATACGTTGCACCCTTAATTGTTTTAGAGTTTGTCAGTGGAAACGGTGCAGCCGAACGCGATCGCACTCCCGTTACAGGCAAGTTTTGGGTATACGAGCAAGGGATTAGAGTGCCATTTTATGGCATTTATGAAGTTGAAAAAGCTGCGGTAGAAATCTATCATTTAATTGAAAATTCTTACCACCTTTTAGAAGCAAACGATCGCGGACATTACTTTATCCCTCAGTTAGGCGCAGAATTAGGCATCTGGCAAGGACATTATTCTAATACCGAGTTACCCTGGCTGCGGTGGTGGGACCCTCAAGGCAATTTATTGCTAACTGGCTCAGAACGAGCAGAAATAGAGTTACAAAGGGTAAATGCTGAAACTCATAGAGCAAATGCTGAAGCTCAAAGAGCAAATACTGAAGCTCAAAGAGCAAATACTGAAGCTCAAAGGGCGGAAAAACTAGCCGCGCAATTGAGAGCGTTGGGGATAGAACCAGAATTATAATTATTAGTCTTGTTGGCTGGCAAACTGACGCGCACCAATTATAGAAAGCGCGATCGCACTTACTAGCAATATCGGGATACTATACCAAGGAAACTGAGCTATAGGTAAGTAAGCCGCCGCCCGAAGCCCAATAGCTGTATAAGTTAGCGGGAGTAAATACACTATGGCTTTTAAGGCAATAGGTAGAGAAGCTGGATCGAAAAAGGTTGCACCCAAAAATGACATGGGGACAATCACAAAATTATTATACAAACCTACACTTTCAAGACTTTGCACATTTAACCCGACAATTATCCCTAAAGCTGAAAACACCGCGCAATTTAGCACCAATATCAGCAAAAACAACGGGTTAATAAAGCTCCAAATTTTGCCTGTAAATAGCACCGCAACTAAAATTACCGATCCTGATGTCATCAAGCCTCTGACAATTCCTGCCAGCATTTTACCCACTTGTAAAGCCAATGGATGAATGGGGACTAAGAGCAATTCTTCAAAACTTTTAGTAAATAAGCGATCGCCACAAATAGAAAAAGTCGTCCCCCCAAAACTAATTGTCATTGACGACAGCGCCACCATTCCCGGCAAAATAAATTCTAAATAGCTGTCACCAACAGCAGGTTTAGGCAAAGAACTACCCAAACCTAAGCCAAAAGCTAAAATATATATAAGCGGAGAAATTAGCCCCGAAGCTGCTACTTGAGTAATGCGGACGCGCAAATCTAGCCAATCGCCCCAAAATATTGTCAGACTATCGGCAAACAGCGTTCGCCATTGAGAAGAATTGTTAGTTTTGGTTAGAGAAGGCGATCGCATTTAACTTAGGCAATAGTTTACTTGCTACATAATAACCATTGCTGTTACGACATCAAGCAATAATAAAACAGGAGAGTCCCTAACCCTCCCTACAAAACTAGATGAAATTGATTAAGTAAAAATGAGACGTAAATCTGGTAGGTCTACGGTGACAGACAAAAAACCCTTTGCATTCTTACCCGCCAGCGTTAACTACGCTACCATCGCCATTTTGGCGGCGGCATTAATTCTGGGAATTGGGATTGGTACGCTGTTTGCCTCGGATACAGGCGGCGGAGAAAATAATGTAAGTTCCAGTATTCAGATCGATCAAAAAGCTCCTAACCCCGATATATGTGTCCAGTACGGTGCTAGTGCGATGGTGATGGATGCACGTTTATTTGTCACTTTGCGACCTTTTAAAGTTTATGTTTCCCAACCAAATATGCGCCCCGGCTGCGTACTGCGCCAATCTAACTGGGCAGTTTTGGAGCAACGTAACTTAGTAACAGGGGATCAAGTGCGTGATTGTCGGCAAAAGTTAAATACCTTTGGGTTTACGGGAGATTTGGGGAATTCTCCCGCCATTAGCTGTATTTATCAAAGTGAAGACGCACAGAACTTTTTTATTAATCAACCAGGAGCAGTTAATGCTCCCACTAATACCGAACAGTTCTAGTGACCAGAAGATGGCGATGCGTTAGGTAAGACAGCTTTTTTGCCAGTGAAGGGAGTTTTTGCTGCTTCCCCATTGACAGAAATCGTCCCAACTAAATCATCTCCTTCAATTTGACTTGTAAGAGCGATCGCACTTTCTCCTGATGCTTGGGGGCGATCGCATAGCACTGAATTAGCAACATTACCCGTAAGACTTAGCTGTTGCTCTTTAAATAAACCCGTCAGCGTCAGTTTTTCTTCGGCGGACATTGAGTTAAGCACTTCTTTTTTTAAAATGGCGGCATTAACATAAGTGCCAGACTGATCGAGTTGGAGCATTAACGGCGCTATTTGCGGGCAACCAGGCAAGCTATTAGCTAAAGTAAGTTGATACCTACCACCAATAGTTTTAGGTGCTTTGAGCTTGCTTTCTCCATAGGCTGTAACGACGTTGAACAGTAATAGTACCGAACCAATGGCGATCGCATAAAAGCTTAAGGATTTAACATTAAAATGGCTACTCACAATTAAACTCCTGATTTATCTGTATCCGTGCTAGGCGCAACTACCGAAGCCAAATGAGATGTAACTTGGCTGTAGCGGCGAGTTATGAGCAAGGAAGATTTGCATTGAATCGCTAGTTGGTCGGTATAACGCCCCAAAGTTTGCCGCTCGATTCCCCAAGCGCGGCTTGTTCCAGCAATAGTTAAATCAACGTGGGTGGAAGCTTCCACCGCTACAGTAATGGGTTCGGCGGATTGTTGGACTTGGATATCAATGCGATCGCGCACTTTACGGGACAAGTTTTGCATGACTCCACTTAATTCATAGCTCAATTCACTATTGGTTTGCCCCGCTTGGACTACCCGCAAAATTGATAAAGTCCGGCTTTCGGAACTAACGAGCATTCTTAAAGCTAGTTCTAACGCCAAATCGTCATGAATATTACCCGAATAAGCTACTAACAGTTTCTCAATAGCTGATTGTCCGCGATCAACATAAACTCCTACATCTACCGGAGCCATACTCAGAATTTGCCCCACACGTCCGCCTAAACGATTGGTGCTAAAAGCTGGGCGATGCCAACCTACTAGCATTAAATCAATTTTATTTTGACTTGTAATTTGTTCTGTAGCTCGTGCAACATCATTAGTAACGCGAACTAGAGGCTGCACAAAGGCGCGGATATCTGGGGGTTCTAAAGTTGTAATTAATTGCTCTAGCTGTTGGCGGCGTTTATCCATCAACCTATCAGCTTCGGCGGGCATACTTTGAAAAGCGTAATCTTCCTCAAGTTCCACTAAGCTGAGGGGATGAACTACAGCACTTTGGGAATTATTGAGAGCGATCGCTGTCGCTAATTGAATTAGTCCTTTTTGGGTATCTACGTTAGCAACAGGAACAAGCACCCGATAAGTAACTTCGGCTTTGAGTCCGATCTCGGTTTCTGGCTCAACCGTATCTAATCTAATTAGCCGTTTGGGATAAGTCCACTCCAATAAGGGCGAAGTCATAAAAGTAGTAACTAGCGCCATAATTACCAGCATCGTAAACAAAAGCGGCGATATTACCCCCAAGTTCAAGCCAATATTTAATACGATAAGTTCCGTTAATCCGCGTGTATTCATCAGCCAACCGAGGGCTGAAGCTTCGCGATTTTCAATTCCACTTACTCGCGCCGCGATGTAAGTACCAAAATACTTACCACTAATTGCCACCGCGACAACCCCCGCGCAAAGCAACCACAATTCAGGACGATTGAGCAATCCTACTTGCGTCCGCAGACCGCTATAGGCGAAAAATATTGGTAACAGAAAAATTAATACAAAGTCTTCGGTTTTTTCCGCTATTTCTCTTACCAACCCTTCATCTTTAGGCATGACTGCGCCTAATAAAAATGCCCCAAAAATGAAGTGAATACCGATTAATTCGGTAATTAAAGCGGATGCAACTACCCCAGCATAAATACCTGCTAAAAGTAACTGACTCATTTTCCCCACACGTTGATAGTACCTAGCAACACGCTTTAAAAACCAACGCCCTACCGTCACCATCAAGCCGATATAAATCAACGAATAGATGATTGTGGGGATGGCTCCGTTAATTGTCCCAGTTCTAGCTACAGCGATCGCTAAAGCTAGTACGCACCACGCGGTAACGTCATCCACCGCCGCACAAGTTAGCGCCAAAGTCCCTAAGCGCGTACCTTGTAAGTTATTTTCGGTGATAATCCTCGCTAGTACCGGAAAAGCGGTAATTGACATCGCCGCTCCCAAAAACAAGGCAAAGGCAGTAAACGATACATCCCCGTTAGAAAGCTGAGGATACAGCACTACCGCTAGTAGAGTTCCTAGAGAAAAAGGGGCTAAAATACTAACGTGCGATACTAAAACTGCGATTTCAAGCTGACCGCTTAAATATTTAGGATTTAGCTCTAAGCCAATCAGAAACATAAAAAATATTAGTCCAATCTGAGATAGGACAAATAAGTAAGGGATTGTTTCGGCAGGAAATAAAGTTGTAGCTAAACTGGGGGCAATTAAGCCCAATAAAGAAGGACCTAGCATAATCCCGGCAATAATTTCGCCGATTACTAACGGTTGCTTGATTGCTCGGCATCCTAGCCCCACCAGCCGCGAAAGTCCAATTACAATCAGCACCTCAACTAGAACAATAGCAACTGCGTTCATAGTTTCCTCAAATGGAATAATCCGATGTGTCTTAATGATGATTCCTTCAATAACTTCTGTCTGTCAAGGTAGTTGCGGAATTTGGGGGGAAAACTTAGCACTACTTAGCTTAAAATTCCTATCTCTAAGCTTAAGTCTTCCACAGTATCCATTAATAAGCTTTCAGTTCTACAGGTACTCAACGTTATTTATCTACTTCAAGTTATTGTCAGGCAATTCCAGTTTTGACTCTAGATATTTAGCAAAACTTTCAATAAATATTTTATCTAAAAATTTAAACAATTTCTTAGTTTTTTTGTATTTCCACTTTAAATAGCTTTGTCATAACTTTAATCATTATTAGCGGCAACTTTATAAAATATTTATACAACTTTGTCTTCTTGCATTAAAATATACAATTACAAGCTCAAATTTATACTTACATTGCTCTAATCTATTTCACCTACAAAAAAACCTTTGAGTAAGTATTATATTTACTCAAATATTGCAATATTTATTTTATTTAATAACTCAAAAAATATAGCAATCTGTTTTGAGCCAGTGAAATATTTACTTGCCCCCAAACCCCCAATTGGAGGTAGCTAAAAGTCTGGTTTCCTCAACGCAAGGGGACTAGGGGCGAACAAGTCTCACTTTTTAAAGACTAATTTAGGATTGCTATATGAGTAAAATCAATTTTCAGTTTCCTCTAGTTTCTGTAATTATCCCTGCTTACAATGCCGAGGCTTTTATTGAACGAACCTTAAACTCTGTCCTCGGTCAAACTTACAACAACCTAGAGGTTTTAGTTGTGGATGACGGCTCAAAAGATAAAACTTTTGAGCTTGTGCAATCTATCGCGCAAAAAGACTCTCGTGTGACGCTAATTCAACAAAAAAATGCCGGGGTTGCCACCGCTCGTAATTTAGCTATTGAAAAATCTCAAGGAGAATATATCGCACCCATTGATGCTGACGATATTTGGTATCCTAGTAAAATAGAAAAACAAGTCAAGTGTATATTAGAAGCAGGCGAATCTGTAGGATTAGTATATTCTTTGTCGGCTAATATTGATGAAAATGATTTAATTATTGGTCAGTATTCTGACAATTTTATATTTAAGCCAGAAGGAAAAGTTTATACAGCTTTACTATGTACCAACTTTGTTGGTAATGCTAGTACCCCTCTAATTCGACGTACTTGTTTTAAACATATTGGTGGCTACAATTATCAATTAAAGCAAGAAGCTGCTCAAGGCTGTGAAGATTGGGATATGTATTTGCGAATTGCTGAATATTATGAATTTAGGGTTGTACCAGAATTTTTAGTCGGTTATCGGCAAGTCATAGGAAGTATGGCGGGAAATTATAAGTCAATGGTAAAATCTTATAATTTAGTGATGGCAGATGTCCAGCGAATTCACCCAGCCATCCCCGTTAATATTTATCGTCTATCTAATACTTTTTACTACAATTATTTATTAGGAAAAGTTTATGCTTCGGGCGCTCACTGGAGTACATTGCTTTGCTTATTTAAAACTGTAAAGTCAGACTGGGCAACTCTTGTACGCCCTGGAGTATATATAATGATAGTGGTTTGCTTAATCAAAATTGCTGTTAATCCAATTACATCTTTAATATGGTCAAATCACCGCTCTTGGGTAGAATTTAAACACAATTTAATTAAGAATCGCTCCCCAATAAAAATTGAAAAGCTGAACAATCAAGTTAACACTAAAGAAAAAAAGATTATCTGGAAGCCCTACGACCTAATATTACTTAAAAGGTTAAATACTATTCGTCAGTTGTCTGAGGTTAATTAGTAATTTTGTGAGTTTTATGAAATGTTTAGATTAATATTAGAAATCCGCTCAATAAGTAAATAGGCTTGGCTATAAATATAGCCAAGTTGACAACAAACTAAAGTTCAATTTACTGGATTGTCAACCATTGACTTAATAGAATTAAGATCGAGATCGAACTTATTCGCGATCGCATTTATAACTTCAGTTTCCACAGGGGTTTGCCCGCCATCAGCTTCAACGATTCGGTAACATTGAGCTAATAAAGGAATTGCAAAGTCGCGGTTGAGTTGATTGAGTAGCTCACTTAAAGGTTGCAGCGACTTGAAATCCTCAGCAATGACTTGAAGCGAAGTTGGGCTAATATTTATAGCTTGCAGTTGGGGTAAAAGTTCTTCCCAAGACTTGACGGGATGACTAACTAAGATTGTATGGACTAAAATTCGATCCATAATAACTTGCTGCGCGATCGCAACTTCTAGATATTGCTGGCTTTGTTTCTGCAAGTCGTTAATGGTTTTCGCTTTAACTTCTTGGGGGGACTTTAACTTAGTTTCATAAAATCTACAGGCAGCATAACCCAAAGAGTAAACCATTGCTGCGTCAGTGCTTGCGCCAATTGTTGCCCCAGCAAAAGGTACATTTCTAAGCAACCCCAAACCGACAGCTTTTAGTAATCGACTCCCACCCAGACCTAAACCAAAAATCCCTAAAACTTCGCCGCGACGCTCTGGATCTTTTAAGTCCAGCCCATACACTGCGGCAATTTGATAGATCATCTCTGCTTGCAAGCGCGTTGTGGCTGCCAAATCCACCGCTAACAGAGCGATCGCTATTCCTGGTAAAAAACTGGTAGCAAGCCCAATACCCCCGGCTTGGGTAGCTTTTTCTACCATAATATGGTGCGCGAGTTGGCTATGTGATTCGTGAGGATATTTTTGCTTAAGCTTTTGTACCACGCTTTGGGCTTTGGCAACATCAACACTATCAGTTGCACCCAGAAGCCAATCGAGATTAAGAAAGCGAGTTAACCGCCGCACAAACCAATTACTACCGACATTATCGATAGTTTCTCCCGCCCCTTTAGTTACTTGGGAGAGCAAATCGTGGGTGCGATCCACCGCTTCTTGTCCCGCGTCAAAAGCAATGCGGAAAGTTTCTGTAACACTTTTAGTTACATAATCGAATAAAGAAGGCGGAGTTTTTGGTTGTTTTTGCAAATTGGTCATAATGGGGCGATCGCCTTTGACTACATCTCTAGCCATAGTTGTAATAAAAAAGTAAGCTGAAAAACATCTATCTAATGCTTGTACTTTGCTTGATTACCCTTTATCAAAAGTAAGACCTTGAAACTTCGCAACTTACTATTTCTCCTGCTACCTGTTTCGGCATAAAATTCATAAAATATCTAGTTTATAAAACGCGATTACCCTGGCGCTACCCCCTGGGTAATCGCACCAAACTATTACACCCCATCATTGAGATTCCTATGGTTACTGGCTATGTCGCTCTTGTCCTCCACGCTCATTTACCTTACGTCCGTCACCCTGGAAGCGATTATGTCTTAGAGGAAGAATGGCTTTATGAAGCTATTACCGAAACCTACATTCCCTTACTGCAAGTATTTGAAGGCTTAAAGCAAGACGGCATCGATTTCAAAATTACCATGAGCATGACACCGCCCTTGGTATCCATGCTGCGCGATAAACTGCTGCAAGAGCGCTATGACCTACATTTAGCCCAGTTAGAGAAATTAGTAGCCCTAGAAAGCGATCGCAACAGCAATAATGGTCATATCCGCTATCTAGCTGAATACTACGTTAAAGAATTTGGCAACGCTCGTAAACTCTGGGAACGCTACAAAGGCGATCTTGTTACTGCTTTTAAGCAATTTCAAGACTCTAACAACCTAGAAATTATTACTTGCGGTGCGACTCACGGCTATTTGCCACTCATGAAAATGTACCCCCAGGCTGTTTGGGCGCAACTTCAAGTAGCTTGCGAACACTACGAGCAAACTTTTGGTCGCCCTCCTAAAGGTATTTGGTTGCCCGAATGCGCCTACTACGAAGGGCTAGAAAGGATGTTAGCCGATGCTGGCTTGCGATATTTCCTTACCGATGGGCATGGCATTCTCTACGCCCGTCCGCGTCCGCGTTTTGGTAGCTACGCGCCGATTTTTACCGAAACTGGCGTAGCAGTTTTTGGGCGTGATCACGAATCGTCTCAACAAGTATGGTCGTCTGAAGTTGGCTATCCTGGCGCGGCGGAATACCGCGAATTTTACAAGGATTTGGGCTGGGAGGCAGAGTACGAGTACATTAAACCCTTCATTATGCCCAACGGTCAGCGCAAAAATACCGGGGTCAAATACCATAAAATTACTGGGCGAGGTTTGGGACTATCGGATAAATCTCTTTACGATCCTTACTGGGCAAAACAAAAAGCCGCCGAACACGCCGCCAACTATATGTACAATCGGGAGCAGCAAGTTAGTAATTTGCATGGAATGATGCAACGCCCACCCATAATTGTTTCTCCTTACGATGCAGAGTTATTTGGTCATTGGTGGTATGAAGGCCCTTGGTTTATTGATTACTTGTACCGCAAGTCTTGGTACGATCAGGGAACTTACAAAATGACTCACTTAGCAGACTACTTGCGGGAAAATCCCAGCCAACAAGTTTGTCGTCCTTCTCAATCTAGCTGGGGCTTTAAGGGCTTTCACGAATATTGGCTAAATGAAACTAATGCTTGGGTTTATCCCCATTTGCACAAAGCCGCCGAAAGGATGATTGAATTAGGGCGCAGAGAACCCGCCGATGAGTTGGAGTGGAAAGCTTTAAATCAAGCCGCTAGAGAAGTATTACTCGCGCAATCTTCCGATTGGGCGTTTATTATGCGGACAGGGACAATGGTTCCTTATGCTGTACGCAGAACGCGATCGCACTTAATGCGGTTTAATAAGCTCTACGAAGACATCAACATCGGCAAAATTGATAGCGGTTGGCTGGAAAAAGTCGAAGAAATAGATAATATTTTCCCCGAAATCAATTACCGCGTTTATCGTCCAGCGTAGGTTTTAGTCTAATGCGATCGCCCCTGGCGCTACCCCTTGGATAATCGCTCCTTGTCAATTTTACAGGGTAACAAGGTGCGATCGCGGCGGATCTTTTCACTGAAAACTTATTTTTTTATTTGGGATCTTACCCAACTTCTAAAAGCTTTAATTGTGGCGTTTCTACCTTTAATCTTACTTTTCTCAACGTACTGATGAATAACATCAATTAGAGGCAGGCTAGGAAAGTTGCGGCTAATATTTGATTTAACATACTTGCCGTTTTCCAACACATTTATTTCTAAACTTTGACCATCGTATCGCCATAACTCCGGCACTCCCAAAGCTTCGTAATTATCAAGACGAGTGCGGAAAGTAATATCAATCTCAAGTGCCAAATCTGGCGGCGGATCTATAGTTAGGTCTATCCGTTTTTTGCCTCTAATTGCTGCTTCATTTTGAATATAAAAACAGTCATCTGCTTCTACTCCAGTTTTCATGCTTTCACTTTTAAATGTTGTAGACGCAAGGCTTCTAGCTTCAATATCTAGTTCTTCAAGCAGCGCTTTTACTAAGTCACCAATTATTACTTTGTCATCTTCATGTTCTGGTAACGGAGTCATGATTTCTAGAATTTCTTGGAAGTAATTAATTTTAGTTGAACGCCTTTCTCCCAATTCCTCTAAAATGTTTTCATACATCTGCCAAGGAACATCTTTTAGTAATAATTGTTGCCCAGGTTTTACAACGAATTGATTAAGTTGTAATAGCATAAATTTACTTGCAAATTTGTCTAACTATTAAATACAAGTATAAGCTTGTTGTGGGAAGTTATGCGATCGCTTTAAACTCATCTCAATTCAAAAGGATTACTACCATGACAAGCATAAACACTATAACCGTCAGTAAATTGCATAGCGGGTTCTCCTTCGGCATGAAGTCTATTTTCTTGGTCAAAAGATAACTTATAAGGGCGATCGCAAACTATGCAAACTTTCTCATATTGAAAGATGAAACCAGAGTGTTGCATTAATTCTTGAAGAACTTGCCATTTTTGACGATCATGCTGTAGTTTGAGAACCGAGATACAGAAATCAAACATACAACCCCAAATTGCCCCTTCTGCTGGTCTAGTAAGGTTGCGTGTAAAGTATGAATAGTCAGTAAATTCAATTTTCGATTGGTCGAAATCGGCAATTAATTGTTGTTCAGTGCAGCTTGTTACACTATACGACGGAAAGTATGAAACTCGTGGATGACTCTGGGTTGAATAATGGGGAAATTCTGGAATGCTAATCTGATTAAGCAGTCTACTAATGAATAATTGCTCCTCAAACTGTTGCATAACTTGATGTTGAAGGTGATCTATTACTCTTTTAATAAATTTAATATTGATATTACGTCCTAAATAATCCTTAAAATTCTCAACCGCAATAACCTTTTTAATTGACTCCATAGGACTGCTATAAAATAAAATTTCAGGCTCACCATAGCCACTTACCGCATAAGCGGCTTTAATAACTGCTGTAACTTTTTCTTTATTAATCGGTTCAGTTAATATAGATAGCGATCGCCACTTGTCTCGATAGCTAGGAAGCATTGCTTCTTGTTCCGGTGATAGTTCTGAAATAATGCGTTTTGGCATAGAAATGATGCGTTTTGGCATATTTTAATTAAGTCATAATAAAATTACAGGCTTTGCAGCAAAAAAAATGACAACAAACCAACCAGATGCACAAAATAATTTTGAGGCAACAGTTTTATCGGAATTGCGTCAAATTAACCAGAGGTTAGACCAATTAGAATTAAACCTTGAGAAAGTCGATTATAAATTTGACACTTATCAAAAAGCGTCGGATGCAATGGTACGCCTTGCAACTACGATAATTGTAGCGGCGGTGGCGGCGGTGATAATACCTTCGGCTTTAAATGCGATCGCACCGCTAATTAATGCCTTGGTTACAAGTATAGAATCGGCAAGTTAAAGTTTATTCAACTTCGCCGCTGTCCGTAAAATCTGCCCTGCCAAAATTGCCGCACCAAAGCCATTATCAATATTGACAACGCCTACACCCGCCGCACAAGAATTGAGCATTGTAAGTAAAGGTGCAAGTCCACCAAAATTAGCCCCGTAGCCAATGCTAGTAGGTACAGCAATCACCGGACAATCGGCTAAACCTGCAACTACACTTGGTAAAGCCCCTTCCATTCCAGCCACCGCAATTAACACATTAGCCGAATCAATTACATGACGATTGTTGAGTAAGCGATGAATCCCTGCTACTCCCACATCCCATAAACGCTGTACTTGAAAGCCGCAAAGAGTCGCTGTAACCGCCGCTTCTTCGGCTACAGGTAAATCTGCTGTTCCTGCCGCTAAAATACTGATAATTCCGGGATATTGGGGTGTAACTGTTTCTGGTGAAAGGGCGCAAATTCTCGCGGCGGGGTAATACTGCAATCCTGTAACTAGAGTTTCTAACTGTGCGTAGACGTTACTATTTATGCGCGTAGCCATGACTACCGGGCTATGGAGGCGCATTGTCTCCATAATTTGAGCAATTTGATCGGGGGTTTTATCTTGACCCCATATGACTTCTGGGAAGCCAGTTCTACGAGTACGATCGCTATCTATTCGAGCAAAATCCCCTACAGTTTCATAACCAAGGTGTTTGAATTTTTCTAAAGCAACGGCGGGATCTACTTCCCCCGCAGCTACAGATTCGAGCAGACTTTGCAGATTGTTAGCTTGAGTCACAGTTAATTTAGTTGTTTTGTTACTACTTTGAGTTTATATTTATCCCACAATGTACCGCCTTGAGAGCCGAGAGCGGTGTATTCTACTCCTTGGATGCGATCGCACAGTGCGACTAATCTGCGGCAACTTTCATTTCGTAGATATTCCAAAGAGTTCCCCCTAAAGCGGTAAATTTTGTATTGTCTAGGCGATCGCGCATTGCAGCTAAAGCGTAAGGATTAACTAAATGAATAAAAGGTAAATTCTCTTGCGTCAAACGCTGAGTTTCTGCATAGATAGCTTTGCGCTTGGTTTCATCTACTTCTTTTGCACCCTGAATATACAAGCGTCCAATTTCTGCTTCCCAAGGCGCTACTTCTCGTCCTTCTATGGGTGGTTGTCCTGGTTGTGGTTGTTGATTGAAGGGGTGAAATCCACCATTGGGTAGCCACACATTAGCACCACCATTTGGCTCAATACCGCCTGTAATTGCTCCAAAATAACATTCCCATTCTAAAGAGTTAGTAACTCTGTCTACAAGTACCCCAAAGTCTACTGGATTAAAATCTACTTGAATACCAATCTTGCTCATATCGCGCTTGATTTGAGAACCGATCGCATCTACAGTTCGATTTCCCGCTTGACTTAGCATTGTAAAACGTACTCTATTACCCTTAGCGTCCAGCAATTGTCCTGTATTGTTGTACTTAAATCCTGCTAGTCGTAGTAATTCTTTTGATTTTTCGGGGTTGTAATCGTAAACTTTCAACCCTTGTTGAGGTGAAAAATAATAAGGGCTTTGCACAGAAATGGGCGAATTTTGAAAGTCACCAATCCCCCGATATACATTATTTAACATCGTTTGGCGGTCGAGTCCGTAAGCTATAGCTTGTCTAAAAGCTACAGTATTAAACCAACGGGATCTAATAGGATCTACTAATGGTTTACCTTTTCTACTGCCTTTATTGAGATTGAAGGTAATAAAATTAGTGCCAAAATCCGGGCCACCACTGTAGATTGTAAACTTTCCGCGCTTTTCTTCCTTTTTGAGCAATTGGAAAGTTGCGGGGCCAATTTCTAAAATATCTAAGCCACCAGAACGAAACTGAATTAAACCTGTATCAGGGGATTCGACAATTTGCCAGATTAATCGCTCAATATAAGGTAAAGCATTATTTTGAGCATCTTTGCGCCAGTAGTAAGGATTGCGTCGAAATACTACCCTTTGATTTGTAGCGTAGCTTTCTAGCACATAAGGGCCATTCCCAACAACTTTTTTGGGATCTGCGTCGGTACTCCAGGTTGATAAAAACTGAGGTTTTCCCTCGCTATTATTTGTAGTTATAGATTTTTGCAGGGAGTGTTTAGGTAAAATTGCCACTCCACCAACGGTTCTTAAAAAAGGTGCAAAGGGTTCGGGTACTGTAAATTCTACTTGGCGATCGCTTATTTTGCGGACTTTTGGTAAAGCGCCACTTTCACCAACGCGGATAACATCTCGAAAATCTGTAGGAATCCGCTCGTTTAAGTAAATGTCGTTGTAAGTAAATAAAACATCATCAACGGTTAAAGGTTCTCCATCCGACCATTTTAAGCCCGGTCTAAGAGTAAAAACAATCTGTTTGCCATCTTCTGAAGTTTCCCAAGATTGAGCAATTCCTGGTTCTATTTCGCCATTTTTGCCATTTTCTACAGTCATTCCCTCATAAATAAACCCAAAAACACTAGGAGATGATTGGTTTAAGGCATAATTAAAACTCTGCGGATCGCCAGGAGTTCGAGCAACTATTTGGGTTACTTGCGCGGCTTGAGACTTGAAATCTGTGGGATTGCAACCGTAAAGAGCGATCGCAATTACCACTGTGAATAATCCCACCAACCACCGCCGCATCAAAGGAAACATTGCAAACATCTCTAGCAAAGTTACTAAATCTCTCTAGTTTACAAGGTTTCCCGACTACTACTCGTCTACTTTAAGTTCATAGATATTCCAAAATGCACCTAAAGCCGAGAATTTAACGTTTTGAATGCGGTTTCGGATCGCCGCCATAGATAAAGGATTAACTAAATATATATAAGGTAAATACTCTTGAGTAATGCGCTGAGTTTCATCATAAATAACTTTACGTTTAGCTTCGTCAAATTCCTGCGCCCCTTGGATATATAAATCAGCTATCTCTTTTTCCCAATCTGATACGATGCGCCCTTCTATAGGTTCTTCTCCGACTTGTGCAGCTTGATTAAAGCTATGCAATCCACCTTCCGTTAGCCAAACATTTGCGCCCTCATTGGGGTCTACTCCTGAGCCAATTAAGCCGCCAAAATAACATTCCCAATCGAGGGTATTGTGTAGTTTTTCGCCAATTACTGAAAATGCGATCGCGTTTAAGTCTACTTGGATGCCAATCTTGCTTAAGTTTTGCTTAATTTGGGCGCTCATTGCTTCCCCTGTCTTACTTCCAGCGTTTGATAACAATGTAAAACGGACGCGGTTGTTATCCGCATCTAGCAGTTGATTTTTATCATTATACTTAAATCCGGCTTTTAATAATAATTCCTTGGCTTTTTCTGGCTCATAATTATAAACTTTCAATCCATCTTTGGGCGAAAGATAATATTTGCTCTGCACATCAACCGGGGAATTTTGAGGTTGTCCCAAGCCGCGAAAAAGATTATTAACTATACTTTGGCGATCAATAGCATAAGATACCGCTTGTCTAAACTCCACCGTATTAAACCACCGCGATTTAATTGGATCTATTAAAGGTTTACCGTTTCTTTTACCTTTATTGAGATTGAAACTAATAAAACTTTGCCCGTAAGCAGCGCCACCATTATAAATTGTAAATTTTCCTCGTTTTTCTTCCTTTTTAAGCAAGGAAAAGCTAATAGGACTCGCGCCCACTATATCCAATCCACCCGAACGAAATTGAAGTAAAGATGTATCTGTCGATTCGACAATTTGCCAAACAACTCTTTCAATGTATGGCTGAGAATTTCCTTGTTTATCTTTGCGCCAATAGTTAGGATTTTTGCGAAATACTAATCGCTGACTAGGGGTATAACTTTCTAACTTATAAGGGCCATTTGTGACAATTTCCTTGGGATCGATATCTGTTCCCCAAGTAGACATATAACGAGAATTTCCCTCAGAATCTTTAGCTTTTATCGATGCTTCTAGGGCGTGTTTTGGTAAAATTGCGATCGCGCTACTAGAGTCGCCGATAGTGGTACTTAAAAAAGGCGAAAAGGGTTCAGGTAAAATAAATTCAACTTGGCGATCGCTAATTTTTTGAACTTTAGGTAAAGTTCCACTTACACCAATTTTAAGGTAATCTCTAAGATCGGTAGAAATTTCTTGATTAAAAACTATATCGTTATAAGTAAAAACAACATCATCTGATGTTAGCGGTTTGCCATCTGACCATTTCAACCCAGGTCTGAGATTAAAAACAATTCTTTTTTTATCTGCTGATACCGTCCAAGATTCGGCTAACTCTGGCTCAATTTCACCTTTGCCATTAATTGATGTTAAACCTTTAAACGTCAAGCCAAAAATATTCGGTGATTGTTGATTTAAAGCATAGTTAAAGGTCTGCGGATCGCTAAGGACACTAAGAACTAATTGGGATGTCTGCGCCGCTTGAGACTTGAAGTTTGTAGGGTTGCAGCCAGAAAAGGCGATCGCAATTACTACAGTTAATATAAAAGCTATCCATTTACGCCCCCAATTATAAAAAGTCATAACTTATTTAATATAGGTATATTATTAAAAGAAAGTTTTAAATAATACCAATACAATACTGGTTTGAGCTAATCGTTGAATACATAAACATCATAGGCTTTAATGCTCAAAGTCAACCTGTTTCAATGTTTCTATCAAAATTGCACCAGTCTCAAAACTATTGTATGGAGTTGGTAATTTGTAGGTTTTATAGGGTTCTAAGGGTGCAATTTCTTCAGCCGTATCTAATTCCTCTGCTAAAAGGCGAATTAACTTAAGTTTTTCCTGTACAGAGAGCAATCGCACCGCAGGAAGTAATTCAGCTAATGTCATATTGTTGGGTGTCCATTAGAAAATCTATAAATCAAGCTTAATACATCCAACACTGCAAAGTTTATTTATATTGATTTGCGGATTTTGGCGATCGCACTTAAAATTTCTTCCCAGTTTTTACGAGATTGCATCCATTTTGGCAGGCGAGAAAACAAACTGCGATTTGACCAGCCGTAGTTTTCATCGGGCTTGCGTTCTCTTAATTTTGCGCTAACAAATTCTTCAATAAAGTCTAAATGTGTAAGATTGTAAGCCCAAAGCGTTTGACTACAACAGGACATTTGAAGCCACAAAGGATAGTGAAAATAGTCATCTACTGGTTCACCATACCAAGGTCTAGCAATTTCTTTTTCAGTCCAATCTTTTGTAAAACTACAAGCCATACAGGAAAATCGGCGAGGAGTAAACCAATCAGTATTTTCAGGATCGATGCGGCGGACAATAGCACAAGAATTACAGCGAGGACAATGTACCAAAAATTCATCTTGAAATGAATAAATTGTCTTACCGTTATCTTTGCAGCACTTTATTTTTGTACTATTCATTGTTTTACCTCCAATAACGCTTACCTTGCCAAAACACTCCTAAAATCATCCCAACTAACTGTAGTTGATTCACGTCAGTGAAAAGGGCTGGTATAGGGATGTAACTTCTAATTATTAAACCAACAATTAAACATAAAATTAATGCCCAAAGTATCCCAGCATTAATAAAAACTCGCTTTTCTAATCTTTCTAGTAAAAATACACCTAAAGCGCCAACACCTACACCGATCGCACCAACAGTAAATAACGATAATAATGGCGAATATAAAGTTGCTGCTAATATCCTGACGATTGTAAACTGCGTCCCCTCGTCTAACTGATTGTAAGTCATCCACAGTAACCATTCTACCGTTGTGACAATTACAAAAGTCATGCCAGCAATTATAAATAGCGATCGCCAAGGTAAATATTTAAGCTGACGCAAGGGGTTAGACATAGTTAACTAGCTACTAATAAAACTACCGCATGGGCTGCAATTCCTTCTTCTCGTCCGATTGCATCTAATTGTTCGTTTGTGGTGGCTTTAACACCGACGCAATCGGCGGGTATTTGCAAAACATTTGCCAAGCGATCGCGCATACTAGAAATATGCGGCTTTAACTTCGGACGTTCGGCGACAATTACTGAATCAATGTTGCCAATTTTCCAACCGCGATCGCGTATTAGTTGATTTACCTTATTCAGTAATACTAAACTATCCGCCCCCGCCCACTGAGCATCGCTAGGGGGAAAATATAGCCCAATATCTCCTAAAGATAAAGCCCCAAGCATTGCATCCATAATTGCATGAGTAAGAACATCTGCATCGCTATGTCCTAGCAAACCTAACTCGTGGGGAATTTCTACCCCGCCCAAAATTAAGCGGCGATTGGTGCTTAGTTGGTGGATATCGTAGCCATTACCAACACGGATATTTAGCATAGTTTAAAATATATTATGAATAATTGCGATCGCATTTCAACAATATTACTGCTGTCCTTCCCGCTTTTTTTTGCCAAATATCCCCGACATACTTATCCCTGTTACTACTAATACAATCAATCCTAGCCCGTTCAAAATTGGATAAACTGCTTGAAGATGAAATAATTCCCCGGTATGAATGCTCAAAATCAAGCCAGATGTGAGTCCGGTATTAATTGGCCATTCTCGAACAACTGTTGCCAACATTCCAGTTAGTACCGTTAACATTAGGGGTATCGCAACAATGGGCGCTATAATTCGGTGGTATTTGCGGGCTAAACGTTTCATAGGGTTGGGAAATTTTAAGTTTAACTTGCAATAGAGCGCGATCGCTTGATTTCCCTTTTCGACTGCAAGACGCTAGTTCATAACATTAGATAATTTAACCGACATCCAGGTGATATTTCTTACTGGATGGCGATCGAGTATAATTTACAACTTACAACAACTGTTTTTTAAGAAAATTATGAATAGCTATTTTAATAAAGTCTTGATAATTGGGGCAATTGGTATTTTTGCCCTAACTGGGTGCAATAATGCCGAAACTACCCAATCATCACCAGGAGAAAGTAGCCCTTCTCCAGTCTCCGCATCTTTCGGCGCAGGTTATCCAGGAGTGCTAGCAGTAGTGTCTGCAACTACCGCCGCCGTTAAAGCTGGCGATTACGCTCAGGGAAAAACAGAATTTGCCAAATTTGAAGATAATTGGAAACCCGTCGAAGATGGCATCAAAGCCAAGTCTAAGGACAATTACAATGCCATTGAAGAAAGTTTAGATAAAATAAACGGCGAATTTAAAAACTCTAACCCTAATCAAGAAATCATATTGACAGGCTTGCAATCTATACAAACAACTATCAGTAAGACTTCCAAACTGTAAATATAGCTAAGAAAAAGTAAACCTTTGATTTCTATCAAAGGTTTACTATCTTACTTTTAATAGGTCTAATAGCTGTAAAAAATGGCGCAGTTATCACCTTTAACAACTGTGTCATTTTAAAAGTGGTGATACCCAACTTCTAAAGGGCTTCAATTTTGGCATTGTCGCCCGGATTACCGATGGGTTTACCCGTCACTACAGCTTTTGCAAATCCCAACAAACGCACTACTTTACTTGATGGAGAGTCCCAGTATTCAGCTTTATCTACACTAACTTTTAATAGCGCCAGTTGAGGATCGTCTAAACCGTCAGGAAACCAAGCTTTAAGCAATGGATTCCATAGTTCTTCTATTTTTGATTTGTCGCGGATTAGTTGGGCTGTACCCGATACCGAAACGTACTTTTGATCTTTTGGTTCGGCGTAGCTAACATTAACATGATGCTCGTGTTCTACTTCATTGACTTTGGTCGCATCAGCGCTAGTAAAAAACCATAAATCGCCATCAAATTCAAATTCTTGAGTTGCCATCGGGCGGCTGCGTAAAGTACCATCTTCTTCGACAGTAGTTAACATGGCAAACCTGATGTCTTTAATCATGTCGTGCAGCTTTTCAATATTATCTTGGCGATCGTTCATTGCTTTTAACTTACTTATTAACTGTCAATATACAGATAACATTTCTGTTGGGCGTAATTATTCTATCTATAGTCACAAATTTTAGCGAAATCATACCAAAGCGCCGCCACAACTAGAACCACTTCCCGCCGTACAACCGTAACAATAAGGCGCAGTTTTAATTTTGTTGATCAAGTCTAAATTTCCCGCTTCTAGTAATTTGGCAACCGTCAATACTTCACCATTGCGAGTTTTTGCAGGTAGATTTTCCATTTGGTTAAAGTCACAATCGTATACATTGCCTAAATAATCAATGGAAAGCTCGTTTCTACACATTAAATGTTCAACGGTACTGGAATTAAAGCTTGACTCCAAAAATTGTAAATAAGGCTTATGTAATTTTTTGTTTTCTAACTGAAATTTAGTTCGTCCAATTGGTAAGTTTGTAATTGTATATAAATTGTTAAAAACAACATTAAAATGTTCTTGTAAATAAGCTTTGTAATCTTGCTCTAACTTTGCTTGTTCTGGGGTTAGACTAAACTTTTCTGAAGATGGTATTGGCGGATTGTATACCAAATCTAAGATTAGATTAGGATTGTTCCCATAACCTAATTGATTAAGACATTGCAAAGCTGCAATTGAATCATTGTAAACACCTTTGCCGCGCATTCTATCAACATTATCTTCTAAATAGCACGGCAAAGAAGCAACTATCTGAGTTTGATATTTAGCGCAATATTCTGGCAATTCTTCAAATCCATCTACAAAATAAATCGTTAAGTTAGAGCGAACAATTACTTTTTTACCTTGGTTTCTAGCTGCTTCTACTAAAGGTTTAAATCCATAATTCATTTCTGGCGCACCACCAGTAAGATCGATAACTTCAATTTGAGGAAATGTATTAATAATTTCAATTAGTTGATTGCAAATTTCTGGACTAAGTTCTTCTGTCCTTTTGGGACTAGCTTCTACATGACAGTGATTGCAAGCAAGGTTACAGCGTTTACCTAAATTAATTTGTAAGGTGTTTATTGCTTTTTTAGTTAAGGGTAAAGCTAGTTTATCTTTGAAGGGTGTTATGAGTGTTTGTACCATAATTTCTAACTAGATGTTGAAGAGATCGCTTTTAAGCTATGTATGTTTGCTGTGGAAAAATCTCCCCCATAACAAGAAGGAAAAATATCAATTTGAACGTATTTTTCTAAACTATTTCAAGTTTTCTAGCAGCAGCCGCCACCGTCATAATACCAAGTAGAATTAGTAACAATTACGTCTTTGGAGGCAAGTTTTGCGGCAGTTTTATCGCAGACGGCGGCGGGAATACCGCGCTGAAGTATATGCCCCGCATTATCATCAAAAATTGCTTGATTTCCGGTGTAAATAGCAGTTTTTCCGGTAAAAACACAAGCACCATCTTCAGGAATTGGAACTTTAAAAGAGACAGAATCAAGACTTTCTAAAAGTAAATGATCGTCTAAGTTGTAAGTATGACTATCTAAAAGCCGATAAGGGCGACGCGATCGCACTTCCACTTGTCCAAAGCCTGCATCAATAATCCGGGCTGTATATTCCTCGTAAGTCAACGCCCCCGATAGACACATTGCCCTTAATTGGTCGTCTTGTTGCAGATGATAAGGAATAGGACGTGTCGCAATCGGATCGCTCATTTGTAAGCGCCCACCAGGTTTTAAGACTCTGTAAGCTTCTTGCAGGGCGATAGAAAGATCCGCCGGTTCAAAAATATTAAATAAGCAATTTTGAGCGACTATATCCACCGAAGCATCAGCCACAGGCAATTTAAAAGCATCCCCGGCGCGAATTTCTACAAAACTTGTTTCAAACCAGGGGTTTTCCTGAGCGGCAATTTGTAAATTACGGGCGGCGGCTTCGCGCATAGCAGCAACTGGTTCTACAGCAATGACTGCCCCCGCACGACGAGAAAAATAAGCAAATTGCAGGGCTTCTAAGCCGCCACCAATCCCCACATAAAGCACCGTTGGTTGGTTTGTAAGTTCGGCAGCGTGGACGGTAGTACCGCAGCCATAATTCATTTCCTGCATTTGGTCGGGAATATTTAACCCTGGCAATTGCAAAGGGGTACTTTGAACGCAGCATAGCCCGACTTGGGGCGTTTCGGCTACGTCACTGTAAAACTGGGCGGCGGTTTCAAGATAAGTCATGGCGATCGCACTTTTTAGCTAATCTTAATACTTTATTTATATCTACAGTCACGCCAAAAGACGGATTTAGACATACACATCAAGAGTTACAGCTTATATAATGCTGTTTTCAAAGCAGTTTAAAATGGTGTGGATAATGCGCCAGCGATGGAATTTGTCTTTGTAAATAGACGGTGCGATCGCGCTAACAAAAATATCATCAATAAAGCCGCTACAATGCTTTAATCGTAGAATGAGAACAATCTTAGGTCATGCGATCGCTCGGACAATGATAAGGATACAATCATTGACACTTAATTAGTCCGCCAGTGTGTTTTTCAAAAAAAGTTCCGGCGTGTACTCCATGAACTATATCAATCCCAACTCTCGACTTAAATTCATAAAGTAGGGGAAAAGCTGTGATTAAAATAGCTACTGCTAACACCAGGCGAAATAATATTTTTGAGTAAGGCTTTTGAGCCTTTTCTACAGAGTAGTTAAAGTTACTGTTTAATTTATTACTAGAATTTTTAGACATAAGCTTAGTAAAAGCAAGACTCGATGATAACTCATTTGTCAAAATAACGTCTAAATCGGGGATCTAGGCGATCGCGTTTACGTTGATTGCAGGTAATACAAAGAGTTTGCAAATTGCTAAGATCGTTTTTGCCGCCACGAGCTAGAGGAATAATATGATCGATATTAAGGTTAGCTTCTGTGTCAGTTTTACCGCAACTTTGGCAATGGTGTAAGTCGCGCTCAAAAACATATTTTCTCACTTCTGGCGGTAGGGGAATGCGTGGCGTTTTGCTCATGAATTATTTTGCTGATCTTTACTCATCCTTTGGCGAATATCGTCAAGGGGTGAACTTGTCTGATTAATTTCTACATTATTACTTTGTGTTGTTTCTTCAATTTCAGGCTCATCGGGACAAAATTCTATGCTAAATCGAACTTTTCCCTTCTTCCAACCTTTAGCATCCAGTTTCAAAACTTCCAATTCTAAACCTTCTTCCTCAAACAACTTTTTGCTTTCACCAGGAAATTGATTTTTAACTACTGCAAGCAGCTCCTTCACCTTGAAGGTACTAGATAAATTTAGACCCGTTATTGTAGGTGATATTACCTCATCAAAAGTTAGCCGCACAAATCTATTATTCATTTTGACTTATATTTTTTGTAACTGTTATATTAGCTATTTTGATTCATCATTTGACGAATATCATCAAGGGGTGAACTTATTTGACTGACTTCTGCATCTTTACTTTGTGTTATTTCCTCAATCTCAATTTCATCAGGACAAAACTCAAAGCTAATATTGATTCTAATTTTCCCTTTTTTCCAACTTTTATCACCAGGCTTTAAGATTTCACAGTTTACGCCTTGATTGCACCATTCCTCACTATTGCTTGGTATATCACCTCGATTGACTAATGTATTTCTTAGTATATTTAAACCGTTGTTTTTCCATACTTTTCGGATTTCTGCTATCAATTCACCTACTTTAAACATAGATGTGGCAAATGATAAAACAGTATCTTGATATTCATCATTCAATGGCTTAAATTTGTTTTGCATATTTTCCTCAATACCTTATGTTGATAAATTGACTAACTTAGGTGACTCGACATTTTTAGCGAATTTCATTAGCGGCTACAAGCGCCAAAGTTTGCAAAAGTATACTCAAACACTTATGTAACCGCACTAATAAGTTAATAATCAAATCGCCAAAACTTTAAAATGACTAAGACTTACAACTTCTGTATCAACAATAACCGATTTAAAATCAGAATCTGCAATTAAAGGTAATAAATGAGTATGTAATTGCATGGCTTGCAAGCAACCGTTAATACCCGAAACTGCTTGATTGTAAGCAGAAATATTACTTTCTACTTCCTTTTGCGATCGCATATTACCAGCAATCTTTTCTTCCGCCTCTTTCTCCAACGTTTGCTCTAAATGATTGCGAGCATTATTGTATTGCTGTAAAATCTGATTTGCTTGTTTTTCTGCAAGGGGTAATAAACCATTTTTGAGAACAGCGTTAATATTAGCGCGGAAGTTTTTGCGGATAGTTTCGGAGACTTTTGGCTCAAAATCTAACTTCAATAATTGCCTAATTGCTGGCTGTGCTTGTACCATACTTTCGCTGTCGTAACCTTGGGATGTTTGCGCCAATGTTTGACGAAATTGATAGATAGAAAATGTCCCCTCATCGTAAAATCTGGGACTTTCTCGCACAAAGCGATCGCACTCTACTTTTGCTGCATCCATTAAAGAATGTTGTACCAAAGTTTCTAATGCTTTTATCTGTTCTACAATTCCGGCATCATTGCCTAGCAACCTATACAAATGACTGTAATACTCTGCTTTTTGTACTCTTTCAATTAAGCGTTGAAAAAAGCTATTAATCACTTCTTGGCAAGATTTTACTAAAACATCTTCCAATTCGTTAGATAGATAATAAAGTGCTTCTACTAAAATAGCAATTAATGGCGCTGTAGCATTGCGGCGATGGCTGAGAGTAGCGCGGCTATAAGCATCTGCTACAGAAAAAGTATTTAATAACTCGTCTAATTTGCCAATCATGCGAGTTTGTAGCAATAGAAAATCTTTTTCAAAATTCTCGCATTTATTGTTTACTAATTGATTAACTTCTAATTCGATATGCTCAAAAAAATGCTCTCCCAAGTCTTGCAACTCTTTACTTAATAGTTCCAATTCCCGCGCCTTCATAGCTTCAATTTCGCGGGGTTGGCTATCTAGTTCTCGATGCTTTGCAAGATAATTATTGCGTAAGTTAATACAAACTGGTTGTAAATCGTCAGCTAAGTTTGAAAACAATTGAGGACGTTTTTCTTCTGTCAAATAACGAGTAATAGCCGAGCGAAATTCCTCAATTCCACTATCGATAATCAATTGATCGATTAATGGCATTCCATAATCATTTAAAATCCGCTCGTAGTTTTGATTTGGCGTTTCATATCCGCGCACATCAATCCGAAATGTAGGAGGTAATTTACCCGACAACGCGCAATATTGCATTAAAGCATTAACAAATTGTGGCGTTTCTTCTTGTCCCTCCAAACCCCCAACACTCTCAGCAAAGATAGAATCTAAACCAAAGCGATCGCTCTTATTTGTATGTTGTTTAACCTGGCTACCATGAAATCCTAGTAAACCACTGGTTTTGTAGACTCTAGTAGTATTTTGAAACTCGCTATTAATCAATCTATCTAATCGTTGTTTTAACTCTGGTTTAAACCAAGTTTCGTCAATACGGTTAAATACATAAAACAAGCGATCGCGTATACCTATATTAGAGTTAGTTTTTTCAATTAATTCTGTCTCCTCCTTCGTCATATCTCCCGCAGAAGCTGGCTTTAATACGCAGACAACGGCGGAAGTATCGGGATGTTCAATTTTACGATAAGCTAATTCCGCATCTTTTTGTACGGGTGCGTCAATTCCGGGTGTATCAATAATTACGTTTCCATCTTTTAATAAGGGATGAGTGCAATAGTATTCAATCCGCTTTAAGACGGCGCTATTACTACCACGACGCGCAAAACTGGCGGCTTCTTTGAGATTGGCAAAGTTAAACTGTTCCATCGAATATGTAGCATTATTTAACGAATGAATGCGATCGCGGTTTGTTTCAAATCCCTCTAATAAAAGTATCAAAGCCTTTGCTTGTTTGGCGCGTTCCGATTTACTCTCACCGCCTTCTTTTTGAATAATTAATACGCATCCTTGACGTAACAAATTAACCATTTCAGTATCGTTAATATTACTGGGTGCTGTTAATCCCAATTTTTGACATAGTGCTACTGCTTGTTCTCTAATTTCTACTTCACTTAAAAAAGTTAAAATAACTTTTTCTTGTTCCGCTTCAGCATAAAAAATGTAGCATTCAGTACCCGTAGCGTGTCCTTCTGCGCTGTACAATAACTCTCTTTCTAGTAAGGCGTTGATTAGCATCGACTTACCCGCACTAAAAGCACCAGCAAAGACAATTTCAAAGGTAGGAGAAACAGCTTTTCTCAAACTAGATTGTACTGGGGTTATATCTTGCGATCGCAAACTTGCTTCTTGATGGGATAACTGAAGTATGCTTTCAACTTGCGCTTGCAAATTTTGACACTGTGTTAAAGGTTCAGTCATTATATAAATCCTAAAAATAGCTATTTACAACTATTTTATGAAGCATATTTAGAGACAAGTTATAGTGAAAATACGGATATATTTATATTTTATTCAAATTTACCCGTATATATACTCTTGTAGCTGTTATGAAAACTTTTGCAATCAGGTTAAAACCCGAACAAGATTTACGCCAAGCTTTAGAAACATTTACTCAAGAAAAAGATATAAAAGCTGGATTTATAGTAACAGCAATAGGTAGTTTAAAACAGGCAAATATTCGTTTTGCCAATCAAAATAAAGCAGCATTTTTACAAGACAAATTTGAAATACTTTCCCTAAACGGCACATTATCTAAAACTGGCATTCATTTACATATAGCAATAGCCGATTGCCAAGGTAAAACTATCGGTGGACATTTAGAAACTGGTTGCATTATCTACACAACAGCAGAAATTGTTATTGGCGTAAGTGAAGATTTTATTTTTGCTAGAACCATAGATGCACAAACAGGATACAAGGAGTTAGAAATCTTAGCAACTCAAGAATATTTCGATTAAATAATTTATGTTAAAAAACATACCAACAAACAAAGTGTCACAGCAAGTATATTTGTTTGCTAATTATAATTTGATAATAAAACTGATATAGCCTTTAGTTTAATAAAACTTTTAATTTATTAATATTTTGTTGATAAAAAAGGAGGCACTTATTTTGATTACAGACAAGTTTCGCAGCCAGTTACGCCGGGAAGCGGAAGTATGGCGCACCGAAGGATTAATTAATGATTCTCAACATGAACAACTAGCACAACGCTATCAATTTAATGCTATTGATACATCTTCTCGAAATCTATTTGTAATGGTTTTGATTGGACTTGGAAGTATTCTAATCGGGTTAGGAATAATTACTTTTGTAGCTGCAAACTGGCAAGATTTATCAAAAATTGCCAAGATATTATTGTTACTAAGCTTGTTTGTAAGTGTTAATACTACAGGTTTTTATATTTGGAGAAAATCTCACGATTCTAATCAGCGCCTCGGTACTGGATTGTTGCTACTAGGTGCATTGATACTAGGGGCAAACATGGCACTAATGGGGCAAATTTATCAAGTCAATAATCCCTTTTATGAATTAATGCTTGCGTGGGGAATTGGTGTACTAGCAATGGCTTATAGCTTGCGCTTAACATCATTAAGTTTACTATCTATTTTATTAATTTGGATCGGTCAGTGGGGATTTGCTATAGATAGTTTATTTAATAATTCTTGGCTGTATCAACAACTTTCTTGGTCATCTTTGCTAGGGGAACATATGCCAATTCTTGCTTGTGTAATGTTTATACCTTTAGCCTATTTATGCAAGTCGCGCTGGGTATTTGCTTTTAGTGCGATCGCAATTATATCAGCTTTAATAAGTAATCACTACTTCTACGCTTATGGAATAGGAAGGCTATTTAATTTATCTAATCTACAAATCTCCGGTTGGGCGATCGCACTTCTTTTTACACTACCGCCAATACTATTATGGAGTTATGACGACTTTAGAGAAAATCGAGCAATATCAAAGTCTTTTAAAGCTATTTCTCAAAACCTTGCACTTATCTATTTAGCAGGTATATTTTACTCTTTTTCATTCTATAGTTTGTGGAATAATTGGTCGCGCGAATCTTCAGAAACGGATTTAGAAAAAGTAAGTTTGTTTCCGCTCATAAACCTTTTGATTTTGATCGTAATTGGTGTTTGGCAATGGTTGCGTCTAGCAAATAGAATATCTAGACATCGCCCAATGCAATCTCAAGACTTGACAACAATTGTTATTGGTTTATTAATAGTTATTCCCGTTTCAATTTCTAGTTGGCATACTTATGTTGCACCAATTCCTGAATTTGCCACCTTTGCTTTTAACGCGCTGTTGTTTATTTTATCTATTGGTTTAATGCGCGAAGGTTTAACTCACGGACAAAGACGGGCTTTTTGGTTTGGATTGTTGCTGTTAGTTTTAAGAATTTTGAATTGGTTTTTCTTAGCTAATACGGGATTGTTTTTCAAATCTTTAGTCTTTGTTTTGTGTGGAGTTGGCGTAATTGCGATCGGACTTTGGTTTGAGAAGTACGTCCGAACTTTTGGTAATACAAATAATTAAAAGTTAAGAGGTTTTTATGTCACAAAATGAAGAAACGCGATCGCCTTTACCAATATGGCGGTTTGCTGTACCTTTACTATTTCAAGTTGGGCTAATTTTAGCTCTACCTGCCCAATCAGTGTATACGCACATTACAGGCAAAACTGTGATATTGCAGACGATTCCTGTAGATCCTTACGATCCATTACGGGGTTATTCGCAAACCCTAAGTTATGACATTTCCCGCTTAGAAAACTTACGAAAGCTTCCAGGTTGGCAAGAAATAAAAAAACAGCAAAAAATTACAAATGACAACTATCTAGATTCAAGTACACAGTTGTATGTAGTCTTAGAATCGCCACCAGATGGAGCAAAACAGCCCCCTTTAGCTTGGAAACCTGTAAGAGTAAGTGGCAGCCCGCCGACACCGTTACCAGCCAACCAGATAGCTCTGAAGGGCAGAGGCGCAGGTAATTCGATTCGTTACGGGTTAGAAACTTATTACTTTCCCGAATCTCAACAGCAAGAAATTAACCAAGCTGTTAGTCAAGCGCAAAGAGGACGATCGCAACTTCTTGTAATGGAAATAAAAGTTGATAAACAAGGGAATGGCGTACCCGTTAGTCTATGGATACGCGATCGCAACTACCGCTTTTAATCAGCTAAAAGTCTAGTCTTTGCAATTAAGAGCTATTTTTCGCTCATTAGAGAGAGACATCGAAGGAGGCAAAAGTATTATCAGTTTATAGAAGCAAACTTAACAAAAATCTATGTTTCAGTGGGTGGGAATAGTTCAATTTTTTGACGGGGCGATACCGCCAGCGCGCCCGGTTACGGGCTTCGCCTATTTACCTTTGGGAAGCGTCTCTAATACCGTGTTTTCAGGCTCTCAAGGCTTTTTAGTCTTAGTGGCGGGATTAGTTTTAGCTTTTGCCTTTCAGCTACTACTAGCCAACTTTTTTATTGCTTTGGGTATTTCCTATTCAGATTCTGATGAGGAATCTAAGGAAGGAGAATCTTTAGACGATACTATTGACAAAATCGGCACAATAGTAGGCTTAAGAACACTGGGAACTCTTAGCATTACCTTGTTTGGGGCGTGTTTTTTGGCGGTAAAACTCAGCTTAGTAAACGATGCAATTTTAGGAGCAATTTTTGGGCTAACAATTTGGGCAACGTACTTTACATTGTTAGTTTGGATTAGCTTAACTACGGTAGGTTCAGTAATTGGTACAGTAGTTAATTCGGCAACTTCTGGATTGCAAGGAATTATTGGTACAGCAGCGATCGCTCTTGGGGCAAAACAAGTAAGCGATCGCGTTGTTTCTACCGCCGAAGCCGCCGCTACTACGGTACGCCGCGAACTTAGTACCGCCATAGATCACGCTCGCAGCCGTGAAGCAATTTCAAGCTACCTAAATCAGCTAAGAATCCCCGAAGAAGATCGCCATCAACTCCAAGCAGAATTTGAACAGTTAATTGTTGAACCCGAAATGCAAACCATCGCCCGCGATAACCATATCCAAAATATCGGGCGACAAACTTTTGTAGACTTAGTTAGCAGCCGCACAGACTTTTCTAAAAACGATGTCAATCAAGCGATGGAACAGTTAGAAACTTTTTGGCAGCAGCTTTGGGGACAACAACCGCTAAAAGCCGCCCCAGAAACTGTACTTGCTGTACTTCAACCTACCTCATCAGAGGAAAAATCAATTCAACTTAGCCAAGAATTAGAGCAACTAATCGAGCAAACCCGCAAACAACAAGCGACTATTCAAGCAAAAGCTACCCAAAAGGTAGCAGAAACCGCCGTTTGGTGGTTATTTGCTTCGGCTTTTACCTCCGCAGCCTCGGCAGCGATCGCGGGGATAATTAGTGTCAAAGGTTAGCTACTATTCGTCGTGTTTGATTTGCCAAGCTGCTACTATGGCGGCGGTAAATCCAGCAATTAAACCCGTACTCATGCCTTGCATAGTTTTAACTACTGGTTCAGTAGTTAGACAATCATTTGTAACCTCTTTAGCTGCCCAACATTGATTGCTGTCTGCCAAACTAGCACTACCGCCGAGAATTACCCCCACAGCACTACAGGAAACGACCAAAAGAGCAAGGCGCTTAGTTTTTATGTCCATAGGTAGATGTGTGCGATCGCATTTATATATTTAAACTTTCCCTAATCTTATCGGGATGTTTTTAAAATGCAACCGTGTTTTCACTTACTACTTTTTGGATAGCTGTTTATTCAATTTTTAAGGTAAACGGCAAACGAGCATAAACGCCTCTGGGATCGTTCATTGATTGCAATACTTCTAGCTCTTGTTGGAGTTTTTTAAACTCCGCCGTCAGCAAATCTGGTGACTTGCTTATAGCCTCACCCCCTAATCTTACCCGCGCTTCGTTGCCCAATTGTCCAAGTAAACGTTGTTCAAAACTGCGGGCGGTGGGATACTCGGTGACTTGCCAATCGTTGCCTAACTTGGCTTGTTTAACGGCATAGGCGATCGCGGACTCAATACCACCAATTTCATCAACTAAACCAATCTCTTTTGCTGCTACCCCCGACCATACCCGCCCTTGGGCAATTTCGGCTACTTTTTGGGCGGGGATTTTGCGCCCTTCGGCAACTTTGCTCAAAAATAAACTATAAAGTCGATTGACAGAACTTTGATAAACTGCCAATTCTTGAGGAGACTTAGGACGAGCAACCGTTTGACTATCAGCAAGATTTGCCGTTTTGACTACATCCCAAGTAATGCCATTATTATTTGCTAGTTTTTGGAAGTTTGGCAACACTCCAAACACGCCTATAGAGCCAGTAATTGTATTTGGTTCGGCAAAAATACGTTTAGCATCGGTTGCAATCCAGTAACCACCACTCGCCGCCACATCACCCATAGAGACAATGACAGGTTTAGTTTTGCCGACAATTTTAATTTCGCGCTGCATCACTTCTGAAGCCGTCGCACTACCCCCCGGACTATTGACGCGCAAAACGATCGCTTTTACAGTTTTATCTTGCTGCAATTGGCGAAATAGACGCGCAAAGCGATCGCCTCCTACTTGTCCAACTCCACCTTGTCCATCCACAATCGTACCTTCGGCGTAGACAACGGCAATATGATTTTTTGAATTGCGCTCTACACCCAAGGATTTCCCAGAAACGCCAGCATAGTCTACTAAATTAATTTGTTTAAATGTTCGTTCGTCCGCTTTGCTACCCGTTAACTTTTTAAGTTCGCCCAAAACTTCGTCAAAATACCCTACTTCATCAACTAAACCATTACTTTTTGCGGCAGTAGCTTCTAGTAGTCCTTGATTATCGGCGATTTGTTGCAATTTATCTATACTTACCTTGCGACTCGTACTAACAGCACTTTGCCATTCTCCCCACACATCGCCTAATAATCTCTCAGTTTGCTGGCGGTTTTCTGGACTTAACTTAGTAAGTATTAGTGGTTCGACGGCGGCTTTAAACTTACCCACACGGATAATTTGAATCCCAATACCATATTTTTCTAAAGCTCCTGCCAAAAATATCGGCTGAGAACTTAAGCCGTTAAGCTCCATTGCTCCCAAAGGATTGATCACAATCTTGTTAGCTACGGAACTAAGATAATAATCTCGTTCGCTCCATTCCACATTGTAAGTAACAATCGTTTTTCCGGCGGCGCGGAATTTCTCTAAAGCGGATCTTACTTCTTTCAGGGTGGCAAACCCTGTGGTACTTTCTTCACTACTTCTACTGCCATCTAAATAAATACCGATAATTCGCGGATCGAGCCTAGCTTTTTCTAAAGTATTTAAGACAGTACGCAGCGTAACTCTATTTCTATCTTCTCCTGATAGGGCTTCTTGCAAAGCGGCGCTGCTGGTAGAGTTGGGCTTAGAATCGGTAATATTTAACGCTAAATCTAATACTAATACCGATTTGTTTTTTACTTGCGGACTGTTATCTTGAGAACCTACAGCAATTAGTAGTCCAATCAGTCCTATTGTCCCTAGTCCAAAGAAAATAAATAATCCTAGCAAGCTACCGATCGCACTTGTAAAAGTTTGTTTAATAAAATTACGCATTTTTGATATTCCTAGCAGGTAGCTAACAGCTAACCTTATTTTCCCAGATTGCTTCAAGTAAGATAGATTCCCAATCTAACTTAAACTTTTGCAAATTCGTAGGTTAGGCGACTTCTCTAACTTAACGCTTGCAAAACTGACGATGATTTTAGCTGTTCTATATTGGCATTTCCCGTACAAAATAATACTGTCGTGATTTCGGCAATCAATACCTCAACTAAGCTATCAAGCGCCGCTTCCGATTGAGCCGCCGCCGCTAAAAAGGGTAATGCCATCCCTCCAATATCTGCGCCTAGTGCTAAAGCTTTGGCGATATCTAAACCATGACGCAATCCACCAGAGGCAATGAGCGGGACTTTTGGCGCGGCGCTGCGAATGCTTGTAATACACTCCGCCGTAGGCAAACCCCAATCGGCAAAAGTCATTCCCAAACGCCTTTGTAATGGGGTTTCGGCTCTTTCACTTTCTACTTTTGCCCAAGATGTCCCTCCCGCGCCAGCGACATCAATTGCTTTTACTCCCGCTTCTAGGAGTTTTTTTGCCATTCCTGCCGAAATACCGTTACCTACTTCTTTAGCAATTACTGGTACGGGTAACTTTTCGCATAAAATCCCAATTTTATCAAGCAGACCACGAAAATTAGTATCGCCTGTAGTTTGAATACACTCTTGCAAGGGGTTGAGGTGCAAAATTAAGGCATCAGCTTGAAGCAAATCGACTATACGCAGACATTGATCCAAACCGTAGTTGTAGTTAAGTTGCACTGCACCTAGATTAGCAAATAGGAGAATATCAGGAGCGTGCGATCGCACAGCAAAGGTAGAAGCAACCATCGGCTTTTCTACCGCGACTCTTTGAGAACCTACACCCATAGCTATTTTATAGTGTTGGGCAACAGTAGCTAAACGCTGGTTAATAATTCCTGCTTCTTCTGTACCACCCGTCATCGAAGAAATTAATAATGGCGCTAATAGTTGTTTGCCCAAAAATGTTGTAGTTAAATCGATTTCGCTGCGATCTAGTTCGGGCAAACAGCAATGAGTAAAACGATAGCATTCTAATCCGTTAGTATTGGCGCGAAACTGCACATCCTCCTCTAGACAGATTCGCAGGTGATCGGCTTTGCGGGTTTGGGTTTGGTCGGGGGAGCTTATAGGCAATTTCACAATCGATCTTACTCAAAACAGGATAATTAATATTCTCTCAGCCCTTAGCACGTCCAAGATATAGAAGCATTTAGCGATTTTTTACCAATTGTGTTGATTTTGTAAAATGCTTATTTGCTACCAATAGGTCTGTGAAGAAGGAGACAAAATTAGTTAAAGTCTTCTCAGGCTATCTACCAGTCTAAGTATAAATTGGAGCTAAATTTAGTAATATGTACGATTGCATTATTGTCGGAGCAGGCCCCGCAGGTGGCACGGCTGCTTATCATTTAGCCAAAAAAGGGCGTTCCGTTTTAGTGTTAGAAAAAGAATCGCTCCCAAGATATAAGCCTTGTGGTGGTGGGGTTTCTCCGGCGATCGCCCAGTGGTTTGATTTTGACTTTTCCCCAGCAATTTCTGTCAAGGTTAATACTATTCGCTACACCTGGAAAATGGGCGATCCGGTACAAGCGCAATTAAATACACCAGAGCCAATGTGGATGGTAAGGCGCGATGTTTTCGACCATTTTTTGATCCAGCAGGCACAAAAACAAGGCGCAGAACTCAAAGACAGTACCGAAGTTAAGAGTATTGAGTTTAAAAACGATTCTTGGCAAGTTAATACTAGCAATGGCGAGTTTAGCGGACGATTTTTGATTGCGGCGGATGGCGCTAAAGGGCCAATGGCAAAGTTACTAGGCTTTAAAGAGCGTCAGCGCCGTTTGGGAGCAGCTTTAGAAGCGGAGGCTGTAGCCAAGGTAGAAAACAGTAATATTGCTCATTTTGAGTTTGGTATGGTCAAAAATGGCTATATTTGGAACTTCCCTAAAGCTGACGGTTACTCGATTGGGATTGGTACTTTTCGCGGGGGTGAAGGGCAAGATTTTAAGAAAATCTTAGGCGAATATAGTCATTTGTTTGGCATTGATATGAAAACTACCAAACAATACGGGCATCCTTTGTGTTTATGGGATGGAAATCAAAGATTGCATACGCAAAATGCAGTTTTAGCTGGGGAAGCGGCTTGTGTAGTCGATCCGATGACCGCCGAAGGGATTCGTCCCTCAATTTTTAGCGGTTTAAAGGCAGCAGAATCAATCGATCGTGCTATTGGTGGCGATTTGGATGCGTTGGAAAAATACACCCAAGTTATTACCGAAGAATGGGGATCGGAAATGATTTGGGCGCAGCGTTTGGCGGCGGTATTTTACCGAGTTCCCGGAATTGGTTACAGAGTCGGGGTTAAACGCCCTACGGCTACTCAACGGATGGGTAAAATTCTCTGTGGAGAGATGGGTTACAGCGAAGTGGCGGGACGCGCTCTTAAGCGTCTTAGTGGTAGTTTGATTCCTGGTATGGGCGGATAGTGTAGAGGGTGCGATCCCCCCTGACCCCCCTTAAAAAGGGGGGAAAATATCTATTAAACTTCTCCAGAAACGAGTCTGAAACCCTTGAAAACTCTAGGTCAAATCCTGAAATTTGGAGATATCTATTAGACCTATTGCTGTTGGTACGCCAAATAAACGGCTTCCAAAAATACATCCGGTTCAACGGGTGTAGGTAGTTTATCTAAGCCAATAATTGCTTTAGTCTGCTTGGCGAGTTGCAAACTTACCTCCTTTTTTGCTTTTGGGGTCATTTGCGATCGTCGCTGGAGATAGTCGCGGATAGTGGCAAATTCATCGGGTAATAGTTGACTAAAATTAGCCTGACTTTGTTGTAATTGCATCGCTATTTCCTGCGCCTTACTAGATACGGGAAAACTTGCAGAGTTGGTTGAAACTTCGGTTTGAATAACTATAGTTCCCGCTAATAAATCCCCTAACCGTTTTTCTTTTTTTGTCAGCATAATTAACAATGCTCCAACAAAAAAAGTATCATCAACACTACGGATTAAGGCTCTTAAAGTGGCTTGTTGCAGTCCGATTAATCTGCCATCATCTTGAATAACGCGAATTTTTGCTAACCGTTTTCCCGGCGTTTGTCCTTGCCACAAAGTCTCAAAAAAGACAAAATAGCCAGTGTAAATTGCAAATATAGTTATAAATGCGATCGCACCTAACCATAGTTCTATATTCCGAGTCCCAAAAAAACTACCCCAACTTCCCACTAATAAACTAGAAATTACCCAGATAATCAGCAAAAAGCCGATTAAAATCGCCGCCAAAACATTGTAATCAATTACCAATGCCCAAGCCCGACTACCAATCCCTGCTAAAGTAAATTCTAATTCTACGCTTTCGGGCGTTTGGTGAGTAACTCGATTAAAAATGTGCATAAATAAGTTAAATATTGCGATCGCGTAAATTTAATCCTAACCCTTCTTTTTGGGTTCGCAAGTCGTAGTAAACTACTGCTTTAACTGTCTGCCAAAAAGGTAATTGTATAGCACCTACTACGATACTCAAGCAAAGACTTAAAATAATAAGTAGCAGATTAATTATTTGGGCTTTGTTGATTATTCCGCCTAGCAAAAATTCAAATATCCTACGAACAATAACCGCTAAAAGTATCCAAGCTGATAAAGGATAGGTAATTAAAAAACTACCAGTAAAATCTTGAAACATTAAATAGTAAACGCTCCCTGACAAAGCTAATAAAGGCAAAGTAATTAAAAAAGCTACACAATAAATCAAGAGAATGTTACTGCCAAAATCTTTAGTTAGCTTCCAACTACGACGAATAGTTGAAGTTGCATTAATATTATCTTCAATTGCTAGGGGTAATTCAGATATAACAAATCGTATCAGGAGCAACATCGACCCAATAGTGCTAATTATTACCATGATTATACTAATAACTGTATTAGTAATTTCACCTGGCTGCAAGCTTGAAATTGATCCACTAAATACTAAAACTATAACCGTAAATATAATAGCAAGTACAATTAGTAAAACAATCCAGATACTTAGAGCAATAAAGGCGAGTAATACGGATGTAACTAAAAACTGCCATAGTTTAGAATTTACATATTTTTCCCCACCACTGATAGTTTCAGGTTGATTTGTTAATTCGCTATAAACTAAACGAGAAATTAGCGCCGAAATTGCAAAAAACTTCGCCCAACCATAAACCGGAACTAGCAACCAAAAATAAGCCTTAAACGCCAACAAAAAGTAAGGTTTGAAACGATTTTTAAAAAGTTGAAAGGCAGTTGTAACAACGTTACCAACATTTAAAAGCTGCAATGAATTTTGAGCCATAATAGTTTTTATGTTAAATATTGCGATCGCGTAAGTTTAAACCTAAGCCTTCTTTACGAGTCCGTAAATCATAGTAAATTACGGCTTTAACGGCTTGTGTAAAAGGCAACTGTACAGCACCTAGCGCAAAATTTAAGCCCAGATTCAAAATAACCAGGGGTAAGCTAAGAATTGATTGTTGTTCGATTAAGACGGCAAAGGAAGATTGAAGGGTTGCACTAACAACCTGCCCTAAAATTAATATGGGAAGGGTAATTAATAACGCTACAAAAGAAATTAATAAAATGCGCCCTACAAAGCCCTTAGTTAACTCCCAACTACGACTGATAGTTGAAGTCGCATTAATATTATCTTCAATTGCTAAAGGTACTTCATACACATAAAAGCGGACTAAAATCAACAAAAATACTACAAAAAGGGCAATAAAAGCGATCGCAGCAATAACAAAAGCGATCCCTGTAAGCGCACCATTACCTCCAGTGGAGAAAACTAACCCACCAAACACCGCCGCAATCCCCGCAGCGATCGCAAACACAATGTACGCACCGACAACAATCAAGCCTAAAATTATAGCTGCAACTAAAAACTCCCACAGCTTAGAATTGACATATCTCGTCCCGTCCTTAATTGTTTCTGGTTGATTTACTAACTCGCCGTAAACCAAACGAGAAATCAGCGCCGAAGTTGCACAAAACTTCGCCCAACCATAAACCGGAACTAGCAACCAAAAGTAAGCTTTTAGTGCTAATAGAAAATAAGGCTTAAAACGATTTTTATAAAGTTGAAAGGCAGTAGTAACAACATTGCCAACATTTAGAGGCTGCGTAGAACTCAAAGCCATAACAAGTCTCCGGTAATTTTATATCTATCTAGGGGAATAGCGCTATCTTAAGTTAGCAAAGTCTTATTGACCACAAACTTAATGAACATTCAACGTTGGATTGCCAGACGAGAAACAGACTGGAAGCGTCTAGATGCCTTGCTAGGGCAGGCAGAGAAAAAAGGGATTAAATCGCTAGAAGCTGAGGAAATAGCCACCTTAGCAAGCTTGTATCGCTCGGTAGCCGCAGATTTTGCCCGCGCTCGTACCCAACAAGCGGGAACTTTAATTACCCAAAATTTACAATCATTAACAACTCGCGCCTACAACCAAATTTATCAGGGTTCAAGGCGACAAGAATGGCAAGCGGTAAAAGAGTTTTATCGCACTGGCTTACCGTTGTTAATTCAGGAAACATCAGGCTATATTGCCTTGGCGACAGGGATATTTTTATTTGGGAGTGCGATCGCCTGGTGGTATGCTTGGCAAGATCCGGCATTTTTGCCCCTTGTAGTGCCGCAGGAATTAATTACTAAGGTTCGAGACAAACACGAGCTATGGATGGGTTCAATTGTAGGGATTGAGCCATTAGCTTCTAGTGGTATCACAGTCAACAATATTTCTGTATCCTTTGCAGCGATAACTGGAGGATTGAGCGCCGGATTATATACAGCCTATATTATGGGCTATAACGGCTTAAGTATTGGGGCGATCGCTACTTTAGTTGGTCAAAATAATTTAGCTTATCCCTTTTGGGCGTTTGTCTTTCCTCACGGTGCTTTGGAATTACCAGCGATATTTTTTGCTGGCGGTGCGGGGTTATTAATTGCTAAAGCCATTTTGTTTCCTGGTAAGTATCGCCGCTTGGATGCTTTGCGCTTTTATGGTTCTAAGGCAGTACAGTTATTATTTGCTGTCGTGCCAATGTTAGTTATTGCTGGTACTATTGAGGGTTTTTTTTCCCCTAGTCCCAGTGTCAACCCCGCCATTAAATATTTAGTGGGAATTATTATATTTACACTTTTAGTTTTGTATTGCAGCCAGAACAAGAGGGAGTTTGCACCTTAGAAATTATTTGCCAATACAAAAACGGCTGAAAATTCGGTCAAGCACTGATTCTGTGACTTCTTCCCCAGTAATTTCTCCCAAGGCTTGAATTGCTCCCCTTAAATCTATTGTCCAAAAATCTAGCGGTAAGGTGTCAGTTACAGCTTCAATTACTTGTTGTAACGAAATTTTGGCTCGTGTCAACGCCGCCGCTTGTCTTTGGTTAATTGCTAAATCCATATCCGCAGATTTGACGCTTCCCGTTTGTACGGTAGTCAAAATTGCTTGTTCTAATCTCTCAATACCTTTATTTTGCGCCGCCGCCGTCTCTACCGTCAGCGTAATATTGTCGGGTAGTTGAGGTTTGGTTTCTACTAAATCAATTTTATTAATTACTAAAATTACCGGACGATGTTGTACTGAGGTGTAGATGTCTGCGTCTTCCTCTGTCCACCCTGCAAAAGCATCTATTGTCAGCAATACCAAGTCTGCACCTTGAGCGCTGGTAAGACTTCTTTCTACACCAATTTTTTCAACTTTATCGCTTGTCTCTCGGATTCCCGCCGTGTCTAATACTTGCACCGGAATACCGCCAACAACTAGCTGAGACTCTACTACATCGCGGGTTGTACCGGGTAAATCTGTAACGATCGCCCGATCGCATTTACTCCACGCATTTAGTAAGCTAGATTTACCTACGTTTGGTCTACCAACTATAGCTATTTTCAATCCACTGCGTAAGAGTTCGCCTCGGTTAGCTGTTTCTAGAATTTCACCTACTTTTACTAATAATTGGCTAATTTTGGCTGTAATATCTTCAATATTAAGGGGTGGCAAATCTTCCTCAAAATCAATCCGCGCTTCAATCTCAGCTAATATATCTAAGCAAGTAGCGCGTAATTGAATAATAGGCGATCGCAAGAACCCTTCTAATCCCATTAAAGCCGCCTGTGCTGCTTGGGGAGATTTTGCCCCTACTAAATCGTTAATGCTTTCAGCTTGAGTTAAATCCAGCCTTCCGTTTAAAAACGCTCTTAAAGTAAATTCTCCTGGTTGCGCCAACCTAGCACCAGCTTCTAAACATAGTTGCAAAACTTGCTGTACTGCCATAATTCCCCCGTGACAGTGAAACTCTATTACATCCTCGCGGGTGTAGGAGCGGGGAGAGAGCATAATTAGTAGCAATGCCTCATCAATTAATTGCTGCGTCTTGGGATGGCGAATATAGCCGTAAACAATACGGTGGGATTCCCATACTTGCGTACCGGGAGATTGAAAAATCTGTTGAGCAATTTTGTACGCCGTAACTCCCGATAAGCGGACAATTCCCACACTACCTTGAGTCGGAACAACCGCCGTGGCGATCGCAGCTATAGTTTCATTAGTTGCCAGCATTTAAAATATCTATCCTAGCTATAAGTGACGAAGTGCGATCGCGTTAAACGAAGTTTTATAATCAAAAACAGTTACCAATACAACAATTTTCGTACTTTTATATGCCAGAAACTACGATTGACTGTGCTACCGCCTGTATTAATGGCTGTGTTTTAGGCGATAAATGCCCCAACTTAGAATACAAGCAAGAGTCAGCAAAATTTATTCAAGAAACTTCCTTAGATCGGATGTTAGAAATTGCCGAAGAAAGGCTGAGGAAAAAAATGACCGAGCCGCCCAAGTGGGTTTATCCTGAAGAATAGTATAAGCCGATTAAATATATTAATCTAAGTAGAGACGTTGCAGTGCAACGTCTCTAGCATTGGTTTAAAGATTTCGTAAAATCATTGTTTCAGCAACGCCAAAGCGCGATCGCCTGTTTAATTTAGCTCAAATATTATCTGTATCTATACCTAATTCGCGCAATTTGGCGGCTAAGATTTCTACTCTTTGAGTTTGTTGTTGAGCAACTTCCATCGGTGTCGCAACTAACAACCCAACTACTGTAAAAAAGCGTAATTTTTGCTCGTGAATACCTAAATACAGTTCTAACTGCTGACTCCACATCCAGCCTTGATCGTTTGGTTCTATAGGCTGATACGTGCTGTCTATTAAACGAAATCCGGCAAATTCTAAACTCTCTGGATCGAACCAAAAGTATTCTGGAGTATGGAAAGTATCTTGATAAATCTGCTTTTTTAAGCCTCGATCTACTTTAGCTGTTGAGTCAGACAATAATTCGATAATTATATTAGGATACAAGCCGTTTTCATGCCAAACTACCCAACTTTTACGAGGTTTGCGCTCTGTGCCTAAAACGACAAAAAAGTCTGGGCCCCGAAAATCCTCACTTTTGCGCTGCCGTTGGCTGTAGTAAATAGTTAAATTACCTACAGCATAAAAATCGTTTCGGTCTTGCCAACACAATTCAAGGCACTGTAACAGTAGGATAATTTGCCGCAAATGCAATTCGGTTTCCAATGGTGGCTCGTCGCTATCTAATTCTCCTGGAGGAAAGATAACATCTTCGGCGGTACTTTCAATAATTTCAAAGTCTTTGGCAACAGACATAACTACTTTTTAGGTACAGATTGCTGCTTTGAGTTTAGCAAGCATCGCCTTTCTTGGAAAACAATAGGGGAGGCAAAGCCACACCCTATTTTTTCCGCCTAATTATCTCAGTGTTCCTGCTTGGCAGTCGCGCAGCCAAGTTTTTACAGCTTGAGCAACAGAGCCATTACTGCTTTCTCTTGGTGGCGTGGGTGGTTGAGAGTTAGGATAAGTCCCCGTCCGCGAAAACATAAATGCCAACCGCCAACCGCCCGTTGTTTGGGTCAAAAATAGCCAATGATACTGTTGCAATTGAACTAATTTTCCAGTGCTGTATTGGCGCTCTAGAGTTGTGATAAATACTTGCTGGGGCTGCTCGGAAACTGGTAACGTTGGCAAATACTCCCTAGGGCCAAGAGATAAAGGGGCAAATTCTGCTTTTCCAGCTATCAGCACGTAACTATAAATATCTACGCTGCGTTTTAAACGGCGAGACTTTTGATTGACGCGATTAGTATAGCTGGGTAAGTCTTTGACTAATTGGGTTGTGAGGGTTTCTATATCTTGTTTTTGGCAGTTAGATAAAGGAACTTGAGCCTTCGCACCACAATCTGTAAGCGATAAAATACAAGCTACAATCCCTAGTAATTTCATGCTTGGGCTATTTCGTCACAAATGCGCTGCCAAGCTGCTTTAGGGTCAGCCGCCGCCGTAATGGGACGACCAATAACTAAATAATCTGCTCCTAATGCGATCGCTTGAGCGGGTGTCATACTGCGCTTTTGATCTCCAGTTTCTGCCCAAGTTGGGCGCACACCAGGACAAACTAGCAAAAAATCTTTACCGCAACTATCTTTTAGTTGTGCTACTTCTTGAGGCGAACAAACTGCCCCTTCTAGCCCCGATTCTTGCGCCATTAAAGCCATTTGCAAAGCGTATTCTGGCAATTCTAAAGGAATTTTCAAGTCAAAGGCAAGTTGCCGCGATGACAGGCTGGTTAATACGGTAATGGCAATTAATCTAGTTGGTGCAACCCCAGATTCTTGAGCGCCTTGTTGAATTGCTTTGTGGGCTAACTTCAGCGCTTCTCTACCACAGGTACTATGAATAGTGAGTAAATCTACCCCGTACCGCGCCGCCGCCCGACTTGCTCCGGCAACGGTATTCGGAATATCGTGCAGCTTGAGGTCTAAAAACACTTGTTTTTGCCGTTCTTTGAGGATTTTTACCACTTTAGCGCCAGTGCTAACGAATAACTCCAAACCTACTTTCCAAAAAGTAACTTCTGGCAACTTGTCGATTAATGCGATCGCATCTGTTTCGGTAGCAACGTCTAGCGGCACGATGATTTGAGATAAAGGCATAGTAAATTATTACGGTACTAAGCGGATAAATTTGGTTTTGCCAAACTGTAAAACCTTGTCATACAAAAGATTGGGTTCATCAAATGCTAAATCAGCTTGCTCGATTTTTTCTCCATCTAAGCGGATAGCGCCCCCCTGAATTTGCCTTCTAGCGTCTCCATTACTTTTACACAAGCTGCTCCCACTTAAAATATTTGCTAACTTGGTGGGAAACTGGATTGAGGAAAGGGAAAACTCTGGTACAGAATCCGATCGCGTCGTACTACCACTGGTTATTGATAAAGCTGCGCTTTGAGCTTGCTGGGCGGCTTCTTTACCGTGATATTGAGTAACAATATCAAGAGCTAGGAGTTTCTGGCGATCGCGCGGATTTGCTGGCAATTGGTCTAAAGATAAATCTGTTAATAGCTCAAAATACTGCTCTAGCAAGCTATCAGGAGTTTTTTCAAGCTTTGAGTACATAGTTAACGGATCTTCCGATAAGCCTACATAATTGTGCAGCGACTTAGACATTTTCTGTACGCCATCTGTCCCTAACAAAATTGGTGTTAATAACCCAAATTGGGGAGTTTTACCAAAATGTTTTTGTAAGTCTCGCCCTACAGCAATGTTGAATTTTTGGTCTGTCCCGCCTAATTCTACATCCGCATCAATTGCCACTGAATCGTAGCCTTGCATCAACGGGTAAAGAAATTCGTGCAGATAAATCGGGTTTTCTTGTGTAAAGCGATCGCTAAATCCTTCTTTTGCCAACATCTGTCCTACTGTCATCGTTGACAACAATCCTAAAATTTCTGCCAAATCTAGTTTTGCCAACCACTCAGAGTTGTAACGTACTTCCAACCTTCCGGGCGTATCAAAATCTAAAATTGGTCGAACTTGGTCCAGATAATTTTGGGCATTTTGGGCTACTATTTCCTCGGTTAGCTGACGGCGTACCTCAGATTTGCCCGTCGGATCGCCAATTCTGGCAGTAAAATCGCCAATAATCAAAACTGCTGTATGTCCCGCATCTTGAAAAGCTCTTAGTTTCCGCACTGGTATACTATGACCAAGGTGAATATCTGCCCCCGTTGGATCGATGCCCAATTTTATCCGCAAAGTACCAGTAGTTTTAAGCAGCTTTTCGAGGTTCTCTTGGGGATTATTACTATCGGTGCGATCGGGGAAAATCTCACTCGTCCCCCGACGCAGCCAATTATTACTTTTGGTTGCAAGTTGGGAAATGGCTTTGATATTGGTTGTTTCTAGGTTTTGCATCCGCCTAAAAGTCAATTTTTTTAATACTTCCAAATCACTTATTGGCGATTTTTTAGCTAAATTAAGTACATTCACTAGCAATTTACTGATATTGTTTGCCTCGTCAAACTACTATAATTGCAAAAATTAACTCTATTGTCGCTGGAAATCTGAAGAAGATTTCTTTCCCCAAATATTAAAAAATCCTTTGTTACTACCGTTACCCGTCCTAATTATTAAAGTGAGGAAGTTACATAACTGTGTCATCTAGTATTATTCACAAAAAAGATAAAGGTTCTAGTCCTAGTTTTAAGTTTGTTAAAGATATTACCAAAGTAACGGGGGGAACTCTCCTAGCAATAACAATGTTAGGAAGTGCGATCGCCGCCGGGGGATTAGTTGGTTTAGCCCTCAGTTTCCGTAACTTGCCCGATGTCAGAGTTTTACGCACCTATATTCCTGCCGAGACGAGCTATATTTACGACATCAAAGGCAAGCTTTTATCTAGTATTCATGGAGAAGCTAACCGAGAAGTTGCACCCCTAGATAAAATTTCCCCGGACATAAAAAGAGCCGTAATTGCGATCGAGGATAGCAATTTTTATTACCACAAAGGCATTAACCCCATTAGTGTAGGACGGGCGCTCGTAGTCAACTATCAAAAAGGTTCGGTTAGAGAAGGTAGCTCAACATTAACTATGCAGTTGATGAAAAATGTCTTTCTCTCTCGCCAGCGTACTTTTAGCCGCAAACTCGCCGAGGGAGTGCTGGCAATCCGGATCGAACAAATTTTGACCAAAGACCAAATTTTAGAATTGTACCTCAATCAAATTTATTGGGGTCACAACAACTACGGCGTACAAACTGCCGCCCGTAGCTATTTCAACAAATCGGCAGGAACTTTAACTTTAGCCGAATCAGCAATGATGGCAGGTTTAATCAAAGCCCCCCAAGATTACAGTCCGTTTGTGAACAGGAAACAAGCCATTGAGCAACAACATACGGTGTTGCGACGAATGCGCGATTTAGGCTGGATTACACCCCAAGAAGAAGCCAAAGCCCGCGCCCAAAAAATTACACTAGGCAAGATTAAATCGTTTCAAGGTAGTGCAAGTCCTTACGTGACTAATGCAGCTTCCACCGAGTTAATCAAACGTTTTGGGCGTGACGCAGTTTTAAAAGGTGGAATGCGGGTACAAACTACAATTGATGCCAAAATGCAAACTATGGCAGAAGAAACAGTAGTTAATTCCCATCGCCGATTGCGCCGTCAAGGTGTCCGTGCTGACCAAATGGCGCTCGTAGCCATCGATCCGCGCACGCATTTTATTAAAGCGCTGGTGGGAGGTGTAAATCCCAAGAAGAGCGAATTTAACCGTGCCATTCAAGCTATCCGTCAACCGGGTTCGGCTTTTAAACCCTTTGTTTACTACACAGCTTTTGCCACAGGCAAATACACCCCTAATTCTATTGTTTCCGATACCCCCGTCCGGTATCGAGAAGCTAGTGGTTATTACTATCCCAAAAACTACGATAGTTCCTTTAGCGGCGCAATGTCGATTCGTAAAGCTTTAGAAGTATCGCGCAATATTCCGGCGATCAAAATTGGGCGGGCGGTAGGAATGAATAAAGTGATCGAAACTTGCCGGACTTTGGGTATTAATAGCCCGATGGAGCCTGTAACCTCTTTGCCTTTAGGTGCAATTGGTGTAACTCCTCTAGAGATGGCTAATGCTTATGCCACTTTGGCTAATTATGGTTGGAAATCAGAGCCTACGGTGATTGTCCGTGTTACCGATAGCAATGGCAATGTTTTATTAGATAATACCCCCAAACCTCAATTAGTCCTCGAACCTTGGGCTGCCGCTTCGCTAACCAGTGTCATGCAAGGCGTAATTAATAACGGTACGGGAAAAGCTGCCCAAATTGGTCGCCCCGCCGCCGGAAAGACTGGAACAACATCTTCCGAGCGGGATATTTGGTTTGTGGGCTACGTGCCACAATTAGCAACGGCTGTATGGGTAGGAAATGATAACTATCGTCCGTTGGGTTATGGTTCTACTGGTGGTACTTTTGTTGCTCCGATTTGGCGGGACTTTATGACCAAAGCTTTGAAAGGTACGCCCGCACAAAACTTCCGTCCGGCTTCGGATTTCGATCGCCCTCGATAATCGTAGAGACGTTGCAGTGCAACGTCTCTACACTCCCTTTTCTAACTCAGCTTTCATCCGCTCTAAAGTAGAGTTCATCTGATCGAACATTTGCTGCGGCGTAACACCAAATTGATTTAGCTGAGTTTTAAGTTGTTCTACCGTCATCTGAGCCATAAAATCTTCTGATAACTCAAAGCGTTTCATAAAAATTTTATAGCGCTCCATCATTGATTCCATTTGTTCGATAAACAGCTTTTTGCCGTCGCGGTCAAATTTGCCGTAACTATTACCCAGCTTTACTAAAGCTTGGTATTCTTCAAATAGTTGTTTGGCTTCTTGTTGGACTATCTCAGAATCAAAAAATCCCATAGCGCTTTTGGATAACAAAGGTGCGATCGCCCAAAATATTTTCACTTTGGCGTTTAATATCATTCTAGTCTAGACTTAAGGTTTGGCTTAAATATCTCGATCGGTGAGATTTCTACACTTGACTAATAAACAATTTTGTGTATAATCAATCTTGCTGGAGAAGAATTTAGAGTTGCCGAAACATGAGCGATCGGTCAAAAAGTCGAAAAATTGCCGCAGTTTTAGCTTTGACGGGAACTATCAGCCCGATTGCTGGATGGCATAAGTTTTATCTAGGTCAGCCTTTGTGGGGAGTAGTATACTTGCTACTATCTTGGACACCTATACCTCGTGCGGCTAGTGCTATTGAGGGTTTATGGTACTTGTTGCAAAATGAAGCAGAATTTGACGATAATTTTAACCAAAATGGGCAAAATTACTCATCTAAAGTAGTGACAGAGCCAAATAATGTTAAAACAATTTCTGAGGACCTGCGTCAGTTAGACGGTTTGCGGGAAGACGGGCTAATTTCTGAATACGAGTTTGAGCAGAAACGCCGCCAAATGTTGGATAAAATTGATTGAGAAGCTATTTATAATCAACCAAATCATGCAATGGCTACCCTCAGCGCAATCAATTCGCACTAAATTATTAAACGATCCTTATTATCGGCTACAGTCAAGGGCAGAAATTGCGATCGCCGCAGATTTAGGCATTCAAATTGATGTGAATAAAGCCAAGGTAGACGATTGGTTGCGGCTTCCTGGGTTGTCTATTCATCAAGCGCGGAACTTGGTGCAATTATGTCAAGCGGGAGTACAATTTTGCTGTATAGAAGATATTGCCGCAGCTTTGAGTATTTCTGTCCAGCATTTGCAACCTTTAGTCCCGGTACTCAAGTTTTGTTACTACGATGAAATTCTCACCATTGCCCCTCTTAGCCCAAATATTGCCACCATTGAGCAATTAACAGAAATTCCTGCCATTGATTTGCGTTTAGCTCAATCTATAGTTCACAATCGAGATTTACAAGGTGCGTACCGCAACTTAGTAGATTTTCAACGGCGGCTATCGCTACCTGGGGCTTTAATTAGCCAGTTGATGTATTACCTACAGTTTTAAACAAAACCGATGCGACTAAGCGGCCAAAAACGAAAAGTTGCCCGCCCAATGATATTTTCCTCCGGTAAAAAGCCCCAAACGTGAGAATCGTTACTATCGTTGCGGTTATCGCCCATCACAAAAACACTATGTTCGGGAACTTGCTGGGGTAATAAGCGATAAGCCGGAGGTTCGGCAATATAGTTTTCTTGTAGGGGATGGTTGTTTAGATATACTTTGCCATTGGTAACGCCTACGGTTTCTTCGGGAGTGGCAATCACGCGCTTAATAAAGGCTTGTTCTTTATCATAGGCAGCTTGTAATTGTTGGGGAGTATGGAAAACAATAATATCTCCCGTCGCGGGTGGGTGAAAATGATAGGAAAGTTTTTCTACTACTAAGCGATCGCCTGTGTGCAAAGTAGGTAGCATAGAATCCGAGGGAATATAGCGAGGTTCGGCAACAAAGGCACGGATTAGCAGCGCTAAAAACAAAGCAATAAAAATTAGCTGAAAATTCTCTTGCTGGGAGCGCCAAACCCGTAGCCATAAAGGCGCTTCTATTGATTTTTGGTCTTTTGATGTCATATAAAAATTACTTTGCCCATGAAAGCGACTAGCTTTTGTATTGCTCAAACAGCAATTCTATCAACTGGTTAAGATTTATTGCCCATAGGTTGGGCGCAAAAAAATAGCTAACAACTTTAATTTTAAGGGAGTTTGAGTCTCAAAGTAGAATAAAAAGCCAGTAGATCAAAAAATATTGGTTAAAAAGTCTCCAATTAGAGACTTTTTAGTAACTGTGTGCTTTTCGCTCTTAAAGGTAGATCAAAGGGTTTTATAGTGAGAAAAGACTTCGCACTTCTTCCTAAAAAGTATCTACGCTAACGGCTAAGTTGAGCGGCGGCTAGTATCTGGTGAATCCTCACCAATATCTCTCGCTCGTCCACTCCAACGTGTTTTTAGATCGCGCTTTCGCGACAAACGTACAACTTCTCTGCCGCTTTCAGTTTCCTTTTTGCGTAAGTCTTCAAATATTGCGTCTAGGTCATAATTGAACGACTTTGCATACGCTTCGCGGATTTGGTGGATTTCTTCAACAATTTCATCTTGCCACATGACCTAATATCCCATCAGTTCGTTTGGTGTGCAGAGGACAGGCAGTACATAGCCAGAATCGAGACTAATCTCCGCCAACTTTCCCTGGATTTGAGCATTCGCAATATGCTTACAATTCCACGTTAGCAGATAATCCATGCCGTGAATGGTGGCGGCGGCAATGTGAATTGCGTCAATTTTTGCTTTTGGAGGTAAGTTGCTTCGAGTCAGGAATTGTGCCGCTAAACCTTGTACAGCAAGATTTAGGGATAACAAGGAAAAACTCTGCAAAATTTCTAGTCGTTGAGCCGCAATCGCTGGATCTCCTAGTGCTACTTCCTCTAAAACCGCCTCTGAAGTGAAGAGGGTAAAGGTATTTCGACGAGACTCCCACCAGTCTTTAGTTATTTCAATATTTGCAGCCATAATCAGGTCTTTTGTCCATCTAGCTGTGAGATAGCCCAAAATGCTAGTTTCAATATATATACTTTCGCTCATGCCAAGTTCATAAATTGCCAAAGATTCTTTTGAGCAACTTGAGTTTACCGTAATTTCCAACCAAGACTAAAATTTCGGCTTCCTCGTTGCATACCCGAAAAAGCGATCGCACTTCGTCCCAGAAAGTATTTATACAAACGTTGCCTATTACCCGCCGCAGATAACCTCTGTTATCGCCAATTAACTCTCGGCGGTTGGCGTGTATGGGTGTTGTTATGCAGCGTCTTTCAACATCTCAAGTCTATGGGTAACAGAGCTAAGAAATCAACAATTCTGCTACGATCGCATCAATTTTACTAAAAAAACTCGCAAGCCTCTTAAAAATGTGCCTATTTGGGAACGGTTGATGCGTCTTGCTTACCTATTTGCGATCGCGAAGCGCTACTACAAGCAGATCGCACTTCAAATAATCAAGGGCGGACTCAATAAGCGTATCGGTTAAGTATAACGTTGAAAGTTAGCGGTGGTGAGTGAATTTTAGCACCTCAAGCGCGACCGCCCCAATGACCTAAACTTCCCACTAATTCCAGCACAAACAACCCCAACCCCAGCCGCAACTAACAGATCGCACTGAAACTGACCCTCACCAAAATACTTGAATCCTCTGGCGGCATAACGACTGAGCTATCAGGGGCGCGAACAGTAATTGGAAAAAGTCCAACTGACAGGAGCCGTTCGAGCGTCTCTTGCATAGTGTTGTTATGCAGTAGTTAGTACCCTAATAGTCCAGCCAGAAAATAATCCTCACCTCCTTTGGATTTCCTAATTTTAGGAGTTCTTCAATAAACCAATCTATACAGCCAACAAACTCACGATAAGTTTCCACCCAAGAAATTTCTGTCCTGCCTTCCCCGTCGAATATATAGATTCCCTCATCCTCTGGAAAGTTCTCAGGAAAAGAAGATAAATCACCAAACAATAAAGCATACTGACTCTTTACATAACCTATCCAAGGGGGAAATTTTCTGTCCCAATCATAATCATTGACTTCTTGAACTAGAAACCAAGTAAGATACTGCTGATTGGTATGGAATAGAGCATTTTTTATTGCCGACTTATTACTTTCTGGATATTCATTGTAGCCAAAATATTTTTTATAAATAAGATTCAGATCATTAGGAAAGCCGCGAGGTTCGGATAATGGTACTATCGGTTCAGTATGCCAGAGTGGATACATACCCCAACGCTCATATCCAGCAAGAGCAGCATATAGTTCATACGCTGTCCCAGGGCTTACACAAGGAATTGGAATTTCCTTGCCTTTTGAGAATTTAGGTGTAGGAATCGGCTTCCATTGATCATTTCGCCAAATTTCTGCGTAAAAAGCACCGCTTCGACTCATAAATCTTACGTATTATTCTTGTAATAAACTAACTAAGCAGTAACATTTTCTAAAATCAGGCAGAAAAACTATTCATTATACTGAAATTTTGCACATAATCTTTTGACAAAGCACAATATACAAGCATCCTAGTCATTTTTAGGCATGATAAGAAGAAATTGTCTGTATAACATCCATATTTGGAAAGTATACGGAATTTTTCTGCGTATCCACCTTGTAAGCGGTGTTATACGGAAAACTTATTTAATAAATCTTGAACTGTTGAGGCGAAGTCTTTTTAACTAATTAGAATTATAAAAAGACTCCGCACTTCTCCCATCAGTGTATTGCTAGTTTTTCTATATTTATTAAATTAACTGCAACCATTAGGCAATCTGTTGCGTCCTAGGTTCAGGAATAGGTTCGCCTTCTGCTTGCCAAGCTTCCAAATACATTTCAATAATTTCTTCACCGTTGTGAATTGCTTCCTCACGATTTTTGCCATGAGTACAAGGCATTACAACAAGATCGGCAAATTCTGGAATCGTAACTAGGAAAAGCCGATCTTCATCAGACCATTGAACAATCATGCTGTACCGATTCATAAATCCTCGTCCTCCCTTAACTCTTCTAGTGCAGCAAGTAAATTTGCTAGTTGTTTTTCTAGGTAAAGTGGCACATCATCTCCATCTTTGCCAGAGATTGTCAGTGTTTTTCTAAGTTGAGGATGCCGCCAACGCTCATGGCTACCTTTACCGCGCTTGGGCAAGTAAATAAATCCTTCACGCGCAATCTGAGATTTTAACTCGCGAATCTTCCTGGGCGTGGAGATTGTTTTGGTGTTCCATCCTATTTTCTCACTATACGGAAAAATTCGGTAATAGAGCTTGAAGTGTTTAAGCGATCGCATTTTAACTAATCAGCACTTTAAAAAGACTTTATCCTCAACTTAATACTTTTATTTTTGGATGCGCGATCGCATTTTATAACCAAAGTTTCAACTCACCGCATAGCTTGTAAATTGGCGCATGAAAGGCGGCTGAAATCCTAAGACAATATCTTTTTTAGGTACGCCCAATTCTACTAACTCTGAGGCAATGTCTGCTTCTGTTGCATTCCACTGAATCCAAATTTTATCGTTTTTAATATCAATATGAATTATGCAAGTATGTATCCAGCGTTGTTGATGCCATCCTATATGCACAATTTGATAGTGGTTTCGTTCTACATCAAAAATTGTTTCTACTTCAATTTCTCCATAAGCAGGCTTATATTGAGCATATTTTGAAAGTAGCTGTTGTACGTGCTGCTGGTATATTTTTATTCTCTCCATTCAACAATGACCTCACTTTCTGGCTCGTAAATAACTAATTTGACTTGATTTTCTTGCATTATCCACTGCGGAAAATCTAACTGAAAAAATGTATTGTATGTAGTTAGAGGTACAGCTAAATATAACAAGCGATTTGGGTCTTCTTTCCTCAATGCTCCACGATAATTAATGAATTGTCCTAGCGCCATGTGAAAGCCAGAAATTGCTGAGGAATATTCTAAAAAACTTTTGACTTCTACTGCTATTTTTACATCATCTTTTTCTGCCGCAATCATCTTTTCAGCCCCTAAGTCAATTGCCATATTCACACCACCAGAGCTAATCGACAAGGGATCGTGAGTTATAGTCCATCCATCTTTTTGCAATGCAACTTTAACTACTTGATGAAAAACATCTCTCACAAATCGCCTTAGTTAGATAGTATCAAATAGTTTTATGGTAGGGCGAAGTCTTTGCAACTAATAAGCACTATAAAAAGACTTCGCACTTCTTCCCAGAAAGTATTTACACTAACGTTCCTGTTGAGCGGCTGTAAGTAACCTTTGTAATACCATTAATATATCCACTCCAACAGGCTTGCTATATTGCATATTCATCACTTAATATCTGATAAAATCATAAGTAAGATTTGCAACTTTGAATTGCTACTGCTACCATTCTTCTGAATCATATGTTCTAAGATACTGAATATAATGATTAGGAGATTTGAATCCAGGTGGCAAATATACATATGTAAGCTTCCCTTGTTCAAAAACAGGAAAAAACCTTGAAGCTTCTGTTTGAGCTACTGAGCTAGAAAGTTCCTCTTCAGTAATAAGTTTAAGCTCCTCGTCAGTAGGCAAATTATCGATTTTTTCTAAGCTATTTTCGTTGAAATGCCTTAATCCCTCTGCCAAACTTGCAAAACAAAAAATTGAGGGAGGATTAGCTTTAGCTTTAAATAACTCATTATATAAAAATGAATTTAGGTATCTCTTACCTTTAAATACTGTGTAGTAATCTAAATCATTAGTAATAATCCATATTTTTTCTGAGCCTCTTGAGAAATTCAAAAATTGCTCCCAAGATATTTGGTCGCCTAAAGGATCATTAGGTTTACCTGGGGGATTACCTAACTCTTTTCTAAGCCTTGCTGCTTGAAATTCAGGCTCAGATGCTTCTAGAGCGCCTTCAAAAAGAAGGGAAAAAGTGCGTGAAACTTGATCGTTAGAAAACATTATTTCTTCAAGCGTTTTGTGTATTAGAGCTTCAAGCTCTTTCTGGAGAGCTTCTTGTTCTTGATGTATCTTCTTACTTTGGCTGTTCCAGCTTTGTAAGTTTGTACTTTCCATTTCTAAATGTTCGGGCAAATTGCTTGATTTAATATTGGATAAGTTAGTAAAATGATTTATCAAGCTCTTCTGAGCTATTCCAAGCTTATTCCTGTTGACTTCATTAACAATTTGTGCATTTATAAATAAACTATTTTTACTCTCTAAAAGAGAACAAAGTAATTTTTTTAGCTCTGGCTTATTACTATCAAAAAAATTCAAGTATATGTTTGCATCAATAAATATTTTTTTCATACTTAGCTACAAAGTAAATATAATAAATTACAAAGCCATGTAACTATTGATTATAATAAAAATCTCCACACAATCTTTTACTTCATGTTTCTGTAGTATAAGTGTCACATTCCTTTACAGGCATAATATGCAGATTTTTTCTAATACCTATAGACCAAATCAGCTATGTTTATTAATTAAAAAAGCCCCCAATTGGAGGCTCTTTTATAGTTAGTTTTGCAGCGATTATAGCAAGTACAACAAGCCGAACAAAATAATCCACACTACGTCTACAAAGTGCCAATAAATTTCGGCAGCTTCTACGCCAAAGTGCTTTTCGCTGCTGTAGTGTCCAGCCTTGCGACTTCTCCATAATACGGCGGCGATCGCACTCACGCCGATAAATACGTGCAATCCGTGAAACCCTGTTAAAACGTAAAAGGCACTAGCAAACAAGTTTGTAGTTAGGGTAAATTCTAAATGGCTGTACTCGTATAGTTGCCCAACTAAGAAAATTGCCCCCATTGCGGCGGTAATTGCCAACCATTTTTGCATTCCTTTAACGTCGTTTTTCTTCACCGCGACATCAGCGTTGTGCATGACAAAGCTGCTAGAAATTAGCAAAACTGTGTTAACTCCAGGTAGCAACAATTCTAAACGCGGTGTTCCTGCGGGGGGCCAAACAGGTAATATAGAACGGAAAGCTAGGTAAGCGCCAAACATTCCTAGAAAAATCATCCCTTCGGCAACTAAAAATATAATTAAGCCAAAAATGCGGTGGTCGGGGTGTTCTGCGTGGTGTCCGGCTACTTCCGCCGTATGGTGATGATTGAGTTCCGTTTTAGCTGGATCTATAGTTTGAATTTGCATGAATCTTTTACTCAATAAGGTAATTAAGTTAAAAGCTAAAAGATGATTAATAAAGAATCCATCTTTTAGCTTTTATTTATTTGCGATCTTCTGGATTAGCAGCCACAGAGGGATCGGGATCGGCTCGTAATACAGAGCTTGGCCCTGCTGCTAAAGCTGGCTCTCGTTCATCGGCTAATGGTACATCTACAGCTTTTTTGTTGTTCATGCCGTAGTCGTAAGGGCCGGTAGCTAGTACAGGAAACCCATCAAAGTTTTCAATGGCTGGAGGTGAAGTTGTCATCCATTCCAAAGTTAAGGCTTCCCAAGGATTATCGCCAGCTTTTGGCCCGTAGTGCCAACTCCAAATTGCATTAATTATGAAGGGGAAAGTAGAAATTGCCAGCAAATACGCGCCCATTGTACAGATAAAATTTAGCGTTTCGTACTTGGGATCGTACATGGCAATCCGGCGGTTCATACCCATCATGCCTAATTTGTGCATGGGTAAAAAGGCAAGGTTTAGACCAACGATTGTTAAGGCAAAATGAACTTTACCCCAAAATTCGTTAATCATCCGCCCTGTAACCTTCGGAAACCAGTGGTAATAACCTGCATAGATGCCTAATACACTACCGCCAAACAGTACATAGTGCAGGTGAGCGACTACAAAATAAGTATCGTGGACGTGGATATCAAAGGGGACAGCAGCTAACATTACGCCACTGATTCCACCAATTACAAAGATTCCCACAAAGCCCATTGCAAACAATAAAGCACTATTTAAGCGGAGTTTGCCGCCCCACAAGGTCGCCAACCAGCTAAATATTTTAATGCCTGTAGGTACGGCGATAATCATGGAGGTAATCATGAAAAACATCCGCAACCAGCCGGGAATACCGCTAGTAAACATATGGTGCGCCCAGACTATTAAGCCCAAAAAGCTGATAGCTAGACTGGAATAAGCGATCGCTTTGTAGCCAAATATGGGTTTACGCGCGTGGACTGGTATAACTTCCGAAATTACCCCAAAAAACGGCAAAATCATCAGATATACGGCGGGGTGGGAGTAAAACCAAAACATATGTTGGTAAACTACTGGGTCGCCGCCACCAGTGGGGTTAAAAAACGTTGTCCCCGCCAGCAAGTCAAACGCCAACAAGATTAAAGCGCCAGCTAATACCGGAGTTGATAACAAAGCTAAGGCAGAAGTAGAAAACATTGCCCAACAAAATAAGGGCATTTGAAATACTCCCATTCCTGGGGTTCGCATTTTCAGCAGTGTAACTAGGAAGTTTAACGAACCCAAAATTGAGGATGTCCCCAGTAATAGCAAGCTCATAATCCAGATGGCTTCGCCTACTTGCCCTGTTACTAGGCTCAAAGGCGGGTAGGAAGTCCAACCAGCGTCGGGCGCATCGCCAATAGCTAAACTTGAAACTAGCAATAATCCTGCTGGGGGAACCATCCAAAAAGCTACGGCGTTTAACTTGGGAAATGCCATATCTTTCGCCCCAATCATGAGCGGAATTAGATAGTTAGCAAATCCTGCTCCGGCGGGAACAATCCAGAGGAAAATCATTACCGTAGCGTGGAGTGTAAACAAGCTGTTGTATACTTCGGCGCTGACAAAATCTAGGTCTGGGGTTTTTAATTCGGTGCGAACTAAATCCGCCATCAATCCACCGATACAGTAAAAGACAAAGGTTGTAACTAAATACTGAATGCCAATTACTTTATGGTCGGTGTTGAAGGTAAAGAAATCGCGCCAATTTCTATTGGCTGCGTCTTCATTATGAGCGGGTATGTTGGCTCTTTCTTGTAACTGTGCTTGAGTCATAGAAATTTATGTCAAATTTTGCATCAGTGGTGGTGGCTAGAAACTTGGTTAAGCATTTCTGAATTGATGCCCAAATCGCTAGTATAAGGTGCTAAAAAGTCGTTGGGTGACTTTTCTGTAGGATTAAGAGCGATCGCGCTATTCAATGTATCTACCTGGGCGACTTGCTGCTCTTTTACCCACTGGTCAAAAACTTGCTGCGGTTCGACAATAACTTTAGTATTCATAGCGCCGTGATAGGGTCCGCATAGTTCCGCACAAATTAAAGGATAAGTTCCTTCCACGCGGGGAGTAAAGCGGATTGAAGTCTGGCGACCGGGGATCACGTCTTGCTTTAAACGAAATTCTGGAACCCAAAACGCATGAATTACATCGTTGGCGCTCATGTTGGCGATTACTTCTCGCCCAATCGGTACGTGCAGTTCGCTAGAAACAATTCCCGTATCAGGATAGGTAAAAATCCAGGCGTACTGCATCCCGGTAACGTTTACGGCAAATTCTGGTGACTTGCCTTCTCGATCTGGACTTGCGCCAATAGTGGGCGAAACAATCCCTAAACCAGGGGCATCATTTTTTTGCGGAATTTGGTCTGAGTTGCGAACGGCTGCTGTTGCGGGGTCTTGCATCGCTGCGTCAGACTTTTGTTGATTGGCGTTGTCGCTCAATGTTGCCGCGATCGCACTTCCAGGCATTTTCACAGCTTGAGACTGGGTTGCTGCTTGCATATCGTGGGGATCGAACCCACCAATGGAGTTGTAAACATCAAAGCTATAAATTGAGATGCCTAGTACAACGATCGCTGGAATTGCTGTCCAGAGAATTTCTAAGGGGACGTTGCCAAATACTGGCGCTGCGTCGGTGTTGTCGCCAGGAGTGCGGCGATACTTAAATGCTGAATAAATTAAAATGCCTTCAACTAGCAAAAATAGACCGATAGATACGGTCATCATCGTATTAAACAGACCGTCTACAAGTACAGCTTCATCGGTAGCAGCAACGGGTAGTAGTCCATGATTTTGACCATACCAGAGGCTGAATAAGGTCAGTACGATGCCTATAAGTAAAGTCCAAATAGAACTTGGGATTTTCACGGGTCTGTAATTTATATTTACGAATTTACTACTATTTCTAGTTTTACTCACTTACCACGTTAGTGCAGCTATTGGGCTTAGTGAGTTGGTTAAAATACTTTTTACTGATTTTCTTGGCGATCGCTACTTTTTTTTCCTGTCTCTCCTACTAACTCTTGCTTTGAGCTATTGTTAAGAAACGCAAAGATTGTTTACAGCCCTAGAGGAGGCAGGCAAATATAAAAGATCCTGAATAGCTGCAAATTAAAGCTTTAAAATCAAAATAAATTTTTACCCTCTCAAAGACTATGCGTTAGGGTGGAAGCAAGCCAGAAATCTTAAAATAATAAACTTTAATGGCTTATACAGATGGGCAGAAGGTATCGTCCATGACAGAATTTATTGTTCCGCAAACTAGCGCTGAGAGGCAAAACCGCTCAACGCCGCAAGATCGAATCCGGCGCTGGGTATGGAAGTTGTGTATTGCTACGCTAATTTTGATGGCAATTGGTAGCGCTACCCGCGTGATGAATGCAGGTTTAGCTTGTCCTGATTGGCCCTTGTGTTACGGTACGCTCGTGCCAAGAGCGCAAATGAATCTACAAGTATTTTTAGAGTGGTTTCATCGCTTAGATGCGGCGTTAATTGGGGTGGGAGCGATCGCATTAACCGTTACTTCTTGGTGGAATCGCCGTCAATTACCCAATTGGCTACCTTGGGCGGCTACTTTCTCCTTGGGTTTAATTATGTTTCAAGGCGTACTCGGCGGCTTAACAGTTACGCAATTACTACGTTTTGATATCGTAACTGCCCATTTAGGCACGGCATTATTATTTTTTATCACGCTGTTAGTTATGGGTACGGCGCTAACTCCGTATCAAGGGACGGGGACGGCGGGTAAATTGCCTTGGCTGGGCTTTACGGCAGCGATTTTAATATATTTGCAAAGTTTGCTCGGCGCTTTGGTTGCGTCGCGGTGGGCGCTGCATCAGTGTTTAACAGTTAAAGCTTTGTGTAGTGTGATGTACAGTCATATCGGCTTTGTAGTCTTACCTAGTTTGGCGATCATTACTGTAGTGTGGATGTCTTGGCGAACTCCGGCTTTACACCCCACTTTACGGCTATTGGCTAATATGGCGGGTGGGTTATTACTATTGCAAATTTTGTTAGGGATTGCTACCTTGCGCTTACATCTCCAAATAGAGCCTTTAACAGTAGCTCATCAAGTTGTAGGAGCAGCATTATTAGGATCTCTTGTTACTTTTGCCGTTTTGGGATGGCGCGATCGCGCTTCTTTGGTGACAGCACGTTGATTTAGATATTTACTTTCTGTTTGTTGTTTCAATGATTAAGGATTGAGTGTGAGCATGATCGGGACTAGCATTTCTCGCCGCCATGAAAATTTTGCCGAAGTTGTTCGCAGCTACTACCAGTTGACAAAGCCGAGAATTATCCCGCTATTGTTAATCACGACGGCTAGTAGTATGTGGATTGCAAGCAACGGAGAAGTAGATCCTTTATTGCTGCTAGTAACTCTTAGTGGTGGTACAAGTGCGGCGGCGGCGGCTCAAACTATTAACTGCATTTACGATCGCGATATTGATTATGCTATGGAACGTACCCGCCATCGTCCTTTGCCTTCCGGTAAGGTACAGCCGCGCGATGCGTTGATATTTGCGATCGCTCTGACCATACTTTCTTTTACTCTACTTACAGTATTTGCCAATTTACTCAGCGCACTACTCGCGATGTCTGGCATCGTCTTCTATGTGGCTATTTACACGCATTTGCTCAAACGCCATACCAGCCAAAATATTGTCATTGGTGGCGCGGCGGGGGCAATTCCTGCTTTAGTTGGTTGGGCGGCGGTTACAGGTACGTTGAGTTGGGCGGCTTGGGTAATATTTGCGATCGTGTTTTTGTGGACTCCTCCCCATTTTTGGGCGCTGGCGTTAATGATCCGCGATGATTATGCCAAAGTTGGCGTACCGATGCTTCCTGTGGTTGCAGGTAATGAGGAGACTACTAAGCAAATTTGGTTATATACCTTGGTTTTGATCCCTGCTACTTTTTTGCTCATTTATCCCTTAAATGTTTCTGGGATAGTTTACGGCGCTTTGGCGGCATTTTTGGCAACTATTTTTATCAAAAAAGCTTGGGCGTTGCGGCTTGAACCTGATAGTAAAGAATTAGCTAGAAGTTTGTTCTTTTACTCAATTATCTACATGATGGCTCTTTGCGCGGCGATGATTGTAGACTCTTTACCTTTTACTCATTACTTGGTTAATGCAATAGCCACAGCCTTTTAATGAGAGATGCGATCGCGCTTTTAATTTTGGAAGTGCGATCGCTCTACATAAAAAATAAATCTAAAATATTAAGGATAGACAGTTATTCCTACAGATGCTCAGATACTAACTTGTTTTATTCTTTGCCAACGGCTGACAATGATGTACCGTCCTCTTTATCTTGTCTGTTTAGATAAGCCTACGGGTGAAGTATTTATTTTAGCAGGCGAAGAAATGCAAATCTTGATCGATCGTACTGGTAAATGGAGGTTTGAACTATGAAGCCAAACTTTGAATCAATGAATAAAAAAGAATTGCGAGATTACCTGCTTCAGCATCGAGAAGATAGCGAAGTTGTCAGTGCTTATATTGAAAAATTGAGAGTAGAATCCAACTGGTTAACGTTTCCAGCTTTAACATCAGTGGAAGATTTAGACAATATTCCTGAGTTTCTTAACAAGCTCCGTCAAGATGGCGGAAAAGAAAAAGCGTAAATTAAATATCCAATCCCGTTAAAATAGAAATTGTTTAGAAATGTATATTTAGGGAGAAAGGCTGATGGCTCCCGCCGTAAAAATTGAAAACTTACAGAAAAGCTATGGCTCAGTAGAAGCAGTTAAAAATGTTTCGTTGCAAATTGAGCCAGGGGAAATATTTGGGCTTTTAGGTCCAAATGGAGCAGGAAAAACCACAACTTTGCGCGTATTGTGTACATTATCTACTCCAGACGCGGGAAAGGTTGAAGTATCGGGTGTTTCCGTTGTTGATAATCCCAGAATTGCTAGGCAAAAATTAGGTTATGTAGCTCAAGAAGTAGCTTTAGATAAGGTATTAACAGGGCGAGAACTCTTGCAATTGCAAGCATCGCTGTATCATTTGCCCAATAAGTCCGCAAGACAACGCATTAATGACGTAATCGGCTTATTAGGTTTAGGGGAATGGGCGGATAAACGTACTGGTACTTATTCTGGTGGGGTAAAAAAACGTATAGATTTAGCCGCCGGATTGCTTCACGCTCCCGATGTTTTAGTATTGGATGAACCAACGGTAGGGTTAGATATTGAAAGCCGCTTTGTAGTGTGGGACTTTTTGCGCCAACTCAAAGCCGCCGGAACTACAGTATTAATTACCAGTCATTATTTAGAAGAAATTGACGCTTTAGCCGACAAAGTAGCCATTATCGATCGCGGTGTGGTAATTGCGGCAGGAACGCCCACAGAATTAAAAGATAAACTAGGAGGCGATCGCATTACACTCCGTATCCGAGAGTTTTCCTCAAATCCTGAAGCTGAGAAAGCCAAAGATTTACTGCAAGCCTTACCTTTTGTGCAAGAAGTAATAATCAATAGCGCTCAAGGTAATTCTTTAAACTTAGTCGTTACTCCCCAAGCGGACGCACTAAGTAGTATCCAAAAATCGCTACTTGAGGCGGGTTTACCTACTTTTGGCATTGCCCAATCGCGCCCTAGTTTAGATGATGTCTACTTAGCAGCTACGGGGCGCACGTTGATGGATGCAGAGCTTGCGGCGGCAGGTAGTCGGGATTTGAAAGCAGAACGCAAGCAAAATATGAAGTAGATGATAAAAGTTTTTCCTAAGTAGAGATAACTATAAATGAGTAGTACGATTACACCTCCTAAGCCTCAAATAATTGCTCAACCAGGAGCATTTTCTCAATTAGATACTGCAAGCTCTAACGGTTTTGCCGATTTAGTTCAAGAAACTTTAGCTTTAACTCGCCGCTTGTTTATTCAATTGCAGCGTCGCCCATCAACTTTAGTCGCTGGAATTATTCAGCCTGTAATGTGGCTAGTTTTATTTGGGGCGTTATTTCAAAATGCGCCATCAGGATTATTTGGCAACAGTCACAGTTACGGACAGTTTCTCGGTGCGGGGGTAATTGTGTTTACAGCTTTTGCGGGGGCTTTAAATGCGGGTTTACCTGTAATGTTTGACCGCGAGTTTGGTTTTTTGAACCGCTTATTAGTTGCGCCTTTAGCTTCTAGATACTCTATTGTTCTAGCTTCAGCTTTATTTATTGTTAGTCAAAGCTTGTTGCAAGCGGCGGTAATTGTGGGTGCAGCAGCCTTATTAGGGGCGGGTTTGCCGAATCTAGCTGGGTTAAGTGCGATCGCCTTAATGGTCTTTTTACTAGCATTGGGCGTAACAGCTATTAGTTTGGGTTTAGCTTTTGCGTTACCCGGACATATTGAATTAATTGCCGTTATCTTTGTAACGAATTTACCTTTATTATTTGCCAGTACCGCCCTTGCACCATTATCATTTATGCCTCAATGGTTACAAGTAATAGCAAGTCTAAATCCTCTCAGCTATGCCATTGAGCCGATTCGTTACTTGTACCTAAATAACGATTGGGCTTTGAATAGTATAGTAATGCAAACTCCTTGGGCATCTGTTAGTTTTGGCGGAGCGATGCTAGTTTTGCTAGGCTTTAGTTTTATAGCGTTAATTAGCATTCAACCTCTATTAAAGAAATCACTTTCTTAGCAACCTTCTAAAAACTTATGAAACTTACAGCTAAATTACCACTTGTCGCTATAGCCGCTTTAGGCTTTTTTACGTTAATAACGCCCCAATTAGCCAAGGCGCAATCAACTGATGTCAATCCTTTACAAGACTTTCAACCCCAACAGGGCGATCCTTTTTCCTCTAGAAATGATAATCCTACGGGGAGTTTGTTTGATTTGATCCATCGCGCTCAACTAGGAAGTTCCCGTAGCGCCGAGGAATTTAACACTGAAAAAAATCAAAGTTTAAACGATGCGGCGGCGGAGTTTAGAAAAAAACAACAGCAGCGTATTCAAAATCCCAATCAAGTTGGTACGATAGACAGTAAAACTACAACTACTACACCGTCGTTACAGATTAATCTAGATAGATAGAATAGTAGAGGCGCAATACATTGCGCCCCTACTAACCCACCAAAAATTTAGGTGGTGTCAGCAAAAACATTTGACTATTACCGATAGGCGATCGCATTGTTGGTAAATTTAAACCAATAATTCCGGCTTTTTTTAAAATCAAAGCTTCCCTAGCTTCCCCCCAAACAAGCATTGATGCCCATTCCCCTAAATTTGGCTGATGACCAACTAAGGCTAGTTTGGTAGCTGATGGATATTGTTGTACTTCTAGCCAATTGAGCCAAGCATGAATGTTGCCATTGGGGGCAAGATCGGTAGATACTTGCAATTCGCCTTTTGGCTGCAAAAAGCTAAATATCTCCGCCGTTTGAAGACTTCGCACGAGCGGACTTGTTAAAATTACATCAAAGTGCAAACCCAAGTTATACAAACGTTTGGCGACTTCTTTTGTTTTATCTTGCCCAACTTTTGTTAAAGTGCGATCGTCATCATTAATTGTCAAGTTTCTTTCTTGGGCTATACCGTGACGAATTAAATATAGTTCCATTTACTCGGTTTGAATTGGATTATCTCTAGGACTAACTAACCTCAACAATTTTTGCTTAATTTGAGCGTCAAACACTTCCCACTTCATCCGCGCATAAGCAGAATTTTCATTAAAGCCAGATAAAAAGCCCATTGGAATCTCAAACCCACCCGCTCCAGTACGTCCACCGCCAAAAAATCGCCCTTGGCTATCTTGCCCAAAGGCTTCTTTAATAAACTCATCGGGATCGAGAGTTAGTTTAGTAGTTCGCAAAGAACCAATTACAACTTCTAATTCCTCATCTTCATCGTGAACGATGCCAAAAACTACCGCCGTATGGACGTTTTCTTCAGTAACTAAAAAGTCCGCCGCTTGGGGAATTGCATCGCGGTCTTCGTAGCGCAAGTAACCAACGCCAGCAATAGAAAAGTTATTTTGCACAATCCGATTTTTCAGACTGCGCTCGATTACATCCATTACTCGTTTAGAGCGATTTGCTTGGAGTACGGCGTTGAGTAATTGAGAGTCGTAAAACCTACTTAAATAACCCGCAGCTAAAAAGTCTTCTTCTTGAGCTTGCATCAGTCTATTAGTATCCGATCGCAAACCGTGCATTAAAGCTGTAGCACATTTGACGTGATTGTTGATACTACTATCTAAAGTCAGCAATCCCGCCTGCAAGTATTGAGTAAAAATTGTTGCAGTAGCTCGAATTGAGGGGCGCAAGTCGCTAAACTCAGCTTTAAGTTCGCCTTGCAAGCTATGGTGATCTACTAATACTGTTAAGGGAATTCTTGCTTCTTGTACCAAGGGCATTAATTGGCTAGTTGTTCCCTGGTTATCAATAAGCGCGTAACCATTATAAACCGATAAGTCTTTGTTTTTAGCGTTTTGTAGCGTCCACCGTTGGGCGGGTAAACCTGTCAGTTTAACTAAGGCAATATTTTCTTGATGGCTCAAAGTACCAGCATAGACAATATCGCACTGAATATCGTATTGTTCGGCGATTAGTTGATACGCCCAAGCACAGGATAGAGCGTCAGGATCGGGAAAATCTTGGAGAATTACTAACTGGCGATCGTGTTGATGTCTTTCAAAGGTTTGCCGAAGCGCGTCTATTTTCTGGCTGGGTAATAAGCTGCAACGCTGTCCTGTATGAGACGCAGTTTCAATATTAGCTGGTGGTGTGGATTGTAGAAAGTCAGTATTCGGTTGGATATCGATATTATCTTTTGGAATTGGCTCTAAAGTTATTGGTAGATGATCGAATACTTTTAAGGAGTTTGAGTGCATATCAGTTTAGTTCGTGGATGTGAGGAGGAATTTAAAAAAAAGATAGAAATAAACAATTTAACAATTTGCGCCACACATTACGATCTTTACAGATAATTAGCAATTCAACATCCTCCATACCAAGATATTTCTTAAGATAGAATTTTTAGGGAAAAAATTGTAGGCAATACAAATCTTATTGCCTACAATCTCGTTTTATACTCGCCCTCCGTATTGAACGGGTAATAAGGCTTTGGCGGTTTCTTTTGGTTGCAGTTGTAAAGCTGCATGATACGACCAGTAAGGATCGCGGAGCATTTCTCTTGCTAAAAGTACAATATCTGCTTGGTTGCTTTGAATAATTTGTTCGGCTTGGTTGGCTTCGGTAATCGAACCTACGGCGGCGGTGGCTATTTGGGCTTGGGTGCGGATTTTTTCGGCAAATGGTACTTGCCAACCGGGCCCAATAGGATAGTTTTTGTAGTCGGGAGAATTAAAGCCAGAACTACAATCAATTAAGTCTACTCCTTCGGCTTTGAGTTTTTTGGCGAGTTCTACGGAGTCTTCTATTGTCCAGCCTTTTTCTACCCAATCTGAGCAGGATAACCTGGCAGTAAATGGCAATCTTTCGGGCCAAACTTCTCTGGCGGCGCGGGTGGTTTCAATAATAAACCGAATTCTATTCTCAAAGCTACCGCCGTATTCGTCGGTGCGTTTGTTTGATAGTGGTGAGTAAAAGCTATGTCCTAGGTAACCGTGAGCAAAATGTAACTCTAACCACTCGTAACCTGCTTCTAGGCTTCTCACAGTGGCAGAACGAAAGGCTTTTTGTACTTCTAGAATGTCTTCCATGGTCATTTTTTTGGGAATACGCCATATTTCTTCCCCAAAGGCGATCGCACTTGGTGCTATGGTTTCCCATCCTTGTTCGTCGTCTTTGAGGGAGTGTCCGCCGTCCCAAGGGCGCGCGGTGCTGGCTTTTCTCCCGGCATGGGCAATTTGAATTGCTGGGACTGCTCCCTGTTCTTTAATAAATTTGTTGATGCGGTACAGTGGTTCTACGTGCTTGTCTGCCCATATTCCGGCATCTCCTGGTGATATTCTTCCTCTTGCTTCTACGGCGGTGGCTTCGGCGATAACAAGTCCTGCTCCCCCTACGGCGCGAGAACCTAGGTTTACTAAGTGCCAGTCTGTGGCTACGCCATCAATAGAACTGTATTGGCACATTGGGGAAACTCCGATGCGGTTGCGGAGGGTGATGTCTTTGAGTTTGTAAGGATCGAATAGGTTTGTCATTGTTCTTTTTGTGTTTGGGTTTGTTTTACAAGGTTTATCTTAGGAAAAACCGAATATGGGGGGTCTGCCCCCCAAACCCCCCATTGGGGGACGAGTTGCCTCCCCCAAACCCCCTGCAAAAGTGTTCTGTCTTGGTGTACGGCAAATGTCGGCAATAGACCTCTTTTTTCGGTGGGTACGGGAGTTATCTGTAATTCTGGTTTTTAGTAGTGTCTTGGTGCTTTAACCGTTTACTAAGCTCAGGTCTGAGTAGCAAGGGTCTTGTCTTGGTGTACGGCAAATGTCGGCAATAGACCTCTTTTTTTGGTGGGTACGGGAGTTCTCTGTAAGTCTGGTCTTTCGGTGCTTTGGGCTTTAACCGTTTACTGCGCTCATGTCTGAGTAGCGATCGCCCATTACACTATCTTTTGGCGCTACTTCTTCTAAACTCTGTAATTCCCCTGCTGTCAATTCAACTTTGGTGACAGCTATGTTTTCCTCTAAATAAATACGACGTTTTGTTCCGGGAATCGGCACAATTTCTTTACTTTTTGCCAGCAACCACGCTAATGCTAGTTGTCCTGGGGTTACTCCTTTTTCTATCGCTATCTCTTTAACTTTTTCTACTAATTGCAAGTTTTTTTTGAAGTTCTCTCCCTGAAATCTTGGCGAGTTTCTTCGGTAATCGTCGGCGGCTAAATCATCCAAGCTTGTTACTGTTCCTGACAAAAATCCTCTCCCTAACGGGCTATACGCTACTAACCCAATTCCCAATTCCTGAATTGTGGGGATAATCTCGTCTTCTATATCTCTGCTCCACAATGAATACTCTGACTGCAATGCACTAATTGGATGCACGCTTGCAGCCCGTCTAATTGTGGCGGCGCTGGCTTCCGATAACCCGACGTAACGTACTTTCCCTTGCTTTACAAGTTCCGCCATTGCCCCTACAGTGTCTTCAATTGGCACGGTGGGATCTACTCGGTGCTGATAGTACAAATCTATATAGTCAGTATTCAAACGCTTTAAGGATGCTTCGCAAGCATTACGAACGTACTCAGGACTTCCACTAATTCCCCGAAAGCTATTGTCTTCGCCCCGTTGAATGCCGAATTTTGTTGCCAGTATTACTTGCTCTCGATACTGAGAAATCGCTCTCCCCACTAATTCCTCGTTTTCACCCCGTCCATACATATCTGCGGTATCTAAAAAATTTACTCCCAATTCCAAAGCGCGGTGAATTGTCGCTATAGATTCGCTTTCGTCTCTTTTTCCGTAAAACTCGGACATCCCCATACATCCAAGTCCTAGTTCCGATACGGTCAATCCTTGATTGCCTAGTTTACGTTGTTTCATTGATTTACTCCTCTTAAAGTTGAATACAAATTTTGCCGAAGTGTGCGCCACTTTCCATGTATGTCAAGGCTTCTCTGGCAGATTCTAAGGGAAACACGCGATCGCATATTGGACGAATTTTGTGCAAGGCTATAGCTCTATTCATGTCCTCAAACATCTCTCTAGAACCTACATAAATACCTTGCACTCTCACGCTTTTCATTAAAATAGATCCGGTACTAATTTCTCCTTTTCCACCTGTCAAAACGCCAATCATACTAATTTGTCCCCCATAACCAACCGCCTTTAACGACTCGTTTAATGTCCCCGCGCCGCCTACTTCTACTACATGATCAACGCCTCCAGTTATTTCTTGGACTTTTTTACCCCAATCTGGTGTTTGTTTGTAGTTAATGGTTTCTGTGACTCCTAAGCTTTGCAATCTTTCTAGCTTTTCGTCGCTGCTGGAAGTTGCAATAACTTTTGCTCCTAATACTTGGGCAAACTGTAAGGCAAATATCGAAACTCCCCCTGTACCCTGAATTAAAACGCTATCCCCAGCTTTTACGTTTCCTTCTAAAGCATTCCAAGCTGTCACCGCCGCACAAGGTAAGGTAGCTGCTTCAACATCGGTCAAATGTTCGGGTACAGGAACAACTCCATCCTCGTCTAACACTGCATACTCTGCCAGTAAACCATCTATCACTCCACCTAATGCCGATTGCGCTTTTGCTTCGGTAAATTTGCCACTTAGCCACTTTTGAAAAAATATCCCCGCTACGCGATCGCCTACTTTTACTCGCATTACCCCTTTTCCTAGCGCCACAACTTCCCCCATTCCATCCGAAAAAGGAATTAACGGCAATGGTAAGTTGGGATTATACAAGCCCTTTACTACCATTAAATCCCGGTAATTTAAGGAAACTGCCTGCAATTTAACTAATACTTGTCCGTATCCTGGACTTGGATCGGGTCGTTCTATGAGTTTTAGAGAGTCTAAGCCGAAGCTGTTTTGAATCTCAAATGCTTTCATTGGTACTTTACCTTTTATTAACCTTAACGCTAACGTCAGTTTGCCCTCAAAAAAATTACTAGCTGCTAAGTTCCTTAATTTGCTGCTTGATTCTAAGGATATTTGTCTCTAAGTCCGAACGAAAATTTCCCAGGGCGGCAATCTTTTCATCCGTTTCTTGGAGATGAAATTGCAGAATTTCTAACACTTTCTGTTTACCTTTTATACCTGTCCGGTCTTCAAAATACAAGTCAATAACGGTGGTAATTTCTTCTAGTGTCAATCCCAGCGACTTCAGACAATCGATTTTTTGCAGTTTGGCAACTTCAGTTTGCGTATAATACCGAAAACCTTTGCCTTCCCGCTCGTTAGGACTTAATAGCCCTAAGTTTTCGTAGTAGCGAATTGTTCTTGGAGTTACCCCAGCAATTGCTGCTAATTCTCCAATCCGCATCTTATCGGTCACTTTGCTTGGTCAACAACATTGACGTTAACGTTAACTTGATGGTAATAAGTTTTGAGTAAAAGTGTCAAGCAAAATTTATTAAGGCAAAGGCAAACACACGTTAAAGCTAGTTCTACCAGGGTTAGAGTCTATAGTAATTGAGCCGTGATGTCGATTTTCGACAATGCGGCGCACCATCTCTAATCCTAGTCCTGTACCTTTACCTACGGGTTTTGTGGTGAAAAATGGCTCAAAAATCCGCGATCGCAGTTCTTCAGGAATTCCCGTACCCGAATCAGTAATTGTGACTATTAAGAAGTTGCCTTTATTTTTAGTGGCTAGTTCGAGAATGCCTTTGTTATCCATCGCATCAACGGCATTATCAATTAAATTTGTCCAAACTTGATTTAATTCGCTACCATACGCCAAAATTTTGGGAATTGTGTTGTCATACGACCGTTTCACCGTAACGCCTTGCTTTAGGTTGCAGGAAAAAAGCCGCAGCGTATCTTCAATTCCTTGATGGATATCTACAAGTTGTTGCGCTCCTTGGTCAAGATGAGAGTAAGATTTCATCGATTGCACCAGTTCCAAAATCCGTTCAGCACTCCGTAAGCCGCCTTTAATAGTAGACATAACCTCAAAAGATAGTCCTAGCCAGCGCACCCCCATGTCTTTTAGTTCGGTGGGATCGTTGCGCCAGGGTGCGGTTAATTGTTCTAAAGTCTTAATCTCAATCCCCGATTCGGCTAAGGGTGTTGCTAAGTTCCAAGCGTCTTCAATTCCGTAGTCTTCTAGCCAGTGTGAAAGCTTATCTTCACGATCGCCTAGTGTTACAGGATCGACTAGCCGATTTACAATTGCCTCATAACCGCGATCGCGTACCCCAGTCCATTGCTTAATTTCTGCCTCACTAAGCCCTGCTTGTCCAGTAACTAAATTCATCCGTTGCAATTCAATTAAAGCCGGAGTCACGTCTTTAAGAGCGCGTACTAGGGCGGCGGCGGGGTTATTTAGTTCGTGAGCAAGTCCCGCCGCCAAAGTTCCCAAAGCTGCCATTTTTTCCCGACTGCGGATAAAAGACTCTAACCCGCGCGATCGTGCTGTTACAGCTTGAAAAATTATTCTTTCAAAAGCGCGACACTCATGCAATAAGTTCAAGAAATCTTCTTCACTAAGTCGATGTAAGCGACCATCGGTAAAACTTCGTAACGTAACTGGGACTAATTCGCCTGTAAGAATCTGCGTTTCCCCAAAAAATGCTGGTGCTTCCATTTGTCCGATGGGCATTTCCACACCTTCACTGTGACGAGTTACCCCAATGCGTCCCTCCGTTAAAATATAAAAGCCCAGCGATGAATCCCCTTCTCGAACTAATACATCTCCCTTTTTCACTTCAATCGCTTCAGCGCGATCACATACCCAATCTATTCGCTCAGTAGGCAATACTTGAAACAACTCTAGCTTTAACAACTCTTGAGTACAGAGCATGAGTTTATTTTGGCAACATTGGTAAATAGCCTAGCAATTTTGCTCAAATATAGGTTAAAAACCAAGCAGCAACAGAAGTATGATCGGTTTGACGGGAACGTTGTAAACCTTCTTCGAGTAAGGCGAATTTTAGGTTTGGCAATACCACAGACTTGCTAATTCTTTGACTACCACCACTAGGAACGATTTTAAAGGCAGTAACTCGCGCCTTGTTAACATCTACTACCCAGTATTCAGCAATGGCTAAATCTTCATAAATTAAACGTTTTTGTCCCAAATCGTCAGCCAAGGAAGTATTGGCAATTTCAATCACCAAATCGGGGAGTGCTACATTATCGAGATTTGCTACTGAGCTTCCTGTAGGAGCTAACTTAGCTCGTTCTCCCAAGTAGTAAGATACATCTGGCTGAATTTCTTTTTCCCCTGGTTTTTGATAGCTACAGTTAATCAGTAAATTCAATGGTATGTTTTTAGCGATCGCAAACTGATTGACTAAAGTTACAACTATTCCGTTATCGCGGGAATGGTCAGATCCAACTGGTGGCATTTCAATCCTTAACTGTCCATTGTCGTAGTAACATTTAGCCTTTTCATACTCTGGCGCTTGAATAAGCTGGCTAAACTCTTTCCAAGTGCAGTCAATCCAAGTATCTATTGGTAATTTTATTTGTAGTTCATTCATACACCACTATTTTGGTTAGACATTATTAGCTATTTTCCAACATTGACTTGCGATCGCCCAATCTTCCTGAGCTTCAATAACTAAAACTCTCGCTACTGAATCATTAGTAGCAATATCAACATCTACAGGCGAATTAACATTTTTTTCTGCGTCAATTTTTATGCCCATAAATCCCAAGGCTTCACAAGCTAAGGCTCTTATTGGTGGCTGATGTTCCCCTACACCGCCTGTAAAAGCGATCGCATCAGCGCCACCTAAAGTAACTAACATAGCTCCAATATGCTGACAAAGCGAGTTCACGTACATATCAAAAGCTAATTGAGCGCGAGTATTATCTTTAGCTGCAATAATTTGGCGCATATCGTTTGATAAGCCCGAAATACCTTTTAATCCTGAAGCAATGTTTAGCATTTCATCGAGCTTATCTGCGTTATAACCTTGGCGTAGTAGATGAATTAAAATCCCTGGATCGACGCTACCGGAGCGGCTACCCATCATTAACCCATCTAAAGGAGTAAAACCCATCGTTGTATCAATGCTTATTCCGCCGCGAATCGCCGCAATTGAGCAGCCATTGCCCAAATGACAAGTAATTAGACGCAAAAACTCTATATCTTTATTCAACAATTGAGCAGTACGATGGGCGCAATATTCATGATTAATCCCGTGAAAACCATAGCGGCGAATACCTTGCTCAAAAAATGAGTAAGGAATCGGATAAACCGCCGCTTTTGCTGGTAATTGACTATGAAAAGCTGTATCAAATACTGCTACTTGCGGCACTTCTGGTAATATTTGCTCAATGGTAGTAATTCCTTCTAAGTTAACTGGGTTGTGGATGGGTGCAAAACTAGCAAGACGAGAAATTGCTTCTTTCACTCTTTGAGTAACTATCGTTGCTTCACGGTAATCTTCCCCGCCATGTACTACCCGATGACCAACTATATTAATTTCTGATAAATTGTCAATTACTCGTGTATCGCCTTTGTATAAAGTATCGAGCAGATGAGACATTACCGCCGTGCGATCGTTACTTGATAACTCTGCTCTATACTCACCTTGATTACTTTTAACTTTAAGTTCTGCTATCCCTTCAAAGTAAGTCCAATCAATTTTAGCTGACCATAATGGCTTTAAAGCCAAATCTGGTAGATTATCGCCTATTTGGTACAAGCAACTTTTTTGACTGCTAGAACCCGCGTTTAATACTAATATTTTCATATTTTTTTAGCTTACAACTCCCACCCATACCAAAAAAAGCCTATTGAGGCTGACAACTTTTCGCATCTACCCTGAGAAGTTGCTTATCAGACCTCTTAGAATAGATATAGTTATTAAAATATATAAACCTTTACCCTAATACTTGACTTCGCGTTTTCAGATGACTTAGTTATTTGTATTTAGCCTTTGCCACAAAGGTTTGCAACGCACTTGTTGGGCGGCGGAATAATTACCCCGCCAATCTTTGCCAGAAAGCAGAGTGTTAGAGCTAGTAGAGGGAGGTATTTATTCCTTCAGAGGCGGTTATGGCGGTCAATTTTGCCCGAACTTCTACTTCAATTCAATGTTTGCAGCAAGTTTTTACGACTATCGATGCTGAAAGTTGTCCCCATCACTTCAACTTTCATATGCACACGGTATATTCTGATGGCAAATTTCAGCCAGAAGAATTAATTGATTGCGCTATTGCTATTGGTTTGCAAGGTTTAGCAATTACCGATCACCATACGATTCTAGGCTATAAAACGGCGCAACGTTATTTAGAAGACTGGAAATGGAGTCACCCCCAAACGCAGAATCCCGCACCGCAGTTGTGGAGTGGGGTAGAAATTAATGCCCGTATTCTCAACATTGAAGTACATATTCTTGGTTACGGCTTTGAACCATCCCACCCAAGCTTACAGCCTTATTTGCAAAGAGGCGCAGTTAAAGGAGAGGGCTATCAAGCGGCGAATGTTATTGCTTCTATTCACCAAGCAGGAGGGCTTGCAGTCCTTGCTCACCCAGCGCGTTACAAAAAGTCTCACTTCGAGCTAATCCCGGCGATCGCCCAATTAGGTATCGATGGAGTAGAAACCTACTATGCTTACAATAACCCCAATCCTTGGAAACCTAGCCCCACCGAAACCCAACAAGTACAAAACCTTGCTGCTATTCATGGCTTGTTAAGTACTTGCGGTACTGATACTCACGGACGCAACTTACTTCAGCGCCTTTAAAAATGCTACGACTTCTCTAAAAAAATAACCTTCTCATAAATAAGAAGGTTTTGTAAAGCATTATTAATAATATTAGACTGTTCAGCTTTAAAAAGAAGCCATGATTGTAATAATACTGACACTTGTTAAAGCCACTGCAACGCCCATAGCTATTGTGGAGCCTAAGTTGGTTGGTTTTTGTGTAGTTTTCATGATGACTTTTAAGTAATTTTACTGATATTATTAAATTATCAGATTACTTGCAACTCTACACATAAAAGTATAAAAACTTTAATATAGTTAAGGTTTTTTAACATAGCGGCGTGTAACTACTCCGCTATGGATAGAAAAAAAGACGCACCGTAGTACGTCTTTCAAAGTATTAAAACCTTGTTTTTAGATCCATTTACCGCCTCTAAACCGCCATCGGGGGAATAGTATCCGCATAACAGCCCAAGATAAGAAATAAGCGACTATAGAAACTGCCGTATAGTGGACAATAAACCAAGGTAAGTCAAATACGGTGCGGTCTATAAAAGGTAAGCCGACAAACTTGAGTAGCAATCCTAAAACAATGCCTTCGGCAATGCAGGCAAAAAATTGAAAAGCACCGGGCCAGTCGTGATCCCACAAATACTGCTGCAAGTAGTTGTAAAGAATATCCCAAAGTAAGCCTAAAACGCCTACCCAAAAAATGACCCAAAAGAAAATTGGGTGAAAACTATAGTTACCCGCCGCCGGGCCAATTAAGCCAAAAGCAAAAGGTAAGCTAACAATTAATCCAATTGTGGCAAGCAGAAATATTCGCGTTTGCCAACGTCCAAATAAAATAGGTGTCATGGTGTTTGATTAGTTGCCCACTTAATCCATTGAATGAAAGAACCCAAACCATTGAGGCGACTTGCTTTTGGTGCGCGATTTCTGGCTAAACCATCCGCCGCACACTGCGCCGCATACTGCAACCCTAAAAACGTATCTACGGGCGCGTAGGGTCCACCTAAAGTCATTACCCCGGCTGCATACATCCGCGCGCGATCATTTCGCATCTCTACAAGCTCAAAGTCATTAGCAACGTGCAACCGTCCTAAAGGGTTGAGCGGTAAGTTGTAATGAGTAACCAAATCGTTGAGAAAAGGACTTTCCGATGGCTTGGCATCAAGACCTGTAGAGTCGATAACAAAGTCAGCATTGAGCTTGCTTTCACCTTTAATATTGCTAGTTTCTAAATAAGTAACTAAGCGCCCTTTATCGTCTTGCTCAACTCGGTCAACTTTACCAAACGCAATCGAGTACCATCCTTCTTGCAATCCACCACTCACAATCTTTTTCCAGTCTGTGCGATCGGCGGTAGTAGTCCCGCCCCAATCGGTAAGCAAGCGCTGGCGTTCGACAGGACTGCCTTCCTCTAAGCGTTTCTTCATGTCACCCCCCCAAGTACCTTTAGGCCAGTTGTAGGGCTGAAATTCCCACTGATTTTCGGTTTTGCGCTGGGCAACTCCAAACTTATTACCTTCAGGTTTTGGCGATCGCATTAAGTGCAAAATTGTAATATTGGGATTTTGGCGGCGAATTTCTGATATGCGCTGAATAATTCGGGAGGCTACAATGCCTCGACCCCGAATAATTACACTACCCCCTTTGGTAGTTAAATGTTTGTAAACGTGTTCGTGTTCTTCGTAAGCATTGACTACAGATTTAAAATCGCGATATTTTTCCCGGTAAGCCTGCAAGTCTGGGAGAAACTTAATCGCTGGATAACCCGGAGCCATCTGGATGTAACGAGTGATTAAAAAGCGGTGATCTTGGCGATCTCCCTGGGTGCGAGAATAAGCAATAACATAACGCCCATCTTCGGTTTTGCGAATTGCCCGGAAACGTCCGTAACGCAGCATTTTTTCCCAGCCAATTCTTGTCGCTTCCCGGTCTACGGAGGCAAATACATCGCCGGACTTTGGCGTATAAGTATCTGCCAATACTGGCTCAGAAAATACCTGCCACAGATGTTTAATTGACGAACCAATTTGTCCTCTAAAAAATTCTTTAAACGACTCTCTCCACGCATACCCTGGCCAGCCCCAAATATTGTCTGGGCAAGAGTCTGAACCCGATCGCAGCCGCTCGTGGGCGGGAATTTGCGAATTTTGACACAAACGCTGATAGCGACCGTAGGGCTTTTGCTCAATCCCTAACACGACAATTTGATCGGCTTTGACACCAAAGCAGCGCATGGTATCAACCCAAGTAAAACTACCCATTCCCGCCCCTAAGCTTACATAGTCGCTTTCTTCAATGGGTAGCCCGGCGGCATTAATATCAGCAATGGATACTCTTTCGGCGGCAAAACACGCTGGCGGAAAAGCGCTCCCAGGAGTGCTAATTTCTTGCGGGATAATAGCTTGAGCTTCTAGAATGTCTGTTTCTAGATTGAAAACAATGGTAGAAGAAGGAACGATAAATTCCGTCGCTGAGGGGTCGCCGATGACAACTTCTGTCGCCTCGATATTATTTACCATCGACTCAATAGTTACGGTAATTTCGTAAGCCCCTAGTTTGAGGGTATCGCCACTATTTAAAGCCTGGCTCGATTGGGTAATGCGAAGTCCATTTACTAGCGTACCATTGGCGCTGCGATCCTCAATGGTCAGTTGCCCGTTACTAGCGGTAATTAAGGCATGAAAGCGCGAAACTTGCTTGCTGGCAAGAATAATTGGCGAAACTGGCTGCTCGTTAATCGTTGGCGGAATTTGACTTGATTCTCTACCAAAAGCAATCGGCGCTGATAAACGTGGTTCAAATAACTCCCCGGAAGTGGGGTCTTCCCAGCTTAATTGAATTTCCATAAGGGTGTATTAGTGCAAAAATTTAACTAGGGTTTTTCGTCGGGAAAGTAAACAGCCGTTGGCGCTGAGGCTAAGGAAGTTCCGCACCACTGGCACACTAACGACAAACTTGCCTGGGGAGAAACATGACCGCATACATGACACTTTAATCCGTGTACGGGCGCATCTTCCGGGGCATCGGAAGTAACATTAGCCGTTAGTGTTATCTTGCCTAGTTGAATCATGGCGCGACGAGAGAGCGCTGCATCCTCTCCCACAACTTTTTGTCCGTTTACCCATGCAGGATTTGGTTTATCTCTATTTTTAGTCAGATTACGTAAGTAAAAAGTATGTTTGGCTAAGTCAAAAAATATTTCTACGTGCAAGCCAGAGACGGTTTTTGCTGGATCTTTGACAATAACATCACACTGACTTTCATCTCTGCCAATGCGGATGGGCGGCTCGTTTGGTTTGTCAAAAGAAAAGGCTTGAGAACGGTTGCGCCCTTCTTCTACCCATTCCAAAGCTATCTTGTGCATAATGTGAGATGCTCCCAAAAGTGTTTTTATGTGGGCAAGTTATCGGCAGTGATTGATTATTCGTTATTTAAGTTATTCAACTACCTGGGCGGCAATTCCTGAAATAAACCAAAAACTGCGATCGCACTTGACCCAGCGCTGCTTGCAATAGTCTTTTTTTAAAAGGCAATGATTGTTAATTGTTTTTGATCAATCTCCTCAAATCCTCAAGGTTTACAAGCTTAAACGCACTACAACAACGTATAAACTAAAAATATACCGTTGTCTAGTTGAATAAACCTTGATTAAATGTTAAAGATTTTGTTAATCCTTGTGAAAAGCAGATTTTAAGGTTCTTCATTGCTGCTACCAAAACTTGATAATTAGCTTTAAACAAGACCAAAATTGAGAACAGAGACGGAGTCTTGCAACCCTTGTCCCACAGTATTTAATCGGCAGCTTGGGCTGAACGGAAGCTAGGATTAAATACCGAGCAACCTAAGTCATATCATGTCTGTTATCGCTAGAACTTTAACACACCATAAACTAGCCAAAGTATTTTTTGCTCCAGCATTCACACCTAAAGCAATCCAACTTCACCTTGGCTCAATCCCTTCTCCAAACATTAGTACAAAAGTTTTACTTAGGAATTACTGAGTTTTAAGGCTAGATTAGGCGCTTCTATACTATTAATTTAAGCGACGGCGGGAACAATTTTTAGTATAATAGCTTCTACCTTAGTGCTAACTACCGATTGGATAAAGTGGCAAACTAGAACTCTTTGAGCCTTTTTTCCCAACTTTCAATTAAATAGCCCTGCAAAATAATATGAGATTAAATATACTGTTTGTCCGAAATTTGCGATGACAACAATGTTTAATTTAATATCACCCTCTTAACGAAACTAAATTCTAAGTTTCGGTAGAAGATATAATGAAAGTAAGGTAAGAATTAATACAATCTTTTCTAATAATCATTACAGATAAATTCAATAAAAATAATTTAAGAGGCGATCGCACGTGAAACGCAATTATTGGTTGAAATACTTACCGGCAATTTTAGCAACAACTTGTTTAATGCCCATAGTGCCAACTTTGGCAGTTCCCCAATTGCCAACGGCAATTGCTCAATCTACCTCATCGCAATATAACAAGTATATGCGGCAAGGCTACTCAGCAACGGCTAAAAGAAATTATCGCCAGGCTTTGGTTAATTTTAGACGCGCTTTAAGTTCTCGTCCTGGCGATCCCTATGCTACGGCTGCAATCAATAATGTCAGTAAGTACGCTCGTCGCGGTACATCAAAAACTATATTTATCGCTTCAAACCGAGGCGCACCTGGCACAAGACAAGGTGGTGCAACTAGAGGAGGGTGTTCTAGTAGTGATCGCACTTTAACAGCATTAGTTCCTGCCAATAATTTAGGCATGACCACAACCCAGTATCCGGTAATTTTCTTTTATGTACCACAAACTTCTGCCGATACCTTAGAACTATCACTACTAGATGAAAACGATAACGAGATTTATCAAAAAAACCTCACACCGAATAAAAGTGGGGGTATCGCTAGTATAAATTTTTCAACTTTGCCTGGTTTAAAACCCTTGCAAGTAAATAAAAGTTACCACTGGTATTTATCGATTGTGTGTAACACTCAAGACCGTTCGGCAGATATATTTGTAGATGGTTGGGTGCAAAGAATCAAACCCGACCCCGCCTTACAAACCGAATTGCAACAAGCATCGCCTAGCGATCGCGCTTCTCTGTACGCTGTTAATGGTATTTGGTATGATAGCCTCGCGGCGCTCTTTGAAACCCGCAAATCCAGTCCAAATAATGCCGCATTAGTCAATGAATGGGCAGATTTGTTAGATTCGGTGGGATTAGATCAAATTGCTAGAGAACCCTTAGTTTCCTGTTGTACGGCAACTAACTAAAACTTCTCTCCTCCCCTAATCCCATCGGCGGTCGCATTTTTTAGTTCAAACTCCCCTCTCTCAAATCTGAGGGAGGGATTTTAGTGACAAGTGATAGGAGAAATTAATCTCCCATTGCTATGAATAAACTCATAGTTAAAAACCTTTGGCTCAATACAATACCTTAAAAGATAGACTAATATAGCTATAGCCAAGCAGTAAAAAATTATGTCAAACTAGCAATAAATGAATTTATGCGTAACTCATAAACGGTAAGCATATTTTTTTTGCAAGTTATGTGCTTTAAATAGATGACAGATAGCCAACAATTTAGTCCTGTAGAAAATGCGATCGCTCTGTTTGATGAGTCGCAACATCTGATTCTATTTAATCAAAGACTTGCCACATTGTGGGGACTATCTGCGGACTGGCTTGCACAAAAGCCAAATTTGCGCTTGTTTTTTGCCGAAGTTGTAAGTCATGGCTATTGGTCTCAAGCACAGTATTTACAATTAGTTGCGGCGGTTGAATCTATCCAAGTTGAGAAGTCACACTACATTAAACAAACTAATGGCATCTATTTGGAAGCGTACATTAGCCGCACTTCCGAGCAGGGATACATATTTACTTTTCGTGATGTCAGTGAGGCTCAATCCTTTCAAACAAGTATAAATGCTCAAGTAAGACAGCAAGCTTTTATCCTTGGGTTAATGGAAAGGCTACAACCTGCAAGCGAACTGCGGGAAATTGGCGAGTTTGCTTTGAGTTATTTGGTGAAAGCTATGGATGCGGCTTTTGGAGATATCAAAATAATTACTGGTGTTGGGTTCGACTCCGTTGCTCATGTGCTGACAAATCAAGTTGGCGCAAAATTTATTGCTGTTTACGGTGAAGTAGCAGTAAAAGAAATGGAAGCTTTACTAAATACTGGTATTCACTATGGTCAAGGTTTGTTGTGGCAAGTAGTTACAACGGGTAAGCCGTTGTTTGTTGATGACTACAAAAATCACCCCAAAGCCGTACCTGCCTTCCAACATCCCGGCATTGGTGATTTGGGTATTTTTCCGATTCCGGCAGCCAACGGGGATATTATCGGCGTACTAACTTTAGAGTCGCGCGGTAAACAAAAATTGCGAGATGCACCCCAACAAAATATGCTAACAGCCGCTTGCCGAATGATGGGCGTAGCGATTGAGCGGGCGCAAAACCAAGTACGCTTGTCCGAAATTCATCAAGACTTGGAGCAGGCTTCCCAACTAAAATCAGAATTTTTAACCTCCATGTCTCACGAACTGAGAACCCCACTTAACAGCATCTTAGGGTTTGCCAACTTGCTCTTGCAAGAAGTTGCTGGTTCTTTGACGACGCGTCAGGTTAAATATAGTCAAATAATTGCCGAAAGCGGTCAGCATTTATTGCAATTAATCAATGATATTCTCGACCTTGCCAAAATTGAATCTGGTAAAGCCGAGCTAGAATTACAATCGGTAGCGATCGCTGAGTTGTGTACTCAATGCTTGGAGATGGTTCAACATCGCGCCGACAAAAAACGTTTGGTACTATCTCAAGAGATTGACCAGCACCTAGGACAGGTAAATCTAGACGAGCGCCGCGTCCGCCAAATGCTGATTAATCTGCTCTCTAACGCCGTCAAATTCACCCCCGAAGGCGGACAAATCAAATTTGTTTGTAGGGTAGCTTATGGCAGTCAGTTACAAGAACAATTTCGACCCGATCGCAGTCCCGTTAATCCCAGCACTCCTTACCTATGCTTTGAAGTTCAAGACACAGGTATTGGCATTGCTCAAGAGAAGTGGAATTTATTATTTCGACCATTTCAACAGGTAGATGCTTCGTTAACGCGGGAGCATGAGGGTACGGGGTTGGGACTGGCGCTAACAAAACGGTTAGCAGAATTACACGGCGGTACAGTTTCTCTAGAATCGGTCGAACACCAAGGGAGTACGTTTCGCGTCTGGCTACCGCTTACGGAAATGCGTGGATTGGCAACTAAATTGTTGCCCGCACCGCCAGTTGCAGCAGAAAATAATCAAGCAAGATTAGTTGCTAAAAATCCCAAACGAATCTGGGTGGTAGAAGATCAGCCCTACAACCAGGAATTAATTATAGAAGTGCTAGAACTTGAAGGTTACATTGTAGACTTAATCCCCGATGGTGGCGTAATGATGGAAGCTATGCAATCAAACGCTGTACTTCCAGATTTAATTTTGCTGGATATTCAATTACCAAAAGTAGATGGATTTGAAATTGTCCGTCACCTTAAAGCTAGTTCTAAATGGAAACACATTCCGGTAATAGCTGTAACGGCAATGGCGATGAAGGGCGATCGCGATCGTTGTTTGGCGGCGGGTGCTAATGCCTACATGAGCAAGCCTTTAAACCTAAGTTTGTTGCAAGAAACCCTGCACATGATGTTACCCTAAATAAAAATTGACAGTTAAATTAAAAACCAGCTTCCTAATTACTGGTGCTGTTTAAACTTATTTTACAAATCGAGTCAAAAAGGCGACTTATTAATACCCTCCTTCTTCTTCCTCGTATTCTGGAGCTTTCGTTTTCTTGGGAATAATAATTGGTTTTGGTTCATCATCCCAAGCATCGTCGTTTAACTCATCATCATAAAGACTAGCGTTAGATTCTGTCTCAATATACTTTTTAGGTTCGTAACGATCTTTCGCCGTTGCTTCACTCCAGTTATTATCATCTTCTAAGTCTTCTTCATATTGAATAGACTCGTACTGACGCTGACGTAATTGTTGCGGTGGTTGACGTTCTTCTAATTCATACTCGTAATCATCTTCGTCCCAAGCTTTTTCTACTAGGGGGCGATTGGTACGTACTTGTTGAACTTTTGGCGCTTGCAGGGGAACTCCCGTACCTAACTGATTTTCCGCTTTAGTTGTTGTGGGTGTGTAGTAAGCCTCGTCCTCATCGCGCTCCCAAGGGGCTTTGCCGATGCCTAGACGCTCTAATACGCCGACCGTTAGCTGATTTAACCTTTCTTCTGCTCCCTCCACTACAATCAGCCTATTTGCGCCGCTACTGATAATTTCATCAATCGGCAATTCGTAGGTACTCAATACTTGTTCGGGAATTTGGGGAATACCCAAAGAGGCGATAATTAACGAGGCAATTTTGCCAGTTTCGGGGTTAAAAACAAAGCTGCGTACTCTACCTAAAAGTTCTCCCGTCTCGGTAATTACTTCGTAGTTAATTAAATTGCTGTAAATGTCAACGTCTATATCTTCAACTACGTCTTCGTTGTCTACTAGCAGCACATCGCCGATTTTGCGGATGCTACTTAAATACATATATCTTGGTACACCGGAGAAAGCGATTAGGTTGTCTCGTAAGCTTAGAGCTACAACCTCGCGTTGGTCGATATCTACCCACAGTTGACTTACTAAGCCTAATTGCTTGGCGTTGTCGTCGGTAATTACTTTGGTGTTTAAGATGTCGGAACGTCTGATAATTTGTTCGGAGGTCATTCTATGCCGAGTCCTGATCTCGAAATCCGGTTATTTCAATACTATTAATAGCAAATTCTCATCTGTTAAGATGTTCGGCTATTACAACTTGATTCCCAACACTTGAGTATACGCCCCTCGTGCTTGAGTCACGCCTATAGTACGTTCGGCTGATTCTATCATTGGTCGGCGCAAACTGACGACTATAAATTGCGCTAGAGTAGCTTGTTGTTTAATCATTTTAGCTAATCTTTCTACATTTGCCCCATCTAAAAACATATCGACTTCATCAAAAGCATAAAAAGGTGATGGGCGGTAGCGTTGCAGTGCAAAAATAAAACTTAAAGCGGTCAGAGATTTTTCGCCACCAGACATGGAAGCTAGGCGTTGGACTGGTTTTCCTTTGGGGTGAGCTACTAAGTTTAATCCGCTATTAAATGGTTCTTCAATATTGTCTAGTTGCAAGTAGCCATCGCCTTCGGAGAGGATTGCAAAAATGCTTTGAAAGTTCTCGTTTACAGCATCAAAGGCTTCTTTAAAAGCTCTTTGACGCAGGGTTGTAAAGTTCTCTATTCGTAGTAATAATTCTGTACGTTCGGCTACTAATGTTTCTAATTTTTGCGTGAGTTCTTCTAGGCGCGTGTTGGTGCGATCGTATTCTTCTAGTGCCAGCATATTTACTGGCTCCATTGCTTCTAAGCGTTTGGAAGTTGCTTTCAATTCTTTTTGCAGTTGCTCTAAATCCATCTGGATTGGTATTTCGGGCAATGGTTCGGGTAATTCTAATTCTTGTAATTTAGTTTTGAGTGCTAATAGTTCTTGTTGCTTTGTTACTTGGGTTTCAATTTGTTTTTGTTTTTGCCATTCCCATTGACTGTAGGCTAAATGTTGGGCGCGTAATTGCTGTTCTGTGCGATCGCGCTCGGCTTTTTCGGTGGTCAACTGTTGGCTAACTTGACTTAAAGCTGTCTGAAGTTGGGTTATTTGAGTTGCGATCGCTAATAGTTGAGTTTCAATTTTGGCAACTTGGCTAATTATTACTATTTCTTGTTGTTGGTATTCTTTGACTCTGGCAACACTTGTCGCAATCTTTTCTTGCAAACGCGACTTTTGCAGTTCTAGTTCTTGGATTTTGACTTCCACTTGTCTTAAAGCTTGTTCTTTAAGTTGCAATTGCTGCTCGTTGGTCTTAATTATTGCTTGAATCTCTTGCCAAAGACTATTTGTTTGCGACTTCTCTAATTCGCTTAAAGCTAGTTTTTGTTGTTGCAGAGTAGCTTCAAGGGAGGGTAATTTTTGCTCCAAAAGTTGCAACCGAGATTGAGCGTTAGCTAATTGTTCGGTAGTTTGGGCATTTTGAACCCGTGTTTGCGCTAGTTGCTGGCTTAAATTACTAATTTCTTTCGTAAGTTGTTCGCTTTGAAGCTGCTTTTCTCGCCTTTGTTGGCGCATTTCTGTTGATTGTTGACTTTGTTGTTTAGTTTTGGCTAACAAGGTATTAATTACTTGAGTACAACGCTCTAACACTTGCGTAATATCTTGCAGGCGGGTTTTTAACTGGGTAATTTCCTGAGATTCTGTTGCCTCTACTCTCCCAAAATGTAAGCTTGCTCGCTGGTTACTCATGCCTCCCGTCATTGCGCCGCTAGTTTCTAATAACTCGCCATCTAACGTCACAATCCGATGCTGTCCCAAATAACCCCGCGCTGCTTCTAAGGTGGTAAATACTACGGTGCTACCAAACACATAGGCAAATATATTTTGATATTTGCCTTCGCATTCCACCAAGTTAATCGCGTAATCTACAAACCCATTGGCATACCGCAGGGCTACGGTAGGCGAAAACCGCCCAGATTGAATCTTGTTTAAAGGTAAAAAGGTGATTCTCCCAGCTTTTTTTTGCTTCAATAGCTCAATAGCTGCGGCAGCTACTAGGTCATCTTCTACCACCAACTGTCCTAATCTGCCTCCGGCGGCGGTTTCTAATGCTAATTGATACCGCAATTCAACGCTGCCTAATTGAGCCACTAATCCACAAACACCAGTCAAGCCAGACTGTAAAATAACTTTAGTTGCGTAAGTTCCTTGGGTTTCTTGAATTGCTTGAACTTGCGCTTCTAGCTTATCTAAATTACGTTGTTTTTCTCGTTGCTCTAAAATTAATCTGTTTTGCGTTTGCATTTGTATTTGTAATTCTTGCTCTCCCGCCGCTAAGGCTTTTAATAATAATTCACTGTCGGCGGTAACTGTTAATAAGTCAGCTTCTAAGTTAGTAAACTGCTCTTTTTTTGCAGCTATTTGCGGCTCTATTGTCGAAATTAATTGATTTTGTTCGGCAACTTGTTTTGTTAGCTGATTATGACGCTCTTTTAACTTTGTTTGTTCGGTACGCTGAGGTTCAATATTTTGTTGCAAAGCCTCTATTTGATGGCTTAAAGCGGCTTGTTGCTGCACCAACTCATCTGAGGCATCGGCGATCGCATTTGCTCCTTCTCGGCTTTGTTTTAGGGCAATCTCTGCCTCCCTAAGCGCTGAACGTAAAGTAGTAATGTCTTGGTTTTCTAATACTTCTTGTTCTTGAATAAATTGACTAAAAAGTTGCTGATTTGACTTGACTTCTTGATTTTTTTGCGATATATTTACTGTGATATTGTTTGCGGCGTGTTCTAACTCTTGCTGGCGGAGGTGGAGTTGTTTTTGTTCGGCTTGGTGGGTAGCTAGGGTAGACTGTAAAGCCAAAAGATCCGCTTCTCCCAAGGCTTTGACGCGCTCGTTGAGTAAATCGAGTTGGCTAGTGGAGTGTTGAATTTGTAACTGCTGGTTGGCAAGTTGAGTAGTTATTTCGGTAATAGTGCGATCGCTTTGTTGAAGTTGCGCGACAATTTGTGCTTGTTGCTTTTGTAAATGCCGCCACTGTAGCACCGTTTCCCACTGTTGCTTTTGAGTAAAGTCAGCGCGGAGCAGTTGGTATTTCTCAGCTTTGAGGCGATCGGATGAAAGCTTTTCCCGTTGCAGAATTAATTCTTTTTCGACAATTTGACAGCGCTCAATGCGATCGCGCACTTCCTCCAAAGTATCTTTCGCTTGGACAATTTTGCGATCAAAGTTAGCAACCCCCGCTAGTTCGTCAATAATTTCCCGACGCTCCTTAGCATTCATAGAAATAATGCTAGTCACATCCCCTTGTAGCACTACATTGTAGCCTTCAGGATAAATCCGCAACTGCGATAATTGGGCGTGTAAATCCGTCAGCGTACAAGCTTCGCCATTGATGTAGTAATTTGAGGTATAAGTATCATGCTTCGTAACTCTAAGCTTGCGCGTAACGCTCCATTCAGTGGGAGTATTTTCCTGCTCATCGCTAATATCAAAAGTAACAGTAACACTAGCTTCAGACTTACCGCGACTGCCTTGAGTGTGATTAACTAGATCGGGTAAGCGATCGGCTCTCATCCCCTTAGAACTAGAAAGACCAAGGGCAAATAATAAAGCATCGAGAATATTTGATTTACCCGAACCATTGGGTCCAGAAACCACTGTAAATCCTGGCAGTAATGGCACGGTAGTTGTACCGCCAAAAGATTTAAAATGAGAGAGTTCCAGTCGCTTAACATACACCATAGGCGCTGGTGAGAATTTTGCTTAGTGTATTACGTAGTTAAACACATTAGCACGGTTGGCTTTAGGGAGCTAGACCTCTACTAACATTAAGGCAAAGGTATTAGCTATATTTTTAAGCACTACGCTCGTGTAAATAAGTAAATACGGATTTATCGCCAATGTCTGGCGGAATTGGTTGTACTACTTTGCGTACAGCAAATACACCAAATAAAGTAGCCCAGGTAGCAAGCATTATTTGCTCCAACTGTTGGGGGAAAATGCCTAACATATGTCCTAAGAGCAAAACTGGAACTAAGAAAGTAAGAAATTTTGTCTCCAAGCGATGAAAACAAAAGGATTCTTTAAAATAAATACCTGTTAAAGCAGCAAAAATAAACCCTACACCAAATAAAGCTACTGGTCGTTCGTAAAGAGTTACAGCTAGTGGGGCGCTACTAGAAATTGTCCAAAAAATTGCGGCAATTGTGCCAATCGCCCAAAAGATTTGTAATACTCTATGCAAGACAGCGAGATAAATGTGTATTGTTAGCAAACTAACCCCTAAACCCAAGCTAAAGCAGAAAAATAAGGGAGTTAGCAACGAAAAATTATTAGTTTGTAGCAATGCGATCGCACTACCCAAAGCAAAACTCAGCGCCGCGATTGCTAAACCTGTACGGTAAATAATTACACTTATGCGATCGCTTTTGTCAATTGTAAAATCGCCAAACTGTCCTTGATAAATTATTGCTTCTGGTGCTAGTTGAGCTTTCATAGTAATTATTTAAGATATTTCTATTGAATTTGCATGACAACTAAAGTCATATCATCAGTATTTTGACTAACTGTACCGATAAATTGCCGAACTTTATCAAATAAATATTCTAAAATTGATTGAGGTTCTAGGGAATGCTTGCAAGCCCACCCAAAAACACGAATCAAGTTTTCTTCGTCAAAGCGATCGCCATTTTGACTAGCAGCATCAGTAAATCCATCAGTATAGTAAATAATTGTATCCCCAGTCCGTAGTTGAACTTGAGCATTTTCATACTGACTGTGAGCATCAAGCCCGATTAGCATTCCCAAAGTATCAAGACGCTTAATAGTTTTAGTTGCAGCTTGCCACAATAACGGTGGATTATGAGCCGCATTACTATAAGTCAAAACCTGTGTATCGGGATCGTACTCTGAGCAAAACAAGGTTACAAACCGATGAGAATTTTCTAAGTCAGCGTACATGACCCGATTTAAGTGTTGTAGAATCCGGGCTGGGGAATGACCATTTAGCACTTCTCCTCGTAACATTCCCCGCGTCATAGTCATAATTAAACCCGCAGGTACGCCCTTTCCCATCACATCCCCAATTACTAACGCCCAGCGCGGAGAAACTTGGGAAGCCAAGCTGTTTTTTCTGTCGTGATTGGTGGGAATAAAATCGTAATAATCTCCTCCAACTCGATTGGCGGGTTGACATAAAGCAGCGAGGGTTACACCAGGAATAGTTGGACATTGACGGGGTAGTAGTTGTAATTGAATTTCTGCCCCAATCTCTAATTCTCGATCTAAACGTTCTTTTTTGCGTAATTCTACAGTAAGCTCGCCATTTTCTATTGCTACGGCAGTTTGATCGGCAATTAGGCGCACAAGCTTTTGTCTGTCTTCAGTCCAAGTGTAGTCAGGATTAGCACTAAAAACATACAATCTACCTCTTTCAGTATGTTTAACTAAAATAGTTGTACCAAACAACTGCATATCTCCCCCCAATTGGCTGCTAACTTGAGCGTCTAGCGTGGCGGTGGCGGGTACTAATTGGGCGGCTGTCAAAGAGGCGGTAACTACACTTGTGGCGGTTTCTAAAGCTTTACGAATTATTTTTTGTTGGCTGCTATCTTGGCAATGTAATTGTTCTAACTTTACTTGGCCGTTGGCTTTATATAATATTAGTGCGCCACCGTCTGCATCTGTTACCCGCGTTGCCATGAGCGGAATCAACTCTAAAAACTGGTTAAGGTTGTTGAAGCTTCTGAGCGCAAAACCTAAAGAGCTTAGTAAGTCTTGGATTTTATGTTGTTCTCGATGCAGACGCGCCACCAATTCTTTGAGTGCCAAAACTGGGTTAATGTCTGTAGAAGCATTGTTACGGTCAGTAGGTTGTTCAGAGGACGGTTGAGGCACAAAAGCTAGGATTCCATTTAGACTGTTTTGAAATAGGTATAGATGTCAATTTTAGGATCTGGTAAATTGACTTTCTCGGTGCTAAGTCAAAGATTATAGCGTAGGCTGTCCAACTTCGCGCTCTGCATTGGGAATTGCTTATTGAAATTACGACCAATTACCTATTATCCATTTGTCCGACTATGGTTGGAGCATCAACTAATAAATTTAGGCGATCGCTATGAACTGTTAATATAGGCTGACCGATATTTAAACTAGCAAAAGGGCTAGTAGTTGGAATATCTAATTTAGAACTAACTAAACCCAACTTTGATTCCACAAAAGCTGGAAATATTAATAAATTGCTACTTTTGCAACTAAAAGCTGAAGCACTAAGTTTTAAAGGTAAACCAAAGCTTTGACGCTTATAGTCCAATTTGCACAATACTTGATTTGCTTGACTTACCGTAACGCTATTATCTATCCAAGTAAAATCGGCTAATTCTTTTGGAAGTCCCCAAATTTCTCGCCCACCAGCTACCGAATCAGGATTATCTACATAAATATGGGAAACCCAGCCGCCCAACTTACCTTTGTAGCTCAAAAATCCAGCAATAATGATTAATTCGCTATATTCCAATACTGAACCAGTATTGTACTTAGACAAATAAACTCCGCCGATAGTTTTACCAGGTAGTACAGAAATAATATTTAATTTTGTAGGTATAAAAGGACGGACTCGCGCAATGTCTAATAACTGTAGAGAAATAAAAGCATCGCCTTTTAATGTCCAAGGTGGCTGGGGGTAGCTCATTATTGATGTGTTATCTCCTCAATTGCTAAAGTTTTAAGCTATCTGCGTCTCCAGGGCGCGGCGGTGGTGGCGAATTTGATTGATTAACTGGATTAGTAGAAGAATTTGTATTTGGCGATGTGTTGTTGGCTGGCGATCGCGTATTTTGATTAAATAAGCTAACTAGAGTTTGAACTAGCTGGTGACGATCTTGGCGATTGAGTTTGCTAATTGCTGTGCGATCGCTCTCTAGAGGATTAGTATTGAAAGTATCATTGCCTGGATAAGCGGCTTCGTCAATTAGCTCGTTAGCGCCTAAATAATCAGCTAAAGTTAGTTTCCAATCTAGCCGATAACCGGGGGCGCGTCCTTTAACATACAGGTGATATTGCAGCAAGCGAGTAACTAGAGTGCTATTTTCATCTACTTTTCCCGTTTCTTTGCTGACATACTTATTTTCTAAAGGTAAATTTGGCAACCTTTGATAAACTTGCTGCCAAAGTTCTTGAGGTTTAGCACTTTGAGCAAAGCTAGAAGTATTATTTAGTTGCGTTCCCAATACTATAAGTCCTGCTAGGCAGGCGATAGTAAGTAGCTTAAAATGCGAATTCCTCTGCCTGTTCACAATTGTTTCCTGTAGAAGTATCTTAAGATTCGCCAATAATTTCCGGCTGATTTAGTTCGTCGGACATTTCAATAATTGCCCGCAATACTGGTTTCATCATCGGATCGTCCATTGTATCAAAGTCTTCATAGCGGCGGCGTTTGGCGCGATTGGCGACTTGCACAGTAATTTTATAACGATTGGAGGCGGCGCTAATTAGCTCCTCTGCTCGTTGAATAACTTCGCTTTGGGGTGTCTCGAATTTAGAACGCTTAAGCATGAAAGTGTATTTGTTGGGATCAATTCCAGTCTACAACAGACTACAGAAATCAGGCGATCGCCTGATTGCGTCCGTTGCAAGTAACCCTCTACTGATAGATGTTTTTCCTGAGGTTTTCAGATTACTAATAGATTTTTACCCAATTATTTTTATGGCTGATATTATCGAAACCGCCGTTAATGCTGGAAACTTTACGACATTAGTAAAAGCAATTGAAAGCGCCGATTTGGTAGAGATTCTCAAAAGCGAAGGATCTTATACAGTTTTTGCTCCTACAGATGAAGCATTTTCTAAGTTACCAAAAGAAACGTTAGATAATTTACTTCAAGACATTACCAAGCTCAAAAGAATTCTCACTTATCACGTAGTCTTTGGAGACGTAAGAGAAGAAGACTTAAAGCAAATTAAAGAAGCCGCCACGGTAGAAGGCTCTATTGTTGTCATTGAAAATAATAACGGTATTAAAGTTAATGATATCAAGGTTTTGCAAACAGATATTATTGCTGACAATGGCGTAATTCATGTTATTGAGGGCGTGTTGATACCTGCATTGGTAGCTGCTGAATAGGTATTTAGAGTAAAACTTGCGCGATCGCTCTATTATTGGTTCTCAAGTAAAGTAGAAGATTTTATTCTGCTTTACTTACATTTTTAGAATAAATACATCTGCTAAAAGGATGATTTTTATTTGCAAGTAAATTACTTTTAGAATTGCAGTGAATTTAAAAAATATTTAATCACAAATTAACCTAATTTAACCCCACAAAGTTGTAAATCTTGTTATAGTAAACAAGTAAAATATTTCAAAGTAGATAATCATGGCAACAGCAGACCTCAGTTCAACAATCTCTGCTTTGAAAGGTGGATTAACAGCACTTCCCGCAGAAGCAGCAGTAGCAAATATTGAAAGTTGGCATTCACAACTCAAAGATGCAGCACCAGAAGTTGCAGCAACTCTAGCTGAACTCAAAACTGCTTTAACAAGCGGTAGCGCCTCTGGTTCTTCAATCGGCGCATTGTTGACAAAATTAGGTGGACAAGCTTCCGGTGCTGGTACAAGCACTGGTGGCGACGCTGGCAAGCAAATGGAAGAGTTAGGCAAAATGCTTACTGAAGCTGGTAAGTCACTCTCATAATTTTTCTGGCATTGACTGAAGCAACAACAACGTTGTCAAGCTTTGCAAAAAAAGTTGTTAAGCAGCAAAAACACTAAAACAAGAGGCATCTGTAATTAGATGCCTCTTGTTTTGTTTTAAGAAGCAGCGAAAATGCTACCACTACGAGACGGAATATTAATATTTAAAGTATCTTCGTTATCGCTCCAGCTTACTTCTCCCATGCCATATAATACCTTGCTCGGTTGAGAAGTTAAACCTTCTAATTTGATACTAGCGGTAACATCTGCCGTGCCAGCATTAACAGCAATAATTAATTCCTGCGCATCTAAAATTCGGGCAAATACATACAAAGCACCTTGAGCATAGAGGACTTTGTAACTACCTGTACGCAAGGCTGGGTAATTATGACGGATAGAAATTAGCTGACGGTGATAGTCTAAGACATCGTTTTCCCAATGAGCTTCTAAAGGAAAACCGCGCCGAGAATCGGGATCTAAACGCCCAGGTAAACCAACTTCATCGCCGTAGTAAATGCTAGGAGCGCCAGGAAAAGTTAGTAATAGTAGAGTGGATAACTCTACACTAGAGCGATCGCCTCCCGCAATAGAAATTAGTCTAGCCGTATCGTGACTAGCTAATAAATTCAGTTGAGTTAGCTGAATTTCCCAGGGGTAAAGCTGTAAAAGGTATTCAATTTTATCACCATACTCAGCAGCAAATAAGGGGGGGTAGGGATGATAGGAGCGGTCTTGTACTTGAGTCATATCCACGCGATCGCCCGCCGCAAATGCGATGGTAGGTGCCGCAAATAGGTAATTCATTACTCCATCAAATTGCGTGCCGTCTAGCCACTCGCTAGAGTCTTCCCAAACTTCTCCCACAATATAAGCTTCGGGATTAATAGCTTTAACGCGATCTCTAAATTCTTGCCAAAAACCGGGGGATTTGACTTCAAAAGGTACATCCAAACGCCAGCCGTCGATACCTAACTTTATCCAATATTCGGCAATTTCCATAATGTATTCGCGCACTTCGGGGTTATCGTGGTTGAATACAGGTAGCGCCCGATTATCTGCCCAACCTTCATAATTAGCGGGAAATTCGCCATTATAGGGAGACAAGGGCCAACCGTGAATTTTGAACCAGTCTACCCAAGGGGAATAAGGGCCATTCTCTAAAACATCGTGGAAAAAGAAGAAGCCGCGACTAGAGTGGTTGAATACTCCATCTAAGACAACTTTAATATTGCGATCGTGACAAGCGACAAGCAAATCTTTAAAAGCCTCGTTTCCGCCCAACATCGGATCGATTTGATAATAATCATGGGTATGGTAGCGGTGATTGCTGGCAGATTGAAAAATTGGCGTGAAGTAAATTGCATTAATGCCCAAACTTTGCAAATAATCTAATTGCTCTACAACTCCCCATAAGTCACCACCTTTATAGCCTTGGAGGGTAGGCATTTCGTCCCATTCTTCCCAAGATACAGTTGTTAAAACTCGCTTGTGGGGTTCTTTACTTTTGGCAAAGCGATCGGGGAATATTTGATAGAAAACTGCGTGTTTTACCCAATCTGGGGTTTGAATCTGCATGATTACTTTTTAATGCTTCACAGATAAGTTACAGATATTTACAGTTTTATAGTTCTAACCTGGGGTTGAATGTGGTGAGTTTAGAAGGGTTGAGTCAGGAATTGGTGAATAAACTTGCTGGACTTTGGGAAAATGTGTTTTAAATAACTTTTTTTGTACAGGTGCGATCGCTTGTTGGAAGTTTAGAGGGCGATCGCCTAGAGCTATAAAATTTAGTGTTTATGTATTTTACATTTTTTAATACACCTGCTAACTGTCCTATCTTGTTGAGTTGCCTACCGCATCTAAGTAATAGCAACTAATCATAGTATTAGTAAATACTAGGCTAAAGCAACTTGCATAATCATAAAAAAATTTGTAAGCGTTTTGTAAAAAAAAAATACATTAATTTATAGTATTTTTACGTATTTAAGCTTATAAATTAAAACTGTAACAGTAATTTTTTCTAAATAATAATTTTCCAAAACTAAGTGTCTGGTTTTACTAATTTATACAAGGTTAAACAATGAGTAACGGTGTTAATCAGCAGCTATATCCAATGGAAACAACAGGCAGTTATTTAATATTGCTTCCTCAAGATGATATTGAAGGTGGCATTAGAGTTCTTAGAGATATCACAGGTAATAGTAACATTGCTAGAACAGCCGATTCTACGGATGGTGCAGTTGATGTCAGTCGAAAAGATGAAGCAATATTAGTTCTCAGCGAGTTGGGTGTGGCAATTGCGGAATTGGAACCAGAGCAAGTACAAAGGGTTAGTAGTGCCGTTGACAATCCAAATGAACCCATTTTACTGGTTGAACCAGAGCAAGTATTTTATGCTTTTGGAAAGTCTAGTTCTCAAGACATAACTCCGCAAATGGGTGGTACGAAAAGTGAGATTTCAATAGAGTATTTGCGTGGATACCGCGATGCTATTGGCAACCTTGTAGATAATTTAGTTTTTCCTCATAAAGATTCTAAACAACCAGACGCATCCGCAGTACCTACTCCATATACGTGGGGACTACAGGCTACTAAAGTGGTTAGTTCTAGATTTAGTGGTCGCGGAATTAAAGTTGCTATTCTCGATACAGGTTTTGACTTCAATCATCCAGATTTTAAGACCCGAACAATCACTAGCAAGTCATTTATCAAAGTAAAAACTAGCGATCCTTTATTACCCGTACAAGATGGAAATGGTCATGGAACTCACTGTACGGGGACTGCGTGTGGTCCATTAAATCCAGGTATTGCGCCACGATATGGCATAGCTTATGAAGCAGAAATCTATATTGGCAAAGTATTGAGTGACCAAGGACGATCTTTGGGTCAAGGTTCCATAGTACAAGGTATAGAATGGGCTATTACTAATGGTTGCAAAGTTATTTCAATGTCTCTTGGAGGACCTGTAAGTCCTGGTCAGCCATTCTCGCCAATTTATGAAAATATTGCGAAAAGAGCTATGAACAAGGGTTCTCTGATTATCGCCGCAGCAGGTAACAGTAGTAACCGTGCTTCTGGTGTTCTTAACCCAGTTGGTTCACCAGCGAACTGTCCATCAATTATGGCAGTAGGTGCAATAGATGAGCGAGATCAAATTGCTGGCTTCTCTGATTCTGGTGTTAATTCTAGTGGAGGACAAGTAGACATTGTTGGTCCAGGGGTTGATATTTATTCTAGTTACCCAGTACCTAGAGGTAATCCTCCAGGCTATGACAGACTTAACGGTACAAGTATGGCAACACCTCATGTAGCTGGTATAGCCGCTTTATATGCTCAGGCAAATCCTACAATCACTGCGGATGGTTTGTTTAGTTTGCTGCAAAGAACTGCTCGCCGATTACCACTTCCTTCTACAGATGTTGGTACTGGACTTGTCCAAGCACCTTAAATTTTGTTAGTTGCGCTCTCTTGTATTTATTAAGGTAGCCCTAAAATAGCAGTAATGGCAGATTTTGCATAATCTAATTGACTTATGAACAATCTTACAATTTCTTGCTTTTCTAGGGTTATCTTTTGTACATCTCCCAAATTAGTAAGAAAATTATGCCCGATATACAGATAATAATTTCAGTTAACGATGAACACTTAAGCCAAATTTTAGAAATAGTTGAAAAGTTAACGAATGCAGGTATGAATGTTGATAATTTCATGCCCACAGTAGGAGTTATTACAGGTTCTGTTGATTCCACAAAAGTTACAACGCTCGAGCAAATTAATGGCGTTGCTCATGTCGAATTAGCCACTGAGTTTCAAATTCCAGAAATAGATATTCAGTGATAGCTAAAACCATAAAAACACTGAATTATGTGGAACAAATGAAACACAAAATTATATATTTTCCTTAATTTGCTCAATTATCACACAAAAAATAATAATGGATTTACCTGCTATTTTAGATATTGCGATCGCTTTAATTTTTATCTACTTAATTCTCAGCTTACTAGCATCAGAAATTCAGGAAATAATTGCTGCGTTTTTACAGTGGAGAGCTAAAAACTTAAAAGAAGCGATCGAGATTCTTTTGGGTGGTGTAGTTCAAAAACAACCTACTAATCCAGAAGAATTAGGTCAACTTCCTACTATCGAAACTAAAACTAAGGAAGCTGATGTTAAAAATGCAATAACACTTGCTAATAAACTCTATCAAAATTCTCTAATCCAATCTCTGAATCAAACAACATTAAGAATGTTTATCCGCAGTTCTAAAAGTGGACCGTCATATATTCCTTCAGAGACATTTACATCTGCTTTATTAGAAGAATTAGAACTTGATAAAGTGCTACAAGAATTTAGAAAAAATGACCAGTTCAAGAAAGATATAGTTGAGATTGTAGAAAAAATTAAACTCTCAGATTTATCTATCAACTTAAAAAAAAATCTAACTATCTTTGCAAAACGAGCGCAAAGAAAAACTCAAAATATAGATGAACAAATTTACCAATTCGAGCGTGAAATTGAAACCTGGTTTGACCAATCAATGGAACGTGCTTCAGGTGTATACAAGCGTAATGCAAAAGGATTTGCTATTGTCCTTGGTTGCTTGATTGCTGCTGGCGCTAATGCTGACACACTACGTATTTTTAGTATGTTGTCGAAAGATGCTGTTTTAAGTGCTGGAATAAGCCAGTATGCGAATCAGACAGTTCAAATCTGTGAAAAGGAAAAGCCTGATAATTACTTAGATTGTATTAATAGTAAAGTTAATAAAAATGAGCTTTCAAAGCTTTCTTTACCTATTGGTTGGAATTCTTTCCCACAATTCAATAAAGAGCCTCAAATTGTTTTCAAGAAAATTATTGGTTTGTTGTTGACTGGTCTTGCTATTTCTATGGGTGCATCCTTCTGGTTCGATTTACTTAACAAGTTTATCAACGTTCGTTACGCAGGCAAAAAGCCCACAGCTTCTAATGAAACGTCAGATTCTTCTAAATAAAAAGCATAATAACTTAAATAAAATGATTAAAAATTTTTTTCCCATAGTTATTTCAGCTTCATTAATTAATATTTCACCCAACACTTCTATTGCTAATACAGCCAACCAAAAAACTATTTTTGCCCAAGCTACTGAAAACCGTTTTTGCCCAAGTGAATTTGAATACGACAAAGCTCATCGTCTTTGCGTTAGCGAAACAGAAGCACTAGGACCATTTACAAATGAAATGATAGCCAAGTGCAAACAATTTGGAGGCGGTTCTCCCTGTGAAGGAACGCGATGGGAAGTTAACTTTGCTCGGAGACTACGGGGAACAAGTACCTGTCCTCCTGGTGCAAAACTTGATTCTGGTATTGGTGAGTGCGTCGATAATGCAAATGTTTATGGACCTTTTATAGAGGCGAACGTCGAAAAATGTCGGAACGCTGGAGGAGGTGTTATCTGTAAAACTATGCGTTTTAGCAGAAACATTTTACCCTCCTCAGCAGCAAACGCTACCTTTAACTTTCCTGAACCCACAAATGCAGAGCGTGTTAAAACTCTCATCCTTTGGTCAACACATTACAACGCACCTAGAGTTAAAGAGACACCTGGTGGCATTCCTCTATTAGATATATCAGGTAATCGTTTAGGAGCAATACTTTCTAAGCGCGATTGGTGTGATGCAGCAGTAGAGGGAACAATTCAGGTTTTAGATAATAGTAACGTACCAAAAACATACAATTTTGCAGGTAGAGGTTCCACAGCGCAAGTTGATTGCGCTCCATTTTTTAGTAGCTTATCTTCAGCAGTAATTCAAGGTACTAATAGATCGCGATTTAAGCTTTCTAAAGGAGCTTATGGTGAAGGAACTGACGGATTGATTCTCGTACCTTACCGAACTATTGCTGTTGATAGAACAGTATTTCCTATCGGTTCTATTATTTATATTCCTGAGGCAAGAGGAAAACAAGTAACTTTACCTTCGGGTGAGAAAGTAGTACATGATGGTTACTTTTTTGCTGGTGATGTAGGAGGAGCCATTAAAAATAATCACATCGACGTTTTTATTGGAATTTCTCAACAAAACCCGTTTGCTTTTATTAAAAGTAAAGCAACTGGTACATTTACTGCTTTTCTGATTGAAAAATCACAAATTTCACAGGCTCTAAAAGTCCTACATCAGTAAATAACAATGGTCAAGCTGAATCTTGCTGAAAAAATCTTTAAAATAATAAAAATTGATAATGAATGTTTTACTAATAAAAAATCAAAGGTTAAGTCATCTTTAAAATTAGTAACATTGTTGATTGGGGGATTTTTTGCAAGCGTGATAGTTGCGGAGAGTCAAATTCAGAGCAAACAAAGTTCTCAAACAAGTAACTTAGAGTTTCCGGTGGAGGTTGATGCTTATCTAGAAAAAAATGATCCCAAACTTAGACAAGAACTTAAAAAGTTGCTAGATCGAGCTATTAAAGACGCTGAAAACCCAACCACTGATGAAATATCGAGTAATTTATGGGCATTGTCAACAAACCAACAAAGTAAAATTAGAAAAACGAGAATTAAGGATGGAAAAATAGAATTTCTCATGGTTACATGGCTATATGTAGATAAAAACAAAGTATCTGAACTTAGTAATCAAAAGGGAAAGAAATACTCTTTCAGCAATTATGTTTGGGTAACAGCAGTGCCTCAAGTACAAGAGTTTTGTCATAGCTGTAAAGGTCTAGCCGTTGATATTCCTGGCTACATCATGCTGCCTCTGCGTTTGCAACAATATTTGGGCTTAAGATTAGAAAATGTCAAAACACACTTTGTTGAAATGTGGGTAAAAGAAGATGATTTATTTAGACCTTGTGTAGATGAAGAAATACATGACTTTAGTTGTAGTGTGTTACCTACAAATACTCTAAAAAATTATCCTGGATTAATAGATCGTAGCAATCGTGATCGGAGTTATCCTTGGACAGGTTTGGGTTATACCTATGACTGGGGTAACTCTCAAAAACCACATATTGGAGCAAGTGAGTTCGTAATTAAAAAAACTAATCAAAAGAAGCAAGTAGAGGTTGAAATAGACTCAATAACGCCAACAGAAAAGTATTGTAGCAATCAGAATTTAACTCAAAATAATTTATTAAAACTTTAGCTAATAACTGACCTATCTTGTTTAACTATTCTCTAAATTACAGTATAGTTTAAATCAGAAGTCTAAAATTTTTAACCATCTCCAATAATGTCTTAATTGCATGAAATATTTACGCCCACAACTAACTTTTATCTTCCTTATAGCAAGCATTTTTATTAGCGGCTGCACTCCAGAAAAAGCAAGAGCCTTACGTTTAGCCGCTATCCAATTTAAAGTTGAATCTCTCGCGGCTATCCAAGCAATTGAACAAATGCACCAGAGGGAAATAGCATCACCACCTCTGTCTCAAACAGAGCTACGAAATAATGCAATTGATAATATTTTGACATCTAAGAAAGAAATCTTTTTGCCTCAAGACTTAGACTTTTTAATCGATCCAGATAAACCTCAGATAGATCCACAAGCACAAGTAGCATGGCAAGCGTTCATTAATAAAATGAACACTCAGTATACAACTTTGGCAGCGATTTATGATGAAGTAGAAAATGGTAGTCTTCTTGCTACTGACGCAGTGAAAAAATCAGCCGAACACGCCAGAATCTTAACGTTGCAAATGGCAGCTTTTGCAACTGTTATTGATAAACATCCACCGATACTACTCCAAGACAGAATCGTTGTCATTGCTGATATAGACACGCTACGCAAGCAATATCAACAAAAAAGAAATGAGGGCGAACCTGATGAGAACCTACAACTATTAAAAGATAAGGCAGGCGAACTTTACGACCAATGGCAGCAAATTGCCGTAGATGAACAAAAGCTACGCGAAACTACATTAGCCCAGTGCTTGAAAGCAGCCATTCTCGGCAAAGAGCTTACACAACTGATTGAACGTTATAACAAGATAAATCTTGACGATCTCAATTCAATTATTGCCAGAGTTTTAGATACTACTGCTGCTATTACTGGACAGGATTATGCTGCACTCAAAACGAGAGCTACAAATGTTTTCGCTGAGATTAAAAACGACCCAATCTGGAGTAAAGCTGCTGATACGGCACTTGCAGAAGTTAATAATGCAGTAGCAAATCGCAATCCACCAGTTTTAGATTCTCAACCCAGTGCTAATAGAAGGGTTCAAAGTAGTAGCTGGTTGCAGATTAACGATCGCATTCTTGTAGCCAACGAGTTAAGGTTGCTGAGTAGAGGAATAGTTGTTAATAAAAATTTAGGTGTTGAGGCATCAAATCATTATTATATTTCGCCGCAGCACCAGACAAGAAAACAAGAGCTAGTTCCATAAATCGACCAAGATTAACTAAAGAGTATCTAAATCATGGATAACAATGACATCTTTTTAGACGAAGCTACTAAAGCTGTTTTTATCATTGGTGTTAAGTATAGACAAGCTGATATTAATGGAAAACAAGAATTAAGACAGCCGCGCGATAAAGCCTTCAGTGCTTACTCAATGGCACGTCTTAAACTGCTTGAAGATGAGGTTATTTGTACTGACGAAGATGTTCAGGAGATGGAAAAAATTCGTCAAGAAATTCAGCAGGCGGCACAAACTCAAACTTTAATTACTGCGATCGCTCGTTTATTCGGAATTTTAATCGCACTATAACTTATTTTCAACAACGAAAGGTTGCGCTCAAAAATAGTTATCATTCAAGCCATGCCTGTACTTCAGTATTCAAGAGTAAGTCAAAAGTGCGATCGCATATCCTACCTACCAACAATAATTATCCACAAGCTAACACCTAAAAAAATAGTAGCAAGATGTTGGGGAAAGAGCGATCGCAATGGTTGACGAGCAATTTTTTGAGTTAAGAGGATTGTCAATAAAACTGAACCAATCAGCGTCACGCCTTGCAAAAATGCTGTAACGGCTGGATGCGCGACTAAAACGGGCATTGTAGAATTGCTATAACCAAAAGTTGCTAAAGTTACTGGTATTATTCGCCCAGCTTCCCCTAATCCCAAACGTAGATAGTGAGCTAAATTTGCTCCCAGTACCAAAGGTAAGTAACCATAGGCTAACTCTACAAAACTGCGCGGTTTAGTATTTTGGAGTTTGTAAACTAATAAAATCAAACCGTAAGCAGCTATAGGAATAATTACCGGAATTGTTAACGCTAAGATAGATGCGACCAAATGAGGGAGAAACGGCTTTATATCTATACTTTCTAAACCCATTGCTTGAATTTCCGGTAAGCGATGCAGAAATACACCACTTAATAGCAGAAATAATAGAGCAACTTCGTAGAAATGAGGTGTGTGAGTTGTCCATAATTCAATCCCTGGGGGACGCAAGTTAAATTCTACCGAGCGGTGGGGACAAGCTTTTAGACAAGTCATGCAGAGTACGCAATCTTTATTATCTTCTAGTTGGGCGGGATGCGAATATAAAGGACACCCATTAGTTTCCATTCCTTCACCTTTTTGCGGGCCGCCTTTGTAGCATTGATAAGTAGTGCATTCCGCCGAACAAGTACCTTGCTGCGCCCGTAATTCCGTCATTGATAGCTTGGCGAATAAGCCATTCATTCCCCCAATCGGACAAAGATAGCGACACCAAAACCTACGTTCAAAAATGGCAGAAAAAATCATTGCTCCGGCGGTGATGAGTAGTAGCAAACAAGCTGATAAATAAGCCGTATCTTCTAAATTCCAGAGTTCTTCCCACAAGAAAATTAGGACGAATAAACCAAATAAAAACCAACCTCCCCACTTTTCTGCTTGTTCTCTGGGCCAGCGTTTTAATTGTCTGGGGACAAGCCACAAAGAGAGCTTTTGCGTAACTTCTCCGTAAATCATAAAGGGACAAATAGAACACCACAACCGCCCGACAAAGGGAAATCCGAGTAGTATTAACGGCCACCACCAAGCCCAAAATAGATTTAGGGCTACATTTTCGCTACGATGTTGCGGGCCAATAAACAACATTCCCACAACGATCGCAAAGACAGTTAAAGTAAAACCATAATTAATCTTGTCGGGCCACCAATCGCTACGCAGAAACCGCCGCAATTGGGGGTACAGATTCAACAAATTGACTCGAAAACGCTTTTTCTTTGTTTCCGCCGCCCAAAATATTTCTTCGGTTAATACTGGTGCGCCTCCAGCTTGAACAATTGCCCTTTCTACCAAGCTTTTCAACTCTTTCAAGTTTCCCGGAAAGTCGTAAGCCTGCAATCTTCGGATAGCTTCGGGAACAACTTTAGGTTTAGGCAAGCTTCTAGCTTGACAGTAAAGGCTGATATAGTAATCTACCTGAGCTTTAATATCAGTTTTTCGCACCCGCAAAGGTGGAACTTTGATATTGTGACCAATACAGCGTTCAATTGTTGGCTGAGTGGTTTCTGAAACAATCAAAATACGGGCTTTAGAAGTCTGCGCTTCAACAGTTTCATCATTACGACTAACGGGGGTATAAGTGTTAGTTCTTAGCAACTGAGCTAAGATTGGGACTAATTCGCGAGGTAATTCTTGAATATTATTAAGAATTAAAGTGCCATTTCCCAGCCATTCCAGCAATCCCGGCTTACCGTTAGCGCGTCCAAACAAGTCTGCGCCGCTAGTTTGTAAAATACCGCAATTTACTTTAATAATTGGTTCTCGTCGTTGGGGTGAACCAAAATGAATTAGGGCGGCGATGTTATCTTTTTCTAAGCCTGGTTCTCCAAATATTAATACTGATTTGCGATCGCCTGCCGCAATTCTAATTTCTTGACGCAAACGCACCGCGTAGCGACTTGTCCCCACAATTCCCCGTTGCGCCTTGGTTACAACATAAGGGCGTAAAGCAACGGTGCGCTCTTGTTCGTAAGTAAAAGCTGTAGTTAATTGAGCTAATTCTTGAGCAAGTTGGCGGGAAAAAGCTTGAGAAATTTCTGGATACTGAGCGACTAATTGCCCAAAGGTGGCGGCGGGTATAGCCCATAAATGACATTCGCTTAAAGCAGTTACAGTCTGCGGTGCTAGTTGCTCTAAAAGTAGTTCTTGTAGGTTAATTACTGCTCCCGGCAAAAAACCATAGGGCGCAGTGGGATTTGTTTTGTTAATGCGATCGCTTTCTAGCTGTCCTTGAATGAGAATATATAATGCAACAGGATTAGTATCTTCTGCAATCAGGCGCGTATTTGCGGGAATAGTTTGTTCTTCAATAACGGCGGAAATCGCTTCTAGTAACGTTGGCGAGAGAATGCCTAAAGCTGTACGTTCTTGTAGCCATACCAATGAATCTAGAGCTGTCATACTTTTTTTCTCTCGTCTAGCTATTCAGTTTGTACTAATTTTAGGCTTTTTATTATGTTGCTAGAATTTTGAGCAGCTTGGTAGTTGTCAAAATTACTATTTTCTTAGTTAAACGCACCTCTAACTCCTTTCTGCCCAAGCTTTTGAATTTTTAATAATTATCTTAAAGCTGATTAAAACTAGATCGTTACAACTCTTGTTTGAGCTTGAGAATTAGAACTAGACTTAGTAGTTACACGAATCTCTACGTCGTTGCCAAGGGCGTTTAAAAATGCAAACAGACGTTCTGTTGAGAATCCTGAAAGCTTGCCATTTACAAGAGCCGAGACTTTTGGTTGATCGATTTCTAGTATTTGTGCTGCTTCTGTTTGGGTCATTTTGCGCGTATTAATTATTTTGCTAATTTGCCGAACGAGTTCCGCTTTGATTAACAATTCTTCAGGATTTTGCAGCCCCATATCGGCAAAAATATTACCACTACTTGATTGCATTTTAATTTCATTGGTCATTTTTATCTGCCTTTAGATTTTGCAATCTTGATGTAATGTACCTATTTTCTGTTTTTTAAATATTCTGCGATCGCATCAGCTAAATTATCTTCAGCTTTATTTACCTCTCCCTCGCCCTTAACTACAAAGTTACACTAGAGAAATGTAAACAAATGTAAAGGTGATAACTTTGGAAACAATTACATTAGGGCAAAGTAGCATAACCGTACCACCATTATGTATTGGTACGTGGGCATGGGGAGATAAGCTATTTTGGAGCTATGGCAGCGATTACAACGAAAAACAGCTAAAAGAAGCCTTTAATGCTGCCTTAGAAGCTGGTACAACTTTCTTTGACACGGCGGAAATTTACGGTTTAGGGCTGTCGGAGGAACTTTTAGGGCAATTCATGCAGCAGAGCGATCGCCCGGCTATAATTGCAACTAAATTTGGCCCTTTACCTTGGCGATTTACCGCTCAATCTGTCTCAGATGCGATCGCAGACAGCCTAAAACGCCTCCAAGTAGAGCAAGTAGCCTTGTATCAAGTACATTGGCCCTTTAGCTTTTTGATGAGCCAAGAAACCCTCATGAATGCCTTAGCTGATGAAGTTCAGCGCGGTAGAATTGGCGCTGTCGGTGTAAGTAATTATTCCGCCCAGCAAATGCAAGAAGCACACCAAATTTTAGCTCGTCGCGGCATACCTTTAGCAGTAAACCAAGTTCGTTACTCGCTGCTAACTAGACAAATTGAAAGTAGTGGAATAACTGCTACAGCCAAACAATTAGGCGTTACGTTGCTGGCTTATAGCCCCTTAGCCCAAGGAAGATTAACAGGTAAATATCGCCCCGATAGTTCCGAAAAACCTACCGGCGCTAGAGCTTTCGATCCCCAATTTAGTAAGGCGGGATTAGAAAAAATTGTACCAGTGGTAGCGGTACTTAGAAAAATTGGTGACTTGCGCGATCGCACTCCCGCCCAAGTAGCCTTAAATTGGGTAATTGCTCAAGGTAATGTAGTCGCAATTTCCGGCGCAAAAACAGCCCAGCAAGTACAGCAAAATGCTGGCTCGTTGGGCTGGAAACTAAATATTGATGAAATTGCCGAGCTAGAACAAGTTAGCCGTCCTTGGCTCAAGTAGCAGGGATTGGGGAAGAAAGTTAATTTCTTCCCAAACCTTTAGCCATTTTTAGATACTGATGGTTGCTGAGAACGCTTAAGTAAAACTGGCTTAGGTGAAGAAACTCTTTCTTCTTCAACACTTCCGGCTTCTGACTGCATCCAAGTAGGACGAGTTTTGTCATAAGCCATTTGTAAAGCCGCCGCCGCGATCGCATGAGCATCGTATTCTTCGCTCAATTCACGGATAATTGGTAAAAATGATGCCAATCTCTCGCCCGATAACGCTTCTTTAACTTGTACCTGTAGCTTCTCGATTTGGCGAGATTCAATTTGCGCTCTAGTAGGAATTGGGTTAATTCTCCAATTTTGGCGGACGTGGCGCTCAATTTGCTGCTGTTTGCGACGCTCAAAAGGCTGCACTACAGAAATTGCCGTTCCTTCATTTCCGGCTCTCCCAGTACGTCCAATCCGGTGAACGTAAGTTTCTACGCTGTCAGGTAAATCGTAGTTAATTACATGGCTCAACTGATCTACATCCAAGCCTCTAGCCGCAATATCTGTCGCAATTACCCATCGTACTTGCTTGTTGCGGAAACGACTTAGTAGCCGCTCTCTAGCTTGTTGCGTCAAGTCTCCATGATACTCATCCGCGCTATGACCAGCATTTTGTAATTGATTAGTCAATTCCGCCGCCGTGCGTCGGGTGCGGACAAAAATTAGCGCTGATTCTGGATCTTCTAGTTCCAAAATTGCCTGTAAAGCTCTAGCTTTCGTCCAATTACGAGGTACTAAGTAAGCTACTTGATTAATTTTTGTAGGTGCGGCTTTAGGTTGCTCTACTGTAATAGTTACAGGAGATTTCAAAAATCTAGCAACTAAGTGGCGAATAGTTACAGGCATTGTTGCCGAGAATAACGCAGTTTGGCGACTGTCTGGGGCTGACTTGAGGATTTTTTCGACATCATCAATAAAGCCCATGCTCAACATTTCGTCGGCTTCATCCAACACAAACCATTTAATCGACTCTAGCTTTAAGTTTCCACGCTCTAGTAAGTCAATTACTCGTCCTGGTGTCCCGACAACGATTTGTACGCCGCGCTTGAGTTGCATCATTTGACGGTCAATAGATTGTCCGCCATAAATTGGCGCTACTCGGATGTCTTGATTGCCTACAAAGCTACTAATAGCTGTGCAAACTTGTACCGCAAGTTCGCGGGTAGGAGTCAAAATTAAAGCTTGCACGCCTTTTTGAGTGCTATCAATTTGCTCTAATATTGGCAAGGCAAAAGCGGCGGTTTTGCCTGTTCCGGTTTGAGATTTTGCTACTACATCATTTCCCTTGAGAATTTCGGGAATTGCTTGCGCTTGGATGTTAGTAGGCTCGGTGAATCCTAGGCTTTCTAATTGGCTAACACGAAATGCCGAAAGTCCTAAGCTTTCAAAAGAAAGAGTCATTTATTCTCCTAATGTTTACGTTTAGATAATGAAATTTGTATGGAGGTCTTACGGGATGTAACGGTTTTAGTTGTAACTATTAACAATTTGCCCGTATAAGTCGTATATGTCAGCGTCCGAGATTGCGACTGGAACAATCGAACCAAGGGCGGCTTCTCCCTGGACGTAGACTAAACCATCTACTTCGGGGGAAAACCGAGCGGAACGTCCAATCAATTCACCAGTCTCAGGATTTTCTTGTTCAATAAGTACGTCTACTACTTGACCGATTTCCTGCTGGTTTCTTTGTAGCGAAATTGGTTGCTGGAGTTCCATCAACTCATCTCGCCTTGCTTCCATCAGTTCTTGAGGCAATTGATTGGGTAACTTGTAAGCGGGAGTTTCTTCTTCTGGTGAAAAAGTAAACACTCCTACGTGATCGAATTGATGGCGCTTTACAAACTGTAACAAATGAGTGTAATGTTCGTCTGTTTCGCCAGGAAATCCGACAATAAAAGTTGTCCGCATGACAGCCTTTGGCAAAGCTGCTTTGAGTTTTTCGACGATCGCATCATTCACAGAACCTTGCCAAGGTCGATTCATTGCCCGTAATATTTCCGGGTGAGAATGTTGCAACGGCAAGTCTAAGTAAGGTAAGACGTTGGGGGTTTCAACCATTGCCTCAATTACTTTTGGCGTTAGCCCGGTAGGATAGGCGTAGTGCATCCGTATCCAAGGAACATCTACTTTGCCAAGTTCCTTTAATAACTCCGCTAACTTGGGTTCGCCGTACAAATCTAAGCCGTAGTTGGTAGTAATTTGGGAAATTAAGATAATTTCCTTTACTCCTTGGCTGGCTAGTAATTTCGCTTCCGTCACAATTGATTCAATGGAACGCGATCGCTGATTTCCTCGCAAGTGAGGAATAATGCAAAAAGCACAGCGATAATCACAGCCTTCGGCGATGCGTAAATAAGCTACACCTTCCGTTGTCGTTCGGTAGCGGGGTGTTGTCTCATCAGCGATATAAGTTGGTTCGGGGGAAACTAGCTTTACTCTTTCTCCTGCCTGTACCCGCGAAATTACATCGACAATTTTGTGGTAGTCGCCAGTACCGACTACAGCTACTGCTTCTGGTAATTCGTCTAGTAGTTGTTCTTGAAAATGCTGCGCCATGCAGCCAGTTATGACAATTTTCTTATCTGCTTGGGCAAGTTCTACCAATGTCCTTACAGATTCTTCTCGTGCTGATTGAATAAAGCTACAAGTATTGACAATGACGTAGTTAGCTAACTCCTCATTGCTGTCTACACTGTAACCTGCTTCTACTAGCAGTCCTAGCATATGTTCGGTATCGATTCGGTTTTTCTCGCAACCTAGATGTGAAATTGCTATGGTTGGCTTATCTCCCATAAAGTGAAATAACGCTCGTATGAAGTTAACTCGATTTTCCTAAAGTGTGATTTTTGACGTTGAAGATAGATCCTTCAACGGTTGTATAATCAACTTAGGAAGCTAGAAAATGCCGTTTGTAGCGGGGGCTTAGTCGATGAAACTATATTTCTTTAAACTTTATAATTTTTAAACTTTAAAGCACCAAATTTGATTTTGGTATAAGCTACCGTACTTTACCCTAGAGATAGGCTCATCTCACAGTAACGCTTGGCGTAGTAGAGGTAAGCCTTTAATTTGCAGGAGTGGCAAACTCCTGTGATTGCATCGTTTTTATCTTAACATAACTTATGGGTACTTTACGGCTAAATTTTCCAATTTTCGGAAAAAAGCATAAAAAGTCCTGTTTGTGTAAAAAATTAACGGAACTTTAGCTAACTATTATTTGGCTGAATTCAGATAGGAAAGAAGTGGACTTAAATCGGCTATTTAAAACTCCAAATCCGATCGTTGGTGTTGTTCATTTACTGCCTTTGCCTACAGCGCCCCGGTGGGGAGGTAGCCTTAAAGCTGTAATCGATCGCGCAGAACAAGAAGCAACGGCTCTAGCTAGTGGCGGAGTTAATGGCATTATTGTCGAAAATTTTTTTGATGCGCCGTTTACAAAGAGCCAGGTAGATCCGGCGGTGGTTAGTGCCATGACCATTGTTATCGATCGGTTGATGAATTTGGTAACTTTACCAATTGGGATCAATGTATTGCGTAATGATGCCCACAGCGCGATCGCTATTGCTAGTGTGGTAAAAGCGCAATTTATCCGGGTAAACGTGCTGATGGGGGTAATGGCGACCGATCAGGGGCTAATTGAGGGTGCGGCCCATCATTTGCTACGCTATCGGCGAGAATTGGGCAGCGATGTGAAAATATTTGCCGATGTTTTAGTAAAACACGCAAGACCATTGAGTTCGCCAAATCTGACGGTGGCGGTACAAGATACTATTGAGCGGGGTTTGGCGGATGGGATCATTTTATCGGGTTGGGCAACGGGTAGCCCGCCAAATCTTGAGGATTTGGAGTTAGCCAGCGCCGCAGCCAAAGGTACGCCAGTTTTTATCGGTAGTGGCGCAAATTGGGAAAACATCTCTACTTTGATGTCCGCCGCCGATGGGGTGATTGTTTCTAGTTCCCTTAAGCGTCACGGGCGGATAGATCAACCGATAGATCCCAATCGGGTTAGTCAGTTTGTGGAGGCGGCTATTAGTGCTAAGTCTCCTTTACCTTCGGTAACGGTCGATCCTGTTACCCTCCGCGCATAATGAAAATAGTTAAAGAAAAACCAAGAATTGGGGGGTCTGCCCCCCAAACCCCCCATTGGGGGACGAGTTGCCTCCCCCAAACCCCCTGCAAAAGGGTCTTATCCTGATGAACGCAAGATTCTGGGGGAATATCTTTTAATTGGGCTTTTTGTGAGGCAAATTAGGTAAATCTTAATTATCGTAGTTTTAATTACTGTGGTTTTTTAAATATAGGGTTAATTTAATGGGTCGCCGTCGTTCTATTCCTTGGATTCATCGCTGGTCACGTCCTATAATTGGCGCGATCGCACTGTTTGGCGCTTTAACTACTGCTTATCTCACTTACGTCAAACTTTCCCTCAATCCTGCTGCTTGTCCTACCGAAAGCTGCGATCTAGTTCTTTCTAGTCCCTACGCGGAAATTTTTGGGCAGCCTTTAGCTTTGTTTGGGTTTTTGGCTTACGTCAGTATGCTGATTTTTGCTTTAGCTCCTTTGGCGATTGATAGCATCAAAAATAAAGATTTACATAGCAAAATCGAGAATACAACTTGGTTGCTACTTTTAGCTGGTGCGATCGCTATGACGGTTTTTAGCAGCTATTTGATGTACTTACTAGCTTTTGAACTCAAAGCTTTATGTATCTACTGCTTGGCTTCAGCGCTATTTTCCCTGACTTTGCTAGTATTAACAATCCTTGGTCGCACTTGGGAAGATATCGGACAAATTTTCTTTACGGCGATCGTTGTCGGCATGATAACCCTAATTGGCACTTTAGGCGCTTATGCTGGGGTCAATAGAGGTGTTGTTGCTCCCACTGGACAGGTAGCGGTACGCCCCATAACTCAACCAAGTCCCGGCATTGGCTGGGAAATTACTACTGTTTCTGGACAATCAGAAATCGATCTAGCTCGTCACTTAACTAAAGTCGGCGTTAAAGAATATATTGGTTGGTGGTGTCCTCATTGTCACGAGCAAAAGTTATTGTTTGGCAAGGAAGCTTATAAGGAAATTAATGGTATCGAATGCGCCGAAGGTGGCATCGATCCCCGTCCAGATTTGTGTAAAACTGCAAAAATTGAAAGCTTCCCCACTTGGGAAATTAAAGGCAAGTTATACCCCGGAGTCAAGTCTTTAAATGAACTTGCAAACCTTTCTGGCTATACAGGCGATCGCAATTTTGCCATTCTAGCTGCTCCCCAGTAATCCCGACTTCCACACTTTAGCTCTCTCTACTAAGGTGTGGACTTGCCACTGGTTCTCGGTTTGCGGATAGTCTTGGCGATAATGTCCGCCTCGGCTTTCGGTGCGAAATAGGGCGCTTTGCAAAATTAAATAAGCAATATCTAGTAAATTACGGGTTTCTCCCCACAAATACAATTGTTGCGGGGGAGTTTCTGCGCCAAAACTACCGATTTGACCGCTAGGCAAGTTAAACAAAAATTGACTTAAAGGTAACTCGGCAAATTCAGAGCGCCATAGTTCTATTTGAGCAATTCCTACTTCTAAACTTTTTTGCTCTCGACAAATTCCCGCACTTTGCCACACTAAACGCGGTAATTGATCGCGGAGTTTGGCTAAAACTTCCTGTTGAGCATCCCAGTCAGTTGCACTCAGTTTAAATACCGATTCTGTATTGGGTTGTTCTATAAAATCTACTTCTTCTAGCTCCAAATTAGCCATCTGAGCGCCAAATACAATACACTCCAACAAGGAATTACTCGCTAAACGATTAGCACCATGCACTCCGGTACTAGCAGTCTCTCCTACGGCGTACAAGCCTAGTATAGATGTGCGATTCATTAAGTCTGTAACAATTCCACCCATCCAGTAATGCGCCGCCGGAGCAACGGGGATCGGTTGAGAAAATATATCTAATCCCCAACGTTTGCAAACTTGGATGATATTGGGGAAACGATGGCTAATTTTTTCCTTGGGAAGACTTCGCAAATCTAGCCAAACATTCGCCTTGGTTGGATCGGTAGCAGTATTTTGTAAATGAGTGAAAATAGCCCTACTAACAACGTCTCTTGGTGCTAATTCGCCTTTGGGGTGATAATCAAAAGCAAACCGTCTCCCCGTATCATCGACTAAATGCGCTCCTTCTCCCCGCACTGCTTCGCTAATTAAAAAGCTATTTGCTCCCGGAATAGTTAAAGCTGTAGGGTGAAATTGGACAAATTCTAAGTCTCGAAGCACTGCGCCACTACGCCAAGACATTGCTACCCCATCCCCCGTACTTACCGCCGGATTGGTGGTGTGAGCAAAAACTTGACCGCCACCCCCGGTTGCTAAAACAACTGCTTTGGCTCGTACCCAAATTACTCGATTTTCATAAATGAGGCTAATTCCCTGACAGTGACCTGTTTGTGGCTCTATCCACAAGCTTAAGGCTAAGGTTTTTTGAATAATTGAAATATTTTTACGTTGCAAGACTTGGGCGGTAAGAGTTGTAATTACTTCTTTCCCGGTTGTATCGGCGGCGTGTAGAACTCGGCGGCGCGAATGAGCGGCTTCTAAAGTTAAGGCTAATTGCTCTCCTTGGCGATCAAAAGCTACTCCCATCCCTACTAATGATTGAATGCAGCTTGGGGCTTTTTCTGCCAAAAAATTCACCGCGTCAAAGTCACATAAACCTGCTCCCGCCGCGATTGTGTCTTCTAAATGCAGGGAAGGAGAATCTTCGGGCGACATCGCCGCCGCTATTCCACCTTGCGCCCACTCGCTGGCGGATAAAGACACTGTATCTTTGGTAATCAAACCCACAGAATAGGTTTCGGGAAGACAAAGCGCGGTGTACAGACCTGCTGCACCCGCGCCTACTACTAAAACATCAAAAGATTGAGAGAGATTTTGTAACTGAATCAAGGTGTTGAAAATAGTTTTAAGTTAAACATATATTTATAACTCAAAACTTGCTTAACTTGGAGCATCGCCTTTACAAATCGGTTATCTGTAAATTCCGTTGTTGTAGCGATCGTCGCCTTCGTTAAATACAGAATCAGATTCGGTGACGGTGAAATTATCCAAGTTGCCTTGCAGGATTTCTTTTTGGCGATCGCTTAAGCCCACAATTTTTAATACGTCTTCTACTTGGTTGTAGGGAGCGTTTTGAATAATGGCTTTAGCTAAAGTTGGGTACATTCCCGCGTAGCGTTGGAAAGCTCGGACGTTAGTGTTATTTAAGTCAATTTTTTTGCCAAACTCCGTGTCTAGCTTGTCGTCAGCTTTATTGCGTAATTCCTTGGTAGGTAATTCTACTTTGGCTAAAATTGGTACAGATGTATGAAAGCTAGGCAAAGATAGAGCGATCGCGCGGGAATCTACCCCCACTAATCCCCAGCATCCTAGGACTACTAGCAATATTGTTAATCCGCGTATAAAAATTCTCACGTTTTCTATTTACCTCTTGTTTGGGCGTGGCTGAGATCGATACAGCACTTATCAGAAACTAATATACAGCGATGCGCGACCCCTAATATTTACAATGCTGTTAAGGAATGCTGCTTTTCTAACTCGCCCCAGATAAACTGCGTAAATGATCCAGTAATTCGCTACAGTCTAGGCTAAAGTAAATTGTATTATTTAGTTTTACTGTTGAACAGATAGCCGACGCTGGCAAGGGTAGATAGTATTCAATCACTACTATAAAAATTTTTATTTATGAGTTCTTCGTCCTCAAAACAGGGTAACTTTACTAAACTAGCTTTGTCGTTTTTAAGTGGGACAGTGCTTATTGCTAGTGTTGCTGTCTCCGCGTTAATAATTGGTGGCAAACAACTTTCACTTTTAGAAGGATGGGAATTAAGTTTTGCTGATACTTTAGTTCGCCTGCAACCAGATAAAGGTATAGATCCGCGCTTATTAGTTGTAGCGGTAGATGAAGAAGATATCCGCAATTTAGGTAAGTGGCCCGCTAGCGATCGCGTCATCAATCAGTTGCTAGATAAGCTTAACCAAAATCAACCCGCCGCTATTGGTTTGGATATTTATCGCGATTTGCCCCTTGAGCCAGGTAATGCCGAATTAGTCACAAACTTGCAACTAACAGATAATATTATTGCTGTATGTAAGTCGGGGAATGGCGATCGCGATCGCGGTGTAGCTCCCCCCAAAGAAGTACCAAGCGATCGCTTGGGATTTAGCGATATTGTTGTCGATGGCGATAGTGTAGTACGGCGCAATTTACTAACTTTGACTCCGGCTACCAACTCGGCGTGTCCGGCGGAATACTCTTTTAGTTTTCAACTTGCCTTGCATTATTTGGCAAAGCAAGGCATAAAGCTAGAAAAGACATCTCAAGAACACTGGAAGCTAGGCAATACTATCTTTACCCCAATAAATAACGATACGGCAGAATATCAAAATATTGACGCTAGAGGCTACCAAATATTATTAAATTACCGATCGCCTAGCCTAGTTGCCGACCAAATTAATTTAACAGATGTCCTGAAAGGCAATTTTGACCCCAAGCTAGTCAAAGATCGGGTAGTTTTAATTGGTGTAACTGCTAGTAGTGGCAATGATTTTTTGTATACGCCTTACAGTAAAGGGCAAAGGCAAGATTTACGGATGCCTGGGGTAGTAGTTCACGCCCAAGCTATAAGTCAAATATTAACCGCCGCAACCAATAATAAATCTCTCTTTTGGACGATGCCAGGGTGGGCGGAAGTTCCCTGGATTTTTGTTTGGTCGGTGGTAGGCGGAGTTGTAGCCTGGCGGCTGCGCAATCCTTTAATTATTGTGGGCTTGGAAATTGTTGCTGTAGCTGGATTATTGGGAATAGGTTTAGCGATCTTTTCTGGATTTGGTAGAGTGCCATTAGTACCGCCAGCCCTGGCTTTGCTACTAACGGGTGCGAGTGTTGCTTCTTATAAAGGTTATAAAAATTATTCCTCCGTAGCACAATTACCTGAATCCGTAAATTCTACTAACTATGAAGAAGACCAAACTCAGCTACCCCAATCAGACACCGTAGAGAGCAATCTACTCGATGGACGTTACAAAGTTGTCAGCAATATTGGCAAAGGTGGGTTTGGGGAAACTTATTTAGCTGAAGATACCAAAAGACCAGGAAATCCCTATTGTGTGGTTAAGCAATTAAAGCCTACTCGCACGGATGAAAAGTTTTTAGAAATTGCTAGGCGTTTTTTTAATACAGAAGCAAAAACTTTAGAAACTGTTGGTAGAAACGATCGCATTCCTCAGCTTTTAGCCTACTTTGAAGCAAATAAGGAGTTTTATTTAGTTCAAGAGTATATCAAAGGTCATTCTTTAAGTGATGAACTTACCCCCGGTAAAAAACTATCAGCACCTTATGTTGTGGCTTTGCTTAAAGATGTCGTTGAAGTTCTGCAATTTATTCACGGTTTCGGTGTAATTCATCGAGATATCAAGCCAGGTAACATTATGCGGCGCGAAGCTGATGGACGGTTGGTTTTAATTGACTTTGGGGCTGTAAAACAGTTAGAAACGCAAATTGCTGATGTGTCAGAAAGTAATACGGTGGCGATTGGTACGTCTGGTTATGCGCCCCCCGAACAACTACTCGGACAACCCGTACTTAATAGCGATATTTATGCTTTAGGGATGATTGGGATTCAAGCGTTGGTTGGCGTACCAGCAGTACAAATTCCCAAAGATCCGGTAACTAAAGAAGTTATTTGGCGCGATCGCACTTCAGTTAGCGACAAGTTAGCAGCTATTCTAGACAAAATGGTTGCTTATCGCCACGAGCAAAGGTATCAGTCGGCGATGGAGGTTATTGTGGACTTAAAAGCATATATTCCCCCACAGTGATTGTAGCGGCGCAAGGGTGGATAATTGATTCCCCCAAGGTGTCAGATTGTTTCTCACTGCCCCATTACCCCAAATTATGCTCAACTAGATATAAATTGACTACTTCTTAACTAATGGCTTGTAAACAATATCGCTCTTGGTTGTGGCTGCTACCAGTTGTACTAACAATTAGTAGTGTTCCTAGGTCGCTACCAGCGCAAACCCCACCATTACAAATTCCTTCTCTCCCCGATGTCCAGCCATTCCCTGCCCCCATTCCCTCTTTTGAACTACTGCAACCATTACCGCCTCCAGAAGAATTATTACAGCCAAGTTTGCCTACTCCCACACCGCTAGAAAATGCCCCTGGCGGACTGCAAACAATAAATATTGAACGTTTTGAAGTAGTTGGTAGTACAGTATTTTCCTCTGAACAGTTGGCGAAAGTTCTTGCTCCCTTTACCAATAAACCAATTTCCTTTGCCGAATTATTCCAAGCTCGTTCGGCGATAACGCAACTTTATTTTGATAACGGCTACATAACATCTGGAGCCTATATTCCTCCTCAAACCCTGCAAGGTAAGGTAGTGACAATTACCGTACTGGAAGGAGGCTTAGAAAGCCTCCAAGTAACGGGAACAAAATATCTCAACTCTAACTACATTCGCCGCCGCCTTGCGATCGCCACTAATACGCCCATTAATCGCGATCGCCTTTTACAAGCCTTGCAACTACTGCAACTCAATCCTTTAATTAGTAATATATCTGCGGAGCTGTCGGCGGGAACTCGCCCTAGTCAAAGCATTTTAGCAGTACAAGTTACTGAAGCTCAAAGTACAACAGTACAAGCCACTATTGATAACGGGCGATCGCCCGCAGCCGGAAGTTTTCGACGCAACTTACAATTAAATGAAGGGAATTTACTGGGAATCGGCGATCGCGTTATTTTTGCTTATGCCAATACTGATGGTAGCAACGCCATCGATGCGAGTTATGCTTTGCCGCTCAATCCCCGCAATGGTACGCTTAGTCTTGGCTATAGTACAAACTCAAGCAGCGTTATTGAGCCACCTTTTGACTTGCTAGATATAAGTTCTGAATCTCGTTACTATGACGTAACTTTGCGTCAGCCAATTATTCAAACTCCAAGTCAAGAACTGGCTGTAGGTATAAGCGCAAGTCGCCTTGAAAGCGAAACTTCTTTACTAGATATCCCTTTTGCTTTGTCCATAGGCGCAGATGAGCAAGGCAGAACGCGAATTTCTGCCCTGAGATTTTTTCAAGAATGGACTGGGCGAAATACCCGCCAAGTAATTGCAGCGCGATCGCAGTTTAACTTAGGAGTTGGCGCTTTTGATGCCACGGTCAACGCCGAAAAGCCCGATAGCCGTTTCCTCTCCTGGCAAGGACAAACCCAATGGGTGCGCCGATTAGCACCAGAAACATTACTTTTAGTACGCGGTAATGTTCAGCTATCAGCTAACTCTCTTTTACCTCTAGAACAGTTTAGTTTGGGCGGTTTGCAAAACGTTCGCGGCTACCGTCAAGATTTACTTTTGACTGATAATGGGGCTTTTGCTTCGGCAGAGGTGAGATTGCCTGTTTTGCGGGTTTCTGGCTGGAATGCGGTTTTACAAGTAGCTCCCTTTGTCGATGTGGGCAGCACCTGGAACGCTGGTAGAGAGTCGCCAGAACGCAATTCCCTAGCTTCTTTAGGTTTGGGTTTAATTTGGCAGCAAAGTAATCGCTTTACCGCGCGGCTTGATTACGGTATCCCTTTAATTTCTGTATCTTCCACTGAAAGAACATGGCAAGAAAACGGTTTATATTTTTCTGTGTTTTACAACCCTTTTTAATTAAACCAACAAAAAAATTTGGCAAGTTTTCTCAGCATTTTAGGTTTGGCTTTAATTATCGAAGTTTTATTAAGGTTGCCCCTAAGAAGGAGGTGTTCTGGGGAAGTATTGCTTTTTACTCCAAAAGTCCACCGTGATGTAGATACACTAGCTAATTTGCTTTTCTAAATTAGGCAGTAGTGAAGTTCAAACAAATGTTAATTTTTTATGTCTGATAGTCCTAGGTTAGATGAACAAGCGATCGCCAAAGCCGCCCAATTAGGTATATCGAGTCAGTTAGATGCCGCCGAAAAAATTAATGTGGATGTCCGCACTGATTTACTCAAGGTTGTGCAAGGACAAGCCGATTCTATTAATGTTTCCGGTCAAGGCTTAGTGCTGCAAACAGATATCCGGGTGCAGGAAATGGAGTTGCGCCTAGATAACGTTGCCATTGACCCCTTGAGCGCTTTATTAGGGCAAATAGAATTAACTCATCCGGTAAATGCGATCGCTAAATTTGTCCTTACCCAAGAGGACTTAAATCGTACTTTAAGCTCCGATTACGTTAAAAATAAAATGCAAAACCTAGATTTGGATGTAGAGGGGCAAATCGTGACTATGGCGTTGCAGCAAGTAGAATTGTTGCTTCCCTACCAAAATAAAATAGACGTGAATGGCAGTGCTTTGTTGACAGAAAAGGGTAATACTAGGCAACTTGGGTTTAATGCTGTAATTCGACCCCGTACCCACCAGCAACCGATACTAATTGAAAGCTTTAAGTGTACTGGCGGGGAAAATATCTCTCTAGAACTAGCGGTAGCTTTGTTAGAAAAAATGAAACAACTAACGCAATTGCCGTTTATTGAACTAGAAAAAATGGCACTGCGCGTCAAAGAACTAGAAGTAAACCCAGGTAGGTTAACTCTCCACACCGAAGCTCATGTAAAAGAAATACCGCAAGCTTAAGCTTTAAAGGGCGATCGCCCTTTATAACTATTGAATTGATTGTACCCTTGGATAACTTATTCTTAAGATCGGTGAATAGGGATTTGGAGCGGACGCTATGCAATCGTATGATGTGGTAATTATTGGCGCAGGACATAATGGTTTAGTCTGTGCTGCTTATTTACTTAAAGCTGGGTATAGCGTTTTATTGCTAGAAAAGCGTTCGGTTCCAGGTGGTGCTGCAACTACAGAAGAATCGCTCCCTACCGAAGCACCAGGATTTAAGTTTAACTTGTGCGCGATCGATCATGAATTTATCCATTTAGGGCCAGTCGTTCAAGAATTAGAACTAGAAAAGTACGGGTTAGAGTATTTGGAATGCGATCCGGTAGTATTTTGTCCCCATCCTGACGGTAAATACTTTTTGGGTCATAAATCCTTAGAAAAAACTTGCCAAGAAATTGCTAGATATAGCGATCGCGATGCTCAAAAATACCGCGAGTATACAGAATTTTGGCAACGGGTGTTAGGGGCAATGATTCCTATGTTTAACGCTCCACCCAAATCTATTATTGATATTGCTGGCAACTACGACATCAAAAAGCTCAAAGATTTATTTGCCGTTGTTGGTTCCCCAGCTAAAACCCTAGACTTTGTGCGGACAATGCTTAGTAGCGGCGAAGATGTCCTCAATGAGTGGTTTGATAGCGAGTTTCTCAAAGCACCTTTAGCTAGATTATGTGCCGAACTGGGTGCGCCACCTTCGCAAAAAACTAACGCGGTGGGAGCGATCATGATGGCAATGCGCCACGATCCAGGAATGGCAAGACCTCGTGGCGGTACGGGGGCGCTAGTACAAGCTTTAGTGAAGCTAGTTAAAAGTAAAGGCGGCGTAATTCTTACTGACCAGCAAGTAGAAAAAGTTTTAATTGATGATGGTCGAGCAGTAGGCGTAAAAATAGCCGGAGGGGTCGAATATCGCGCTAACAAAGGGGTAATTTCAAATATTGATGCTAAAAGAGTATTTTTGCAACTGATAGATGCTAGTGACGTGAATAGCGCCGATCCAAATCTACGGGAAAGATTAGAGCGCCGCATTGTCAACAATAATGAAACTATCCTCAAAATTGACCTGGCTTTAGATAAACCTCTCAACTTTGAGCATCACAACCACGACGATAGTTATCTAATTGGTTCGGTACTAATAGCAGATTCTGTTACCCACGTCGAACAAGCTCATAGTAAATGTATTTTGGGCGAAATTCCCGATGCTGACCCTTCTATGTATTTAGTAGTTCCGACAATGCTTGATCCTTCCATGGCTCCCTACGGCAAGCATACCGCCTGGATTGAATTTTTTGCCCCTTATCAAATTGCTGGCGCTGAAGGTACAGGATTGAAGGGTACAGGTTGGACTGACGAACTCAAAAACAAAGTAGCTGACCGAGTAATTGATAAGTTAGCCGACTATTCCCCAAATGTCAAAAATTCAATTATTGCCCGTCGGGTGGAAAGTCCTGCCGAACTTGGAGAACGATTAGGCGCGTATAAAGGCAATTACTATCACATTGATATGACTCTCGACCAAATGGTATTTTTCCGTCCTTTACCAGAACTTGCCAATTACAAAACACCAATTGAGGGATTATTTCTTACTGGTGCGGGGACGCATCCCGGCGGGTCAATTTCAGGAATGCCAGGACGCAACTGCGCCCGCATTTTCTTGCACGAACAACAACCAATCGTGCAAAGATTTAAACAAGCACGAGACTCAATTAAATCGACTATTGGCTCTGTATTTAAAGGACAATAACAGAAAATGGATTGCCCTCTTGTGTATCCTAATTGGATCTATGCAAGAGGTGTATTAGCCAAATAATCCTATCGCTAGTAGCTTAACAGACGAAGAGTGGGAAATCCTTGAACCCCCTACTGTCTCAGATATTACCGACCAAGAAACAGACCAGATCCTCCCAATGGACAAAAAGAGAACTATTGGACGGCATCTTCTATCAACTTAAAAATAGTTGCAATTGGCAAGATTTACCCAAAGATTTGCCCCTCTACAAGGGCGGTATATTGGCATTATAAGCAATGGCGCGCTGCTGAAGTAATCGAAGAACTGATGCAAGTATTACATTCTCAAGTACGTGAACAATTGATACTCCTCGACCTGAAGGTACGAGGATTCTTTAAGAGTCGTCTCTTAAAAGGAACAATCAAAAGTCCCCCTAGACACTTTCAACCAACTACCAGTACGACAGGTATTGCAATTGTGCTTACTTTTTAATTATTTCCGCTTTCCAAGTTCATCACTAATGCCAAAATGGTATACTCCCCAACCCGTCTTTGTTTGCCCTTTAACTGTTCCAGATCAAGCTGGATATGTCCGTTGCCGGAGTCTCACCGCACTAGGATGGTTCAACGTATAGATGTTTATTCCTACTTGCTGTTTTAATTATACCAGACTTTGGAGGGCTAAATATAATATAAAGCCGTCCTTGTAGGACGGGGCTTTAGACCCATTTTTCCGGTAAAAAAAAAGCCCCGTGGACGAGGTTGATGATTATCGACTCCCAAGCCGTAAAAAACACCTGTAATGCCAGTGTTAAATCAAAAGGATTTTGTTTCTACAAATCTACGCAATGGCATCAAACGACATCTAGCAGTAGATATCCTAGGATTCCCTTTCTTCGCCCACTGTACCGGCGCTAACGTCAGCGATGACATGGGTTTAATTGAAATGCTGACCAACCACATGGATTACTTAAGCCCCACCACCTGCCCAAAACGACTATCCTCCTCGATAACGGATATCATCCACTGGTTGTGACCAAGGCTTTAGAACAGATTTATCCTCAAATAATGACTAAAATATAGTTTGAAAAAACTCCCAAGCCTACCTCATCTCAAAAACAAGTGCCGGGTCTAACGGGATTTGTCGTAGTCGCCACTCGATGGATAATTGAACGGTCTAACGCTTGGATGGAACGCTGTAAAAGCTTAGTGAAGAACTTTGAACGCACGTTGGATAATGCGACGGCTAAGGTCAATCTTTGCTTCCTCCGACTAATGCTCAAGCAGTTAGCGGTAAATTAGATCCCAAATGGGTTTTATAGATGAAACTACAGACAAAGGCGATCGCACAAATCACTTTTAGCTAATAACCACAAAAAAATATTTGTTCATTCAAGTTTATAAGTATATTTAATTATGAAAAACCTAGGACTCTCCTGCCTCTTTAGGTAAGGATTTATACAAAAACTTAAGTAGCTTAATATTGGTATATAGATAGTTGAACAAAGCTAATTTTCTGTTGATATTGCCCGTTCAAGTTAAGCTGATTGCTGCGCTGAAATAGAAAAAATTTCTATGAAAATAGTAATTGCTTTTATAAACAAGTTCAGCGTCAAATAACAACCAACATTTAAGTTTTCTAAAGCTACAAATTATAGCCCAACTTTTATCGTTTATTTTTGACTAGGCTCAACCAAATCAATTAGGTATTTACTAATATTATGTCCTTGCCGGGATTTTACCCCCAGTAACTTATACAATATCATATGTAACTCATACCCAGGTATAAAATAAATGAAGAAATTATATAAAAACAATAAACTTATTCAGCCTATATAAATGTTATTTGCTAATGAGTATAAAAGACTTATTAGCAGATAACATTTCTTAAAATTATTATTTAATTTTACGTATTTACACTGGAAGAAAATTGAAACTAAGTAATAATAACTATACAAAATTAAAAAATGAGCTTAAAAAATAAAATTTCTTAAAATTATTATTTAATTTTGCGTATTTGCACTAATAATTATAAAAATATGGCATTAATAAACACCTTCAACCGAGAGATGGAAAAAATGGAGTAAAAAAGTTTTAAGAATCTACTTGGGAAAAGAAAATAATACAATTTAGGCTCTACAGCGATCGCCTATTTGCACCCTGCCATTAATATCTTCTAGTACACTAAAGCCCCCCAAAAGCGATGAGCGGGGGCTATCCGGGATTTGTGGGTAGGTATATTGATGACTTTTCGATTATTCCGTCACAAACTTAAGGGAAAGACAAATGGAACAAAGTTGGTACTGGAAGTCGCTACCCTTAGAAAATCGCACGGGCGCAGAGATTTTTGCGGCTTTATTTGGTGATGCTGAGATTTCAACACTTTTAGAAAGCCCGTTGCCTACAACAAGCGATCGCACTCCTTTAGCTAGATATTCTATCTGTGCTGGCTCTCCACGCCTAATTGATGGATGTCTGCAAATGTGGACACCACCAATAGGTAAGATTTTTCCGTTTCTAGAGCAATTGCTCAACCAAACATCTTTAGAGACAAATCTTAATTACTGCCCTAAGCATTTACCATTTACCGGGGGTTGGCTGGGTTGGCTGGGTTATGATGCAGCTTGGGAAATTGAAAAATTACCTTGGCTTAGAGCCGATAGTTTACCGTTTCCTGTTGCTTATTGGTATCAACCAGCAAGTTTCGCCGTCTTAGATCGCCTAGAGCAAATTGTCTGGTTAGCCGCCGCAGAAGTTAGTCAACTAGATACTCTGGTAAACCAACTAAAATCATCTCCCACGCCCCCAAAACTTTTAGCTGCTCGTAATTTCCCTGTAAGCAGCTTTCTAACTTCTCAAACTGACTACGAAGCCGCCGTTAGACGAGCTAAAAAATATATTCAAGCTGGCGATATTTTTCAGGCAAATCTATCGGTAAGATTTGGCACTCAAACGACTACCGATAGTTGGGAAATTTACCGCACTTTACAGCAAATTAATCCTTCTCCTTTTGCCAGCTATTGGCGCAGTCCTTGGGGACAAGTAATTAGCTGCTCCCCCGAACGACTGGTACAACTAGATAATGGCATTGCGCAAACAAGACCAATAGCCGGAACGCGATCGCGGGGCGCAACGACAGAACAAGATAACAAGCTAGCTCAAGAGATGATGGCTAGCGCTAAAGAAAAGTCCGAACATATTATGTTAGTAGACCTCGAACGCAATGATTTAGGGCGTGTATGTCAATGGGGATCGGTGGAAGTAGACGAACTGCTTACTATCGAACGCTACAGTCATGTTATGCACTTAGTAAGTAACGTTAAGGGAGTTTTATCGCCCCAAACTTCCCCTATTGAGCTAATTCGGGCGATGTTTCCCGGCGGTACGATCTCCGGTTGCCCAAAGGTGCGTTGTATGGAAATTATTGAAGAATTAGAACCAGTGCGCCGCAGCTTATTTTATGGCTCTTGCGGTTATTTAGATTGGCGAGGTAACTTAGACTTAAATATTTTGATTCGTACTTTGCTAGCAATTCCAAGTAACAATGCTACCTCTATGGTCTGGGGACAAGTAGGCGCCGGAATTGTCGCTGATAGCGATCCGGAAACTGAATGGTACGAATCATTGCAAAAAGCCCAAGCCCAGCTTGCAGCCTTGGGTGTCTAAATACAATCCGTGTAGGCGTAAAATATTTTCATCTACTTTTTGCGCCCAAAGCAAGCTATTATCGGCATAATCTGCCTAATTCTTTGGAAAGTTAGTCTTACCTGCGTCAAGATTTGATGAATACAGAAAACTATCTAAATCATCCCACCTTTGGTCTACTTTCTAGAGTTTGCGTCCTCGAACAACACCAAGAGCTATTTACTACTCTCTATGCTCAACGCTTGTTTTTTTTAGTTACCAACGAACCCCCTAGCGGCATGAAATTTGAATCTGTTAGCCGCTCTCAAGCTCGTCTGTTACTAGAAACTCGTTTGCGTTTGCTACGCCGTAGCGGACACATTCAAGAGTACGAACAACTGCAAAAAATTCTGCAAAGCACTTTCCAATTATGACTATTGCCGCACGCATTACTCAAATTCGGCAAAATTTGCCCGATTCAGTGAAGTTGATTGCTGTGAGCAAGCAAGTGTCAGTAGAAGCAATGCGTATTGCTTACGGAGCAGGAATTCGCGACTTTGGCGAAAGTCGCGTCCAAGAAGCTGAAGCCAAGCAAGAGCAATTAGCAGATTTGACAGATATTACCTGGCACTTTATCGGCAGATTGCAAAGTAATAAAGCTAAAAAAGCCCTAGAGTTATTTGCGTGGATTCACTCAGTAGATAGCTTAAAATTGGCACAACAATTAGATAAATTAGTTCAAGAAAATCATTATCAACCTCCTAAAGTTTGCTTGCAAGTAAAAATCGAGAGCGATCCCCAAAAAACAGGTTGGACTATACCTCAGCTTTGGGTAGATTTACCTGATTTAGATCGCTGTAAAAATTTACAAATTCGTGGATTAATGACAATTCCACCCCTGGGATTAAATGAAAACGAAATAAAAAGCGTGTTTGACCGGACTAAGATTTTGCTCAAAGAAATTCAAACCAAAAATTGCCTGCACTTGCAACCAACTTTGCAGTTGTCAATGGGAATGTCGGACGACTACCAAATCGCGATCGCCTCTGGCTCAACAATGATACGCTTAGGAAAAATTTTGTTTGGGGAGCGCTCTTAAGTAGTACAAAAAGATTTATCAGCGCAAAGGTTGCGTTAATTACTCACATAGGTTATTAATCTTATAAATTCATAAACTGCTTTAAAGGTATTTATTTGCAAACAATTTGAGGTGCTTAATTAGGCAAGTCCTATAGCCCTTGATAAAAATTGCTTTTACAAGTTAACTAAAGGTGTGAATCGTCAGGAGGAAGATAAACAGTGAGTATTTTTTCAAAGTTAAGAGAATTTGTGGGTTTAAATGACCCGATTGAGTACGAGTATGATGAATACGAAGATAATGGGAATAGCGATGGCTATCGCAATACCTACCAACAAGAGCAGGTTCAATCTATGCCGGACGACGAACGCAACGGTCGTCGTCGGATGCGCGAAAGAATTTCTGTTGCCTCAGACAACAATGAGACAGGTACACCACTAAACAATGTGATTGGTATGCCAGGCACAAATAATAGCACTTATGAAGTAGTAGTTATGGAACCGCGCACGTTTGAAGAAATGCCCCAAGCAATTCAAGCGCTGCTCGATCGCAAATCGGTGGTACTCAACCTCACCATGTTAGATCCAGATCAAGCCCAACGAGCCGTAGACTTTGTTGCGGGCGGCACTTATGCGATCAATGGTCATCAAGAGCGGGTAGGAGAAAGTATATTTTTATTCACGCCAATCTGCGTTCAAGTTACAACCCAATCGGGTGGAGTTAATGAAGCCGTACAAGCTCAAGCCCGCACTGGACGCAGTACAGTCCCAACGCCTTCATGGACACCGGAATCTACGCGGATAGCCCAGTCTAGTTAGTAGTTGAGGGAACTTTATGTAAGGAGTAATATCCTTACACGGTAATTTGTCCTGTCCTTGGCAGGTGAGAATAACTGTTTATAAAAGGATAATTGCATTGCTCGAAAGCAAGCTGGGGTTAATTGGTGGCGGGGTAATGGGCGAAGCGCTATTATCCCGCTTGATGGTAGCGCAAATTTATCAACCTCAAGAGATTATAGTTAGCGAAGTTCAAGAGACGCGCCGCGATTATTTGGCTGCAACCTATGGCGTACAAGTAACCGCCGACAACCAAGCCGTAGCTCGTAGCACTGGCGCAATTTTACTTGCGATCAAACCTCAAATATTTACCGAAGTTGCCAACTTATTAGCCCAGACTTTGACTGCAAGCGGCTCGAAACCATTAATCATCTCAATTTTGGCAGGGGTAAAGTTAAGTCAATTGGAGTCAGCTTTTGAGCAATTACCCGTAATTAGAGCTATGCCCAATACCCCAGCTACCGTAGGAGCAGGGATTACCGCTCTGGCGATGGGTTCTGAGGCAAAAGATAGCGATCGCCAAATAGCTAGAAAACTATTTGAGTCGGTTGGGGAAGTGGTAGAAGTTCCCGAAAGCTTAATGGATGCGGTGACAGGATTATCAGGATCGGGGCCCGCTTACGTAGCAATGATTGTTGAAGCTTTAGCCGATGGTGGGGTAAAATCGGGCTTACCAAGAGACATTGCTATGCAACTGGCTTTAGCTACCATCAAAGGCACTGTAGAATTATTGCAAACGACAAAAATGCACCCCGCCGAACTCAAAGATCGAGTTACAAGTCCTGGGGGAACTACCATTGCTGGGGTAGCGCAGTTAGAAAAGGGTGGATTGCGCTCGGCGTTGATTCAAGCAGTGCAAGCGGCTACAGCGCGATCTGTTGAATTGGGAAAATAAGCCCCCAAATATTTTATTAAATAATTTGTCTTACAATCAGTATTGATAACCTTTAAAGGTGGCGTTTCTAATCTGCCTTAAAAATATATTGCCTCTCGCCTAAATAAAAGTGGACGTTTCCCAAATATTGCCCGAATTGAATTTAAACGACATCTTTCCGTTTGAATTAGATGAATTTCAAACTAGCGCGATCGCTGCTTTAAATGCTGACAAGTCGGTGGTTGTCTGTGCGCCTACAGGTTCGGGAAAAACATTAATTGGTGAATACGCCATTCATCGCGCCCTGAGTCGGGGAAAGCGAGTATTTTACACTACACCCCTTAAAGCTTTATCTAACCAAAAATTACGCGATTTTCGTAAAGTATTTGGCGCAGACAAAGTAGGACTATTGACAGGAGATGTTTCGATTAATCGAGAAGCTCCCATCCTGGTGATGACGACCGAAATTTTCCGCAATATGCTCTACGGTACACCCATCGGCGAAGTGGGAACATCAATGCAGGGAGTGGAAGCAGTAGTTTTAGACGAATGTCATTACATGAACGATCGCCAACGGGGGACAGTTTGGGAAGAATCAATTATTTACTGTCCTAGAGAAATTCAATTAGTCGCTCTTTCAGCTACCGTTGCCAATAGCGACCAACTTACCGACTGGATTAATACCGTTCATGGGCCAACTCAACTAATCTATTCAGATTTTCGCCCCGTACCTTTAGAATTTAAGTTTTGCAATGTTAAAGGGCTATTTCCTTTACTTGAAGGCGGCAAAATTAATCCTCGCCTGCGCCCAAAACGCGGTAGTATTGACGCGCAAAAGGCTAAGGATGCTCGGCGTAATGGTGCAAGACCCGAAGCCCCAAGTATAATCTACCTGCTCAATCAGCTAAGTTCTAGGGATATGCTGCCAGCTATTTACTTTATTTTCAGCCGTCGAGGTTGCGATAAAGCCGTAGAAGATTTGGGAACGCTAACATTAGTCAATCCTAGCGAAGCAGCCCAACTAAAGTGGCAAATTGATGAATTTTTGCAGCGCAATCCCGACGCGGGACGGATTGGACAAGTTCAGCCTTTGTATCGCGGTATTGCTGCTCATCATGCCGGAATATTGCCAGCATGGAAGGGCTTGGTAGAAGAATTATTTCAGCAAGGGCTAATTAAAGTTGTATTTGCAACGGAAACTCTCGCGGCGGGAATTAATATGCCAGCGCGAACTACGGTAATTTCTAGTTTATCTAAACGCACTGATCGCGGACATCGATTATTGAATGGTTCAGAATTCCTGCAAATGGCGGGTAGGGCTGGTCGCCGGGGAATGGATAAGCGCGGCTACGTTGTCACGGCTCAAACCCCCTTTGAAGGGGCAAAAGAAGCCGCTTACTTAGCAACAGCTAAAGCTGACCCCTTGGTTAGTCAGTTTACGCCCACCTATGGCATGGTATTGAACTTACTGCAAACTCACACCCTAGAACAAGCAAAAGAACTCATAGAACGCAGTTTTGGGCAGTATATCGCCAATTTATACCTAAAACCTCAATACGAGGCGATCGCCCTTGTTCAAGCTCAATTAGCCCAAGTTCAAGAGCAGCTTGCATCGGTCGATCCTGCGCAGTTGCAAAACTACGAAAAATTGCGCCAACGGCTTAAAGTTGAAACCCAGCTACTAAAAACTTTAGTTGAGCAAGCTACTGATGACCGGGTAGAACAATTAAGTCTCACGATTAGCTTCGCCATGACGGGTACGCTTTTGAGCTTGAAGGGAAAAAATGTCGCTACTTCCGTACCGCTAACCGCCGTCCTCGTAGCCAAAACCCCTGGAGCAGGACAAGCGCCATATTTAGTATGTTTAGGGGCAAATAATCGCTGGTATGTGGTGACAACCAGCGATGTTGTAGATTTACACGCTGAGTTACCACGTCTAGAGATTCAAAGCGATCTTTTGCCTCCGGTAGAAATGCCGATTAAACCTGGACAATCGCGCCGAGGAAACCAAGAATCTCAACTAATTGCCGATTTAATTCCCAACTCGCAGGCAATTATTCATACTGCGCCCGAAGTTTTAGCTCAACAACAGCGAGTTCAGGCAGTAAGCGCACAAATTGAAGCTCATCCTTTGCATGAATTGGGCAACCCGGCAACACTTTTTAAGCGCCGAAACAAAGCAATGGAGATAGAAGCAGAAATTGCTACTCGTCAAGCAGAATTAGAAAAGACTTCCCAGCGTCACTGGGAAGAATTTTTGCATTTAATCGAAATTTTGCAGCGATTTGGTTGTTTGCAAGACTTAGAACCTACCGATTTAGGACAAGTGGCGGCGGCAATTCGCGGCGACAATGAGTTATGGATTGGTCTAGCTTTAGCAAGCGGTGAATTTGACGAACTAGATCCTCAATGTTTAGCGGCGGCGATCGCCGCAATTGTTACAGAAACCCCTCGTCCCGATACCTGGGTACGCTATACCTTACCAATCCCTGTAGAAGAAGCTCTAGCTGGCTTACGCTCTACCCGGCGGAATTTATTTCAACTGCAACGCCGTTACAATATCACTTTACCGATTTGGTTAGAGTACGATTTAGTTGCTTTGCTCGAACAATGGGCGCTGGGAGTCGATTGGGTAGAACTATGCAGCCACACAAGCTTAGATGAAGGTGATGTTGTCCGCCTTTTGCGCCGCACCTTAGACTTGTTGTCGCAAATACCCTATGTTCCCCATTTGCCAACCTCTTTACAACGCAATGCTTATCGCGCTGTGCAATTAATAGATCGTTTTCCCGTGAATGAAACGGCGCAGTAGATGGGCATTGACGGCAATTATATTTTTATTAATTGAAAGAATTGTATCTTACTATACGGAATTGCTACTGGTGATACTGATGCAATGAGATTCACTGCACTCTATCTAAAGATATAAAAGGTTAAAGTAAGTGGTAAAGAAGATATTGATTACAGCAGCGATCGCGCTAATGCTGCTGGTAGGCTCTCCTTTCATCTCTCCAGCATTGGCGGCAACTACTGAAGAGTTGATAGCTGCGGCTCAAACGTCGGCGGACACAGGATTTATGTTAATGTGTTCGGCGCTAGTTTTGTTGATGACTCCAGGGTTAGCTTTTTTCTATGGCGGGTTTGTGCGCGATCGCAATATCTTAAATACTTTGATGATGAGCTTTTTGCTCATGGGTATAGTTGGTGTAACTTGGGTTCTTTGGGGTTATAGTCTGGCTTTTGCTCCAGGCACACCTTTTATTGGTGGCTTGCAATGGCTAGGCTTGAATGGTGTCAGCGCTTCGATGGCGGTAACTGATTATCTAAAAGGCTCCGCACCAGAGGAAGTAGTTTCTTACTCCGCAACTATTCCTCACCAAACATTCATGATTTATCAAGCAATGTTTGCAATTATTACCCCAGCGCTAATTTCTGGAGCAATTGTCGAGCGCGTCAGTTTCCGGGCTTATGCTTTATTTGTGCTAATTTGGTCAACGTTTATCTATTGTCCTTTAGCTCACATGGTATGGGCAAAAGGTGGCTTTTTAGGATTGTACGGTGGCATTGGCGCTTTGGATTTTGCGGGTGGTACGGTAGTACACATTAGCTCTGGAATTTCGGCTCTAGTAGCGGCAATTGTTATCGGCCCGCGCAAAACCTATCCAAGTCAGTTAACCTCCCCTCACAATGTACCTTTTATCTTGCTAGGTGCGGGTTTGCTATGGTTTGGTTGGTTTGGATTTAACGCTGGTAGTGCTTTGGCTTCTGGCGGCTTGGCTACGGTTGCTTTTGTGACTACCAATACGGCGGCGGCGGCGGCGGCGTTAACATGGCTAATTTTAGAAAAAGTTTTACGTGGTAAACCAACGGCGGTAGGCGTTGCAACAGGTGCAGTAGCTGGTTTAGTGGGGATTACACCTGCGGCCGGATTTGTGCCACCTCTAGCAGCAATATTAATTGGTAGTATTACTGCCGTTTGCTGCTTTTTTGCCATTAATTTAAAGCATAAAGTCCAAATTGATGACTCCTTAGATACCTTTCCCGTACATGGTGTAGGTGGTACGGTAGGGGCAATTTTAACCGGGATTTTTGCTACTGTTGAAGTCAATGAGTTTGGTAAAGATGGACTACTGCGCGGGAACTTTGGTCAACTTGGCATTCAATTAGCGGCGATCGCTGTTGCCGTTATTTTCGCTGGAGTTGGTACGTTTATAATTCTCAAAATCCTTGATGCTACCGTTGGTTTGCGTCTCTCTGCCGAGGAAGAATACCAAGGTATGGATATCGTTGAACACGGCGAAGAAGGTTATGGAGAAGAATTTGCAGGGGGATTAAGTATCAAGCAAAATTCTTAATTGCTGGACGCAATAGACCTTGGGCAAAAAAATGATAAGTTTCACTTAAGTTCCTAGGCATACGGAATTAGGATTTAATCCCCTGTTGTTTCTTTGCTAAAAAAACTGCCCATAAACTTGTAAGTTTATGGGCAGTTTCGATCTTATTTGAGCTATTAGTTACGATCTACTAGATAAATCCCTGCGATCGCTGTGTTCCCCCACTAGAAGCCATTTCAAGCCCGGTGTCGTCCGCCTCTTTAAGAAGTCCACTATAGGCTTCCATGCCATGTTCGCTAATATCCAAACCTTGAATTTCTTCTTCCGCCGTCACGCGAATACCAAGGGTAGCCTTGAGTGCCAGCCAGAAAATTGTACTGAGGAGAACAGTGATACCTCCTACCGAGACAATACCGATAATTTGCGACCAAACTTGCTGGAAACCTCCCCCCAGTAGTAAGCCCTTAATCGGGCCTAAACCTTCTTCGTATAGATTCAACGCACCCGCCGGGCCTTCGGCAAATAGACCTACTGCCAGGGTTCCCCAAATGCCACAAATTAAGTGAACAGAGGTTGCACCTACCGGATCGTCAATTTTGATTCTGTCAAAGAAGGTGACAGAAAAAACGACTATTACTCCGGCGATCGCTCCAATTACTGCCGCCCAAGGCAAGCTCACAAAAGCACAACTTGCTGTAATCCCAACTAACCCTGCCAGGATGCCATTGATAATCATCGATAAGTCTGGCTTGCCTAGATACAGCCAAGCGGTGATGGTAGCAGCAATCCCACCTAAAGACCCTGCTATGTTTGTTGTTAAAGCAATATGGGCAATACTTGGATTTACTGACATTGTTGAACCAGGATTAAACCCAAACCATCCTAGCCACAAGATCAAAGCGCCTAAAGTAGCAATACTCATGTTGTGTCCCGGCATTGCTATCGAGACACCATTTTGATATTTGCCCAGACGGGGTCCTAAAAAGGCTGCACCCATCAAAGCTGCCCAGCCACCAACGGCGTGAACTACTGTCGATCCGGCAAAGTCCCAAAATCCTGCTTTTGCAAGCCATCCACCACCCCAAATCCAATGTCCGGTAATTGGGTAAGCAATACCGACAAGCAATAGACTAAAAATTAAAAAGTCAACAAATTTAATGCGTTCGGCAACCGCTCCAGAAACAATTGTGGCAGCAGTTCCAGCAAACACTAACTGAAACAAAAACTTTGCCCCTAGAGGTACGCCTGTCCAATTTAGAGCGCCAAAAACACCTTGATAGGCATCTCCCATTGCTGGGCTATTGTCGGCTCCACTTAAAAACCAGCCATTAGTCCCAAAGAATGGATTGCCATCGCCAAACATCAAGGCAAAACCGATCGCCCAAAATGCTACGGTAGATATGGCAAACACAATTAAGTTTTTTGACAGCACGTTAACAGCGTTTTTTTGCCGACAAAACCCAGTTTCTAGCATACAGAAACCCGCATTCATGAAAAACACCAAAAAGGCAGCTATACATACCCATAAGGTGTCTATCCCCACCCTCAAGCTTTGCAAGTCTTGCGTTACCTTATCGGTACTTGCAGGGGGTGCATCTTGAGCGACGGCGGCGTAACCCCACACCAGCACAATTAAGGTTGCTAGAGGGATGCAGGCTTGCCAACTAGGAGTCAGTTGTTTAATTGCTCGCTCTAACGGAGCTAAAATCGGTATATTTTTGTTAAAGCGGGAATGCCCTTTTAGCCGCCTTTTCGTGTTCTTCCTCTTGTGCTTGGGTGTGAATCTTACCTTCATTAGTCGCAACGATCCTTAATTAGTAAACACTTGATAATCTGGTAAAATCTTGACTTCTAACAAAATCAAGCTATAGCAAAAGACCTGAAATAACTTGTTCTACTAAAGCAAAACTACATTGTTAGTGCCTTTTAAGAAGATTATTTTGTATCACAGCAAGCATTATTTCTGTAAAAATAAATACAAATGTTTAGAAGTTTGCTTCTACAAAATGGAGATAATTATCAAGTTTAGGTAATGAAGGTAACGCCCTACCTTGCGGACTTTAATCCTGCAAGAGGCGATCGCTAAAGTAGCATTTTGCTGACGATACACTCACCATAAGTTCCGAGAGCAAGTAGTAGTGAAACCAAGTATTTACACTTAGTTTGTTATCTGATAATCAGCCTATTACCGAAAATTCACGGTTTTTTATCTAAATAAGCTGTATTAGCCTGTGTAGGGAAAGCAAATTAGCCATTGCCTGAGTAACTTTATTCAGGCAATTTATTTTATTTATCTTCGCTACTAGGATTAAAAGGTAAGTTTTGGTTAATCGCCTCAATTTCTTGCTGTTCCATCTGGTTTACTTCTTTGATATAAGGAAGTAAAATTTGCGTCAATCGCCGATTATAAAAGCGGTGCATACTGTGATTGGGACTTGCGGGAAAGCCTCGCCGCTTCTTATGTCTGCCCCCTGCACCGGGGTCAAAAGTTTGGATTCCTTGGTGGATTGCCCACTCAATCGGCGCGTAGTAGCAAGCATCAAAGTGTAAGCAATCAATATCTTGAAAACTACCCCAGTAGCGCCCGTACAGGCGATCGCCTTTAGTCAAACAAAAAGACATTCCCACGGGTTGACGCTTATCTAACTCGTTATAAGCGGCTACAAATACCACCCGATGCCGATAATGAGCGTATAGCTGCTCAAAAAATCCCTTAGTTAAATACTTACTTCCCCACCAGCCAAATTTGTCGCAAGTATCGGCGTAAAAGCTATACATAAGCGGAAATAATGACTTAGGAATCTCATCACCCGTCAACACTTGCAACTGCAAACTTTGCTTTTCTACAGCTTTGCGTTCGCGTTTAATATTGCGGCGCTGATTGGCGTTAAATATTGTCAAATAATCGTCAAAGCTTTTAAATTCTTGGTTTTGCCAAATTGAGCTATGGTGAAGCCAAGCTGTAAAACCATGACGCTCTAAAACTGGTTTCCATTCGGGATCGACATACAAAAAATGACAGCCCGAAATATTTTGGCGATCGCAAAAATAATCAATCGCCCTGATCATCAACCCAGTCATCTCGTCTTCATCTTCTTCCGGCGCTATCAAAAAACGGTAGCCAACGGCGGGGGTAAAAGGTGACATTCCTAAGAGTTTTGGGTAATAATCCACCCCAATTCGTTGCGATACTTCTGCCCACTGTTGGTCAAAAATAAACTCTCCGTAACTATGACCTTTAAGATACATTGGTGCTGCGGCAATTAAAGTGCGATCGCGCCAAATAGTTAAATGATTCGGCAACCAACCAGCTTGGGGTATAGCACTCCCAGAGCTTTCTAAATTATTTAACCATTCCCACTCCAAAAAAGGCGTTTTGAGGGGCATAGCGAGGGCATCCCATGCCGCTTGGGGAACTTCGGCAATTTTGTTAATCCAAGCAACGTTATAACTAGGCTGAATCGATTTAACCATACAAAAAATCTGTGACGGCAAGGCTACTTCTACAGGGTACTTAAATCGTCCTCTCGTTGGCGGCGATAATGTAAAAAAACTTCTGAAACAATGACTTTTGCCGATACTAATTCTAGACGCGGAGCAACTATTTCTCTAAATCCTTCACCTCCTACAGGAGTGGGGGCATTGTTTCCCCCCAAAAGTAAAGGACAAATCGTTAACCACAATTCATCAATTAAATCGGCGGCTAACATTGCTGCGACTATCTCGCCGCCCCCTAATACCGCCAAGCGTTTTAAACCCATTGCTGATAATATTTCTAAGGCATTTATCCAATTAATCTTACTTTTGGTAGATGCTTGACAGACAATAACTTGATCAAATTCTGTCTTATTTTGCCAAGGCTTTGCGCCGTGACTCGTAGTTAATAAATACCGGGGTACAGGTTGGCGAAAAAACGATAATTGGCGATCGATATTCCCACTAGCAGAAACCACTATTTGGACTGGTTGCGGAGGTAACAATTTTTGGTATCTTTGTTGTATAAGTTGTGGCTTCAAGACACGGATAGTAGAGCCGTAAGCTCGCAGTGTACCAGCGCCGAATAAAACACCATCAACGGCGGCGATTTGCTCCTCTAGGTGATCTTTGTCGGCTGGAGAAGCAAACCGCGCCGGCGATCGCCCTTGGTCAGCAATTTTGCCATCGGCGCTCATTGCTAAAACTACAGTGGTGTGAGGACGATTGTTAGGTAGTATCATCGCGCGATCGTTAGCTATTAGCTGAAAAGACACTTGTACATAGATAACAGCTTTTTAACAGAGAGCAGGATATTATGACAAATACAGATATTATCTACCTACTTCACCAACTTAAATTAATTTGTAATCAATGCCCAACCAAAGTATTTTTTAAATTTGTCTGGAGAATTAGGTCTACAAGCTGTAGATATTAAAAATATCCAAAACCTAAAAAAATGCTAAATCGTGAGTAAGTCCAAAAAAACTGATATTAGTATCGCGCTCCTAGATAATTTTAGGTTTTGTCTTGCTTTGAGGACGTTGTTATATGGTTAAGCTCAATCAATCCTCGTTTCGTCGCATTTTGCTATCAAGAATATTACTTTTGAGCGTACCAGTTTTGTTAATCGGTGAAGCTGTTGCTTTTCGCAAAGTCCGCTCTAGTTTGCTGGAAAGAGCGCACCAGTACATCAATATTAGCGCCGTAGAAAAAAGCGAACAAATCCAAGCCAAAATAGCTACCATGCAAACAAAAATGCTGTTAGCAAGTCAAACTACAGCGCTCAAATCAGGTTCGCCGATAGAAGTTCAACAATTTTTGAGAAAGCTTCTGCTTCAACTACCAAACAATATTAAATGCCTGCAACTGACAAATTTGTCAGAAGATAAATTAATTGCTAGTACCTGCGATCGCCTGTATCCAGTGATAAAACCCGGCGTGTGGTCACAGCAAGGAAATGCGATGTTAGAGCCACAAAATATCCAAATTAGATCGGTATTTACAGGTTCATCCGCAGCAAAAAAACAAACATTGCTATTTTCTGCGCCTGTATATAGTAATTCGCCTCAACGTCGTTATGCTTTGCAAATGCAATTGATTTTGAACAGCAATCAAGGCAATACTCGCCCACCCAATGCAGGCACAATCACCGATTCAACAGTGATAATTGCCGAAAATGGCACTATTATCGTCCATCCACTAGCCGAGCGAGTAGGAAGTAATATTAGTCAACAGCCAGATTCACAGCTATGGAAAAAAATGGTCAGCAAAGCGATCGCTAGACCAGAAAATGATTTAAACAATTTTTCCTTTATCCAAAATGGTGAAACGTTCTTAGCCAGCTACAAAGCTATTGATAGCCCAATTACGACCGAGCAGGGCAAACACTGGGTAATCCTTGCCGTCACAGCCCAAAACACCGCCTTACAGGGTTTAGAAGAAATAAAATTAATTTTAGTTTTACTGACAATCAGCTTACTAGGGGTAAGCTTATTAACAGCCCTACATCTAGCACGGAAATTAGCTGAACCATTAGAGCAACTGCGAGACTACGCTCTCAAATTGCAAAATCACCATGAAGTCAAACGGATGCCCCATAATTTCAAAATTAGGGAATTCAACCAACTAGCCACTGCCCTCAATCGCATGGTAGAACGGTTGAAAATGTCCGCCGAAGAACTAGAAATAGCTTGGGAAGAAGCAAAAGCTGCTAATGAGAGCAAAAGTAATTTTTTAGCTACCACCTCCCACGAACTGCGAAACCCCCTCAATGCCATTATCAATTGCATTCGTCTAGTTCGAGAAGACTGCTGTGACGACAAACAAGAAGAAACAGAGTTTTTAGAACGAGCAGAAGAAGCGGCAATTCACTTACTAGGTATTATTAACGACTTGCTCGACATTGCCAAAATTGAATCGGGCAAGCTTTCTTTGGTGATGGAAGAATTAGATTTACAGCAGGTATTGCACGAAGTAATTAGTTTACAGGCGATCGATATTCACAAAAAAAACTTACAATTAATTACCGCCAAAAGACCAGAGCCAATTATAGTTAAAAGCGATCGCGCTAAGTTAAAGCAAGTATTAATCAATGTAATTGGCAATGCTGCAAAGTTTACTGAAGCTGGCAGCATTACAATTCAAACCCAAATCGAACTAGAAGCAAGTAGTAATAGCTGGCGAGTCTCAATTATGGTTGAAGATACCGGCATAGGTATCGAGCCATCCCAGCAACATAAACTATTTCGTCCTTTTGGGATGGCCGATGGCACGACAACGCGAAAATTTGGCGGTACAGGGCTAGGACTTGCTATTTCCAGAAATTTAGTTGAACTAATGGGCGGTAGTATTATGTTGTGCAGTGCAGGCATTAACCAAGGTACAACGGTGGTGATTTTTTTGCCTGCGAGCAATGTTTTAGAACTACCACAATTTCCAGAGATAAAAACCAGGGCGATCGCTACTCCTCCTGCTGGCTCAATACCCTAAAAGCAACTTGAGCGGCGGCTTGTTCCGCCGCTTTAATCGAGCGCCCAATACCTTGACCAAGTAGGCGATCTTGCAGCCAAACTTGGGCGCTAAACCGCTCATCGGTAGCCATTGGACGATGCCCTTGAGTATTTTCTATGACTCGATACTCTGGTAAGACTTTGAAATGTCCTTGAGTCCATTCTTGCAAGGCAGCTTTGTAATTTAGCCGCGCTGGATCGCTACGAATTTCTGTGGCTAATTGCATAAAGTGCGGATCGAGCCAAGGTCTAATTAATTCTAAAGTATGGGTACTAAGATATAAAGCCCCTAATACGGCTTCAAAAGCATCAGCTAATCTTGACTGTTGCCCTTCTTTGTCACTGCTAGTAACCAGCAAGTAGGATTCGATGCTGTATTTAGTAGCCAAAAAAGCCAAAATGCGATCGCTTACCAATACCGAACGAATTGCCGCAAATTCCCCTACTTTCCAATCTGGATAAACTTCCCACAACACTTCTGCCGCTACAAGGCGCACTACCGCATCGCCTACAAATTCCAATTGTTCGTAATTTGCCTGGCTAGAGACACTTGGATGAGTCAGTGCCAAATCTAACAATTGCCAATTTACCAAAGCTAATGATTGGATGCCGATTATTTGCAGCAAGCTTTCTAGCTGCTTTTGGCGACGCGGATAACTTAAATTCGTCATGGAAGTTTCAGCAAACTGTCTATATCATTGACACAGTGTAATCGACTTCTAGGGAAGTAATTAATAGGAGCAAATTTTCCTGGCTCCTCAAACAACTCGATCTTTATGGATTTACCGTTAATTTATCATTGCGATTATGTTGCAGCCTTGCCAGAGCAGCATCGTTTTCCTATGCCCAAGTTTCGGCAACTGTACGAACTACTTATAGCTACTGGCGTAGCGCATCCTCAACAATTTTTTTTACCAGAAATTCCTTGCCAGCAATGGCTAGAGCTAGTTCATACCTCCGAATACGTCCAAGCCTACCTTCAAGGTACGTTAGATGCTAAAGCCCAACGGCGGATTGGTTTACCTTGGAGTCCAGCCTTGGTTAAGCGGACTTGTACCGCCGTCGGCGGCACAATTTTAACGGCTCAACTCGCTCTCAAATATGGTTTAGCTTGCAATACGGCGGGGGGTACTCATCATGCTTTCCCCAGCTACGGATCGGGCTATTGTATTTTTAACGATTTAGCGATCGCCTCGCGCGTGATTCAGCGCCTCAATCTTGCCCGCAAAATCCTAATTATCGATTTAGATGTACATCAAGGCGATGGTACGGCTTTTATCTTTCAAAACGATGACAGCGTGTTTACTTTTTCCATGCACTGCGAAGTCAATTTTCCTGGTACTAAACAAGTTAGCGATTTAGATATTCCCCTCCCGGTAGGGATGGAAGATGAGGATTATTTACAAACCCTAGCCAATTATTTGCCAGATGTCCTAAATCAAGTTAAGCCCGATCTAGTTTTGTATGATGCGGGGGTAGATACTCACGTAGGCGATCGCTTGGGCAAATTAGCCCTCACCGATACAGGGATTTTTCGCCGGGAAATGCAAGTTTTAAGTACCTGTATTGCGGCTAGATACCCGGTTGCTTGTGTAATTGGCGGCGGTTATGCAGAGGATCTTAAGAGCTTGGTTTATCGTCACTCTCTACTTCATCGTGCCGCTAGTCAAACCTATCGTCAATACAGTTTGTAGTTTGATGTGACTTAAATATTCCTTAAACGCGATCGCCCTTAACCCTCGCACCTTGTAAGTAGGAAAGATCAAAATAAATGGTAAAATTGATGTTTATTAGCCAAAAGCTAGCGTATACCAAGCTTTTGTTCTAAAGACAGATGAAAAAATTTGTTTGAGTGGATACAATTTTTTTTTAAATCAAAAAAGCCGAGGAAAAACCTGTGCTGCTATCAAAGGGCTTTGAAATAGAAATGTATACGGGAACGCCCCAAGGTGATATTGTCGGTCTTTCTGACCAAATTGTGGCATCCGTTGACGGCTATATGCGCGAACCTGATAGCCGCAATGTAGAATACATTACTCTGCCCTCCACTCAATACGACACTTTATTATGCGATTTGGTGCGACCTCGACAACGGTTGCGAAAGTATTTACAGCATTTAGGCAATTATACGCTCATTCCTGGCAGTACCTTATCATTAGGCGGTAGCGATACTTTTTACAGATCCGATATTAATAACCTTTACCATAGTTACATTGAGCAGACTTACGGCACTAAAGTTGTTACCGCTAGCGTCCATATAAATATTGGGATTGATGACCCGGAATTATTAATGCAAGCCTGTCGTCTTGTCCGGGTAGAAGCACCTTTATATCTTGCTCTTAGCGCTTCTTCACCTTTTTTAGATAGCTTGGTTACTGGCTATCATTCTACTCGTTGGGGACTATTCCCACAAACCCCCACAGATGTACCTTTATTTACCAGCCACGCTCACCATATCGCATGGGTAGAAGCCCAAATCGCCGCCGGGACAATGCAAAATGTCCGTCATTTGTGGACTTCCGTCAGACCAAATGGCGATCGCCGTCCTTACGATCTAAATCGTCTCGAATTACGAATTTGCGATTTAGTTAGCAATCCCATTTCTTTATTAGCAATTACGGCTCTAATCGAAGCCCGCCTTTGGCAATTGCTAGAAAACCCCGGATTAGACCCTCTGACTTGCAGTATCTTCAGTCCTTCAAGTTTATTGGAAGTGACCAAAAATAACGAAGCGGCGGCAGCTAGAAATAGCTTGGATGCTACTTTGACCCACTGGCAAGACGGTAGAAGTATTGTTGCTAGAGATTGGATTGAAGAAATTTACTCGCAAGTATGGGATATTTCTAAGCAAAAAGGTTTTAGCTGTTTTCTTTCTCCGTTAGTAAAACTACTGAGCGATGGAAATGAAGCCCAGCAGTGGCTAAGACTAAATTCTTGCGGCTTCGATCCAAGACAAGTTGTCACTTATGCTCAAGTAGCTATGGCAGAGCGAGAATTAGAGCTAGAAGACAAACTATGTCCATCTTTGCTTGCCTAATAACTGCTGAAAAGCTCCTTGAGATATTTCTAGGGGAGCTTTTGGTTAAAAACGCATTTTCTAACATCAAGCTAAATCAACGCTTCAGAATATCTAATCAATCAATTAACTATTAGTTAAGCCTATGTAAAAACTCTAGGTTTAATTAAACTATTATATTGCCCAATAATTTGTCCTTCTGGTGCAATACAAGCCTTAAATGCCTCAAGTTGTCTTAGTTAACCCCCAAATCCCCCCCAATACAGGCAATATTGCCCGCACCTGCGCCGCTACCTGTACAAATCTACATTTAGTTGCACCTCTAGGTTTTGAAATTAGCGATCGCTACCTCAAACGCGCTGGATTAGACTATTGGCCCTACGTAAACCTGCACTATCACGAATCTATTGCTGCTTTTCAACTTTACCAGCAGCAGCAGGGAGGGCGCACCATTGGTTTTAGTGTTGCAGGTAAATGTAGTTATTTGAACATTCAATTTCAGCCGGATGATTGGTTACTTTTTGGCAGTGAAACTACAGGATTGCCACCAACAATTTTAACTTCTTGTCAGCAAACCGCCTATATTCCCATGAGTCAGCCAGGAGTAAGAAGTTTAAACCTTTCCGTCAGCGTAGCTGTAGGTTTGTTTGAAGCTTGTCGGCAAGTTGAGTTATTAAAATAACTTTAATTTTATCCGTAATATTACGGCTATAGGGTGGCTTTTTAGGTTTGATTACAAAAGCTAATTCTCGTGATTCTACCTGCTTTTAAGCAATGTAAATGAGCCTATACTTTTAACACAGTCTAGATACTTGAGGCAGGAAACACTTATAAGAAATTCCTATATTACTTAAGCAAGTCAAATTCAACTTAACGCCAAATTTTTTTGTCCTAATTTAACTAATTAGAAGCGCAAATGTAGCAATTAATGTCTTGCCTAGTAAAGGTTTGGGGAATTAGAACGGTCTAATAGTTAATTTGTGTCCGCAAAGAATAAATTGATCCCCCCACTTGTTTTTATTGAAGTTATTGGGTAGATTTTGCGATGGTAATCCAAATAATCAAAGCGTCTTGTACGTGAGGTTATATTACAAAAATTTGCCTAATATTGGTGCTTGTCATCAACATAGCCTATGCTAAATCGAGCAAATTATCCAAATTAGCCCTGTAGGGCGATCGCATCGTTTTAAATCTCCCGTCATTTATTTTAGGAGAGCCAACAACGATTACTCAATAACTAGCAATTAATATTTGGGTCTTTTATCCTCAAATATTGAAATTTTCTCAAATTAGTGTAAACTTGTGTAAATTAAATTATCCAGAAGATAGGAATTAAATTATCTCTGTTGGATGAGGGCGAAAGAAAATTATAGTGTACTGAAAGCAAGACGATAGTTGATTTATTTAATCAACAGCAGTCAAGCAAAGCGTGTTTCTAGGAGGTCGTTTTTGAAACGAGCATGGACTAAAAAAGTTAAGAGTTTGCCCAGTTGTATCATCAGCAAGGATGCTCTGGAAGGACAATTACAGCCACACCCAAAAGTAAAAATGCGGATATTTCGGACTTCGGCAGCCATGATTGGCTTGACAGTGTCCATAGGAGCGCCAAACCTTTTACTTGTGCAAGCGGCCCAATTGCCAGAGAAGATTAGTAGCACTTCCACGTCGTCTATTGAAGACTCTGCCGCTCCAGAAACGGTACAAAATACGGTGGTAATAGCACCAGTGCAGGTAGAGCCAATACCTGCGGTAACACCTCCTCAGGTAGCTTTTGCACTCAAGTATCGCCAGACAGCAAGACAACTAGCGGTCAAACCAAGCCATCAGGTTGTTCAATCGAGCGCCCCGGCAACAAACTTTACTCCCAAGTTGCCCTCGTCAAGCCAAATAGAGGCTCAACCACCAGCGCTACAGCAACATCAACAAGCAGCTTCTTTAGAGCAAAAACAAGCCATAACGCCGAGAGCAGCCACAACTAGCCAAACAACGCGATCGCTAACATGGGTAGAAGCTAGTAGAAGTGTTGAAATAATACAAACTCCAGCAGCAAATAATACAAATTCTTTTTCAACCTCAGTGGCGGAATCGCCAGTAGAAGTTGTAGTTATTCCCGAAGCAAATAGCGCTTGGACAGCTAAACAAAGGCTACTCATAAATCGCTTAAAAACTCAAGAAAATCCTGCTCCTTTAAACCAAGCGCCAGCACTACCACAAGCAGAAGTTGTAGTTATTCCCGAAGCAAATAGCGCTTGGACAGCTAAACAAAGGCTACTCATAAATCGCTTAAAAACTCAAGAAAATCCTGCGCCTTTAAACCAAGCGCCAGCACAAGTCTCTAGTAGCGTTAATTTAGTGTTACCAGAAATTACCAATAGCCAGCCAATGGCGGTGCTAACTAACCCAGAACAAGGGGAAGAAAAACTCGCAAACGAAGTACCAGAAATTGGGGTAACTACCAATCAAGGCATGGAATTTGAGGCGCAACCGTCACCTACAGAAGCACTGAGATTGCCTGTAGCTGTACAAGATAGCCAAAACTGGGTTACTCCTTCAGCAGAAATTGCCCAATCGGCGCTAGAAGCTAAAGCAGCTTCAGAGCAATCGGTACAAGCGTCTTTACCAGTATTTGTACTTCCTTCTGTAGTTCCACAAGAACTTGCTACTCCTACAGAAGCAGTCAAAGAAGTTGACAATCATCAACTTGCCACCCAAAATACACGAGAAAAAGTAGAACAGTCTACCCCAGCTAAAGCAGAAGTCCCTAGCATCAACGAGCCAATTATCGTCAATTCTATGGAGACAGAATACCAAGTCAAGTCAGGAGACACGCTTACAAACATTGCTTCTCTGCATCGGCTATCGCTGCCAGAAATTGCCAAATTCAATGATTTGCACAACCCAGACTTGCTGCTAGTAGATCAAAAGCTAAAACTTCCGGCTTTGACTAGCATGAAAACTCAAGCAAACGTTGTCGTGTTACCACCAATTGAAGAACAGCCCTTAGCAGATGCTAAAAGCTCATCTGTTTCGACGCTGCGATCGCCAAGTAAAGTAACGCTCGTCTCTACAAATTCAGCAACCTATACTGGAATCGGCGGTAATATTACAGAAGCCGAAGCCGAGGCAGAACCACTAAAACCAACTGCCCTAAATGAATTACAAGTGCAGTACGCCCAGCAATTACAAAATGACGTACAAAAGCTAAAGCAAAAATATTATGCACACAGTAGCAGCAATCTTATTGTGCCAGTACAAGCGGTCAAGAGCGATCGCGATCAAGAAGTAATTAAGCCTAGGGCGACTTTGGGTAACGAACCTGTTAATCCAGAGTTCCGAGTTGCTCAAACTTCACAAGACTTAAAACCTGTTACCCAAAAGCAACTATTGAATAAAACCAACTATTCGGCTCCAGCTACGGTTAGAGGTAGAGTAGCTACAGCCCCGACAAGTTTAGACAACTCCAACGCATCTTTTTCAGGACAACAAGTTACGCCAGAGTTGCCGCCCTTAGATCCAGTGTTGAACTACTTACCTCAGCCTAATGGTGCAGCTTCTTTTAATGGTTATATATGGCCAGCTAGAGGTGCATTAACATCTAAATACGGCTGGCGCTGGGGAAGAATGCACCGAGGGATTGATATTGCCGCACCTGTAGGCACACCAATATTTGCTGTCGCACCAGGAGTAGTAATCAAGTCTGGTTGGAATAAGGGAGGCTATGGCAACTTAGTTGACATCCAACACGCTGACGGCACTTTAACTCGCTATGCTCACAACTATCGACTTTTGGTGCAACCAGGTCAATTTGTAGAACAAGGGCAGCAAATCTCGCTTATGGGTAGCACTGGGCGTAGTACCGGGCCTCACCTCCACTTTGAATTACATCCTGGTGGTAAAGGGGCGGTTAATCCTATGGCTTTGTTACCAAAAGCTAGGTAATGGGTAATTGGGAATGGGTAATTAAGCAATTCCCAATTCCCAATTTATTTAAAATTATTTAGTACCCCGTAAACTGCCCAAATTGCCATTGGGCGCAGGTAGTGGCAGGCTCGAAATGTGCCTACTGCTGTAATCGCTTCGGGGGTACGAAATTGCAGCCCGTTGTTGTAAATTTGTTCAACTACGGTTTGAGTGAGCTTAAAGGCTTCCTCTTTCATGTCCATTTGGAGCAAAAAAGCCGCCAGTCCGAAGTTAATTCCCGTCCATACTTCCAAAGGATGGGTAGCATCGGGGTTTTCTGGAGAACCATCAATTTTTAAGCCGTTAGCTGCCCCAAAAGCTCCATTGTGGAATTTAAGAAAGCAAGCCTCATAAACAGTTTTGAGGCTAGAAACAGTGCGATCGCTTTCTACAATATCAGGCACGCCCAACAATCGAGCATAAAATTGTCCGCATAGTTGATCTGCCATCACAACATCAGAACCGCTTTCACTATCAAGCTTGTAATACTGCCCATTCCAGAGCTTTTCTTGGTAAACTGGGCGACTTTGCTCTAACCAAGTTTGATAAATACCAATGGTTTCCTCAATGGGCGGTTGATTTAAGGGAGAAGTAAGCATTTCTCCTAAAGGATGCTCTTGAGGGTAACTAATTAAAGTTTTGCCAATGGCGATCGCACTTTCTAGTCCCGCTAACCACAATCCACCACAGTAGGCGCTAACTCCTTGCAAACGCCAATCATCAAAAGTCTGATCTGGCGCTCCCGAATTTTCGGGAATCCCATCATTATCAAGGTCAAAAGTTTTGAGATAATTTAAAGTCTGGACAATTGCGCCCCAACAATCCCATAATAATTCCCAATCGGTAGAACCTGTTAGGACAAAATCTCGGTAAACTTGCAAGACAAAATCGCTAGGTAAATCTTTCCACAAGTTGCAATCTTGGTAGCTGGTGTAATTAGTTTTTTCCCAGGGATGTTCGTTTGGCGCTCCCAAATCGTGGGGAGTCGCATTCGCAACTTTTCTTAATCCTGTAGCTTGGTTGTAGCCAATTTCTCTAAGAGTGCGATCGCTTGTAGAAATTGCTCTTGCGTAAGCGCGTAAAATAGATTTATCTAACTTCGACCACAGCATTAATAAGCCAAAAGAGCCATAAAGCCGAACATCTAAGCTTTCGTACCAACGATAATCTAAGCATTCTAAGACGGCAAATTGTCCAACGGGATCGCGTTCATCCGCCGCACTCCACAGCGTACCGCCGCTAGTTAAATCGTAAAGCTCGTTAAATAGAGCCATCTTAAACCAATCGGGCAAATCAGTGCGATCAATAATTGGTTGCTGCCATGCTTGAACTTGTTGCTGCCAGGTTTGGTAATGTTGTAAAGCGTTAAATGCGATCGCTTCAGCATTAGAACCATTGCGCCCAAAAAAGTCTGTATAGCGACGATAATAATTTACTCCCGGTGCAAATTCTGTAATCGGGAAATCCCAAGCCAAAACAAAAGGTATTTCTAGACTTTCTCCAGGCTCTAGAGTAAATTTAATAGCGATCGCACTTGCTAATTGTTCGCCGTCGGCAATCGGTGTTTCGTCTATATAGTTAGGTAAAGAGCCATCAGTTGAAAAGCTTTGCCAGACATCTGCGCCTGTACCAGTCGGATTCCAGCGAGTATGGTGGGATATTTGGTATTTGGGATTAATAGAAGTTGCGATCACCCATTGTCCTATACCTTCAAGGGCAACATCGTCGCTGCCAACTCTAGCTAAAATACAACCTAAACTATCAGCAGTTTCTACTAATTTATTGTAATTTCCCGCACTTTGTCCTAAACGCGGTTCGTACTCATAAACTGGGCTTCCATCATCTCTAACTCGTACTTGAGGAGATTTAATTGAGTTTGTAAACCAGCCCACCATATTTTGCCACGTCAGCATAATACTAAGCGTTAGCGGTTGATCTGTAGGGTTATGGGCTTTCCAAACAAAGATTGCTACAGGATAGCTAGTTTCTCTGTAATTATCTGGCAATATCGGCGAAAACTGTTCGCACGTTAGCTGAGAGAGAAATACATTTTCGTAGACAAACCAACTACGAGGATAAAGAGCGTGGTATGTTCCTTTATTTTGCGGATACCATTGCCAAGCTTTTAAACTACCGTCTTCTGGGGCTTCGGTACATAAAGCATAGGCTAAATTGCTTTGCTGCTCAAAAACGCTAAATTGACAAGCGGGGATGCTTTTAAAAGTATGCTCTCCGCCGTCAATATGCCACAGATTAAAATCGCCCTTCGAGGAACGCCCAATACACCCCGCGCCAAAGCCGCCTAAAGGCATACCATGCCAAGCACCATCATCGAGATTGCTGGGATTGCGAACAGTGTAGGGTTTGTCCCATCCTAAGCCAATGGGACGATTCCAAGTACAGGGGGGAATTTTTTGGGGTAAGAGGTGATTTTTCATCTACTCATCTTACGATTACAGCAGCAATGCTTGCAAACGCTTCTTTAGACCTCTTGCCAAAGCTCTAAACTCTACTAATTGATTATGCGATCGCTCTATTAAAACTCTCCTGAAACAACTTCCAGACGAGAAAATTTTACTTGAACTGCTATCTCTAGCTCAAGAAGCTGAACAAAAAGCTAAAGAACTATGCGACTTAACCGCAGAAGTTGACGAAAAATGGCACGATCGCCTAAAGTCACCCAAAAAGCCATCTATTCACACAACGAAGTAACAACTAATATCGTCTGATTAGTTAGGAAAAGTCCTACTTTCCATTAAAGGCGATCGCACTTCTCCCAAATTTAACCTCTAATTTAACTGTTCGATCTTACCTGTCATCCCTTGGCTACTCAAATATTGCTGCATTTCCTCAGCTTTAGCGCGATCGCTAAAAGCTCCCACTTGCATTAGCACATTGCCGTTATTAAACGTTCTAAACGCTCCTGGAACTAAACTTCGCACTTGCTCTTGCTGGCTTTTACTATCGGCGGCTACTATCACCCGATAACGCAAACCAAGGCTACTAGCTTGAGTTGGGGGAAAGGGAGGACTACCATCTGATGAAACATTAATATTTTGCCGCACGGGTACTTTAGGCAATTTACGACTATTACCAATGGGAATATTACCCCCAGGTACAGGTAAAAGTTCAGATTCAATAATTTGAGCCGACTGCAATACAGGTAGGTTGAGATTTTTGTCTATCGTTGCTGGAGGGATAATTTGCCCAGAGACAATCGGCGGCGGCGGCACATCAATTTGGGAAATACTGTTAGTATCGCTACCTTGAGAAACATTTGCTGCGACTTCAATAGTCGGTGTACTAGAAGAATCTTCTGGCGGCGGCACAATAATTTCAATGCTTTGAATGGAAACTACACTGCTACTGGCTGGTGCGATCGCCCCAGCATTAGGTTGAATGTTGCCTAGAGGCGGTGCAGGTAGTCGCGCTCCTGTAGTCCTAGGGTTGCTAAAAAGTGGTGATGATGTTGTCCTAGCTATCGGCGCTAGTGAGGGTTTAATTGGCTGGCTGCTAATACTAGGAACATTTTGAGCAATTTGAGGCTGACTTGGGTTTACTGTCCCGCTCAAGTCCAAATTACCACTAATGCGATCGCGCTCTAGTTGATTGCCAAAAGCTACCAATAGCTGCTTTGACGCGCTGCTATTAATATCAAAGCGTCCGTTTTGACGAAATACATTTTTTCCTGGCTGGGCTTTTGTTCCCAAATCCGGCAAGCTTGTAGAAATTGCTACTAATCCATCTTCCGTATTATTTTCAATAACATTACCGCGCAATACTGGACGCGCATTCGCTTGGGTGATAATTCCAGAGCGATTAAGCATTATACGATTATTAATGATACTTGGCGCTGCTTTTTGGGCGATATTAATTCCAAATCCAGTTTTTTCAAAAACATTTTCCTGAATTTCTGGCGTTGATGTGCCATAAATTGTCATTCCATTAGCGCCATTTAGATAAAAGTAGTTGCCGACAATTTTTGGCGCACTATTCCCGGTAATTGAAATCCCATCATGTTTACTGCCAGTAAAAGTATTGTTGCTGACGGTGGGACTACTCGATTCAACCCACAATCCATAACCGCGCGGATTATTATTTGTAATTGTTACTCCCGAAATAGTGGCATTATTTGCCCCCAACATTGTAATATTTTGCCTAGCAAAGGTACGGCTCATATAAGCACCGCCACCATTGATTACAATCTCCTTCCCCCGCGATTGGGAATTGCCTAAAACAGATACTCCGCTTTTGAGGACTAAAGGAAATGTCTCCCCCGATTCGGCGCTGTAAGTACCATTAGCTAAAACAATTACACTATTATTTCCCGCTATTTGCAGAGCTTGAGTAATCGTTTTAAAAGGCGCACTTTCGCTGCCGTTACCCGTCGCATTTCCGGCGGGGTTGACAAATAGCTTGTTTGCCGAAGTAGATACTTGAACAATTGTTTCTCTATTTATCTGTGGTTGAGCCAAACTTGAGTTTGGGCTGCACATTATGGCAATAGTTGTCAAGCCGATAACGGGAGCAATTAAGTAAGTAGAAGTTTTGGCGATCTTAAGAAAGTAGCTAGGATGATGTAGGAAATTCACGGCACTCCTCTGAGCAATCAATAAATTTACAATTGTGGCATTGTTTAACGACATCAATAAGAAGCTATTAGTTGCAAGCCGATGGCAAGTAGTTTGTTTGGGACTATTTACGAGCTTCTAACTTGCTGGCAATATTTTATATATTTGTTTTGTTTATACAGCCGATGTTGGATAAAATCAATGGCTAAAAAAAATAGTTACTGCTATTTTCCCCCAAAGCATTTTTATATTAGTAGTGTTGAAACGCTACGCGGGCAAAGTTTATAGTAATAAATAGCGTATATTTGTCAACTAACTGTTACATTGTGAAAACAGTAACATTGGCTGATAGGATAAAAAGACTACTGCTAATGCTATTGATGGTCAACAGATATAACCAAGGAGTACAAGTGCAGGCAACAGTTTGTCGCATCTTGGATGCCAACTTAGACCGCGCCCGTGAAGGGTTAAGAATTATTGAAGAATGGTGTCGCTTTGGTATCAATAGCGTCCAGTTGACCAATGAATGTAAGCAGTTACGCCAAGAATTGGCTAGTTGGCATACGCCAGAATTACGAGCAGCGCGAGATACACCAGGCGATCCGGGTACAGAATTAACCCACCCCCAAGAACAGCAACGCGTTAGTATCGAGCAATTATTGCAAGTAAATTTCTCTCGCGTCCAAGAAGCATTAAGGGTATTAGAAGAATACGGCAAGCTTTATCATCCGACAATGGGCGGCGCATTTAAACAAATTCGCTATCAGGTTTATACTCTTGAAAGCCAGTTGTTAGGCTACCAGCGTCAACAATCACTTGCAGACTCAAAGTTGTATTTTGTTACGTCACCGATCGATCGCCTATTCAATGTTGTGGAAGCAGCGTTGCAAGGCGGATTAACTCTAGTACAGTACCGCGACAAAACTACCGACGATCGCACTCGTTTAGCCACCGCCGAAAAACTTTGCCAACTTTGCCATCAATACGGGGCATTATTTATCGTCAACGATCGCCTAGATATAGCCATGGCTGTAAACGCCGATGGCGTGCATTTAGGACAGCAAGATGCGCCGGTAAGCGTAGCTAGAGAATTACTTGGAGCGCAAAGAATTATTGGCAGTTCGACAACTAATCCTGAAGAAATGCAGCAAGCAATCGAGCAAGGCGCTGATTATATAGGTGTGGGCCCGGTTTACGAAACACCAACAAAACCAGGTAAAGCCGCCGCCGGGTTAGATTACGTGCGTTACGCTGCTAAATATGCAACTATTCCGTGGTTTGCGATCGGTGGAATTAGTGTAAATAATGTTAATGACGTAATTGGAGCCGGAGGCGAACGAGTGGCAGTAGTGCGGAGTTTGATGCAAGCGCAGCACCCAACACTAATTACTCAATACTTTTTGGCGCAATTAAATCGCCGTCCATCGATGCCAAGTTTACCCCCAGACTACTCAGACAATCATGCCTAACGCGATCGCCTTGCAAGTAAATGGCGAAACTTTTAGCTGCAACGAAGGTGCATTTTTACCGCAAGTGCTGGAACTATTAGGATTTAACCCGCGCCTGGTGGCGGTAGAGTACAACGGCGAAATTCTCCATCGGCAATTTTGGCCAGACACAAAAATACAAGCAGGCGATCGCCTAGAAGTCGTAACAATTGTTGGCGGTGGGTAGAGCAATGTTCGGTTATCTCCCTGGGAAATCTCTTATTAAAAACGATCCCCAAGAAGGATGAGAAACGATAAATTAGAAAGGTAGCCTTGTGAAAGGTAAACGTAGCGGCAAAAATTCACTAAGAAGTTTTTGCCGTCGGCATGGTTCAACAGAAACTGGTTGAAAATTTATCTAAAATCAACAGCCAAAATTAGATTTTTGAACTCACTACCGACAAATTGTTTTTTAGGAATTCTGTTATGCGTAACAAACTGCTTTCGGTAATCAAACCACTTTTAAAACCTTTATTTGTCCTTGGACTCATCGTTACTTTAGCGTTAGGACACGCGGATGGAGCTTTAGCGGCTCGTGGTAGTGGCGGGCGAATTGGTGGGGGATCGTTTCGAGCGCCTAGTCGAACTTACTCGCCTCCTAGCCGCACTTATGCCCCTCCAGGTGGTGGTTATGGATACCCCGGCGGCGGCTTTGGTTTTCCCTTTGTGTTTCCCTTCTTTGGTATTGGTGGCGGTGGCGGTATATTTACAATTTTAATTGCGCTAGCGATCGGCAATTTCCTGTTGCAAAGCTTCCGTCGTGCTAGCAGTGGCGAAGATGAATCCCAATCCAGCAGCAATCCCAATGTTTCAATAAATCGCTTGCAAGTAGGGATGCTGGCGAACGCTCGCGAACTGCAAGCTGAACTCAACCACATAGCCGAAACGGCTGACACCAACTCCCCAGAGGGACGCGCCGAAGTATTGCAAGAAACGTCTTTAGCATTATTGCGCCACCCCGAATACTGGTCTTACGCGGCGGGAAATAGCCAAAAAGTGTTGTTAACTGCGGCAGAAACTCAGTTTAATCGTCTTTCCCTGGCAGAACGCAGTAAGTTTACAGAAGAAACTCTTTCTAATTTCAACAACCAACTAAAAGCAGCAACTCCTAAAGGTGTTTTACCTGCGGCTGGTGGTACGTTAGATAACCCAACGACGCTAATTACTGAAGGGCCTGGAGAGTATATTGTTGTTACTTTACTGGCAGCTACTTTAGGCAATTTAGAAATGCCGCAAATCAACAGTGCAGACGATTTACGTCAAGCATTAAGAGTTTTGGGTGGAGTATCTGGAGATAGATTGCTAGCAATTGAAGTGCTTTGGACTCCCCAAGCTGAAGGCGATACTTTAACGGCTGATGACTTATTAGCTGAGTATGCTGATCTCAAGCTCGTGTAAGTTAGACTGCCTGTATTAAAGCTTCATTATCTAACCCCTGCTCTTTTAATTGAGAGCAGGGGTATTAATTTTAAAAAGTCTTTTATACCAAGAGGCATTTCTGCCAAGTTATGTGCGATCGCATTTATAAGAGCATAGAATAATTCAGATAGATTTTTCCCCTAAAAACCTATTATTTTGTATCTTTGTCTGCTCTCGAATTAGAGTTAATTCCTTTTTGCAACACTTTTAACTTATCGCTCAAAGATCCTGGCTGATCAATATCTAAATTTTCAATCAGCTTATCCAATAATATATTTAGCTCAAATAAAGTTTTTTTTTGAAGTATTTTGTGAATATCTTGCCCAAGCAAGTAAACGTTTGCATTAATAAATTCAACTAATCCATCCGCAAGTTCTTGTGCCAATTCATCATAAACTCGCTCATCATCCTCGTACTTTGATAAAATAAATTCAATGTCTTCTAAATCTTTATTTGTACGTTCCCCGCGATCGCCCCATGCAAAAATTTTGAGAACTACAAAAGCTGGCGTATCAATTACTGGGATTTCTAACTCATCAATGCTGACATTTTTCGCATAAGAAAGAGCTTCAGCAAAACCCAAAACGTTCATACAATTGCCAGTGTCAGACCAAATAATTTTTCGGTCGGGTTCGCCAATTTGTCCAAAAGGTACGATGTCAACCTCAATATTGGTTTCAATATGTACAAATTTATGAGAAGTTTTTGTAGTCTTAAAACGGGGAGAATTGCCCTTAGTTAAATGTTCGCAGAGTGTTGTATAAGCTGTCCAGTTGTCTATAGATATTGCTACATCCCAATCTTTTGTTCCTCTTCCTTCCCCAAATTTACAATCGAATATTAGCAACCTAGCTCCTGCACCAACTACAATCATTGGGAACTTTAAAGCGCTGACTATGTTTACTAAATCAGTCAAAACTTGTTTCTCTACAAAACTAATCATTCTTTTGAGTTATTTCATGAATATATCGAGCGTAAATAATTTGAGCAGTTTCTTTTAATCGACTATTACCAGTTTGAACTAACTCTGCATGAATTAGTAATGGATTAACAAGATTCTTTAGTTCTCCAAATTTATTTTGCTGATATTCATCGTTACCAAAACTTTGAAGCAACACAATATTTCCTTCAATATCGGGCTTTAGCTTTAACTTAACTGCTATCTGACGAGCATCAACATTTTTATGGAGATGTAGTGTTGCACTAATGGGGCGAAGATATTCTGTTACAATCGAGGCGGCAAGTTCACCACCTATTAAATAACTGGATTTGTCTGCATACTCTTTTAGCTCCTCTGTAACTTCTGAAAAGTTCCATTTTCCAATAGGGCTAAATGTTCCAAGTAGTAATTTTGCCCGTAATCTTTCAGCGTATCCTAATTCCCATCGCTCCAAAAGTTTGACATAATCAACTATTTCATAGCCTCCGTACTTAGGTTTAATATAATCTAGCTCTTGAAGTTTTTTAAGCGTGATTTTTACTGTTTTTAGAGATAAATCAGAAAAACGGGCAATTTTTTCATCGAAATCATCTTCCTTCGAGATAGGTTTTGATAAATTTTCTCCATTCATAACAGAACTTAACTTTTGCACACTTTCACTTAGGTTATTTACTTGTTTTGGAGAAACACCAAGATTGTGAAAAAGGTTTGCATATGAATTGTTTTTTCTTGAAATAGAAATTGGCTGACTGAGCAGAACATACATAACTTGCAAAGCAGCAGTATTAATTTCTAAAGATTTATTTGTGTTCTCTTTTGAAACCTGATTGCGAACTAATACATAAAGTTCTGGACTATTGAGATAAATGTTTCCATCAACATCAACAAATTCAATATTGTTTTCTAATAGTCTTTCCACAACTACATTAGATAAATGACGTGTGATAAGTAGAGGTCTTTGTTCGCTCTTTAATCTTTTACCTAAGTTAGTTAAATATTCTGCAACTTGTTCAATTACATCATTTGTAAGATTAGTTTTAATCTCACACACATAGTTGACAATTTTATCAGAGGTGTTAATTATTAAGCTGCCATCTGCCAAAACTTGAGTAGATAAATAAGGTTCTTCTTGAATAGTTGCCTTAATATTGGGTAAGGATTCAAGGTAAGTAAGACATTTTTGAAACAGTGGGTTTTTGGGATACATAAATTATTTCCCACTTAACTGTAGAGTTAATTATACTCTTTAATTGATATTAAGAAAAGACTTGTAAAGTCAACTTCTCATAACATGAAGATTTTTAGTAAAAGATTTACTAATTTGACATCTCCACTAAGAAAGACATACAAGTCTAATAATCATTCTTGAGTATAATAAATAGTTTCCTTTAATGATACCCCGCCGCTTGCAAGGTAAAAAGCCTTGCATAGCGACCATTGGCGGCTAATAACTCCTCGTGTGTTCCTTGTTCGATTAGTTCTCCATCGGCTAAAACTGCGATCGCATCTGCCATTCTGACAGTAGAAAAACGGTGAGAAATTAAGATTGCCATTTGATGTTTTGCTAAACTCCGAAAGCGGTCAAATATTTGTACTTCCGCCTCTGCATCCATGGCGGCAGTGGGTTCGTCTAAGACTAAAATATCGGCTTTAGTCCGCATAAAAGCACGAGATAAAGCGATTTTTTGCCACTCTCCCCCAGACAATTCTTGTCCATCTTTAAACCAACGTCCTAACTGAGTTTGAAATTTATCAGGCATTTTTTCGACAAAAGCTAGCGCCATCCCCTTTTCGGCGGCGGTTTTCCACTTAGCCGCGTCTTCTAGGTGTTCTACATCCCCCACTCCTACATTTTCGCCGACAGTAAATTGGTAACGAACGAAGTTTTGAAAAATCACCCCAATCCGCTTATGCAGGGCGTTCATGTCCCATTCTTGCAAATCCACCCCATCTAAGACAATTCGCCCACTACTGGGACTATATAGCCGCGTTAACAGCTTAATTAGCGTAGTTTTGCCCGAACCATTAGCGCCGACAATTGCTAATTTATCTCCTGGTTTTAGATGCAGCGAAACATTTTTTAAAGCAGGTTGCAGACTACCAGCGTAAGTAAAGGAAACATTTTCAAACCGCAAGCCATCCCCAGGAAGTAACCCAAAAGTACATTTACCCAATGGTTGAGGAATATCTTGTTCTAAAAACTCGTACAAGTTAGAAAGATATAAGTTATCTTCATACATTCCGCCAATGGAGCTAAGGAAACTTGCAAAAGTAGTTTGTCCTTGACGAAATACTACTAAATACATTGTCATGTCTCCCAAAGAGATGCGCTGGGCGATCGCTTCAACTACAATCCACAGATAGGCAATGTAAAAAGCTGATGTACTGACTAATCCCAACAAATAACCCCATATTCCCCGCTTTAAGGTCAAGTTGCGGTCTTCGGAGTACAATCTATTAAAAATATCCCGGTAGCGCTGCAACAGCATTGCACCAAGCCCGTATAACTGCACTTCTTTAGCAAAATCTTCTCTAGCTATTAGAGTTTCTAAATAGGTTTGCTCTCGCGTTTCTGGTGCGCGCCAGCGAAATAAACGAAAAGCCACCCCAGCAAACTTAGTTTCGGCAATGAAAGCAGGTACAGCAGCCACAATTAAGACAATTACCACCCAACCAGAAAATTTCAATAGCAACCCGCCGTAGGTAGCTAAAGATATTGTGTCTTGGACTAATTTAAAAGTACCGCTAACTAAGCTTAAAGGACGACTAGAAGCTTCTCGCCGCGCCCGACTCATTTTGTCATAAAATTCTGAGTCTTCAAAGTGAGCAAGATCCAAAGTTAACGCTTTTTCGAGGATTAAAACATTAACTTTCTGCCCTAATAATACCCTCAGTAAAGATTGAGAAATACTTAGCCCTCTTTGGCTTCCGGCAAGAATGGCAACTATAATAGCTTCTATTCCTAAGTAGATAAAGGCTGCATTGCGATCGCGCATTAATCCCGATTGAGAGGCGAGGATAACGCTATCAACAATTAATTTTCCAATATAGGCGATCGCGGCAGGAAGCAAACCAGCAATAATTGTCAAACTTGCCAAAATTATTGTCAGCGTGCGGCTAGTGTTCCATACCAATTCCAGCGCTCGTCCACTATACTGAAACACGGCAAATATTTGTCTAACTAATCTAGTAATATTTTTTTTTCGACTAATCATTTCCAGCTAAAAAATAGGCGCATCTCCACCCTAGCTCGTAGATTTAATTAATTGCACAAGCATAAACAAAATATGGATCGCAGCGTTAAGCTACATTTTGTCTAGGTTTCCCTAAAAATAATTTAGGTAGACACTACTGTTTGCGCTGATACTTGTTCGCTAGTTTCAACCAGAGGCGATCGCACAGACAAATAAATCAAACTTCCAAATAGTGGTAGCAATACAGTAATCCAAAAGAGTGCAGGATTATTCATATTGCGCCGCAACCTATCATCGCCAATCAGTACCGATGGTAACAAGCAAAGCAAGCAAAAATCTAAACTCATGACATTAATAAAACGATTGGTTTGCCATTGCTGTGCAAAATCTGCCCAATCGCCATTTATTAACCCGTACCCAACTAAACCTATAACGCTAATAAGTAGAAAAAATCCTGTAATTCGAGAATCTAGTAATTTAATAAACCAATTTTTCTTGCCTAGAAATTCTGGATTTGGTTGGCGCAAAAATAAATAAGGTAAAATTGCAAAAGCGCCAAATCCAAAAGAAACTAAAGCAAAAGGCGCAGCAGATATTTTTTGTCCTCTGCCATCAATAAATAGTAAGCAACTATAAATCATAGGCAAAATACCCATAATATTAAATAAAGAAATAACTAAGGGATTGACACCATCCCAAACACCTGTAGAAAGATTTTTAATTAATTCAAAAGTACCTGGTTGTTCGGGAGGAGCAAGAAAAAAAGCATAAGTAACAAAACTCAGCCACAAAGCTACAAAAGCAATTTTTTTACTCATAAATATATTATTTACTAAATAAACTTCACGGGTTCAAACAGCCAATTATTACTAACTTAAAGCCTCAGATAAATAATCCGCCGCCGCTTCCACCACAGCGATCGCAGTTTCATAATCCATCCGTGTCGGTCCCAATACTCCTACACTACCTACAGGTACAGTACCCCGCAAATAAGTAGACGAAATCAACGTACAACCGCGAATTGGCTCTAAAGGGTTCTCTGCGCCAATTCTTACTGTTACTCGCTGCCTGCCCAATCCTACAACCTCTGGTGTAAATATTAACTGCCAAAGTTGTTCTTGTTCTTCTTCCAACAGATGGATAATTGTTTTTACTTGCTGCAATTGCGAAAATTCTGGTTGACGCAATACTTCCGATACACCACGAATCATAATTTGAGTTGCGGCGGGTGGTTTGGCGCGACGATGCAAATCAGCTAAGAAATTCGTCAAAAAATCCCCATAGCGTTGAAATTCTAAGTTTAATTGACTCCAATCTAGTACCGCTAACTGAGCTAAACTTTGCCCTCGCAATTGACTATTTAAAAAATTAGAAAGAATTTGCAACTCTCTTTCTACCACTTCCGCATCAATGGGACTATCTTCTGCTCTAGGTAACTCCATCAACGCCGATTGTGTCTCGTAGCCATCGGTAACGACAATTACCATTACTCGCCCCGGATCTACCTGTACTAGCTGGAGATGGCGCAAACTAGCGGTACTGGTTTGTGGCATCGTAATTAGCGTAATACAACCGCTAACAGTGGCGAGGATTTGCGCCGCACCTTGCAGTAAAGTTTCCAAACTCCAATCTTCTTTACGCAATTGCAATATTTGCTCTAACTGGCGAGTTGAAATGTCTGAAGGAGTAATTAATTCATCTACATAAATTCGGTAGCCAGAATCTGACGGTACTCTACCCGCCGATGTGTGGGGTTGATAGAGCAATCCAGCTTTTTCCAGTACCCCCATAGCATTGCGAATTGTTGCGGGGCTGACGCGCAGCTTATACCCATCTACTAAAGCTTTTGAACCTACAGGCTCTGCCGTGGCGATGTAATGGCGGATTGTTGCCCAAAGTATATGTTGTTGTCTATTGGTAAGCTTGACTTGCATAGCTGAAGCGAACGTGACGCACAATTTTATAGGAGCTTGCAAAGATTCTGTCTAAAAATTCGCTGAATATTTGAATCTGTTTATACAAGATAACAAATAAGTTGTATTAGTTAGACGCAATTGTTCCTAGGATTTGGTGACTTGAACAATTTAGTACAAAGCAATGCCCCGATCGCACTGACTAGCGTAGGCATCAATCCCACCAGTAATATTTTTAACATTGGTAAATCCTTGACTAGCTAACCACTGACACATTTGAGCAGAGCGAACACCGTGATGACACAATACCAAGGTTTCTTTGTGAGGATCGAAACGGGTAGTTATTTGCTCCGCCCATTGGTTAAATTGACTCAAAGGCAAAATCGTAAAATTAGGTATAGAGGCGATCGCAATTTCTTCTAATTCTCTTACGTCTATCAACTGCAATCCTTCTATTGCACCACTATTGAGATGTTGGGCAAGTTCTTCTACACTAACGGAAACAATCGGCGGTGAAAATTGGGCTGACATCTTACTCAAACTTGGTACTAAACTTATTTTTAGCATTCCTAGAAGTTTTTAAGGGAATACATGATGTTGATGAGTTGTCAATATTAATTTTTGCAAGTGGTTTTGGGATATGAATCAAAAGTCATTTTTTTCTATATTAGTTATTGTAGTTCTATTTCTAACGGGGATTGGCGGTTGTAAGAGCTTGGGAGCAACGTTAATTGGTAGCCAAAAGACTCCCGCCGCCGCGATATTTGTGCCTAAGCAAGCGCCGATTATGGTATCAATGCTCATAAATCCCGATCGCCTAGAAGATTTGGCGCAAGTGGTAGCAAGTTCTAAAGAAAAACGCAAAACTAAAGATGAATTAAACAGACTCAAAACTAGCGTACTAGCGAATACGGGCATTGACTACGAGCAAGATATTAAGCCTTGGGTAGGAGATGAAATTACCGCAGCTATTGCCAGCCGCGATCTCGATCGCGATCCTAGTAATGGGCAACAACCGGGCTATGTATTAGCTGTAGCAACTAAAGACGCACAAAAAAGCCGGGATTTTGTAGAGTTATTGTTTGCAAAAAAGGCGATCGCTGGCGCAAATTTAGTTATTGAAGAATTCAACGGTATTAGGTTATTAAGTAATAGTCCGCGTTTACCATTAGAAAGTTTATCAACCAAAAGTGAAGGTGGGTTTTCGGGGGCGGTAGTAGGGAATGATTTTGTGTTATTTGCTAATCACCCTCAAGTTTTAAAAGAAGCAATTAATAATGTCCAAGCCCCCGATCTTAATTTGACAACTTCTAACCAGTATCAGCAAGCACTTGCGCAATTACCAGCGCGGAAAGTGGGGTTAGCTTTTCTAAATTATCCTAGCTTGTCGACTGAAAAAGAAAATCAACTATCACCAACTTATGAAAGTCAAATTGTTGCTCTTGAATTAAATCCCCAGGGATTACTTGCAGAAACTACTATAGTTGCAGGATTAGACAAAGAAATTTTACCGCCAATTTCTACTTTATCTCAACCATCTAAGGCTTTACAGTATATTCCTGCCTCCGTTAGCTTGGCGATTTCTGGAGTAGATTTAAGTAAGTTATCTAGTAGTAATTTGCAGCAATTTTGGGCGCAAGTTTCCCCAGGATTATCGGTAACTCAGTTAATTGAAAAGCCATTGGCGCAATTACAAGCAAGTTGGGGTATCAATTTAAAAGATGATATTTTCAATTGGGTACAGGGAGAATACGCTCTAGGAAAGCTGCCAAATAATGATTGGATTTTTGTCGTAGAAAGAAGCGATCGCGCGATCGCCGGAATAGAGAAATTAAATGCGATCGCCTCTGCTCAAGAATTGACTGTTACTTCTTTACCCTTAGCCAATCAAAAAGTCTCTGCATGGACGCAATTAACGCCTGTAGCGGCGCAAAGCGCAAGTTCCTCCGCTATTACCCTTAGCGCTAAAGTCAAAGGCGTACATACTACTGTAGGCAACTACGAGATTTTTACAACTTCTATTGATGCGATGGAACAAGTGTTAAAAACTGATAAAAATGGTTCTTTAGCTGATAATTCCCAATTTTTAGCTAGTACTAATGCTTTCCCGCAGCCAAATGCAGGCTATGTATATGTTGATTGGCAAGCAAACCAAGCAATCGTCAAGCAACAATTACCGATTATTAGCTTGCTTGAAATAGCAGGGAAGCCATTTTTTAGTAATTTGCGATCGCTAACTATTAGCAGTTATGACAACAAAGAAGACTTGCTTACAGGTGGCGCTTTCTTTAAATTCAATTCTAAATAAGTCACTCGCCAAAACACCACGCCAGCACCAGCGCTAACAAAGCTAAACACACTCCCCCCGGCAAATTCAAGCTGCGGATCAAATTAAGTGGGATTAGTACAAGTATTTGTGTAAAAAAAGTTCCCGCAATTAACAAAAAGATAATCAGCACAAAAGGAGGCATTATTAATTAAAGTTTGGGGATAAATAGTTAAATATTAGCTCTTTATTTGCGGCGTGTAAGTACAGAAATATTAACTTCTGCTAAAAGTTGTTGTATGCCAGAGTAAACTGTGTCACTTCTAAAAACTAATTGCTAATTCGATTGGTTAGAGTAGTTATAGATAGATATTTTATGGGAAATATTCCCAGGGCTATGATGAAGTTTATTCGTCCCTTAGTTAAATTTAAAAACAGCTATTTGTTAGCGCTGATTGCAGCTATTAGTGCATTACCCGTAGTTGCTCAACCAGCTAATTTTGGCACCATGACTTTGTCTCCTGGTTTTAAACCCGCCCAAGGCACAGCTACAGGCTTTACTGGAGGCTCTTATTCTTTATCTACTATTGCCAACCGCGATCGCAATAATAGCCCTTGTATTGGTTTTGGCGATACAAATCCCGATCATATATTGGTACTAGATAAAGGTTTTGAGCGCTTGAAAGTACAAGTAGATAGCAAAGGAAACGACACTACTTTAGTTATCAAAGGGCCAAAAGATAGTATTAGCTGTGGCGATGACACGGGCAGTAACAAGGATGCTAGTATTGAGAGTGCCAAATGGCGAGCGGGAACTTATCTTATTTGGGTAGGTGCGATCGATGCTGGGGCAAAGTATAAATACACCCTTTCTGTGCAAGAGTAGTAACACTTAACGCTAAAATAAAAATTGGAGTATTTACCCAAGGTGGGTATAACGGCGTGCTATCTACACTGCTAGCTGATTTTCGCATTATATTTGAGCGCGATCCTGCTGCCCGTAACTGGCTAGAAGTTTTATTTTTCTACCCTGGTTTCCAAGCAATTGTGTTTCACCGCATTGCTCACTGGCTTTACCATCTTGGCGTTCCGTTTATTCCCCGTTTGATTTCTTTTATTGCTCGGTTTATAACAGGGATTGAAATTCACCCTGGCGCAATTATTGGCAAAAGTTTTTTTATCGATCATGGGATGGGAGTTGTGATTGGTGAAACGGCAATTGTGGGCGACTACGCACTAATTTATCAAGGTGTCACCCTTGGCGGTACAGGCAAAGAAAGCGGTAAGCGTCACCCAACTTTAGGGGATAACGTTGTAGTTGGTGCTGGCTCTAAAGTATTAGGCAATATAGAAGTTGGCAGCAATGTTAGAATTGGTGCGGGTTCTGTCGTACTGCGAAGTGTCCCTTCTAACTGCACCGTAGTCGGCGTACCGGGTAGAATTATTTATCGTGCGGGAGTGAGAGTAGATCCCCTCGAACACGGTAGTTTACCAGATTCCGAGGCGGAGGTTATTCGCGCTTTGCTAGATCGCATCGAAGCATTAGAACAACAAGTAGACAACCTGCATCATCAACAATTGTCTTCTCACGAGGCAATCTTAGAAGCAAAAGATGTCTCGGCGGCAATTGTTTCTAGCTGTCAAATTAGAGATAAGGCAATTCAAGAGTTTTTTGATGGATCGGGTATTTAGTTTAAATGTTAAAGCAAGTTAGGTGTCCTCAGCTTGCTCTAACAATTTGCTGTAGGTTTTTTTAGAATCATTAAGTTGTTTTTGGGCTATCTTCAAATACTCATTGATGGCTTTTATATATTCCCATGTAGCTTTTACGTGTTCTTCCCCCGCTTTAGTGTATTTTTCTGTGGAATCTACACATTCATTTTGAGCAGATTTTGCATATTTTTGTAATGCTTTGGCGTGTTTTTGGGAATTTTTACCGCATTGCTCAATTAAGCTACTCTCTTGTTGTATATCAAAGCCAAGATTGTTTAATTTTTTACCTAGCGCCTCCAGTAACATACCCTGTTTTTCCGAGCTTTTCCCATGTTGTTCGGCTTGCTGCAATGTTTCGGGTGATATTTTATGCACGATTTGTTGTTGCTCTCCTTTCAATATTATTTTGCTAATAATAATAGTGGCGATGCTTGAATACAACGCTGCAACAATTCTATTCAAAACTCCTACTTGGTTTGTCAACCTAGAAGCTTAAATATATGTAAATTTAATTAGTATTCAATTACTCAATGTCTTGTCAAATATTTAGCAGCTTTTATTTTGTCTAACTTTAGTCTTTGATTTGCTCAAGCATTCTCTGTTCTAGTAACTGAACTAAAGTGTCAATATCGGCAGCAATTTCGTCGTAACAAAGGGATGGCGGCGGTTCACTTTGAAATTGAATTAGCTTAATTTGACTATTGCCGATCGCAATAATAACGACTTCTTTATCGGCTTTATAGCCATCAATTACACCTAAAATTTCTTGGATGTGGTTATCCACATTTTGATTGAGCTTTTCTAACTCCGCTTTTGGGCAAGAAATAAAATGCGGTGTTGGTTTAAGATCGATACCTAAAGTATCTTGACTATCGCCTTTTGCCAGCCAAAAACCCCAAGACAAAGCCGCCAATTCTCGTTGATTGGCTTTAACAAATTTATTTAATTGGTATCGCCAGTTATTTTCTTTACCATCAAGTTGGGGGCTGCTAAACACGAGGTTCAATTACTCCGTTACTGCTAATATCTACACTGTTGCTATTTCTTAGCATATATGCAACTCAACAATACTCCCGATAATTTTCGGTTCTTCAGTGTGCTTTGAACTACGATCGCGCTTGTGTTTTTAGAGATCGCCATAAAAGGTATTTTTAATAAATGCGATCGCCCTAACTCAACGGATTTGGACGATAAATCAATGTCTTGAACTTACCTTGTCAGACTACGGTGCGAGAGAGCGGTATTATTTATAAATCCCAATGGGGATAGAAGTTAAGGTATTTTTAAATATATTCAGTGTCAAAATCAAACCCTTCTCGCTCTCTAGCTAGCATTGCTGGAATTGTTGCGGCGGCAACGTTAATTAGTAAAGTTTTTGGGTTGGTACGCACTCAGGCGATCGCGGCGGTGTTTGGTGTGGGTGTAGTTGCCGATGCTTTTAACTACGCTTATGTGATTCCTGGCTTTCTATTGGTGCTATTAGGCGGTATTAACGGGCCCTTTCATAGTGCTATTGTCAGCGTTTTAGCCAAACGCCCCAAATCGGAAGCTGCGCCTTTAGTAGAGACGGTGACAACTTTTGTCGGTGGGTTGCTGTTGCTAGTAACGATCGCCTTAATTTTCTTTGCGCCAGGAATTATTGACTTAGTAGCGCCGGGGTTAAATACTACACCGCACGGATTGGAAGTTCGGGGAATTGCGATCGGACAAATGCAAATCATGGCTCCAATGGCTCTGTTAGCGGGGTTAATTGGCATTGGCTTCGGGACATTGAATGCGGCTAACTTGTACTGGCTTCCATCGGTTAGCCCTTTATTTTCGAGCGTTACTGTAATTATTGGCTTGGGGGTTTTAGCGTGGCAATTAGGGGCAAAAGTTACAACTCCCGAATACGCAATGCTGGGGGGAGCGGTTTTAGCTTGGGGGACTTTAGCAGGAGCAGTTTTGCAGTGGTTAATCCAAGTCCCCGCACAATGGAAGTCAGGGATGGGGACTTTACGGCTGCGCTTTGATTTTAATCAGCCAGGAGTCAAGGAAGTTACAAAAATCATGGCTCCAGCAACGTTTTCGTCGGGTATGAGTCATATTAATCTATACGTGATTTTGATTTTAGCTTCCTATATTCCACAGGCGGCTTCAGCCTTACAATACGCGGGGTTATTAATTCAAACACCCTTGGGCATTCTTTCTAATGTGATATTAGTACCAATGCTGCCGATTTTTTCCCGACTTGCCGATCCTCAAGATTGGGATGAATTAAAAGGGCGCATCCGTCAGGGATTATTACTTACAGCAATAACTATGCTGCCTTTAGGAGCGATTACGATCGCCCTCGCTGTCCCTATTGTGCGCGTAGTATACGAGCGAGGAGCTTTCGATCGCAATGCGTCTCAATTGGTGTCCTCTTTACTGGTTATGTACGGGATTGGGATGTTTGTTTATCTTGGGCGCGATGTTTTAATTAGAGTATTTTATGCTTTGGGCGATGGCGATACGCCTTTTCGCATCAGTATGGTAAGCATATTTTTTAATATTATTTTTGCTTACTTATTTTTTAAAATCCTTGGCGCACCGGGCTTAGTTTTGGCAACGGTGCTAGTAAATATCATATCGATGCTGCTGTTATTTTGGATGCTAGATCGCAAACTGCACGGTTTACCCTGGCTTGAATGGAGTTTGCCTATTTTGGCTTTGACGGGAAGCAGCTTTTTAGCTGGTTTAGCTAGTTGGGGAACTCTTTGGGGAATACAGCAAGTTTGGATCGATGATGGATTCAAAGAGCAATTAGTACAGCTTTGTTTAGCTGGAGGAGTGGGAATTGGCGTTTTTGCTCTAATTGCGATGCAGATGAAGTTACCAGAAGTTGATGTTTTTATATCTAGAATCCGCCAAAAACTCGGTAGGTAGTGAAAAACCGCTTAGGATTTGAATGTTAAGCGGTACTTGGTTTGTTTAGCTAAAAATGCTTTTTTGCTTAGAGACTGTTTTAAAAGGTTTGACTGGTAACGTGTATTCTAAGGGCAATCCCCCCTAACCCCCTTAAAAAAGGGGGAAAATAAATAGCTATTAGCCGCCCTTTTTAAGCAATAATGCAACTATTGGATACTAATCAACAGACTTTTTCAACATTCTTTTACAAGTTGCGCTGATATTTTTCTAAAATGTCCATCAAAATTACTTGGCACTGCATAGGCATAAAATCAATTAACGATACTTCCTTTTTGCCGCCACCAATTTTAACTGGGATTGATTGCAAAATGTGTAAAACCCGGTCTTCATCTAAAGATTTGGCGCTAAGAATTGGATAAAGTTGTTCGGCAAGAAGGGTATGTAAATGAGCATTGGATAAATATAAATGCCATTTAGCAATATCCAAGTACACATTTTCGCCAATTTCTGAAGCGAGTTTTTCTATTACTTCTGTAGTGTTAATAGCCATGATAGTTAGTAAATAATAGTTCTATTTTCTAATATCGCTTATTTGCCGAGAGTTCTTCTACTGTTCGTAGTCTTTCTTTAGGTGGATTTGGGCGGTGTTTCTGAGGAGTAATCGGCGATCGCACTAATATAAATTAAATGCGATAGTAATACTACTAGATGAATTGCTGTAAACCAAGGCAACCATTCCCAAGTAGCGTATTTAAAGTTGTGAAAAAACCACAATCCCGAATTAATGGCGGTAAAAGCTGCTACATGAGTAGCAAAGGTCATTCTATCGTCTAGCTTGCGAAAAGCTGGGTCTTTGCGGTCTGGTTTGCGGGGCCAACGAGGAGGCATGGATTAGGATTGTAGATACTAAAGTTAATTTTAAGTGCGATCGCGTAGGGGCGCAATGCATTGCGCCCCTACTGTTATATGTTTATAAATCAAATAGGATTGCTATAGCTATAGTCGCCGGATTTACCGCCAGTTTTGCTAATTAAACAAATTGATTCAATTACTATAGATTTTTCTAAGGCTTTTGCCATGTCGTACAACGTAAGTGCCGCAACTGATACAGCCGTTAAAGCTTCCATTTCTACCCCGGTTTCGGCTTTGGTTTTAACTGTTGCTCTAATTACATAACCTGGCAATTGCAAATCGGGGGTAATTTGAACTTCTATTTTCTGAATTGGTAAAGGATGACATAAAGGAATCAACGCCGATGTTTGTTTTGCGCCCATAATTCCTGCTAATCTAGCTGTCCCCAATACATCGCCTTTTGCCACATTCCCCGCTTGAATTGCCTGAAAAGTTGCTTGTAGCATCCTTACTTTAGCTTCGGCTACTGCTTGGCGAATAGTTGGTACTTTGCCAGATACATCAACCATTTGAGCTTGTCCTTGGGCATCTAAATGAGTCAAACTAGGTTTGTGGAAAGATTCTTGCATTGTCTAAATAGATGTGATAATATATTAATTCTGCAAGGGCGTGTAGCTCAGTGGACTAGAGTACGTGGCTACGGACCACGGTGTCGGGGGTTCGAATCCCTCCTCGCCCGTATTGATGAAATGATGATTGTAGAGACGTTGTTGTAAACAACGTCTCTATTACATTTTTGTAGCATAAATATCTCTACCTTTACCCAAAGCAAAGCGCAAAGAATGGGGTAAATCTTTACTAGATTGGGTAAGGAAAATAATAATCGCGAGAAACGTCAAACCACTTGCAAAACCGAAGATGTGGCGATAGCCGACTTGTTGGGCGATGAAACCTAAAACTGGCCCTGCGATCGCAATTCCCACATCAAAGCCTACCATACAGACACCGAAAATTTTACCGCGTTCAGTGGGCATAGCTCGGTCAGCCATCATCGCCGCAATCATGGGGATTAATGTCCCCGCACCCGCCCCTTCAATTACCGCCGCCATCAAGAAGGTACTAGGACTATTTGCCACCCATAATAAAAGCATAGAGGCAGTATAGAGAACTAAGCTAATGGTAATAAATAAACCGCGTCCATAGCGATCGCTGGCTTTTCCGGCTACTAATCTAACACCAAAACTTGCGATCGCCGCAGCAGTGTAAAATAGCCCAGCATTTAAGTCTACACCCACCGATCTAATAAATAATGGCACAAAGGTACTTAAAGTCCCAAAAGCCAAACCTACCATCAACAAAACTAAAGCAGGGACTCGGACGCGGGGGCTAAAAAGCAATTTCCAAAATACATTGTCTTTAGTATCGCTAGGAGATCCGGCAACTATTTTTGGGTTCACTACTTGGCTTGTAAAAATTAGTCCCAACATCCCCAATCCCGAAGACAAAAGGAACAAAGGAATATAACCCACACCCGCTTGCAGAAAACCCCCTAAAGCCGGGCCAATAGCTAAACCGATGGGATTTACCAAACTCATATAACCAATGACTTCGCCACGCTTGTGGGGCGGCGCAATATCCGCAATTAAAGCCGAGTAACCCGTAGCAAAAGCCGCGATACTAATACCGTGAAATGCTCGAATGACCATTAGTAAAGGAATTGACTTTACTACCAAATAACCCAAAGGGGCGGTGGCTACTACTGACATACCAATTATCAATACAATTTTGCGGCTGTGTTCGTCAGCTAAACGTCCCAATACCGAACGAAATAGCAATAAACCAATGGCAAAACAGCCCATGACAAAACCAATTTGTTGCTCCGATGCGCCTAATTCTTCTACATATAAAGGTAAAGTAGGCAGTAAAGCAGTCAAACTAGACCAAAATAATAGTCCGGCGGCAAACAGGATTGTTAAATTTCGCCGCAGTGAAGGATCGAGATCCGAAAAAACGTTCAAAGTAATTAAATATTTAGTACACTAACTTTCTCTATTGTTACTTTAATTAACATTTTTCCCCACGACCTCTCGCACGCGATAGATAGGTCGCCCTTGAGATTCATGATAGGTACGCATGAGTAATTCTGCTAATAGCCCAAAACTAAATAACTGGACTCCTCCCACCACAAGCAATACAGCCAAAATCAATAAAGGGCGATTGCCGATACTTTGACCCAATCCTAGCTTTAAAAAAGTTAAGTACAGCCCTAAAACTGTACCTAAAGCAGTAGAAAGCAAGCCAAATAGACCAAAAACGTGCATAGGGCGGGTTAAAAATGTCTTCATGAAGTAAATGGTTAATAAATCCATTACTACCCGAAAAGTGCGTCCCAAGCCGTACTTACTTTGACCAAAACGCCGCGCGTGATGGCGTACCGGAATTTCGGTAATATTTGCGCCTTCAATGTACGCCAAAGCGGGTAAAAAACGATGCAATTCGCCGTACAAATTCATATCTGCGACCACTTCGGCGCGATAAGCTTTTAACGAGCAACCGTAATCGTGTAACTTTACGCCTGTTACTTTCCCAATCAGTAAGTTAGCAAGTTTGGAAGGAAGTAAGCGAGTTAAAGCCGCATCTTGCCTTTTTTGTCGCCAACCACTAACTAAATCGTATCCTTCGGCTAATTTGGCTAGTAATAGGGGAATATCTGCGGGGTCGTTTTGCAAATCGCCATCTAAAGTTACGATAGAATGCGATCGCGCATAATAAAATCCTGCTGCCATTGCCGCAGTTTGTCCATAGTTGCGTCGCAATAGTACCGCCTTCAAATCCGGGCGTTTTTGGGCTTCTAGTTTTAATAACTGCGCCGAACCATCTTTTGAGCCATCATCAACACAAATAATCTCGTAACTTAATCCGCTTTCAGTCAGGCTTTTAGCAATTTCTGCAATTAAATGAGGCAAACTTTCTACCTCATTATAAACCGGGACAATTACCGAAACTGCTAGACTTTCGTCTCTTTCCAAAAGTCTGCGCCCAATACCTTCCTCAATTAATGCTCTCATCAATTCCTTTCGTAACTCCTCATCACTCTGCCAAAACCGCGCAGTTGCTTGTAATACGACTTACCAACCTCATCTCCGTGTTCCGAAAGCCTGTCAATGCCAATGCCATTACGTCCCTGCTTTTGCCCAGAACTATGAATATAGCAGCCATCGCCTAAACATAATCCTACATGAGTTGCTTTTTCATTAGCACCAAAAAATACTAAGTCTCCTGGTAGCAAATCTTCAAAGCTAATTTTTTGGGTAAAAGCTTCTTGTTGATAAGCATCTCTAGGTAGCCAAACGCCTACAGATTTAAACGCCGCTTGCATTAATCCCGAACAGTCATAATTAGGTGCTACAGTTCCTCCCCAGAGGTAATAATTGGGCTGTTGCATGGCTTGAATTGTAAAATCAATTACTTGGGGAAGACGGGATTTAATTTCGGAGCTTGAAAGTGCGATCGCTCTATACTTGTTACTTGCTACTTGTAAGTTGTCCAAATCCTGCGCTAATAACCATCCTGGGTAATTGTCCTCGCACAAATACACCTCTATCGCTGTATCTTCAAGGATAGAGACAACTTGTAAATGTCTTCCGGCGGCAGCTTGAGTGACCAAACCCTCACCTTTTGGAGTGTCGTAAATATTTAAGTTCCTCTGACAGATATATTCATTTGTCAGAAATTCCTGAAGGGATACCATACACAGTAATCTTTTGGTATCTCAAAACTTTATCCCATTTATGACATTTTTCCGCAAAGAGCAGCAACTTGAAACTTTAGGCGATCGCATTCTAGCCGAAACTTGGGCAGAATTTCCGATTCTTGCTCGCAACTCTATTGCTTTAACTTGGATTATTTACGATGCTCCCGTACCTGTCAATACGGGCGGTGCGCTTAGTCCTCTAGCCTTTTGGGGTCATGAGGTGCGCGGTTTTAGCTACCGGGGTGTAGAGCAGATTTACCCTGCTAGTGTGATCAAATTATTTTACCTGGTGGCAATTTGTGAATGGCTCGAAAAAGGCATGAGCCAGACTTCTAAAGAGTTGGAACGCGCCATTAAAGACATGATCGTTGATTCTAGCAACGATGCAACTAGCTTAGTTGTAGACATTCTGAGCGGTACTACAAGTGGGCCGGAATTGCCCCCAGGGCCTTTTGAAACTTGGAAAATGCAGCGCAATATTGTTAACCGTTATTTTCAATCTTTGGGATGGGAGGAGTTGCAAACAATTAATATCAATCAAAAAACTTGGGGTGATGGCCCTTACGGACGCGAAAGGATTTTTGTAGGGGAATTGATGGACAACCGCAATATGCTAACTACCAATGCTACAGCACGGCTATTGCATAGTATTGTCGGCGGGGTGGCGGTGTCGGCTATGCAAAGTCAAGCAATGATGGGATTACTCAAGCGTAGTCTTACAGAATTAAGTAATGATGAGGAGAATCAAATTACAGGCTTTTTAGGCGGTGGTTTGCCAAATAATGCCCAACTTTGGTCAAAGGCAGGTTGGACTAGCAAAGTTCGTCATGATGCGGCTTATATTGAGATTCCGGGGAAGCAACCTTATTTATTAGTCGTGTTTATTGAAGGCGCGGCTAGTCAAAATAAAGCAATATTGCCGTATATCTCCGCAAAAATCGCTGAATATAGCGATAAGGTGGTTGGGTAAGTAGGGGCGCAATGCATTGCGCCCCTACTCCCCGTAAAAAGGGGGAAAATATTTTTTTCCTTTTTTACGCAAGAAATGGGTGGTTTAAAGCCAAGGCTATCAATACATTGAGAAGTAATAGACGAAATATATTTATGACTTCCTTTGTAGAAACTAGCGATTATCAACTTATTGCTAAAGCGATCGCATTTATAAGTGAAAATTATTCACAGCAGCCAGATTTAGCAACGGTTGCAGCCCACGTAAACTTAAGCGAGTATCATTTTCAAAGGCTATTTACAAAATGGGCGGGTATTAGTCCCAAACGTTTCTTGCAATACCTAACCGTAGAATATGCAAAAGCAAAAATTGCTGAAACAAAAAGCTTATTAAATCTTACTGGCGATGTGGGTTTATCAAGTCCGGGGCGCTTGCACGATTTGTTTGTAAAGCTAGAAGCTATGTCCCCCGGTGAATTTAAAGCAGGCGGTACAGGGTTACAGATTATCTACGGAGTGCATCAAAGCCCTTTTGGTGAATGTTTAATTGCAATGACTACTCGTGGTATTTGTAATCTGCGTTTTTTGGATGATACTTGCAAAGATGCTGAAAATTTGCTGCGCTTAGAGTGGTCAAAGGCTGAGATTGTGGAGGATAGACAAGCAACTCAAGAAATGTGCGATCGCATTTTTGCCCCTATTACTACCAAACAGCCTTTAGTTTTGTTTGTCAAAGGCACTAATTTTCAAATTCAAGTTTGGCGGGCGCTATTAAAAGTACCGTTTGGCGGACTTGCAACTTACCAAAGTTTAGCAAATGCGATCGGTCGTCCCACTTCAGCTAGAGCCGTTGGTAATGCTTTGGGTAATAATCCCGTTGGCTACTTAATTCCCTGTCATCGCGTAATTCGAGAAACTGGCGAATTGGGCGGGTTTCGTTGGGGATTGGAGCGGAAAAAAGCGCTATTAGGTTGGGAAGCTGGGCAAACTCAGAAGCAAATACAACTCAACTAACTAGCGGAAGTTTTTATCAAATCTGAGTGAAATCTGAAAATATTGATTAATATACTCTTGATGCTGATATTCAGCTTTGATAGTAGTAATGGAATTGCTCATGAACCTGTACGGATTGCTTCAATCCCTTGGCATTGCCAACCCTGGCGGTACAGGGTGGCTGGTGGTAGTATTCACTTTTGTAGTAGCTTGGGTGACAACTTACCGTTTTATTCCAGCCGTGCGCTCTTTTGCCTTGCGTGTAGGTTGGGCAGACGAGCCAAACGCCCGAAGACTCAACCACGAACCGTTGCCGAATGCTGGTGGATTGGCTATCTATGCGGGAGTAGTGGCGGCGCTGATTCTTGCTACATTTTTGCGCCCCATTGTCCTAGAAAATGTGCTGGCGGAAGTCTTAACAATTCTGCTAGGTGGTTCAATGTTGGTGCTAGTAGGTTTTATTGATGACCAATATGGTTTACCCCCCTACATTCGCCTACTCGCTCAGATTTTGGCATCGATGTTGTTAATTGCTAATGGCATACATATTCAAGTTACTTTAGGTACGCCCATCGACCCCCTATTATCAACATTAATTACTTTGTTGTGGGTGGTGGGAATTACTAACGCCGTCAATTTAATGGATGGAATGGATGGTTTAGCCGGAGGAATCAGTTTTATTACCGCTATGAGCCTTTTGGCAGTCTCCGCTCAGTTTGAAAGTCGTGCTGCGGCTACCTTTCTCTTGGCGGCGCTCGGCGGTGCTGCTTTGGGGTTTTTACGTCACAATTTCCACCCTTCTCATATAATTATGGGCGATGCGGGAGCTTACTTTTTTGGCTACGTGCTGGCAGCCGCTAGTATTTTGGGTAACTTGAAAGTAAATACTGTATTTGCGATCGTTCCTACCGCCTTATTTTTGCTTTTGCCTGTATTAGATACAACTCAAGTATTTGTGCGGCGGTTAATGGCGGGTAAAAATCCTCTTAGCACTCCTGGCAAAGATCATTTACATCATCGCTTGCTGGCGCTGGGATTATCTCAACGCCATACTGCCCTCACTCTTTGGGTTGTGACTTTGGCTTCTAACCTAGTGGCAATGAGATTTCAAGGGATGAATATAGCTGTCATATTTACAACGGCGATCGCCATTATCCTACTTTTAAGCTTTACCGTTTGGCAGAGAATCCGGGCGGTGTTAGAAAAAGCTTAAGCCATCACCATCCCGCCATCAACGTTAAATACTTGCCCGGTAATATAAGCCGCCGCCGGGTCAGCAGCTAAAAAGCGCACCATTCCCGCAATTTCTTCGGGTTGACCGTAGCGCCCCAAAGGAATATATTTTAAAACTTCCTCCGCTTGTACGCCGCTTGTCATGTCTGTAGTAATAAAGCCCGGAGCGACAGCGTTAGAGGTGATGCCGCGTACTGCAAGTTCTTTGGCTACAGTTTTGGTAAAACCAATTACCCCAGCCTTGGCGGCGCTGTAGTTGGCTTGTCCGGGGTTGCCCATTTGCCCGGAAACCGAAGCAATATTAATAATTCGTCCAGAACGTTGCTTGAGCATAACTTTACTAGCGGCGCGAGTACACAAAAATACTCCGGTTAAATTCAGGTCAATTACCGCCTGCCAATCTTCCAGCTTCATGCGTAATAACAGCGTATCGCGGGTAATTCCGGCATTATTAACTAAAATATCGATGCGTTGCCATTTATCCATTACTGCTTTAAGTAAACTGTCTACTTGGTCAGCTTTAGAAACATCAGCTTGCAGAGCGATCGCATTTCCCCCACCCGCCACAATTTCCTTTACTACTTCTTGCGCCGCCGCACTAGAATTTGCATAATTTACAACTACACTAGCGCCCTCTGTTGCTAAACTAAGGGCGATCGCCCGTCCGATTCCCCGCGATGCTCCTGTAACTAACGCTACTTGCGATTTTAGCTTTTGTAATTGTTCTGGTAGTGCTTCCATTAAAATTCCTTTGTAAAACTGTTTAACGATTTTACGCAAATATGTACCTAATTTTGAAACCGCAAAATCAACAGGTTAAAATTAGAGATAGAAAAGTAAAACTATTGTGTTCTATGGCTACTAAACAGCAGTTCAACAACTTTGAAGAATTAATTGCTCAATCGGACTTACCAGTATTGGTTGACTTTTACGCTGATTGGTGCGGCCCGTGTCAAATGATGGCTCCGATTTTAGAGCAGGTAAACAACCAACTCAAAGATCGGTTGCGGGTAGTAAAAATTAATACTGACAAATATCCTCAACTAGCAAGTACGCACCATATTCATGCTTTGCCAACTTTGGTAGTTTTCAAGCAAGGTCAATCTGTAGAACGTATTGAAGGCGTAATCCAAGCCGATGCTTTAATTAAGCGCTTACAGCCTTTGATCTAGATTAATAAATTTACTTTGGTGGCGCTTCATTGATAGGCAGTTGCTCATCCAACGCACTAGGGTGAGTAAATCTATATACTATTGCTTTACGCGCAAAGATTGGTAAAGCCGTCATTCGCCGCCAGCGCCAAGGCTCTTGATACAACCTGTACAGCCATTCTAAATGGTTGTTTGCAAGTATAGCTGGCGCTCTAGACTTGATACCAGACCATATATCTAAGCTGCCACCGATGCCAATCCAAGTAGCTTGAGGACACAAAGAACGATTTTGGGCAATCCATAATTCTTGACGCGGCACTCCTAAGCCGACAAAAATTAACTGTGGTTGCAGGGCGATGAGACTTTTTTTTAATTCTTCTATCTCTGCGCCCTGAATAAAGCCGTGTTGAGCGCCTACAATATTGATGCCCTCGTATTTTTGCTTAATCGCTTGGGCGGCGGAAGCCGCAACTCCTGGTGCGCCACCATAAAAGAAAACTCTTTGGTTGTGACCGTTGCTCCCCGCCGTTTTTAACAAGGCTTCTGCTAGTTCAATTCCTGGACAACGACGAATTTTTTTACCGTGCAATTGGAGATAAAAAACTATTCCCGAACCATCAGGAATGGTTAAATCTGCTTGCTCAACGATTTTTCTTAAAGCCTCGTGAGTTTCGCAAAGTATGGTCATTTCAGCATTAAGCGTCACTACATGAGTGCCAATTCCTGCTTGGAGACGCGCATACAGCCAGCCGACATAATCATCCATTAAATGAATCGGTAGCCCCAGTATAGAAAATTGCTGAGGGGTTTCAATCATAATTAATTTATCGCTAACCTTAAAATACACAGTTCTCAATCGGTTAGCCTTAGCTCATTTTAACTTAATCCGAGTAGGTTATTTAGCTGGGTGCGATTGATGGATTTATCGCAACTTTGGCAAAATACCCGCACCATGTTTTATGCTACCCGTCGTCGTCTAGCTATTTGGTATACCACTGTAACCGCAGTATTGCTGTTAGTTTTTGCGATTGGGGTATATTTTTATGTCCGTAGTACCTTGATTGAACGAGTCGATGACACTTTACTTCATGTAGTGGAAATAGTAGAGCGCAGTTTAGTTATTGAGCCAGACTACACCGAAATTGGTAAAAAGCTGCATATTAATGTAGAAGCTAGTTTTAGAAATAATGAAGATACTGTAGAAGACGATCGCATTGATCTTGAGTGGTTTAATTCTACAGGCGACTTGCTCTGGTCAACTTTCTCTGAACCATTGGCTATTCCCATCCATTTCAATCGGACGGCGGAAACTGTCCAAATCCTCAAAAAACCCGATCGTCAGAAAAACGACATTAGTTATTCACCCCTATTATTGCGGCAAGTAACCCAAAGAATCCAAGTTGGGCGGCAGGTTTTGGGTTATTTGCGTGTTAGTCATCCTTGGTTTGAAGTTACTAAACCCATTCAGCAGTTAGCCATCGATTTGAGTTTGGGAACGGGATTAATGGTTTTGTCGGTGGCGCTTTGCGGCTGGTTTTTGTCGGGGAAAGCGATGGAACCTGTATTACTATCCTACCAACGCCTCAAACAGTTTACCGCCGATGCTTCTCACGAATTAAGAAGCCCTATTACTTTGATTCAAACGAACATCCAGGTGGCTCTAGCAGAGCCGGAGTTGAGCGATTTGTCTAATTTGACTTCCGGGCAATATCGTCAAAACTTAAAGGTTTTAGAGCGCTTGACTAAGCGCTTAGGGCGATTAGTGGACGATTTGCTATTTCTAGCTAGACAAGATAGCGGATTAGTACCACCGCAATTTGATAATTGTCCAATAGATGCTCTATTGATGGAAGTTGTCGAGGAACAACAGTTACTAGCAAAGGAAAAAAATATTGCTCTATCTTTAGAACTAATAGAATCATCGACGAGCGCCGAGCCTACACCAGAACAAATAGATAGCTGGTTTGCACTTTCTGGTGATTGGAATCAGTTGGCGCGACTATTCACCAACTTAATTGAGAACGCCCTAAATTATAGTAGTGCAGGCGATCGCGTTCAAGTAATCTTGCAAAGAATCCCCTCTAACAACGAATTACCGTCGCGCCAAGCACCACCAGGGACAATGCAAGTCAAAATTGTTGATACGGGGATGGGAATCGCCAGCGCCGATTTACCGCGATTATTTGACCGCTTTTATCGAGTAGACCCCGCTCGCAGCCATACTAATAATAGTGGTTCGGGCTTGGGTTTAGCGATCGCCTCTGCCATTGTCTTAAATCACTATGGGCAAATTCAGGCTACAAGTATCCTGCACCAAGGTACAACTTTTACTGTTACTTTCCCTCTAGTTCTAGAACCAACAAATTAAGCACAAACCTCACTTTTTGAGGTAGTACGACTGATAAAATTAAAGGCAATGTACTTTGGACTTCAATTTAATAAACTTATACGTTAAGCAAATGCTTCCTGTGGCAGATGTGAGCGTGTAAGATTTTCTCCTATTTTATAATTCGGCGGTTAGATAAATCGTTAATTAGTTGACCGATAAATAGTTATATAGCGCTAATAGTAAAAAGTATTTTACTGGCAAAAACTCTTAAGAGCAATTAACTAAACGATAACCACCGCAGACCTTTGATGAAGAATTAGGAGAAGTTAATGCCAATTCCATTAAGAGAAGATGTTGCTTACATCATTTTAAAGAAGATTAACGAAAGCGGGCAAAAAATGCACGACGTTAGCTTCGATGCGAAAGACTTTGTGGGTCGCAGCTTAACTCAAACTGAACTCTTGGGACATTTGGATTACTTGAATCAAAAGCAATTTATTAAAGCTGAATTTACTGGTAATGCCTATGCAAATCAAGAAGATGTTCCTGATGCGGTAGATGCTAAAGAGTTTGATTTGAGAATTGCTAATTCCTTTGGTGCGCCAGACGGGCCATTACCTCATTTAATTACTTTCAAAGCCGCAGAACTTACAGAAAAAGGACGTAAAATCCTCGAAAGAATGGAGGAAAATCCTCCCGAAGCTCTCAATGAAGGGCCTTCCGTACCCATTGCTACCGATGATATGCCGTTTTTAGAAAAAGTGGCAATTCGGGCAAATTTAGAAGATATTTTTGATGCTAGAGACGTTACAGAAGTTGTGTTTCGCACAATGCGAGACATGATGACAAAGGAAGCCTCTGACCGCGTTGCTGAAGAACTCCACGAACCTGCTGAACCCACCGAAGACAAAGCATTGCAAAATGAAATTGCCGATTTGTGGAACGATACTAACCCGATTACTCGGTTTTTGAGTAGAGTTAGACCACCACTAAAAATTAAATCTGGTACTTTCTTATTTAGGATTAATCAAGAAGCTGGTTTGCCTAGAGCCGTAGGGGCAGAAACAGTAATAAAAGCAGTATTTTGGGCAACTAAAGATGAGTTGTCTGAAGAACGAATTAAAGAAATTGCCAGCTTTTTACCGGATGAAATTCGCCAGTTTTGGAATGAAGCTTAACTGAAAAAGAAGCATTTATACAAAAATAATTTTGCTAAAGTGTAATTATTTTGAGTATGAATGCTTCTGAGTCTAAGATTTTAGTCAATAACAATTAAGTTAAAGATGTTAAGGAGAGAGAATGATTAAGGCAAAAATAGTTGGTTTAGTGACACGTTCTGTATTAATTGGACTACCGTTAGTAGCGATCGCTACTTCAGTAAGTGCTAATCCTGAAATAACCAGCAAACTAAAGCTTTCTCAAGTAACTAAAGTAGAGACACCTAAAGAAAATTCTGCTCTCAATCCCCATCCCAGGATTTTTTCGGAAGCTCCCTACAATCGTTCAATCCTTGTACTTGCAGAAAAACTGCGGCTGACAAAACAAGCTCCCACACCAGAAAATAGCGATGCCCAAAACGCCATACCTAGCGAAACCGAAGTAAAACCTTGGTCAGAGGCGCAGGAAAATAGAATAGCATTAGTTAAAGCGATTAATGGACAATTTAATATTCGGCTGATGAATACTACCAATACCGAAGTTACTTACGAATTAGTCGGACATACCAATCAGCGCCAATTAACAGGAAACACAAATTTTTTGTTGCAAGATATAGCCATGCCTGTTACAGTCACAGTCTTACGCGAAGATGGCGGATTAATTAAAGTCATACCCAAACCTGCTGCGCCGGGAATATTAGAACTAAGATTAGACGAAGCCCTAAATCTCGATCAAGATCGGCGGGCGGTTAGAGTTAGAGAAGGTGGATCGTTGTTAATTTACTAAGCTAAGGTTGTTATTTGGGCTAAAGAATTGCGATCGCCTTAAATTACTTTTTAGTAGTTATGAGGCGATTTTGTGCTAAATCAGAATTTTGTATAGTTTTGATACACTAAAATTACTAACTAAATTTTTATATTGGATTATTCATGGTTTTAGTAGTTGCTATGGTAGTACTTCAATTTCCCTTCACTCTTGGCGCATTTTTTTCATTACCTCTGGATACTTTGCTCTCTACTCAAGGCATTATGGTCATGCTCTTAGTAGCCTATGCGGGGGCGATGTGGATGTTTCTAACTAGCGCACCCAAAGTACACACAATTATGGTGTCAGATATGGAAATTGCCAGGCAATTCTATGAAGGGTTACTAGACTTACCAACGGCGGACATACCTCTACACTACTACTACAACTACGAGCAATCCATGGGCGTAACTGCCGGAATCGATCCTTTATATATGTCTGCAAGCCCTGGGATTAGTAGTGGTAGAAATCTCAACGCCCCGGATGGTTTATGGTATCAGTTGAAAAAAAATAATCAACTGCACGTAATTTCTGGTGCGAATCTGGGCAAAAAAAATCAACAGCGCCACGTGTGTTTTGACAGAGATTGTTTAGAGCAAGTATTAATGCGGGTAGAAATGCGGGGCTTAAAGCACAAAATTCGCAATCAAAAACCCCTAAACTTTTTAGTCAAAGATTTAGAAGAACGAGTTATTGAAATGGCGGAAGTGTCAAATTAAATAGATTGTTGCTGTAAATGCTTGGGGTAAAATGCGATCGCGCTGCGCTCAAAGACTTCGCTCCAGCAACGAACAATTAATTTAACAATTAACCTATGTCCGCCCATCATCATCACGACCATAGCCACGCCCCCAAAAATTATAACCGCGCTTTTATCATCGGGATTATTCTTAATAGCGGCTTTGTGGCTATTGAAGCCACCTATGGAATTTTTGCCAATTCCCTTGCCCTTTTAGCGGATGCAGGTCACAATTTAAGCGATGTACTTGGCTTGTTCCTAGCTTGGGGCGCAAGCATTCTTTCGCGTCGCCTCCCCTCCACAAGCCACACTTACGGACTGCGCCGCTCCTCTATTTTGGCGGCTTTATTTAACGCGATATTTTTACTGTTAGTTACTGGCGGCATTGGTTGGGAAGCGGTACAGCGCTTTTTAGCGCCAAGTTCAGTAGAGGGTATAACTATTATCAGCGTTGCGGCGGTTGGCATCGTCATTAACACCGCCACCGCCTTGCTATTTGTATCTGGACGCAAAAGCGACTTGAATATCCGAGGCGCTTTCCTGCATATGGCGGCGGATGCTCTAGTGTCTTTGGGAGTAGTATTAGCGGGGATAGCGATTTTGACTACGGGGTGGTTATGGTTCGATCCCGTTGTCAGCTTGATTATTGTCGCTGTAATTGTTTTTGGCACGTGGCAGCTATTACTTGAATCAATAAATCTTGCCCTTGATGGCGTACCATCAGGAATTGAATTGGTTGCCGTTCGCACTTACCTAGAGCAAAGAGAGGGCGTAACAGAAGTACACGATCTGCATATTTGGGCAATGAGTACCACTGAAACCGCCCTTACCGTACATTTAGTTATGCCTAGTGGCTGTCCTGACGATCGCTTTTTGACTCAGCTATGCGGCGAACTTCACCACCTATTTGATATCGACCATGCCACAATTCAAGTAGAAATAGGCGATCGCAATTATCCTTGCACTTTGGCTCCTCATCACCGAGTTTAAGCTTGTAATAACCCCGTCAAAATCGTTGCTGGGCGATCGCGGTAGGGCCAAGCAAAGGCATGACGAAAGGCTGCATCTTGACAAGCAGTAAGTTGTTCAAAGTTGATAATGTTTTGAGTTAACAAGTTTTCGTACTCAAAGGGCAACCGAACATTGTGCAATCCCGCATTGTCAGTACAAATAGCAATATCTACCCCCGCCTCAAAACAACGGTCAAATACTACTTTTAATTGCTGCATCTGACTCAAAGTTCCGGTTTTGAAGTAGGTAGTCGGACAAACTTCTAAGCATTGCTTGCGCCTAGCTACTTCTCCTAATAACTCTGGATACAGCAAAGGAATTTGAATCCCATGCCCAACGCGCATTAAGTAAGGTAATAATTCGGGATAACAACCAGAGGAAGTTTCATAGAGATGTCCTGTGGTTTTCACGTTTTGCGAGAGCGCGTACTCGTACAAGCCAATAAACTCCTCTAATCTATCGCTATACTGACTATCTCCCCCCGCTACATCTACACCGCACACATACTGTTTGTTGTTAATTGCCAAGTCCACGATCGCTTTATTCACTTCGTAAGGTAACTTGGAGTGCATACAAAGTATTTGGCTAGTAACAATCGGGTACTCGCGAACGCTGCTAGCAATGCCCACAACTTCCACAATCTCCGCCATTTTATCAATCCGCTCCGATTGACTCAAATGCTCTGGTGTCCGCAAATAAGGCGTGTAACGCAGTTCTAAATAAGCTAAGTTTTCAAATATATACGCGCCGCGAATTAAACGGTATATAAAGTATGGCAAAGTCTGTACTGTTTGGACGCTTTCAACTAAAGTATGTAGTTCCAAATACTCCTCTAGCGTATTGCGCGATCGCGTGTAAAATTCTTCAAATTCAAGATAATCAGGAAATCGCTCTACTAATTCTGTAGAATGACGCTGAAAGTAACGCCATAAAATTCGCGGCACAACCGAACCGCCTAGGTGACGGTGCAATTCAGCATATAAAGTCACAATCAGCAACCTACTATTAATATTAATTAATTTTAGCAAAACCAACTTGACAAATTACAGGCAATTTACTTATTTTTTCAGGCTAATTTGTTTTTAGCAACAAACGTACCACCGTAGCAATACACCATTGTTAAAAAGATGCGGGGAACTATTTTTTGCTTGAGTTTTACTATGGAAGCTTTGAGGCAACACTATTCTCTAATTTTTTGCTCAATTGGAGTTAAACTAAGTCAAGATAAAATTTCCAACTATTATCCTAGCTACCAAAGCTGCTACGCGGCAAAAAAGTATCGCTTCTTAACCCTCCTAAACTATTTTCTTACCGTTTCTTCAATGGCTTCCCAAAACAATCCGAGGCATTTACTAATTATTGAAGACGATCAAGGACGTAAGCAATTTTTACTTGACAATTCTGTTTACTCTATTGGTAGAGACACTCGGTGCGATATTCGGCTGTTTTCGCAGTTTGTATCGCGCCGTCATGCCACGTTAGTTCAGCTACCTAAAGAAGATGGTAGCTGTTACTATCGCATTGTTGACGGTGATTCTAAGGGTAGACCTAGCGCCAATGGAATGCTAATTAACGGCAGAAAAATCTTGGCTCACGATCTAAAAAATCAAGATGAGATTATTTTTGGACCTCAAGTCCGGGCTATATACTATCTCCTCAGTCGAGAGACTATGCCATCATTGCCAACGGATGAGTTTGATGTCACGCTAATTGGCCCTAACATGATGCCAGATTTTGATGAGTGAACAACTTGGAATTCTTGCTCAACTGGCTATGCTTTCTACACTTTGCCAAGTTTGATTAAGAGAAATCGCGCTATTGACACGCTCAAATACTTGATAGCAGTGATTGGCAACTTGCAACGGCAATTCTTCATTTTTTACAACTAAGCTTACCCGCGTTTTTGACTCGGTAGCTGTAGTTCCATCAATCAGTACTTCTACGGATACAAGTTTAGCTAAAGATACTTTACCTGGAATTTCCCGCGCCATAATGTATTCGCTTTGATCGTAGATAATATCTAAGCTACAACTAAGCAAAATCTCCTTAATTGATTGCCGTAAACTATGATTATTTCCAGATGCCACAGCAAAAGAACAATTGTAACGAGCCATTGGATTTCATACACTCAAATACTCTACTAATTCCATAGTATCGAATTTATCCCGGCTCAAAACATGATGGTTGGTGCTAAAAAGATAAAGTTTGAATGAAGTATCTTTAACTTTAACTTAAACTTATCGAGCGAGTAGATATCTAGCTGAGAATAATAATTCAAGTAAAGCGTTTAAGTTATGGTTGGTAAATTAATTGTATTTGAGGGAGTAGAAGGCTGTGGCAAAACTACCCAATTGCAGAAAACCTATTTGTGGCTGCAAGACAAGTTTTCCAATCAAAAAATATTGACAACCCGCGAACCAGGAGATACAGAGTTAGGGCTAGGTTTGCGGCAATTGTTACTATCTTTAAAAAACCAACAGCCAATTTACCCCGCCGCCGAATTGCTATTATATGCTGCCGACCGCGCCCAGCACGTTCAAGAAGTTCTGCTGCCAGGACTTGCAACTGACACAATTATTTTATGCGATCGCTATACAGACTCAACTATCGCCTATCAAGGTTACGGTAGGGATTTGCCGCGGGCAATTATCGACCAACTTAACTTGTTTGCTACCAATGGTTTAGAAAGCGACCTAACTATCTGGCTAGATATAGATGTAGAACTAAGTTTACCCAGAACGCGACTACGAGGAACTAGCGATCGCATTGAGCAAGCCGATTTAGCTTTCCACAAACGAGTTCAGCACGGTTACAATCAGTTGGCGCAAGCTTTCCCGCACCGAATTAAGCGCGTAGATGCTAGTTTAGACGAGCAAGCAGTACAAGGGCAAATTAGAGCAATTCTACAGCAACATATTATTTAAAAATGAATTTTTTTGCCCCGTTAATCGGACAACCCCAAGCTGTTGAACTCCTAAATCAAGCTATTATCCAAAATCGCATCGCTCCTGCTTATTTATTTGCTGGAGTAGAGGGAATTGGACGGAATTTAGCAGCGCGGTGTTTTATCGAGCAATTATTTTGTCAGCACCTCCCCAAAGCCGAACAAACCCCAATTCAAAATCGCTTGCGCCAAGGCACTCACCCCGATGTACTTTGGATACAACCAACTTATCTATATCAAGGACAACGTTACAGCGCCGCCGAAGCCACCGAAAAAAAGCTCAAACGCAAAGCACCACCAATTATTCGTACTGAGCAAATTCGCGAAATTGCTCAATTTCTTAGCCGCCGTAGTGCGATCGCCTCTCGTTCTATAGTAGTTATTGAAAAAGCGGAAACCATGGCAGAATCGGCGGCCAATGCTTTACTCAAAACCCTCGAAGAACCAGGACAAGCCACCTTAATTTTAATTGCCCCTAGCACCGAATCCCTACTACCGACTCTAGGATCGCGCTGTCAAAAAATCCCTTTTTATCGCCTCAATTTTACCGCCCTCTCTCAAGTATTACGTCAGAGTGGGCAGGAATCAATTTTGTCAGCCTATCCAGCAATTTTGGCAACTTGCCAAGGGAGTCCAGGAAACGCAATTTATGCGGTGCAGATTTGCCAAGCAATTCCTCCGGAACTAATCCACTCCTTAGAACAATTGCCTCGTTCGTCGCTCCGCAATACTTTAGAACTTGCTCGTCAAGTAGGCGCATTAGAGCTAGAAGCGCAATTATGGCTGCTAGACTATTTGCAACAGCAATATTGGCAGCAATTTTTAGCTGGCAAAATTTCCCCTCCTCCTTTAGCTCAACTGGAAAAAGCCCGCAAATATTTACTTAGTTTTGTGCAACCGCGTCTAGTCTGGGAAGTAGCTTTAATCGAGCTTTCAGCCATTAGTTAAGGGCAATGGCAAAAACCACTTTGTCAACTTTTGCCAAAATAATTAGCAAAAGTTGCCAATATAGGCAAAAATAAAATTGATTTGCCAGCGAATCAATTTGCACAAATAGGCATGACTGAACAAGCAATAGATAACAATAATGACAGTGGATTTCTCTTAGTCCTCTTGCCGATCGCAATTTTGATCATTTTCCTATTTGCCACTTGGCCAATTATCCTATTCCTACTTTTGCTAAGTGTAGGGTTAAATATTTGGCAGCAATACCAATGGCAAAAATGGAGCAAACAAGTTGACCCGCTTTTTTACCATCTTATTCAACTAAATCAAGGCGCAATTACTCCCCTTGATTTAGCAATGAAAGCTAACTTTAGTGCCGTAACAGCCAAACGCTATCTAGATACAAAAGCTCAGGAATTCGGCGCTCAATGCCGCAATTACGATCGCCAAGACGCGGTGTATTACTTTATCACTGCCAGCATTCTTGGCAATATTTTAGATAACAGCGAACCTGTACCCCAGTTAGCAGAAGTTAAAGAAACGCCAACCTCTGTAGAGGCGGTAGCTGCTTTTTTACCTAGGGTTGAGGAGCCTTTGGTAGCTCAGGAATTATCAAGTACAGGTTTGATTCAATCAGAGCTTGCCAAACGCCTTGATGTCCATTCCAGCACTATCTACAAGCGTAGAGACGATCCAGATTTTTCGGCGTGGACACATAGCCGCGATCCTGAAGGGATTTCTTGGGTTTACTTGCCAGAAACACGGCTATTTTCTCCCTTAGAAACCTAGAGTAAATTAGGGGCGAACAACTATTCGCCCCTTTAAATTAATTAGTATTACCAAAAAACAGTTGATTTTTTACTCCTTGAGTCCCTAGAGTGATACTTTGTACCGTCAACGATTGGGGAGCGGGGAGCATTTCACCGCGAAAATCCAAAAATTGGACAATAACTAAATAGACAATTCCCAACATCAACGAGATCGCGCCAGTAATTACCGCAACAAATTTTGATCGATCCATCTATTTCCTTGTGATTCGAGCCTATATTAGATATTTTAGAAGACGTTTTTATAAGTTAAATGAAGTCAACTATCGACTGTGCCGAGCTATCTGATTTGCGATCGCATCCAACTGTAGTAGAAACTTTCGATCTAAGCAAAGTCTATCGCACTGGTTTTTGGCTAAATCAAAAAATTGCTTCCCTCAAAGGTTGCTCTCTTAATGTCGTGCAAGGGGAAACCTTTGGGCTATTAGGACCCAATGGAGCCGGAAAAACTACACTATTAAAGCTGCTATTGGGTATTATCCGCCCAACTTCGGGGCGTGGATTGCTGCTAAATCAGCCTTTGGGAAATCGCGCTACTAAGCAACGTCTAGGCTACTTGCCAGAAAATGCCTATTTTTACGACTACTTGACTGGCTGGGAATGCTTGCAAATGACGGCGGGACTATTTCAAATTCCCACCCAAGTGCAGCGATTGCGTATTCCTCAACTACTAGAATTAGTTGGATTACCCTACACCGCCGCCCGGACTAAGCAGATGCGCCAATACTCTAAAGGTATGCTTCAGCGTATAGGGATGGCGCAAGCTTTAATTAACGATCCAGAAGTAGTATTTCTCGATGAACCAATGTCAGGACTCGATCCGCTTGGACGCTACCAAATGCGGAATATTATTTTGTCCCTCAAACAGCAAGGCAAAACAATTTTTTTTAACAGTCATATCTTATCGGAAGTAGAGCAAATTTGCGATCGCGTGGCAATTCTCGACCGAGGCGAATTAATTTGCAGTGGTTCTATTGACCAACTGTTAGGCACTGCCAACGTCTACCATGTCAAGGCTCAAGGTGGCAATGGAGATTTACTTAGCAAATGGGTAATCGATCTTGCTTGGGAACGAGACAACTACTGGCATGGACAAATTCTTACAAAAAACATTGATGACTTTCTCGCCAATTTATCAACGCTTGAGATCAAAATTATTAGCTTAAATTTATCTCGCCCTTCTTTAGAGGAGTTCTTTTTGCAGCAAGTCAAATTGCCAGACATTGGGCGATCGCCCTAAGTTATAAAATTTTAATAAACATATTTATTAATATAGTTAAGTTCCGAATAATTTTGGGACTATAAATAACACTGCTAACCTGCATTTTAAGTAATTGTCCCGATCGTCTGGCTTACTTTATCAATAGATTAGTAAAAAATTTACTATAGTAATTTCCCTGATACTAGGCGCTTGTTAACCAAACTTATCAGTATAATCTCGGTTACAAATCGATTGCAGATAGCAGTATTTTTAAAAGTAACTCAGTGTTGATAGAGTTGGCAAATGACTTCTAAAGTTATTGTTTTACTGCAAAGATTTTGAGTTATTTATTTTTATCTAACATAAGCCTTGTTTTATGTATCCTCCTATAGGAGTTTTCCCAATGGCTGAAACCGTTGAACCGCAACCTAAGCCAACTGCATCTGCCCCAAAAAATACCTCTGTAGCTAAAGCTTTGCAAGACATTAGCAGAAAAAAGCTTTCTGGGCAACTAACAATCCGCGATCCCAATTCTGATGCTTTGTTTTGGCGAATTTATGTCGGTAGCGGGCATATTCACTATGCAAATAGTGCTATAGGACAACAAGAACGCCTAACGTATCTCTTACAGCAGCACCATACCCGACTAAAATCTTTTAACCTCAGTAATTTTTCTTCAGATTACCAGTACTTATGTAATTGTTGGCAATCAGGTCAACTATCTTTACAGCAAGTTCGTCAACTACTTTTTTTGTTATCTCAAGAAGCGCTCTTACAAGCTCTTAGTTTACCAAACGTTCAATTAGGATTTGATAAAAAAATTGGACTAGATCCATTATTACTATCTGTTTCTTTACAACAAATTGCTGCAAATATCCAAACTCCGCTTAATCAATGGAAACAAATTCAACCAGAAATTCAATCTCCTTATCATAAACCTTATATAAAAGATGTTCAAAAATTTGCCCAAGCTGTTTATCAACGAAAAACTGGTAAACCGCAGCAAATTGAATCGTTAACCCAAGCCCTAAGTAAAAACCATTGCTTTTACGAAGTGGCGCATCATTTAAAAATGGATGTTTTAAAATTAGCCACTTTCTTACAACCATTTATTCGCACCGATATTGTAGGTATCAATCCTTATCGCAGCGCTCAAAATGACCAAAGACTTGTAGTTGCTTGCATTGATGACAGTAAAACCGTTCAACGGAATGTAAAACTAATTCTGGAAACGGCAGGTTATCGAGTTTTAGAACTAATGGAACCCGCACGAGTGCTAACAATGCTAGTACGAGATAAGCCTAACTTAGTATTGATGGATATTTCTATGCCAGAAATAGACGGTTATGAACTTTGCCGAATGTTGCGCTTATCAACGGCACTAAAAGAAGTTCCTATTGTGATGTTGACGGGTAGAGATGGGTTAGTAGATAGAATTCGCGCTCGGATGGTAGGGGCTACAAATTATATTACTAAACCATTTCAGCCGGAGCAGCTACTAACTGTTGTTAATCAATTAATTACTTCATCTTCGATGGAAATAAATCAATGAAAACTGTATTGGTAGTAGAAGACTCTCGCGCGGAACAAAGGTTAATTGTTTTGTTATTGCAGCAATCTGGATTAACAGTTGCCTTAGCTGAATCTGCCGAAGCTGCTTTAGTTTGGCTGGCAGAAAACGAACAGCCCAATCTAATTGTTTTAGATATTGTTATGCCTGGAATCAGTGGCTTAGACCTTTGTCGGCAAATTAGAAGCAATAGTCAGCTTAAGGATATACCCATTGTTTTTTGTTCTTCAAAAGAGCAAGAATTTGATCGATTTTGGGCTTTGCGTCAGGGAGGAAATGATTATATAACAAAGCCTTTTGCCCCTAATAATTTGGTGCAAACAGTTTGCAAGCATCTTAATTAACTATCGTTATGATAAATGATTATTTTTGTGGTCAATTGCGCCAATCAATAAATGTTTTGTTTCCTTTAGAGAGTACCGAAGAAGTAATAGCTTTGACCTATGGCGAAATTTGTCCTGTCCCTGGAGTTTCGTCAGCTTTAATTGGAGTCGTAAACCAACGGGGTAAATTGCTCTGGGTTTTAGACTTAAGTGATTTATTACAAATAGCTCCAGACAAAGAAACTAGGAGATCGCCAGATAATTTAACATTATTAGTATTAAATGACAATAAAAATAATGGGCAGCAAATAGGTTGCGTAGTATCGACTTTAAAAGGAATTATTCCTTTAGACTTGGCAGAAAAATCTTTGAATCTAACTTCTTTTTTAGAGGGGGAGTTTATTAAGACAAGTATCATGTTTGACAATGAAAAGTACGCAGTTATTGATGTTCAAGCAGTTCTAAACAATATTTTTGACTCACATTATTTTAATAACTTGGCAGCCAAATTATGAAAACTACAAACCACAATATATTTAACACAACTTCTCAAGATATTGAATCTTTAATCAAGTCACTGCAAGAAGAAGTTGAACTAGATCCTAGCGATTTAGTCAGTAAAATTAGTCTAGCTACAGTTTTAGAACAATCTAATCGAAATCAAGAAGCTAAATCGCTATATCAAGAAGTAGTTGATGCCGATTCAACAGGTTCTATGGGTGCGATCGCCCTCAAAGCTTTAGAAACCTTAGACCTCCCCCAAAGCGGTCTATTGGAGCCATCAAAGGAAATTACGGAAAGTGGTTTGCCACTTCAAGACGATCAACAAGAACTGTCCCAGCCAAAAGTAACTCGAAGAAAGAAAAAAAAATCTCCCATCCAGTGGTTTTATAACTTACCAATTAGCCGCAAGCAGCTAATAGCTTTACTAGCTTCAGAAATATTGTCAGTAATTGCCCTAGGGATGGGATCGAAATACGCGATCGAGACGGGTTTAAGAAGCCAGTTACTTAATCAAGCCTCGTCAGAAGTAGCAGTTACTGAGATTAACTACAATATTAAAGTCAACCAAATGGGGTTTGGATTTCGCGGTCAGTCCGATAATAGTGCGATCGTCAGTGCGGCAAAAGCTGCGGCGGAAAACAAGCCGATCTCACAGCCATTGCGAAGCCAAGTTGACAAAATTCTTAAAAATGAAATCACCGCAAGAAAAATTGAGTATGCAACGTTAGTTGGCAAGGATCTACGCATTATTGTTGGGGCTAATGCCAATCGCCAAGGAGAAGTTTTTAACCCGAATAATTTGGTTAAAGAAATTTTCAGCAACCAAGGGCAAATCAAAGCTAACGCGATTGTCAAATGGAGCGAGTTGCAAAAAGAAAATCCCCCTTTACCCGCAGGTTTTGCCTATCGAGATGCCTTGATTCGTTATACAGTTACGGCGGTAAAAGACCCAGTAACCAAGCAAGTAATTGGAGCTTTGGTTTCCGGAGATATTGTTAATGGCAAACTACCAATTGTTAAAGACACACTAAAAGCCCTTGATGGCGGCTACAGCGCCATTTACGCCCACAAACCCGCAACCAAAGATTTTTCTGTGGTCGCAGCCTTAGACCAAGGAAAAGCCAGCATAGAGCAAGCAGTACCAAATACTACTTTGCAAGATTTATCTTTGCTCGAAGCCGCCGTCAAAGCCGATGGTAAAACTGTAACTTCACGGTTAAAAGTTGGCAGTCAAATCTATACATTGGCAGCTATAGCTCTACCAAATGTTATTAGAGAAAATGGTTCAGTTTCGCTCGGCAAAGAAAATCAAGAACCCGTAGCAATTTTAGTGCGTGGAACCCGTGAAAACGCCGTCGATGAACTACTGGAAAAAAGCGTAATACAGGGATTTACGGTGCTGATTTTGGCAGTAGTAATTATTACTGCTTGGGCAATGATTTTGCGGCGGGCTATTCCCAAGCCTATTGAAAACCTGCGCCAGACGGCTCAAGAATTTTCGGCGGGCGATCGCACAGCTAGAGCGGAAATTTTTGCCACAGACGAGATAGGACAATTAGCCATGACCTTCAACCAAATGGCAGATAGTGTTAATGCTTCCGCCACTGCTTTAGAAGAACAATCGCGTTTGCGTCAAGCAGAAGCAGATTTCCAACGCCAAGAAAAAGAAAGTCTCCAACAAGGAGTCATTGCATTTTTACTTGATATTGAAGACGCTCAACAAGGAAATTTAACTGTTAAGGCCAAAGTAGATGAAGGCGCAATTGGTTCTATTGCTGATGCTTTTAACACCACAATCCGCAGTTTAAGAGAGATTGTTACCCAAGTAAAAGCTGCCACCAGCCAAGTACAAGCATCTACTTTTAGTAGCGAGTCATCGGTGGCAAAACTATCTACCGAAGCCACAACTCAGGCACAATCTGTAAATCAAGCCCTGAACTCCGTAGAAGAAATTGGGCAATCAATTCAATCGGTAGCCGATTCTGCCCAAAAAGCCGCCGCGATTGCCCGTCAAGCTGTAGAAGCAGCTAAAGAGGGTGGCGAAACGATGGATTTGACTGTAGGCAGTATCCAAAATATCCGCTCTAGCGTCGCCGAAACTTCAAAAAAAGTCAAACGACTAGCGGAATCCTCTCAAGAAATTTCTAAAGTTGTCAGCATTATTTCGGGAATTTCTGAAAAAACAAACCTATTGGCGTTCAATGCCTCCATTGAAGCCGCCCGCGCTGGAGAACACGGACAAGGTTTTCGCGTAGTAGCCGACGAAGTCCGACGCTTGGCGGAACGAGTTACCGATTCAACTAAAGAAATTGAGCAATTAGTTAATACAATTCAACAAGAAACCGCCGAAGTGTTGCAAACAATGGAAGCGAGTACAACGCAAGTAGTGACAGGAACGCAGTTAGTAGGCAAGACTAAACTAACTTTGGAGGGTCTAGCTAATATTAGCAACACCATTGACGAACTGCTTCAGTCAATCTCCGCAAGTACCGTATCGCAGACGATCGCCTCTCAAACTGTAAACCAGAATATGCACGAAGTCGCCGCGATCGCTCTGAATACTTCCCAAGAATCGGAAGCTGTTTCGGTATCTTTGAAGCAGTTAGTCGGTGTCGCCGAAGAATTACAAAACTCTGTATCTCGCTTTCAGGTAGAAAAATAAATGGTACTAGATGCGACCAGTTTAAAAGCAATTTTACTTGAAGCTCGTTCTTGCTTTTTGTACGAGGATGCGCCCGATTATCTAGAAATGCTAGAGCAAGGAATGCAAAAGCTACTAACTTTTGCCCGTAACCCCTCTAGCGTCAAACCTGGAGAAATAAAGCTTGAATATACGGTATTGATGCGGGCGGCGCACTCAATTAAAGGGGGTGCGGGGATTGCGGAACTGCCAGCTTTACACAAACTCGCTCACAAGTTAGAAGACTTGCTAGAAGCCTTAAACGAGGGTAGGGTACAAGACCAAATAGATACTGCTCACGAACTATTGATTATTGGTATTGAGCAAATAAAAGAATTGGTTGCTGAAGCTATAGCTAATCCAGAAAGCCCGGTAATTGTGGATGATTCCCAACTACCGATTGCGATCGCTCTAGATGGCTTTTTGCAAGAATTAGCTCCCCGTCAAGAGGAGAGCGAAGACATGGCTTTTGCCGCTATGGCGGTTAATCCTTTTATTCTCAAAACAGTTTTAGAGATTGACTTAGAAGAATGTCTGCAAAGAATTGAAAAATTGTTAACCCCGCCCGTCCAAGTAGCCGCGCTTAAACAGGGATTGACGGGTTTTGTTGAAGAATGTACTTTATTAGGACAAACTTTAAACCTAGAGTGGTTAATCGCTGGAGCCGAGACAGTCCAAAAGGTACAGAACGCTAAAGTTGAGCAACTTTTGGAGATGGTAACTAAAGAAATTGCTCAATTACGGGAAATGCGCTCAAAAACCCTCAACCCCGCTCCTCAAATCTCTACTCCTGTAGTGGCGGCAGAAAATCAACCTATCGCCCAAGTTGCTCCGGTTTTGAACTTGCGGATTCCCGTTACTAAACTCGATCGGATGAGCAACACGTTAGGGGAATTGCTGATCGGTCACGAGCGGTTATCTCTGTACCATTCCCAGCTACATCAAGCTAATTTGACCCTCAATAAACAGTCGCAGAAGCTCAATCCTATCAACGAACAAGTAAGAGTTTTTTATGACCAGTTAGCCAGCCCCCTAGCATCTTTAAATGCAAGTTTAGAAACAAGCGATCGCGAATTTGATGCCTTGCAATTTGACCAGTACACAGGCTTTCACTCCACCTTGCAAGATTTGCAGGAAGTTATGGTACGAGTGCAGGAAACTAAGTCAGATATTGAATTAATTACCCGCGACTTTCAATCAGGATTAGATCGATTGCGCCAGCAACTCGACTCTTTGCGCGGCGATTTGACTCAATCACGCTTAGTCCCGTTTAAATTTTTGGCTCAAAGGTTTGTTACCCCATTGCAAACCTTGAGCGATCGCTTTAGTAAGTCTGTCGAGTTAGAGATTATCAATCAAGAAACTTTAATTGACCAAGTAATTCTCGAACAATTGCAAACTCCCCTTACCCATTTAGTCCGTAATGCTTTCGATCATGGCATTGAAACCCCTCAAGAACGGCTCAACCTAGGTAAGTCAAAAACGGCGCAAATTACCCTCACTTCTCACGTCCAAGCCAATAAAGTTGTAATTGCGATTTCTGATAATGGGCGGGGTGTCGATACCCAAAAAGTCCTTCAGCGAGCGATAGAAACGGGTTTGCATAGTGCAAATGCTGCCGAGCTTACAAAAGAGCAAATTTTGCAATTTCTATTTATGCCGGGGTTTTCTACCGCCAACTCTGTAACCGATCTTTCCGGTCGAGGTGTGGGGTTGGATGTGGTTCGCCTGCAAATAGAGCGACTGCGCGGTACAGTCCAAGTTGCCACCCAAGTTGGACAAGGGACAACGTTTACAATTACGATTCCTCTAACTTTGAGCATTTTACCTTTGTTACTTTGCCGTTGTCAGCAACGCACTTTGGCGATTCCATCGGTAAATATTTTAGAAATTATTGCTTTAGCTGAGTTTTGCGATTATTCTTCCCAGCCAGAAACAATAATGTGGCAAGATCGCCCTACGCCCATATTTTGTTTGACAAAAATATTGCCTTACACTCGCGCCGATAGCGTTCCGGCGGCGGATCAATTTAACCAACACTTGGGAATTGTTTTAGATGTCGGCGATAAAGCCGTAGTTGTTGCCGTCAATTCTCTATTGGGAGAAAGAGAACTTGTCCTTAAGCCCTTCGATCCTACCGTTAAAGTTCCACCTTATATTGCCGGATGTACAGTGCTGGGGACGGGGGAAGTAGTTTCAGTTTTGTCACCAAACTACTTAGGTGAATTAATCGATCGCAAACAGCCGTTATTGACCCTTTCAAGTCCGGCGTTTAAGCCATCTTCCTCAGCCAAAGCCACAATTTTGATTGTGGATGATTCAATTGCGGTCAGAAAGTTACTAGACCAACTTTTGAGCAAGTCCGGCTATCAAGTTATGCAGTGTCGAGATGGAAAAGAAGCTGTAGAAGTCCTAAATCGGTCGGGGGACTTTTACGATCTAGTCATTTCTGATATTGAAATGCCGCGCATGGACGGATTTACTTTACTTAGAGAGATTCGTACTTCCAAAAACTGGTCTAACTTACCTGTAGCGATGCTGACTTCTAGAGAAAATGACCAACACCGTCAAAAAGCAAAGGCTTTAGGGGCAAATGCTTATTTTACTAAGCCTTTTGCACCAGACAAATTACTAGAGGCGATCGCTACTTTATTAAGGTGACAGCCTACCGCCGTCACCTTGACTATTACGGCGAGGGAGAGTTGCTGATTAGATGTTTGAATTTTGGCAACGAGACGTTGCATTGCAACGTCTCTACATTAGTTTTGAAATCACGGAAAATCAGTTTCATACCTGAATTCAGCAACACCAGATTAAAGAAGCGATCGCGCCTAGAATCTCTACCCCACCAGTTAGTTAAAGCCCAAATAACCTAAACACACTAAAAACATTGAGTAAAGGATTGCCCACCGCTCCTATAGTGTCTCCTACTCTGCCTAAGAAAGAGCGGTTGATCACCACAATATCGTTATTGCGGAGGATCGGATTAACTTCTTCGCTAATACCTTGGGCTAAGTTAACTCGGACTTGGCGTTTTGTAACTGAACCGTTCGGATTTAAACGAATCAAATCGACAGTAGTTCTCCTAGCTCTAGAATCGTTAAATCCTCCCGCCGCCAATATAGCCTGATTTAGGGGTGTATTGGCTGGTAGTTGTAACGTTGTCCCTCCAGCACCACCTGTTGCCCGCTTAACTTCGCCAATTACGCTGACTTGAATAGTTGCCGGCGAAAAATTGGCTGTAGCAACTACCGTACTTTCGGCGGGATTTTGTTCGGAAACTGTAGGCACAACAATGGTGTCTCCATCTTGAATTAGAGTGTCTTGATAAGAATCCCCAGCTAATAGTTGCCAAAAATTCAGATTAATAGTTTGTTCTGTGCCAGACTTCGTTGGGCGGCGTAATTGAATACCTCGCACGTCCGCTAGAGAATTTATCCCTCCAGCTAGCTGAATTGCCCGCGATACCGTAGGAAGTCCGCCCCCAGCGTTGCCGCCCCCTTGCTCGGTAGCGATCGCAGTGGCAGAGCCGCCAATTACTGTATAAGAGCCGGGACGGTTTACTTCGCCAACTACCGTTACAGTGCGGGGTCTATTCAGCGCTCCGGCAAAGCTGGCACTGGAAAATTGCCGGATTTCTCCTAAATTCACTGTCGATGCTACCGGGACATAAATTGTATCTCCATCGCGGAGGGTAATGTCTTGAGGCAAAATCCCAGATTGAATTAGTTGGGTTAAGTCAAGATTTGTAACTATTTCTGGGCCTAGTCCTTGTCGTCGTTTTAGCTGCACTTGGCGAATATCACCAGCTAAAGTTACCCCCTCCGCCAAGGTTAGCGCTCCTACTATTGTCGGATACTGAACCCCAGGATTGTCGCCCGCACCGCCTTGCAAACCTACGGTATAAGAACCTGGGCGATTTACTTCTCCAGCAACGACAACGTTTATAGGACGCGGTGAGACTAAACTAACGGTGACTAAAGGTCGTCGCAGGTAACGACCATATCTAGCAGCGATCGCTTCGGCGGCTTGTTCTTGAGTTAATCCTAAAATTGTTACACCACCAATTAAAGGTAGATATAGCGATCCGCCAGGGGGAATTTGATAGTCGCCACTATATTCTGGGACCTCAAACACGTTGATGCGGATGCGATCGCCACCTCCCAAGGTGTAATCTAGCGGCGGCTGTACGGGCGCTTGCTGTGCAGGAATTGGTAATGCAGGGGCGGGAGGCTGGTTTTGATTTAGCTGCGCTAGGCTAGGAACTGGATGAGCAACAGTTACTGTTGCTAAAATGGTCAAACTTGCAACGGTTCGTTGGACTACCGACGACACAATAAATACCATAACTGCTATGTATTAATTTCTCTAAGTTTTTAGTCTTCACTATTTTATGTTTTGTTTCCCTTATTTGCTTAAATAAGCAAATAAGTAATTTTTGATACTTAAAAAAGTAGATATAAAAGCTGTGAGCTTTGTTTAGGCATCAAAATTTAAGCAATTAACTATTAACATCCCTATTCTGGCTGAACACCGTCAAAACCAGAGGTGTACATAATAAAACAAAAGGGAAGTAAAAATTATGATTAAGCATAAATGGTTGTCTGGCGCTCAAGTATTTATTCAAGCCCATAGAGAAAAATTGTGGTACTTGGCGATCGCTCTGACTTTACAAGGATTTGCTACCCCAACTATAGCAGCCGAAAGAGTAACGCTAAAATTAGGAGCTTTTGAAAGTGCGATCGCTATTTCGGAATTAGAGCAATTTGCTAAAACCGGGGCTTTATCCTCACAATTGCAACTTTACTCGGCTTTTTTAACGCCCCAAGTGCGAGAAGTTTTAAATAGTCGCCTGCAAATCGATCCCCAGCAAGCCGATGGATATATTGCCCAGTTATCTAGTTCGCCCTACGGCAAACAGTTACTCAAATACTTAGGGGTAGCAGTTCCTGAATTGACATTACCGCAACTCCAAGCTGCCGTTACCATAGCTGCCCAGCAAGCTAATGGGGTCAGCGTCGTTAGTTTAATTAAAGCTTATCCCCAAGAAAATATTGTTATTGATGCAACTTCGGCGATCGCTTTAGCGGTAGAATTTAATCCCTCTTACTTGCAAAGTCAGGCGGTGGGGTTATCTTTAGCCGATAAGTTAGCCGTTACCAGTAGTACAGCTTTTAAACCTAGCTTTGACCCCGCCAAAAGTGGTAAAGCAACGGTACTAGAACAAACAATAGTTCTTCAAGATCGAAAACGCGATCGCACTATTCCTGTAGATATTTACTATCCTCAACAAAACTCTTTATTATCAGCTTTACGTCCAACGCCTTTAGTCGTAATTTCTCCAGGATTGGGAGCAAATCGCCAATTTTTTAGTTATTTAGCGCGTCATTTGGCAAGTCACGGGTTAACAGTCGCCGCCTTAGAACATCCCGATCGTCTAACAAAAAACCTATCTAATATCAGCAGCCCTAATCAGGTTTTACCAGCTACAGAGTTTATTAATCGACCTAAAGATATCAGCTTTTTGCTAGACCAGTTAAGCAATATTAATAGGCAATCAGGAGAATTACAAGGCAAACTAAACACGGAAACCGTTAGCGTTATTGGTCATTCTTTAGGCGGTTATACAGCTTTGGCGGTGGCTGGTGGAGAACTAAACTTGCAGCAATTGCGCCAAGCGTGTAAAAATCCAAATCCTTTAGCTCAATCACCTGCCGATTGGTTGCAATGTGGAGCAGCAAATTTAATTGATAGTAAACTGAAATTGCAAGATCGACGGGTAAAAAATGCGATCGCCCTTAATCCAGTAATTGGGCAACTATTTGGGGAAAATGGTTTAAACAAAGTCAGCGTTCCCGTTTTAATTTTAGCTAGTACGGAAGATGCGATAACGCCTGTACTCAACCATCAGTTACGCCCTTTCACTCAGCTTGGCGATCAAAAGTATTTAATTACAGCGATCGGTGGTACGCATTTAAGTGTTGGTAATCCCAATAGTCAAGCACTTACAGATACTGCGGTAATTAAAGAACGTCGAGGCGTAGAAGTGCAACCATTGCGGCAGCTAATTTCTGGGGTAAGTTTGGCATTTATTAACCAATTGACACCGGAAGCAAATAACTATCAAGCTTTTCTTACCCCTGCTTACGCTCAATCGCTATCTACCCCTAGTCTACCTTTGCGTTTGAGTACCGAGCTACCAAAATCAGTTATCGATCAACCTTGAGCAAATACCGACGATTTGAGCGTGCAAAATTAGTAATTGGTAATTGGTACGAAAGCGGGTGATACAGGAAAGTTGCAGAAATTGATAATAGCTTGCGGGGCTAGGATTCTCTTAGGTGGGTAGGCATCTTTTGGTTAGAATCCTTCCCCAAAAAATGCCGTACTACGTCTAGCACGAGCAAAAATGGAATTTTTATTCCCAACTTTGCCTCCCTACCCCGTAATGCTGAGAGTAGGAACTTCCGCACCTAAGTTAAAAACTAGCACTTAACAGTCTTTTAGATGTCTGGAGGCAAAATTACTTTATCGATGACATGAATTACACCATTACTAGCTTGAATATCTGGCTGAACTACTTTGGCTTCGTTCACCGATACACCTGTCGCCGAATCAACTTTAACGTTGATCGAACCACCCTCTACAGATTTTACTGCTCCAGACTTTAAGTCCGTAGATGTCACTTTTCCAGGAACTACATGATAAGTCAAAATTTTGACTAACAGGGCTTTGTTCTCTGGTTTCAATAGTTCTTGGAGCGCTTCTTGAGGTAAAGCGGCAAAAGCTTGATCCGTAGGAGCAAAAACTGTAAATGGACCCGCACCTTCTAATGTTGCCGTCAAATCTGCGGCTTTTAAAGCAGCCGTGAGGGTTTTGAAAGAACCATTAGCAGCCGCTAATGCTACTAAGTTTTCGCTCCCTGTTGACGCACCAGGAGTACCTTCTGTTGGCGCTGGTGCAGGGGTAGTAGCGTCGGGAACTGGAGCGGGGCTAGTTTCTGGAGTAGCTTCTGGTGTTGATGGAGTAGCTTCTGGTGTTGTTGTGGCTCCACCAGAGCGGTTGTAAGGAGGCTCGTTAAAAATACTTGGTCTAGGATTAAGCGCTCCTCCCCCAGACTGCTGTGCTTGTAAAGGAAATCCAATTAGAATGCTAGCACTAGCAATCCCTAGTATGTAAGCAACTTTTTTAAGTGAATTGCTGCTATTGTGCTTTTGACTTTTAATCATTGTTGTTTTCCTCTTATTTATTTCCGACTCTTGATAAGTTTTACAACATTTGCCTACAACTTTACAAAGGTTTTACACAAAATACAACCCACATCTAGCTAAAGACTGATATTTATTTTATTTTAGTTAACATCAATATTGGGCGATCGCGTTTCTTTAACTAATTATTTACAGTTAGTTAATAGCTAAAAAGTTATCAATTATTTTAATATTGCTTTGCTCTATAAACATCTTTAGCTTTTTTAACAAAATCTGCTTAATTATTTTTTTGTGAGCTAAATAAAACAGTTGGATAAAACGTTAAAAATAAATAATAAATAGACAATATTTCTATGCCTTTGGGTTCTTACTTACGATAGAGTGAAATCGATAATTGATAGTGATAACTTATACATAAGGAAACAGGGATATAAAAAACAAAAGGAGAAAACAAATATGTTTGGAATCTTAGCGTGGGTGGTTTTAGGTTTGATTGCAGGTGCGATCGCTAAAGCTATTTATCCAGGACATCAAGGCGGTGGTATTCTTGCCACAATGATTTTAGGTATTTTAGGTGCGCTAGTTGGTGGCTGGTTGGGTGGATTGTTCTTTGGTGGCGGTGTGGGAACAGCAGCTTCAGTAGGAGCGTTGACATTGCCTAGCATCATCTTTGCAGTAATTGGGGCAATCGTTTTGCTATTCATCTGGGGTTTAGTAACTCGCCGGACTGCATAACAAAATTGTGCAAAAACTAAATAACTATTGATACTCTCTCAATCTGTAGGTTGAGAGAGTATTTATTTTTAATAAAATAGCTCTCAAATAGACAAAAATCTAGCAACTAAATACAAAACTGCAATTGAATAACTAAAGAGGTAGAAAGAAGTAATTTTTGGAAAAATTTGCAGTTAGATTGTCAAAATAGACGGTTTTAAGGAATCATATAGTAAGTAAATTATTGACGCTTTAATTCAAAGCCACTACGCAAAATGATTGAATTGTACCAGTTTGAACTATCTCAGTATTGCGAAAAAGTGCGGCTAATCCTAGACTACAAAGGATTGGATTATCGCAAGATTGAAGTAACTCCAGGAATCGGACAAGTAGAGTTATTTCGGCTAACTGGTCAACGCAAAGTTCCAGTAATTAAAGACGGTGCTAATATAGTCGCTGATTCAACGGCGATCGCTAAGTATTTAGACGAAAAGTATCCCGCGCGTCCGTTACTTCCTACTGACCCCAAACAAAGAGGATTATGCTTGCTTATAGAAGAATGGGCGGATGAATCTATTGGGATAAAAAGCCGTAAAGCTCTATTTGGTGCGTTAAGTCAAGATCAAAACTTCCGCAAAGCTTTGTTACCCAATACTACGCCAGACTTACTCAAAGGCTTAGTAGAAGCCGTCCCCAACGATGTATTGAAAATTTTAGGTTTTGGAGTTGGCGCAAGTCCCGATATAGTAAAGTCCGCCGAAACTGACCTAAAACAAGACTTAGAAGCATTATGCTTGCTGTTAGCTGATAGTCCTTACTTAGTGGGCGATCGCACTACCCTTGCAGATTTATCGGTAGCTGGGCTATCAATGTTAATTAAGTTCCCCGATGGCCCCTATTTAGATTTACCCTTAAGTGTCAAAGGGAAAGGCGTACCAGGTTTAGCCGATGATCCAGCTTATCAACCATTTTTTAGTTGGCGCGATCGCTTGTACAGTCAATATCGCAAACTTACACCAGGCTCTACTACTACAGGTTCTGCCCCTACGTCGATTAATATTGACTAAAGTAGTACAAAAATATTATTTTACGGCTTTAATGGCTGACAGCTTGCCCTAATTGGCTCTAAGATAAGCCAATAACCCACGCAGTGCAAATAACTCGCATGAATTTGGGACAGCCATTAGGTTCAGTTACACAAGGTTCGCTCAGTGAAGGCTTAGAGGTGCGCTTGCATCCCGATGTCTTAGTCGAAGATATGCGCGTTGGCAAATTCCTAGTTGTCGAAGGAATGAAATCGCGTTTCTTTTGTATGCTGACGGATGTATGTCTAGGAACTTCTAGCCAGCGAATTGTTGCCAATCCGCCTTTACCTAGCGACGACTTTATGCGCGAAGTTTTGGCGGGAAGCGGTACTTATGGAACTATCGATCTTACACCGATGTTGATGTTTACCCCTGAATCAGACGAACCAGTTTTTCATAAAAATGGTCAATCGGAACATCACGGTGTAAGCGGATTAGCATCTTTTCAACCCCAAAGTAGCAGCAATATGGAACTGCTACCTGTCAAAACTATTCCCAGCCACTTTAGTCAAGTTTACGATGCCAGCGAACGCGATTTTAGAGCCGTATTTGGTTGGGAAGATGACCCCCAAAAACGCAACTTTGCGATCGGTCAACCTCTTGACATGGACGTACCGATATGTATAGACCTAGATCGATTTGTAGAACGTAGTAACGGCGTATTTGGCAAGTCAGGAACTGGTAAATCTTTCCTCACACGCTTGCTACTGTCGGGGATTATTCGCAAACAGGCGGCGGTAAACTTAATTTTCGATATGCACTCTGAGTATGGCTGGGAGGCAGTATCGGAAGGCAAGCAATTTAGCACCGTTAAAGGCTTGCGCCAGCTATTTCCGGGCAAAGTTCAGGTATACACCCTCGATCCGGCTTCTACCAAGCGCCGAGGAGTGCGAGATGCTCAAGAACTTTATCTAAGTTACGACCAAATTGAAGTTGAAGACATCATGCTGGTACGCAACGAATTAAACTTGTCAGAAGCAAGTTTAGAAAATGCCACAATTTTGCGTAACGAGTTTGGTAAGTCTTGGATTACTCAACTTTTAGCGATGGGTAACGAAGAAATAGAAATGTTTTGCCAGGAAAAACGGGGTAACAAGTCCTCAATTATGGCATTACAGCGCAAACTATTACGCCTAGAGGATCTTAAGTATATGCGGACTACTTGCCCGCATAACTATATAGATAAAATTTTGGCTTCCTTGGACGCTGGCAAGCACGTAGTTATTGAATTTGGTTCGCAGTCAAATATGCTTTCCTATATGCTGGCAACCAATACTATCTCTCGCCGCATCCATCACTCTTACGTCCACAAAGCCGAGAAATTCTTACAAAGCAAAAATCCGTGCGATCGCCCTCATCCATTAGTAATTACTATTGAAGAAGCTCACCGCTTTCTCGATCCTGCCACTGTAAAACAAACCATTTTCGGGATTATTGCCCGCGAAATGCGTAAATATTTTGTCACTTTATTAGTTGTAGATCAGCGTCCATCAGGAATTGACAACGAAGTAATGTCACAAATTGGCACAAGGATCACAGCTTTACTCAACGATGAGAAAGATATTGAGGCGATTTTTACCGGAGTTTCCGGCGGTCAAGCCTTGCGTAGCGTTCTTGCAAAACTCGACTCCAAACAACAAGCTTTAATTCTCGGTCACGCCGTACCCATGCCTGTAGTAGTCAGAACGCGCCCTTACGATCAAACTTTCTATACAGAAATTGGTGATGTTGCTTGGGAAGAAAAGCCCGATGAGGAAGTATTTGCCGCCGCGCAATTGGCTCAAGCCGATCTAGGATTTTAGCACTTCGTAATATCTCCCCATCTTGAAGCGCAAATCAGTACGGTTATCCGGTAGCTGTAATGCACGTATTTCTTCTCAAGTCAAGTCATCATATATAAGATAAGTGCGATCGCCTCTTTAATTCAAAGGGCGATTAACAACGCATCTTTTCTAAAACTTATGCAAATAACTAAATTTACACTATAATAAAGTCATACCGACTTCGATTAAGTTAACTAAGCCCAAGTGGACGGGAAACTTATTCTAGAGAGGCAGCGTCTCTACACCTTCTGTAGGATGTATGTTCAAACACTAATTAGTTAATGTCCAGTTAGATATAAGCTTTGATTCCTGTCCGGTTTTAGCCCTTTAGCATTCAAATTCTCTACGGAGTTGACGACGCACAAATGCCTACTGTTAACACCACTACCGAAACTAATAGAACCAAATTTACGGCAGATATGGTTCGTACCTATCTGCGAGAAATTGGTCGCGTACCCCTGCTAACCCGCGAACAAGAAATTATTTACGGGAAGCAAGTACAACAAATGATGTCGCTCCTAGAAGCTAAAGAAGCTCTGGCAAAGCAACTGCACAGGGAACCAACTTCTGATGAATGGGCGACTCAAGTAGATATCGCCGCCGCCGAGTTGCCAGAAACTATTAAGCGCGGTAAAAGAGCCAAGCAAAAAATGATTGAGGCAAACTTACGCTTAGTAGTGGCGATCGCCAAAAAGTACCAAAAGCGGAACATGGAATTTTTGGACTTGATCCAAGAAGGGACAATGGGACTAGAGCGCGGTGTGGAGAAGTTCGATCCGATGCGCGGCTATAAGTTTTCTACCTACGCTTATTGGTGGATACGCCAAGCCATTACCCGTGCGATCGCTCAACAAGCCCGGACTATTAGGCTACCTATCCACATTACCGAAAAACTCAACAAAATTAAAAAAGTCCAGCGAGAACTAGCGCAAAAATTAGGGCGAAGTCCTAATGCCAATGAAATTGCCATAGCCTTAGAGCTAGAACCCGCCCAAATTCGTGAATACTTGAATCTTGCTCGTCAACCAGTATCTTTAGATATCCGCGTTGGCGACAATCAAGACACCGAATTGCAAGATTTGCTAGAAGATGACGGCCCATCGCCGGATCATTTCATGACTCAAGAAGCCTTGCGTCAAGATATCGATAATCTATTAGCAGAACTTACACCCCAACAACGTTCAGTAGTCAGCCTACGCTTTGGTTTGGTTGACGGTAACGAATTGTCTTTAGCCAAAGTTGGCGAGAGACTCAACCTCAGTCGAGAACGAGTCCGTCAGCTAGAACATCAGGCTTTAGCTCACTTGCGCCGCCGTCGTGAGAACGTGCAAGAGTACATTGCTAGTTGAAGAAGCTGCCGCATTTTTTAGCTTCAATGAAATTGCGTACCTCCTAAAACTTAGGAGGTATTGTTTATGGGTAACTTTTTTGAGATTTTTGCCGCAATTGTTGAGAGAAAGTTAAGCTTTTTTACGGAAAGCAAAGTATCCCTTTTGAAGTATCAATAAAGCATAACTAATTGGGTATGCTGTAATCATGGCTGAACCATTACCCCCCAGCCTAGCGCTAGATAATAAAAAGGAATCGATGATGCTTAACTATATTGATAATTTGTTTTTGGCGCGGCATCACAGCAAAGCTCCTCTAGCCAGCTTACTAATAATTTTAAGTATTTTTACTGTCGTAGCGCCACCAGCGTTGACTAATGAGTTACTTAGTACAAGTCCGTATAAAATTTCTGTGCTTGGAGACGAATTAAGTAAAAACACGTATGAAACCAAAGGTAAATTACCCCAAAAGGACGGTATTTACTTGTACGGTCAATCAGCCGAACCTCAACAAATAGGACACGAGTACATAGTTATTGAGGTAAACAAGGGTAGAGCAGTGGGGGCATTTTATTTACCTAACTCAGAATTTAATTGTTTTAACGGTACGATTGAGGCAGGGAAATTGGCGTTATTACTAGCAAATGGGCCGGAAACAGAAGCCTATCCAGCAGAACTAACCAATAACACGGATGGTCGACAAGTTGCAGCAATCGGCGATCGCTCAATGGGCGAAAATGGCAGCAATGAAATTACTACTCCTTATTCTGTAGCGCTGCAAAACTATCATCAGCTATCGGCGGTTGGTTCTAGCGATCAGCAGATTTTGGCAGCTTGCAAAAGTAACTATCAAGGTGGTAGTGGCGAGTAAAGAGCTAACAGCACTTAGCAGGTAATAAAACAAAGAGCAAATTTTAAAGTTAAGATTGACTATCTTGATATGAAAGGTTTTGCTAAATGCCAAAATCTAGCCTATGGAAGCATCTTTTCAAATAACTTTAGCGATCGCAATCGCTGTAATTGCAGGTATTGGCGCTCAAGTAATCGCCGAATATCTTAAAGTACCCAGCATTGTATTTTTGCTGTTATTTGGGATTTTGCTAGGTTCTGACGGTACGGGTTTGCTACATCCCCAGTTACTAGGCGCAGGCTTAGAGGTAATTGTCGCCCTAGCAACGGCGGTAATTTTATTTGAAGGCGGGCTAAATCTGGAAATGCGAGACTTGGGGAAAGTCTCTGGAAGTCTGCGTAACCTGGTGACAATAGGGCCGTTAATTACTCTAATTGGTGGTGGAATGGCGGCGCACTGGTTGGGGGAATTTCCCTGGGCGATCGCTTTTTTGTATGCGGCTTTAGTTGTAGTTACAGGGCCTACGGTAGTTAGTCCGCTATTGCGCCATGTAAAAGTAGATCGTCAAGTGGCTACTCTTTTAGAGGGGGAAGGAGTTTTAATCGATCCAGTAGGAGCAATTCTAGCGGTTGTTGTCCTAGACACAATTTTAAACGGGGAAGCCGATCCCGTCTTAGCATTGAGCGGGTTAGTTTTGCGTTTGGGTATTGGTGGTGGGATTGGTGCAGCAGGTGGTTGGTTATTAAGTTTGATATTTAAACACGCTCATTTTATCTCAGATGAGCTAAAGAACTTAGTAGTATTAGCTGGGTTATGGGGTTTATTTGCCTTGGCGCAATTAATTCGCAGCGAGTCGGGGTTAATGGCGACAGTGGTAGCAGGTGTGGTACTCGGTTCGTCCTCCATCCCGGAAGAAAGGTTATTGCGACGCTTCAAAGGGCAATTAACTATTCTTGGCGTTTCGGTACTGTTTATTTTGCTGGCGGCGGATTTATCTATTGCTAGCATATTTGCTTTGGGCTGGGGTAGCTTGTTTACAGTATTGGTACTAATGTTTGTTGTGCGGCCAATTAATATTGCGGCGTGTACATGGAATAGCGGCTTGAACTTGCAGCAAAAGCTATTTTTATGTTGGGTTGCACCCAGAGGTATTGTCTCAGCATCGGTAGCTTCTTTATTTTCAATTTTATTAACCGAGCGAGGAATCAATGGCGGCGACTCCATCAAAGCTTTAGTATTTCTAACAATTATCATCACAGTTTTTTGTCAAGGGTTAAGCGCTGGATTGGTAGCTAAGTGGCTAAAAATTGCCTCTACTGAAGCAACAGGAGCGATAATTGTAGGTTGCAATCCTTTGAGCCTTTTAATTGCGCGGTTATTTAAAGAGCGAGGAGAATCTGTAGCGATCATTGATACCGATCCCTTAACTCGCCAACAAGCAGAAGCGGAAAATATATCTTTTTTCTTGAGTAGTGCTTTAGATCCAGAAGTATTAGAGGAAGCAGGACTTAGTTCCATAGGTACTTTTATCGCTATGACGGGTAATGGAGAGGTGAATTTTGTGTTGGCGCAAAGAGCGGCGGAAGAATTTAACCCACCTAGAGTTTTAGCAGTATTTCCCCGCACTCCCCTAGCCAATAACGGGAATAATACGACAAAAATTAGTCAAGCATTTTTACCAGAATTGGCAATCAAAACTTGGAATGATTATCTCACCAATGGCAGAGTTAAGTTAGGGACAACAACGCTGAATGAGCCAGGTTTGGAGTTTCAACAGGCGCATTTGCAAGCATTGATTAGAGCAGGGGAATTAATGCCTTTATTTGTCGAAAGAGAAGGACGAAGTCAAATAGCGGTTTCTAGTGACCAATGGCTAGAAGGCGATCGCATTATTTATCTATTGCACGATCCTAGACCAATATTATTAAAACGTTTATCGGGCGAACGGCAATCAAGTCGTTTGACGCTGGAGAAGTTGGCAGAAGTTGAGGAAGTTCCAATTACGCTTTTAACTCCTCCTTAATCCTTTACAAAATATCATTTCGTGAAGCAAGTTCAAGGCGATTTTGGCTCAACAATTTCTGGACGATCTCAGTGCAATTACGACTCTATAGATCGCTTTACCGCCCCTAAGTAAGACTCTAGGCAACAAATCAGTAAGTTATATTCGTATAGTAGAGCGCTATTGAGAAATCTTTATGATATTTGGACTTGGCAAAAAAACAACCATCCCTACCGCCGAAAAAGCATTGCCGGGGCGATCGCAATCCATGCAAGTACCCAATAGCCATTTTGTCAACGGTAATCCTCTTAAAGCCCCTTATCCCGATGGTATGGAAACGGCAGTATTTGGATTCGGCTGTTTTTGGGGAGCGGAGCGCAAATTTTGGACGGTAGAAGGGGTTTATACCACGGCGGTGGGCTACGCTGGCGGAATTACCCCCAATCCTACCTATGAGGAAGTTTGTTCGGGAATGACTGGACACAATGAAGTAGTTTTAGTTGTCTTCGATCCCAAGGTTGTCAGCTACGAAACTTTGCTTAAAGTTTTTTGGGAAAGCCACAACCCAACTCAAGGAATGCGTCAAGGTAATGATGTCGGTACTCAATACCGTTCGGGAATTTATACTTATTCCGATAATCAAAAGCTTGCTGCCGAAGCATCCATTGCAGCTTATCAGGAAGCCTTAACTAAAGCAGGCTACAAAGAAATCACTACCGAAATTGTTGATGCTCCTGAATTTTACTTCGCTGAAAGCTACCATCAGCAGTACCTCGCCAAAAACCCCGGTGGCTACTGCGGTTTAGGTGGCACAAATGTTTCTTGTCCGATTGGCGTTCAAGTCTAAATCTATCTTTGGCTAAAACTATTGACAAGCGTATTCATAATGAGTACGCTTTATATAAGTTTACAAAATAGCCTAAGAACAAGGAGACAAATTGATGTTGACTAATATTGAAGGGCAAAGAGTCCCTGCTATTACTTTCCGTACTCGTAAAGACAATCAATGGATGGATGTAACTACCAATGATTTATTTGGCGGTAAGACGGTAGTTGTATTTTCTTTACCCGGTGCTTTTACTCCTACTTGTTCGTCAACTCACCTCCCCGGTTATAACGAGTTAGCGCCAGTTTTTAAGGAAAATGGCGTAGATGATATTGTTTGTATGTCTGTTAACGATACTTTCGTAATGAACGAATGGATGAAAGATCAGCAGGCAAACAATCTTACAGTGATTCCTGATGGTAATGGCGAATTTACCGAAGGGATGGGAATGCTGGTAGATAAAACAGATTTGGGCTTTGGCAAGCGATCATGGCGTTATTCGATGCTAGTAAAAGATGGCTTGATTGAAAAGATGTTTATTGAGCCAAATGTACCGGGCGATCCTTTTGAGGTATCGGACGCGGATACAATGCTCAGTTATATCAATGCCGAAGCTGTAAAGCCCAAAGTCGTGTCTTTGTTTACAAAAGTAGGTTGTCCTTTCTGCGCTCGTGCGAAAGAAATGCTCAGTGAGCATGGCATGGATTACGAAGAAATTGTATTAGGCAAAGACATTACCAACCGCTCTTTACGGGCTGTTACCGGAGCAATGACTGTTCCTCAAGTGTTTATCAATAGCAAGCTGATCGGCGATTCTGAAGCCCTAGCGGCTTATCTTCACGCTTCCTAGGTAGGGTAGAAAGACGTTGCACTGCAACGTCTCTACATCACATTAACTACTAGCGCGATCGCCTATTAAATTAAACATCCCTCCAAAAGTTGATTCTTTTGTTATGGCTAAAAAATCGTGAGGGAAGCCAAGCTCAATTGTGCTGGCATCATCAAGAGCTTTTAAGTGTTCGGTAGATAGCTGAAAATCAAGACAAGCTAAATCCGTTTGCAACTGTGACAGCTTATTTGCACCCAAAATGGGGATAATTCCTTTGCTGCGTACCCAATTGATTGCCACTTGGGCTGGAGAACGATTAGTTTCTTGGGCTATTTTTTGCACAAGACTTGCGATCGCAAATTCGCTATTAGTTAGTTCGTCTAGAGGTAATTGCCCATTGAGAGTGTTTTCTTTTAAAAGAATACCGCTTGCCAAAACAGACCAAGCAATTATGCCAATATTAAGCTCCTGTGCCATTGGTAAAAGTTCGCGCTCCGCAGTTCGCTCTACTAAGCTGTACTCAATTTGAGTGGCAATAAAGGGAGTCCAGCCCCGCAACTCGGCTATAGTATTAGCACGAGATATCACCCAAGCGGGGGCATCAGCAATACCAATATAAAGCACCTTTCCCGATCGCACCAAATCATCAAAAGCCCGCATAATTTCTTCTATGGGAGTCACAAAGTCCCAAGAATGCAGCCAAAATAAATCGATATAATCGGTTTTGAGCCGCTTGAGGCTGCGCTCTAAAGACTGCACCATATTTTTGCGCTGATTGCCTGCAAGATTGGGATCGGTTGTTGGCAAGCTATCAGTATATTTTGTAGATAGAACAATGCGATCTCTGTTGGTAGCAATAAATTCTCCTAAAAACTTCTCGCTGCTACCGCCGTTGTAAATTTCATTAGCAGTATCAATAAAATTTCCCCCCGCTTCCACAAACGCATCAAAAATTTGGCGGCTTTCAATCTCAGAAATCCCCCAGCCAAAATCTTCCCCAAAACTCATCGTTCCTAAACATATTTCTGAAACCCTCAGCCCACTATTTCCGAGTAATTTGTATCTCATAACTTTTTATATATTTATTACTGTTTTAAAGCTAAAAAGTTTGCTTTGGGAAACTTGGACTAAAATTTTACTGAATAGACCTATGCGCAATAATCCCGGATAGCCCCCTAAATCCCCAAAATCTGGGGGACTTCAGATCCAGTTTCCCCCAAAATTGGGGGCTAGGGGCAAAAAATTATTTGTGCAGGAAGTCTAAAATTTAATCAAATTTTGATTAAATTGCGAATTTTTGCCCCCGGTATTTGACTTGCACACGCTAATCCCGCTAGAATGAATGATTTGCACTGCTCCTAAAATTAGAGAAGCAGTTGTTGGTTGTTTATTAACGAGGTGAACATGGCAAAGCGCCGTAACCCCAAGAAAGAAAAGGCGCTACGGAACCAGGCATATGCCCGGAAGTTTCGTAAACGGACTACTACAGGGCGGTTCCAAAGAAGGTTTAATCAAAGATCGCCTAAGAGTGAAGAAGACGAAGGAGCAGCTACAACGGCTGCGGACTAAGTAGCACTAAAAGCGCGATTAATTTAAAAAAAAAGTGGCAGCGAACTAATCGCTGCCACTTTTTTATCTATCCAAGTAACGTTGCAAGTCTGCGGTGCGTTGCGTCGTCACTCTTGCTAAACAAGAGAGGTAAGCGGCGCTTGCGCCAGTACCTCCTTCCCATTCTCCAGCTTCGTACTCACAAGTGCGATCGCGAAACTTAATCCAATCTAACTGAGCTTGAGTCAATCTTTGCCTTTGTTTAGTAGATATTTTTGGTCTTAGTTGTTGATAAACTTGGTTAAGCTTGCGATCGGCGGCTTTTGCTTCTCGCCCTGTACATTCATTAAGTTCTACGGTATTTGTAGCTTTACCACAATTAATTGTTTGAGCTAATTGGGGCGTAGCAATAGTTTGTTCGCTAAATAAAGAGGCAAAAATTACCGCTAGTAAGTACCACTTCATGATTGAACCTCAATTTGAACGCGAGCATTAGCGATCGCACTTTTTACCTGCTCAAAGCCTGTACCACCGTAGCTATTACGCGCTGCTACTACTTGACGAGGGGCGATCGCATCATAGATATCTTCGCTAAAAGCTGGGTGCAATTGTTGCCATTCCAGCAGACTTAAATCTTTAAGCAATTTCCCCTCTGCAAGGCAAGTTTTAACGACTTTTCCCACCAAATTGTAAGCCTCACGAAAGGGAATACCCCGCGCTGCTAAATAATCGGCGACATCGGTGGCATTAGAAAAATCTTCTGCTACAGCTTCTGCTAGGCGTTTAGTCTGAAATTCTATTCCTTCTTCAAACAAAATTGTCATTGCTTCCAAGCAAGCCGTAACAGTTTTTACAGTGTCAAACAATGCTTCTTTGTCTTCTTGTAAGTCTTTGTTGTAAGCCAGAGGTAGCCCTTTCATCAACATTAATAACCCTTGCAGATGTCCGCAGACTCTCCCCGTTTTACCCCTAACTAATTCCGGTACATCGGGGTTTTTCTTTTGGGGCATAATGCTAGAACCTGTGGCGCAGCTATCTGTCAGCTTGACAAACCTAAATTCTTCCGATGACCATAGTATGACTTCTTCCGACAAGCGGCTGAGGTGAACCATGATAATACTAGCTGCACCCAGGAATTCAATGGCAAAATCGCGATCGCTCACTCCGTCTAAACTATTTGCGTAAACTCCATCAAAATGTAATAGTTCCGCCGTGTAATGTCTGTCAATCGGGAAAGTAGTTCCCGCCAAAGCCCCACTACCGAGGGGAGAGATATTGACTCGCTTATATACATCTTGCAGGCGTTCAAAGTCGCGCTGAAGCATTTGAAAGTAAGCAAGGAGGTGGTGAGCCAAACTTATCGGTTGAGCGCGTTGGAGGTGCGTGTAGCCGGGGATAAGAATTTCAACATTTTGCTCGGCAATTTGCAGTAAAGTCTGTTGAAACTTGCGGATATCTGTGCAAATTGCTTTAATTTTGTCACGCAGATATAAGCGAATATCTGTACCAACTTGATCGTTACGGGATCTAGCGGTGTGTAGTTTTTTGCCTACATCACCAGTAATTTCCGTTAACCGTTTTTCGACAGCAAAATGTACGTCTTCCGCTTCAATTCCTGGGGTAAATTGTCCGTTCTTGTACTCTTGGCGGATTTGTTCCAATCCTTGAACTAATTGCTCGGCTTCCTCTGGGGGAATAATCCGACTATGAGCCAGCATTTTAGCGTGAGCAATAGAACCCGTAAGATCGTACTCAATTAATTCAATATCAAAACCGATACTAGCGTTAAAAATTGCGATCGCCGGATGCAAAGCTGATTCAAATCGCTGACTCCAAGTTTGTTGTTGACTCACAGCACCTTATAAGAACGTTTTTCGTCCCTGACTAATAGAATAAATAAGCAGTAAATTGTAAAGGTTTTATCTATTTAAGTTTGTCAAAATAGATGCAACGTTGCGCCAGCAAATGAAAAATTGTCTTTATCTACTGCTACGCCCAACAATAAATGAATAATGAATAAATAATTAGTAGGTAGTTAGGCTCCGAAATAAATAGCCAATAATTAATCCTGTAATCATTGCCCAAATTTGTCCAGTTTGGACAAAATGATCGAAAGCTTTTTGCACATCCCCTACTAAGTCTGTTTGTTTGAAAGTCTGAGCAACAATAGTCCAATTAATAGGTAGCTTCAATAGTATTTGAGACACCCCCTCGTAACCGTGACTAAAACTATTTACAAATGCAATCATGACTCTAAACTCCTAATGTAAAATTTTAGTCCAAAGTAAATAAGTCTCCAATTGGTGAACATAGAGACTTATTTGCAACTCTGTCTCTGAGCAATATACAGGAAACTAGCAGTTTTTAACTAAGCGCAATTACTTCTTCAGCTTTTTATAAGGTGATATCCAAACTTAATTGTTTGCTTTTAAGGCAAAAATCTTTTCTACTGTATCTGCTACAACTATATCCGGTGTAGAAGCTCCTGATGTAACTCCGATGGTAATTGCACCTTTTGGCAGCCAATGCGGAGTTAGTTGTAAATTACCATCAAGTAAGCGATGCTCGATACCATTAGTATCAATGCGTTCGGCGCAGTCGATATGATAGGAAGCAATACCCCGCTCTATAGCGATTTCTTGCAAATGGGTGGTGTTAGAAGAATTGAAACCGCCAATTACTACCATTAAATCTAGCTTTTCCTCGACAAGTTGAAACATCGCGTCTTGACGTTCTTGGGTAGCATCGCAGATAGTATTAAAGGTTTGGAAATGCTCGGTTAGTTGACTAGGACTATATTTTCGCATCATTGTCCGTTCAAATAACTTACCAATAAGCTCGGTTTCACTTTTGAGCATGGTAGTTTGATTAGCAATACCAATTTGTTTTAAGTCTTCATCGGGGTTAAACCCTTCGGAATGAGCGCGGCTAAACTTAGTCATAAATTCGCCAGCGTCGCCACCATTAAGAATGTAATTGGCTACATACTCTGCTTGTTCGAGATTGAGAACAATTAAATACTTTCCAGCAAAAGAACTTGTAGCAATCGTTTCTTCGTGGTTATACTTGCCGTGAATAATTGATGTATAATCGCCTTTTTTGTGCTTTTCAACGGTATTCCAGACTTTAGAAACCCAAGGACAAGTAGTATCGACGATTTTACAGCCTAAATCGTTGAGTAGCTGCATTTCTTGAACGCTTGCGCCAAAAGCGGGAAGAATAACTACATCGCCAGAATTGACAACGGAAAAATCTTTATTACCGTTAGTTACTTCAATAAATTGCACCTGCATTTCGCGCAAACGTTGATTTACTGAAGGGTTGTGAATAATCTCGTTAGTAATCCAAATTCGTTCGGTGGGGAAATGCTGACGAGTTTCGTAAGCCATCGCTACAGCGCGTTCTACTCCCCAACAAAAACCAAAAGACTCTGCTAAACGAATAGTGACATCCCCGCGCGTAAGAGTGTAGTTGTTATCGCGGATAAGCTGAACTAAATTGCTTTGATACTCGGTTTTCAACAATGTAGCAACTTCGGCAGCTTTACCGAATCCTTTACGGTGGTAGTTTTCCGAGTGTTGGAGCGACTTTTTAAAAGCTTTTGTATCCATTATTTATACGCCTAGAGGCAATTTGAATTATGTAGAATCTATGCAAATTGTAGACTAATTCGTTTTCCCAGCATCTAATAAAATTTCTGCACCAAATCGCACGGGATCGGTACATGGTAAATTAGTGTCTTCTTGAACTTGGTTTATAGCTTGTTTGGCGGCGTTTTCATCCAAATGCGCCGTATTAAGAGCGATCGCACTTACCTTAACTTTTTTGAACGCTCCCCCAGCCGTCGCCACCATTTCATAGAGCTTTACGACCTCTGTAAGCGGTGGAATCAATACATTTGGATGGTTGCGAACATGAGTTTGTCCCGCACGGTGAACTAAAATTAATGCCGTTGGTTGCGTACCTCGAATCAAAGGTAAAGTTGCTGTAGAACCGGGATGTAATAACGATCCTTGTCCTTCTACGTGCAAAATGTCACAATCGCCATAACGCATAACTAATTGTTCTACAGCGCCAGCAGCGTAGTCTACGCGCACCGCATCTAAAGCGACACCATCGCCGCAAATCATGATTCCTGTTTGTCCAGTAGCGATAAAATGCGATCGCATTCCCTGTTTTTGAGAGACTTTATGTAATTCTAAGCTAGTGGACATCTTACCAATTCCCATATCCGTACCAACGGTAAGAAAGCGCTGACAAGAAAGAGTTTGCGCTTTAGCACTAGCAACTTCTATATTTTTCGGTTCTTGTCTAACATCCCAAATCCATTGTCCAGCTTTCAATGCTTGAAACTCTGGCATAGTTGCCATTGGTGTATGCAAACCATTAACAATTGACAAACCTGCTTCTATAGCTTGCTTTATTTCTGGCAACCATTCAACGGGTAATTTTCCCCCAGAAGGTGCAATCCCAATTACTAAAACTTCTGGCGCATAACTTAAAGCTTCTTCTACACTCGCCACAATTGGTACATGGCGATTAATTCCCGTCAATTGCGATAAAGATTCTCCCGCACACTGGCGATCGATTACAGCAACAATAGAAGCATCGCTAAACCGCAGTAATGCTAATCCTGTTTTGCCATAAATACCTTTAACGCCATCATGAAGCAAAATAGCAACTTTTTGGTTAATTCCCAACCGCACGATATTCTACTCCCAAACCAGGTTTATCATTAGGCAGCAATCTTCCTTGTTGCATTGTTGCACCGCTAAAAGGATCGTCTGTTAAGTTTAAGTGACTGTCTAAGTCAAGATAATCTGCTAAAGGCGATAAATGTGCGGCGGCGGTATTAGCCAATGTACTATCAGAATAGCAACCAAACATTATTTGCAACCCATAAGCTTTAGCAGTATGCACCATTCGCAACGCTTCGCTTAAACCACCAGCTTTCATTAACTTAATATTGATTCCCGCTACAGAGTTTGCAAGTATAGGGATGTCTTGGCTAATCATGCAGCTTTCATCAACAAATATTGGTAAAGGCGATCGCATTTTTAATTCTAATAGTTTACTTTCCTCTCCTCTTGCTAATGGTTGTTCTATATACTTAATTCCCAATTCTCCCAGCCAATCGCTCATTATTACCGCATCTTCTAAACTCCAACCACCATTAGCATCTACAAAAATTTCTTGATTTGGTGCTACTTCTTTGACGGCTAACAGCATCGCTTTATCGGCTGCAATTCCTAACGTGCTTCCTAGCTTGACTTTTAGCACCTTTACATCTACGAAGTTTAACCAATCAATGGTTCTTTCTTGGGCTTTTTCGGGGGAATTAATACCAATTGTTACCGAAGTTGGGACAATGCGATCGCAATCTACTCCCCACAATTGCCATAAAGGTAACTGTACCTGTTTCCCCAACCAATCATGCAAAGCCATATCTATACCCGCTTGCGCTGAAGATGGAATCGAGTAAGATTGCAATAATTGAGAAATTTGTTGCCTTTGTAAGGGATGATAATTACTTAGGATTGGTGCGATTTTTTGTAATGCTTCAATGAGCATTTCCGTAGATTGGCTATGGTTTCCTAAACAAAAAGGCGAAGCTTCTCCCCAGCCTTCAATGCCATCATCAGCTATTTTTACCCAAATATTTGTTGTTTGCGCCGTTGTACCGCGACTGATAGTTAAAGGAAAACGCTTATTTACAGTAAATACTTCAATTTTTATTTGCATAAGTTAGGGGGAGGTGCGATCACAATGGAGAATTTATTATGAAAGAATTACCAGATGAAAAGAAACTGCTAGAACTTCTTGAACTTGCCAAAGATTTTGAACGTAAAGCAAGAGAAATGAGTGAAATAGCAACAAAAATAGCATACAAGTGGCAAAAAAAGGCAGAAGCTAAACGCAAAGCAGCAAAACTACAATCTTAAATAATGAGATAATAGGCGATCGCGCTTTTTACAAATGCCTTTCAACTACTTGCTCATATCCGTAAGTATTTGCATAACTTTTTCTGCTTTGTTTGCAGGTACAAATAAATGGTCGTGATAATAGGCAGAAACTGCATTTACACTAATTTCGTTTTCAGCTAGTTTGTTAGTTATAGCCGCTAAAAAACCCACTGCTTCTAAACTAGAATGAACTGATAAAGTAATCATTTGGCAAACAAATTCATAATCTAAATTGACTTCCTCTGCTTGCTGTTTAGTTATTATTAAAGTCATTCCCTCTGATTCTCTAAACTGACAAACAGGAATTAGATTAAGTGTTGCAACTCGCTCTGTAGGAACAGAGCAAAATACATAATCTTCTTCAAAAAGCTTAGGTTTCATTGACCGCAAAAGAGTGGTTAAATTTAGTTCTCCAATCATTTTTTATTAATTAAATAAGCTACTATGGCAAACCTACTCTAAAGTTACGCTGTTTTCTGAATAATCTGCTGTTAATTTAAAGACTTTGAGCCATTGAGAACCTAGTAAAATCTCTCTAATTTCATCTCCAGCAAAAACAGTAACCTCAAATTCATGCTCATCTATAACTACCCTACCTAAATAAACATCAAAAAATGATTCCCCTTGGGCTGTCTTTAATTTATTTTGACGTAAAAACCCCCAATCAAGGCTCTGTACATCTTGTTTATTTATTGCTACAAGTTCTGTAAAACCAGTATCTAGCATAGCTTCTACAGAAAGACTCAATCCATCTGCATCTATTAAATTGATATCGAAGTATATTTGTCCTTTGTCTCCAAATCGCCCTCGGATCATATACTGCCACTGACACCAGTTTCATTAATGCCGAAAATATGGTGAATGACATTAGGGTGTTTTTCCCGTGCTTTTCGACTTGCTAGTTCATGATCTTTGTCGATAAAATAATCGCCGCTATCTGGTTCAATAGCAATATACCAACCGTAGTATTTATCTAATATTTCTGGCTTCAACTGCTCAAAAATCGGCCAGCAGCGTTGATAGAAAGCTTCCCTTCTTGCTCGATTCTCTGCCTTTTTTTCTTCCGACCATTGAATCTCTGGGAAAATTCTACCGCGTCGTACATTGGGGTTAGGTGTAGATTGCGTCATAGGTAATATTTTTTGATTATTCTACTATTTTAAAAGAATGGAGTTGGAATGCGATCGCAATCTAACCCCTACAAAGGTAAGTTTAGCTGTTTCTTTAGTTAGTAATGCGATCGCCATATTCACCACCACTTGTAGGCTTAGTTTAAAAGTATAATTATGCCCATAACGCAGCAACTAAAAACTAACTATATAGTTAACTGACTTCGTTTCTGGAGAACAAGCAGTATATCGAGTTAGGTGAGCAATTTAGAATGCAGTCTTTACTAATCCATTGTCAAAAAAACAGAATTAATTTAGGGTTGTAGTCAGAAAGACTGATGAATTGGTTATAATAAGCAAGCTAAACAGCTTGTCTATACTGAGACGAGTAAGATTTTAAGGTTTATGGAAATACAGACGGTTCTTTACATCTACTCATTCCCTTCGTATCTAAGGGGAGAGCCAAGAGTTAAAATTGGAAGAACTTCTGGGAGTATTGATGCCGATCCTAGAGAATTGGCATTTCAGCGTATAAAAGCACAAATTAAAAAAACTTCGCATCCAGAAAAGCCACAGTTACTGGGTGCAGTTACAGTACCAGGCGATTGGGTAGAAATAACCATTCATTCCCAATTGAAGGAGCAGGGTTATCATATTTCAGAAGCACCGGGAATTGAATGGTTTAAATTTCCTAGTCACAAAGAACTACAGGATTTCCTAGATAGACTCTATAGAGCAGTTATTATTGATGACTTCTCAGAGTTGGGTGGAGGACGAAAGGATATTCAAGGCAATTCCTTTGAATCGATAATTTCTGCCTTTGGAGTAAAGAAGCTTAACGGAATTGACCTCCTCCCCGACCTTAAGGTACGGGGATTCCTAAGACTCACGACTTAGGTTTCTGTTTCTTTCCCTTTCGGGTTTTTTGCAACTGCCTTTTAGACTCTTGCCTATCGGGTCTTATGTTCGCTCCACAGACTGACACCGCAAGCCCTGCGGCAAGTATATTCCTACTCGCGTTGATATCACGGTCATGGTTAGTTTGACACTTAGGACAATCCCACTCACGTACATTCAACGGCATTTTGTCTACTATATGCCCACAGTTTCCGCACCTTTTGGAGGAAGGAAACCATCGGTCAATTTTAATCAGTTCTCGCCCGTGCCACTCGCACTTGTAAGCAAGCTGGCGGACAAATTCACCCCAACTAGCATCGCTAATCGAGAGCGCCAATTTATGGTTTTTGACCATGTTTTTGATTGCCAAATCCTCAACCACGATGGTTTGGTTTTCGTTCACCAGTTGAGTAGTTAGCTTATGCAAAAAGTCTTTGCGACTATCAGTTATTTGTCCATGTACTTTGGCTACTTTGAGCCTTTGCTTATGTCGATTGTTCGACCCCTTCTGCTTACGAGACAAAGATTTCTGGACTCGTCTAAGCTTTGCGATTCTGCGTTTAAAGTGCTTGGGATTAGCGATTTTGTCCCCATTACTGGTAGCAATCAAGCTAGTTATCCCCATATCCAAACCAATAGATTTATTGGATTTTGGCAATGGTTCAATCACTGTGTCTACGAGCAAAGAAACGTGGAATCGCCCACTCGCATCCAACTTGACCGTGATGGTAGACGGTTCGCATCCCTTGGGCAGTTGCCTACTCCAACGAATCGGCAGCGCTTCAGTACACTTGGCAAGCCATACTTGCCCATCCTTCCACTTAAAAGCGGACTTAGTGAACTCAGCAGAGCCACCATTATGCTTCTTTTTAAAGTTGGGATACTTAGCGTGTCCCGCCCAAAAGTTTGCAAAGGCTTTTTGCAAGTGTCTAAGTCCTTGCTGCAAAGGTACGCAGCTAACCTCGTTCAGAAATTGCAAGTCTTCTTGCTTTTTCCATTGGGTAAGCATGGCAGAAGTTTTGATGTAGTCAACCTTTTCTTGCCTTTCGTACCAACCTTCCGTCCGGGAAGCCAACGCTCGGTTGTAAACCAAACGCGCACAACCCATAGTTCTCCGCAACAAGGTTTCTTGTTCGGAAGTTGGGTAAACGCGGTAACGGTAAGCTTTTTGCATACCTCACATTATAACACAAAATATGTGGGAATCTCCGGGGTGTTGAACCCCATCGATTCCCCTCCTATCCCTCCCCGTGCTGAAGCAACGGGGTTTCCCGGAGAATTATGATGACTTTAAACACGAAATCGAGTTGATCAAAGTGATTGATGAGGAATTATCTTTTCTTTATCCGGGATTTCCACAATGGTTATCTAAAACAATTAAGAATCTAGACACTATCTTCAATGTGGCTTATAGAGATGGAAAAGCTATTGGAGTTGCAATTTGGAAGCCTAAAGGAAATAGAATAGCTAAGTTATCAACCCTCTTCGTCACTGAAGATTATCGGCGTAGTGGTATTGGGCGAAACTTAATTTTAACTTGTCTTGAACAGTGGAAAGAAGAGAGAATTAGAAGAGCTTTTGTTACTACAGCAAAAGTTGAGCTAGTTCCATTTTTTGAACGTTATGGCTTTTGGGTCGAAGGTATAGGGCGTGAAATATATGAACGAAAAGATAATCAACCAGAGTGGTTTTTAACAAAATTGCTGTTTTACAACTTAGAAGAAAGTAGCTTAGATGAAGTAACTAAAGCCAAAATTCTATTCCCGTCAATAATACAATCTTCTTACAATCTTTTAGGCAGAAAAGAGGTTAAGCAGATTGAATTTAGCGAAGCAGTAGTTAAGTTAAAGGCTGCGGATGAAACTCTAATTAACCAATGTTCTCTCGATTCTTGGCTTAATTTGACTTATCCAGCAGAGTCTATCTTTACGTCTCAAACAGCCTACGTTATACCAATTCGTCCTCAATTTCTGATTCAGATATTTCAAGCAGGTAAAACAGTTTATTACGGCCAATGTAGCTGTACTCAAGACGATATGAGAGGATCGTTAGTGATGTTTTATGCCAGCAGACCTGTCTCTGGAGTAGTAGCTATTGCTAGAATTGTCGCTCGATACATGGGGATTCCTACTCAACTTTACAGCGATTTAGGCATGAAAGGCATTCTTGATTTGCAAGAAATTGGCATTGAAGGACAACGGAAACAAGCTATTGAATTTGATCGCCTTATGCCCTTGCGTCAGGTGATTCGTCTAAAGGATTTACTCAGCAATAGTATTCTGAAGGGAACGCCACAAAAAATGCACAGTCTTCCTCTATATCGGTATAAAAAAGCTGTTGAGATTGGAGGGATTTATGCAGGCTAAGTACATCAAAGCTCTAAGTATTAAACGTATTTACGCAGAACGTATTGTTTCTGGCGTAAAAAATATAGAGTTACGAAAGCGTCCAATTGGGATGGAATTAGGCGATCTGATTCTTCTCTATGAAACTGCTCCTGATTCTATTATTAAAGGTGGATTTATAGCAGATAAAACAGTATCCTTGCCTGTTGCCAAAATGTGGGTTCAATATAATTCTGTGATGGGCGTAGAAAAAGAGTTTTACGATAGTTATTTTGATAACTGCGAAGTTGCTTACGGAACCTTAGTTTATCAAAGCTTTTGTTTTAGTGGTTTGTCTTTGGCTCAAATACATAAACTCTGCCCTGGTTTTGTACCACCACAAGCTACAATCAATTGGCGTAAAAACTGGCACATTCAATCCGAGTGGGTAGAAGCGTTAAATAGAGGAAGATACGAACTGATGCAAGAAGGGCTTTTGAGTGAACAACTTAACCTCCTTGCATATCAATAAAGTGTCGGCGTTGAAAACATTAATTGTTAAGACATGAGCATTCGTACATTGGGGTTAGGTGTAGATTGATTCCTAAATAATTCTCTTTACTCTAATTGCTATATGAGCGATATTGTACATCTGCAACGGGCGATCGCATTTGCTGCTACTGTACCCGGAAACCGCGATCGCTTTTGATAATATTGGTAGTCACGAAGGCAATAATAAACCTCTAATGCCCGAATAATGGAAGCTTTAGAGGTTTGTGAAAATTACTGTAGTAATTTTCACTTGGGTTTGCCAAACTAGATAACTAAGCACTAACAGCTTCTTTTTGCTTTACAGGGATAAGCTGGGTTTTTGGCTGCATTAGATCAGTATATAAATCGCCCAATTGAGCGGCTACACCTTCCCAGCTAAATAGTTTTTCTACACGTTTTCTCGCTGCAACGCCCATTTCTTCACGTTCTTCTGGAGATAACGACAGAATACGATCTATTGCTTGGGAGAAAGCCGCATCATCTTTTGCTGGTGCTAGTAAGCCTGTTTCTTCGGGAACTACTGTAAACTGCAATCCACCTACATCACTAGCAATTACTGGGGTTGCACTCGCCATTGCTTCAATAGCTACCAATCCAAAAGGTTCGTAATGACTGGGAACAACGCATACATCCGCCGCCGCATAATAAGTATGCAATGTCTCGTCACCCAAACGACCAGGGAAAATAGTAATGTCTGTTAGTCCTAGTTCAGCTACAATACTCTCAATGCGATCGCGTTCCATCCCGTCGCTTTGTCCCGGACGTGAACCACCGCCAATAATTAATTTTATATCTTTTTTGCCCCGTAGTTTCGATTGACCTACGGCTCTAACAAGTGTTTCAATCCCTTTACGCGGATCGAATCTACCTACGTATAGAATTACCGCCGATTCGGTATCTATACCTAATTCTTGTCTTGCTTGCGCTCTAGTTATCGAGCCAAAACGATGTATATCTGTACCGCAAGGAATGATATCAATATTCCCTTGTTTCGATACCAACTGTCGCATATGAACTTTTTCTTGGGGACTTGTGGCTACAATGCTTTCGGCAGTTTCTAATACTGCTTTTTCCACATCCAAGCGCGTCTTAGCGATTAAAGGGATTGTCGAAACTGATTTGTATTTAACGTAACCCAAGGAGTGATAAGTGTGAACTTGCTTGCTACCTTGGATTTTCTTTAACTGCATTCCTACCCAAGCAGAGATCCAATAATTGGTATGAACTAAAGCATACTTAATGCCGTTATCTTTTTGAAACTTTAATATTTGTTGGACAAATTCGGCGGCGTAGGGAAATATATTATCTCTTGGTACAAATTCTTCTGGCCCAGCTACTAAACGAATTGTTCTACAATTAGGAGAGTGCTGAACTATCGCGGCTTGCTCGGCGTTGGCTTTGCGGGTAAACATATCTACTTGCCATCCAAGGAGAGCTAAAGCTTCGCCTACTTGACGCACGTAAACATTTTGTCCACCAGCTTCTTCTTTCCCAATTTCAATTGCAGGATCGCCGTGAACTGAAATTAAGGCAATATGCTTTCGATTAGAGATACTCATAGCTGATAATTACCGGATTTTAACTAAGTTTTGGATAGAGTCGCTCTGGGCGATTTCCTATGGTGAGAGCGGAATATTTTTTATTCTTATTGTTTAATATAATTTTGTCTTATGTTCTGGGCATCCACTGCGGGAAATATTTTTGTTAGCTCTCTATGTCCGTCTTGGGATTTTTTTCTAGGGCTAGAGTGCATTTATAAAGTTTTGTCAATCCCCCAATACTCATACATTTAGAGTATTTTAAGTTTATTTATCGCAATTATTGGTATAAACTTTTATACATTGATTATAAAGTAACACAAGGATAATTATTTACATTCTATCTTATATTGGGTATAAGTAAAATTAATCACAGTATGCTTAATTAGTTAACTTCATCAGTTAATACTAAGTTTAGTAGTAATTAATAAAAAGTTTAATTCAAGTATTACGATACAGCTATGCAATTAGAGTTTGTGCCAATTGAAGATTTTTATTTTGCTTTGACGCTGGCAGTGCGACCATTGGAAGATATTGGTGATGAGGATTTGGTTGAGAAAGTGCGATCGCGTTTAGAGTTTGTTTGTGGAGAACCTTCAACGATTGCCGCAGCTACCCAAAATAATTTTAATTATGTATTTGTTGTTAGTGATGGCGACAACAGCCCCGCACCAAAATTAGTAGTATCGGTAGCCGATTGGCAAAATAAATTAAGACTGAGTAGCGATTATGGCTGGACATTGGACAAAGAGCGCAAACCTATTCGTACCGAACTATTTAGCCAACGTGCCGATTTTGCTAGTCAATTGCGATCGCATTTAGGATCTTGGCTACAAGTTCCTTTGCCAACTGCTTAATCTAGACTACTGGCAAAATATTTTCTCGAAATAATAGGTAGTGGGCAATAATTACCCATTACCCATTACCCATTACCCATTTGTAGTCTGTGCTGCCAACATTTGTTTGAGTTTTTCTAAATCCGCAGCCCAGCGAGGATCTGGTTGGACTCCTTCACTGCTTTCGCTGGTGCTAGTTGTAGTGCTAGTAGCTGGGCGACGAGATTTTTTATTATTATTATTATTACTACGGCGAGTGGGGGCTGGTTTGTCTACATTGCTATTAGTGGTCGTTGGACTACCCTCATTGTCCACCGAGCGCCCTTCACCTTCTTCTTCTGCACCCTTGGTACGTGGTAAAGCTTTCTCTATTTTTATAGGAGTATCTTTGAATAAATAACCGTTAAATTTTTCAATTATTTTGTCAGCGTGTTCGTCGTCATTAACTGTAACAAAACCAAAACCACGGCATTTGCCTGTTTTACGGTCTTTGATTACTTTTGTAACCACTGAATCGCCTTCCTCTGCAAACACTGCTTGCAGGTCTTGACGTTCTACTTCTTCTTTGGGCAGATTACCAATATATAAACGAACTGACATGAACTATTCCTCTACAAATTGACACAAAAATAACTTGGCATCGAACCATTTAGCATAGATTGGTTGATAATAAATTAAAAATTGACATACGCTGTCATCAACTAATTTTATCTAGCTAATCCTTGCAGTACAGGTACAGTTTGTTAATTCAGCATTTCAATTATTAATCTCCTGAAAAAACTTTGGCTTCACAACTGGTTTTTCTTTTGACGATTGCTCAGTTGATAGCTTCTTTGCCATGAGTAACGCTTCTAATGCTACTTGCCTGTAACGGTGACACTATTTTTTACAATATCACGCCCAGGGATAGTAGGGTAGCTAATTGCTTATAATTCCGCCTTTAGCAATACTTGTGCTTGGCTTTGACTGATTTCATCTTTCTAAATACGGGTATTTTTGAATTTATTAAGTTTAGCAAACGTAAGTAGCCAAATACCTGCGGTTAGTCTGTTTGAGTAATAATTGCTTTATAGCATTTTTAGAAAAACTGAAATGATATATTTTTATCTACCCAAAACAATTATGGAAGTGCCATATAAAGCGATCGCACTTGCCATAATAGTAGCCCACAGGGGTTGAAAACTATTGCTAAGTTTGCCTGTTTGGGTTTGCAAGGTACTAAGGTCTATCCATATAGTAGCGCCGCGACGAAACCAACCTGTAACTAAAATATGTCTTCCTAGCAAATCCATGGGGTTGAGGGATTGGCGCAAAAAGATATTACCAATAGAACCCAATGGGGACTCATAATGCAGCTTAAATAGACCTTGAGAAGAATTTAACAGTAAATCTTGTCCTAACCAATTAGCTATACCCCGTCGCCCTAGAAGCTTACCTTTTAAGCGATTGGGGTTACTATCGATAGGTAAAGCCGTAGAGCTTGTTAATTGGTCGGCTAAACTTGGAGTAGAGCGAAGCGTCGTCCGGGTAATATCTGGAAACAAAAAATTTATCCGCAAAAATAGACTGATGCTTAAAGCAATCGGAATAAAAGCTTTAATTAGCAACCAGTCGCCATACATCCAAGCAAGCTGAGGAATCCAGATTATATGCGTAACTGCCCCAATTAGCCAAGATATTGCTCCAATTAGCAATCCAAAAAGCAACCCAAAAACAGCAGTAAATTGTAATAAGGTACGGTAATTAAACAGGGGTTTTAATTGCAGTCGTAAGCTTGACAAAGTTAGCTCTAATTTGGAGTTAGGAGCTAAATTTAGTTCTGGATCTAGATGCCAATATTGAGCAAAAGCATTTAGACGTTGAAGGCGATCGCCAATTAAAGGATGAGTATTATTGATAGTGAGTAAGTAACGATAGGGATTAAAACAATCCCAAGCTAGAATCGGCTCAATTTTTGGGTAGAGGCTACCCAAAGTAATAGCTTGGTAAAAACTTATAGGCATAAATAAATTGAGACTTTCCAGCAACCAGCTAGTACATTCTTGTTGCTGTACATCAGTGGTAATCCCGATCGCGATTTTAATTAAAGCGCGAGTTAAGCCGTTGGGATTGCCTGTAAGACTAGCCGTAAAACGATCGCTATAATATATCCGTAATTGAGACAACCACAAAGCCGGAATCGATAGCAGCCACCATAAACCATAAGCAGTGCTAGAAATTATCACCGCCGCAATTTTAATGTTTGCATTTTTTTGGCGATCGCCCCAAGTTGCTACATAACGATAGACAGCGTAAACTCCTTGAGTTAGCACTATAAATAAGGACATAAGGGCAAAATCCCAACTAGCAATATGTCCAAGTTGCAAAGCATAAATACTAGCAATTTCATCCGCCGCCAATTGTGTCAGCAACCCTCGACTAACGACAATTCGAGCCGTGCGCCGGAGATTGCCATAGCTGAAGGCTACGGGCGCGGCAGTAGACAAAATAACTAATTGAGGCAAAAGCCAGCCTTGTTGACGGCAATGGCGTTGTAATAATCGCTCTGATTCGGGGCTATATTCGGCAAGCTGAGTTATAGATAAAGGTTGGATTTGATAACTTAGTTGCAAAAGCCTGTCTAGCAACCAAGGACAGAAAACTATTAGTAATAAAAGCAAGATACGCAGTAAGTTTGATGGATCGTGATAAAAAGGTTGAAATGGCTCTAAATAAGGTAATTTAACCAGCAGATCGTTAATAAAGCTCATGACAAATATTGTCACTTCGCGCAGCAGCCAAAAAAGCGCGATCGCACTTCCCGCCATTAACAGCCACAAAGGCACAAAATTCACTGCTTTTAAAGGTTGCCACCGTTGCGCCCTAGGTGCGTGTCGCCACTCAAAAGGTGACACAACTAATAAATTTTCTTCTTTGTCTGCTAGGGGCGGCAAAAGCGCGGGTACAGCCTCAACTTTTACTACTATTGCCTCTTGCTTAGTAACTTGCTCTATATCCTCGACAAAGGCTATAAATCCGGTTGCGTCGATAGGTAATGTATTTACAAGTTGAGGATAATTACTGATAGCCCATGTTCTCACGTCAGGATCGCTACTTTGACTAAGAGTTTGTAATAGGGAAATCGCTTGATTATTTTCTCCCTTGCTTAGGTAAGCTGTGACTAAACCTTTTTGTGCTTGCACCTTGGTAGCCGTTGGCTGGGAGGAATTTTTACAGACAACTTTTAATATAGCGATCGCCCTATTAAAATTACCTTGTTCTAATGCCGTCAAACCAGCTTCAAGCGACGATTCAGGAACAGCAGCCATAAAATATTCTCCGGCTCATAGTTTACTAAGAGCATTTTTCAATTTTTAGTCTAACAATCGGGATCGAAAGACAGGAAAACCCATGCAAATATTAACCTGTTGCCTCAATTACCCAAATTTAGTAATGAATGACCACTCTGTTTTTGACTTTTGCCAGTATTTGCTCATCAAGCAGAGCCTTAAAAGGGTGTAGGGTGTTAAATAAGGGATATTACTTAGTTGGCGATCGCACAAAAACTATTTTTATGGAGCAAAACGCTGAAATTCGCCGCCTGTTAGATTTAATGCCAGCCTCTGGGCGAATGATGACGAAAATTGTTAGTAAACCAGAGCAAAGACAAATAATTAATAGTCCTTTGCCCCTTCCTTGGCAGCAACAACGGCAAGTATATATTAATTTTGATTTGTGGCGGCGTTTATCTAAACCGCAGCGAGACTTATTACTGTTAACCAATATTAGTTGGCTAACAGGGATTAAATGGTTTAAACCAGATATCTCCCAAGGCGTAGTATTAGCTGGGCTACTGGGAGCGGCGGTGGAGTTAGTGCAAAGCGATCCGGTGGGTGTAGTTATTGGTGCAGGATTGAGTGCTTTTGCCTCGGCTCAGATTTGGCGTAATAGTCGCAGTTCTAAAGTAGAGTTAGAAGCAGACGAAGCAGCGATCAAAGTAGCCCAAAGACGCGGTTATTCCGAAGCAGAAGCGGCACAATATTTATTATCAGCAATTGAAGCAGTAGCGCAAATTGAAAAGCGTTCAAGCTTAAACTTTGTAGATTTAATTCGCTGCCAAAATCTCCGAGCAATTTCTGGTTTATCTCCTGTAAGCGTACCCACTTCAGAAAGAACAGATTTTTTACAAAAATAAAATAATTTTCCCCATTACCAATTACTGACTACCCTATCTTGACAATGATAAAGTTGATAATTATAACCGTCTACCGGAACTTTTAAGTCTTGCAAAGCACACCTATCGAGCTTTACAGGAGCATAAAAATTAACTAACCATAAGTCAAAGGGTAAAAGTTTTTTACTTACAGTGTTTTGCAAAACGGCGGTTGAAGTAGCAGGATCTTGAGTTTGATGGGCTAAAAGAAACTCAGGATTATTAGGCATTTTAGCAAGTTTAAACTCTCTCGCAATTCCCATCATTTCGCCAGTTTGGACGTGAGTTTTATGTGTTGTGGCAACCAAAACCGGGATAGAAGGATTTGTTTTTTGTACCAACTGCAAAAACAAGTCTGGACGATAATACTTTTGATACCCTAGGTTATTAATAACGGCGATCGCACTTATAAATCCCATTAACCAAATTAAGGCTACAGCAGTTTTCCCCGATGACCAATTATTTGTTGGCAGTTTAGTTGCCGAATTTTTCCAGTAGGTAGCCAAACTTGCCGCCACTAAGATTATTACGGCGGGAAAATAAACGAAGTTATAACGAGCGCCACGAGTAAGATCGATACCTAAAATATAGGTGAAAAAGAAAAATATGGCGATCGCACTGCCGACAATTGCCATAAATGTCTGAGTAATTAAACGAGTTTTTGGTTGCCGTAAATTAGTTACTAAGCCATGCTTGAGTAAAGGCGTAGCCCAAACAAAAAAACTAATCATCACTAAACCGGAAGCAATAATTACTGGTAACGCTGAAGCCTCAACAGGTAGCAACGACAACATCGTAATCCAGGCAGCTAATGCTTGAAAAATAGGATTTAATAGCGCCAAAATACTCGATTTATCGCCATTTTCAATCCATTCTGTCAACTTGCTATTATTTTGTAAAAATATTGGCAACCAAACTATTCCCCCGATAGCCGTACCTAGCGCCACAGCGTAAATTTGTCCCCAGGGAGCAGTAAAAGCTTTTTTCCTCTGGCGATATTGCCAAAAAAGCAATATCACAGCTTCCACCGCTAAAGTTAAAACAAAAAAGTAATGGGTAGCAATACCTAAAGTATTGACTACTATCCAGCTTATAACGATTAAGATAGGTAGTTTTGTGCGCTCTTGAATATGCTTTGTAGCAGCTACCAAGCAACCAAAAGAAGCAATTACCCACAAAATGGCAAGGGTATAATGACGGGCTTCTTGAGCTAAAAAAATGCCATAAGGAGAAACCGCCATCATCGCCGCCGCCAGCAATCCAACCAACGAGGAGCGAAAAGCAAAAGCGCTGAGAAAATAAATAGCGGGAATAGACAACGCGCCAAATATAGCGCTCAGACTTCTGGCTACCCATAAAGAGACTAATCCGCTATCTGTAGACCATAATTGCATCCACCAATGAGCCAGCATAAAGTAAAGCGGTGGATGGTTGCTTTCAGTCAGTAAGTTATGAATAACTTGAGCTACACCAGCATTAGGATTTATTTGTAATGGTTGCAATAGTTGATCGAGAGAAACCACGCTATCTAAAGGCACAGTGCGATAACTATTCCCCAAACTAAACACCAAAGTCGAAAATTCATCAGTCCAAGGTGACTTAGCAGTAAGTTGAGTTAAACGCAAACCTAGGGCTATAGTTGTCCACAGTAGCAGCAGTAAACAAGTTTTAAGTTTCACGCCTCACCATTTTTTCGGTAAATTCTCTAACCTATTTAGTTAGCAATATAGTCTGATTAACTGCGGAAGCATCATGCTAACTTTTACCTTCTGCCAAGAATTCTGACAAAATTAAAGTTATAGCAGAAATTATTTATTGGATGCCTCGTGACGACTAAAACTATTGAGTCAATTCTAGAAAATACCTTGAATGGGTGCGATTTGTCAGCCACTGAAGGAGTAATGTTACTAAAGCAGACCGATCCCAATGTCAAGTCTGCAATCAAACACACCGCCGACCGACTCCGCCAGCGTCAAGCAGGCGATACAGTTACTTATATAATCAACCGCAACATTAACTATACAAATATCTGCGAACAGCATTGTAGTTTCTGCGCCTTTAGGCGTGATGCTAATGCGGAGGGTTCTTACTGGTTGGACTGGGAGCAAATTTTAGCTAAAGCTACCGATGCAGTAGAGCGTAATGCTACAGAAATCTGTATGCAGGGAGGTTTAAACCCCGCCGCTAAAATCAACGGGCTAAGTCTAAATTATTATTTACGTTTAGTTACAACTATCAAAGGCAAATACCCCCAGCTACACCTCCACGCCTTCTCTCCTCAAGAAGTTCAATTTATCGCTAAAGAAGACAACCTTAGTTACGCCTATGTAATTACAGCCTTAAAAGCTGCGGGGGTGGATTCGATGCCCGGTACGGCGGCGGAAGTATTAAACGATGAAGTACGGCGCATTTTATGCCCAGAAAAAACTGATACAGCTACTTGGTTAGAAATTGTTAGTATCGCTCACAAACTAGGTTTACCCACAACTAGCACTATGCTTTCCGGGCATATCGAAACCCCAGAGCAACAAATAGAGCATTTAGATAAATTACGAACTCTGCAACAAACCGCTTTAGAAAAAGCCTACCCTGCAACTATTAGTGAATTTATTTTATTGCCCTTTGTTGGTCAAGAAGCTCCTAAGCCATTACGCAAACGAGTAGGACGCGACCAACCAGTATTAGAAGATGCCTTACTCCTTACCGCCGTAGCGCGAATTATGTTAGGTAATTGGATTCCCAACCATCAACCAAGCTGGGTCAAATTAGGGCTAACCGGAGCAACAGAAGCGCTTAACTGGGGTTGTAACGATATTGGCGGCACATTGATGGAAGAACACATTACAACCATGGCTGGCGCTTTGGGGGGTACGTGCATGGAAGTAGAAACTCTCCAAAAGGCAATTTCTTCGTTAAACAATCGCCCTTATCAGCAAAGAGATACTCTGTACCACCCGATTGCAACTAACAAGGCATTGTAAGAGTTGCTTGGTTTCGGCGCTTAACTACCGACGGCGTTGCACCAAAGGCGATCGCCTTTGCACCAATCACTGATAGGATAGACGTTAATTTAATGTCTACTTACTTAAAAACTTATGAAGCGCTACTGGTCGCGTCTAATTGCCTTGGTTTTGGTTGCCGTCATTGGCTTAATGGGCTGTTCTAATAATGGCTCTAATTCCCTAAGTGGAGATTATCGTCAAGACACTTTAAGCGTAGTCAATACTTTAAGAACTGCTTTAGATTTGCCGGAAGATGACCCCGAAAAAGCCCAGTCTCAAGCCGTAGCCAGAGAAAAAATTAATGAATTTTCTGCTCGTTACCAAAGAGATACATCGATTACAGTTCTTAACTCTTTTACTACTATGCGGACAGCATTAAACTCTTTAGCTGGACACTATAGTTCTTATCCCAACCGCCCTGTACCGCAGAAGCTCAAGCAACGCCTACAACAAGAATTTAAGCAAGTAGAAGCAAGTCTTTCTAGAGGTGGCTAATTTAGCTGCCCAAAATGGGAACTTTATACAAGCTGGAAACAGTCAGTGAAAAGCAGAGGAAAACTTACTAAATGCTTATTACTGGCTGTTTAGAAAATTTTACCTCCTAGCAATTAGTCATTATTCAATGACTATATTGTCATTTTTAGGCAAAGCTTCCAAATAAAGGTAGTTGCACAGTTTAACAAGGGATCTGAGTTTAAAAAGTTAGCTTAATTAGATTAATACCTTTATTTGTGCTTTTGTGCATAACCAAATATCCTGTGAAATTAAAAAAAACTATATTGTCTTGGCGAAAGGCGATCGCCACAAGTATTTCTAGTAGTCTAGTGGCTACAAATATTGGTTTTTACCCAGCCCAAGCTCAAACTGCTGCCTACTGCCAGTTTACAGAATCGGCAAAGCTAGAAAAACAAAATTTATTGCAAGCAACACTAAAAGGCGACACAGAGGCTCAAAATCGCTACCAAGGGTTGTTAAATCAACACTCTAGGCAACTGCAAGAATGTCGCAGTCGGACTTGGCCGCAAGTTCAAGCTATATGGCTAAGGTTATATCCTTGCGATTTGCAAGCAGGCAAACTAGACGAAATTATGGATCGGATTATCAACCTAGGCTATAACCAAGTTTATGTTGAAGTTTTTGCCGATGGGCAAGTATTGCTACCAATGGGATCTAATCGTACCGCTTGGCCATCAGTGGTTCGCGCCCCTGGGAGCGAAAAAGTAGACCTTTTAGCTCAAGCAATCCAAAAAGGTCACGAGCGAGGCTTAAAGGTTTACGCTTGGATGTTTATGATGAATTTTGGCTACTCCTATGGTCAAAGAAGCGATCGCCAATCGGTACTAGCTCGAAACGGCAAAGGGCAAACAAGTTTATATTTTGTCGATAATGAAAGCCAAGTTTTTGTCGATCCTTACAACTTGCAAGCCAAAAGAGACTATTACCAATTGGTAAACGAAATCGCGCGTCGTCGCCCAGATGGAGTGTTATTCGATTACGTCCGTTATCCACGAGGTTTGGGCGCAAATTCTGTGATTACCAAAGTTCAAGACCTCTGGATTTATGGCGACGCGGCCCAACTTGCTTTGTCCAAACGAGCGCTAAATTCTAAAGGACTAGAGCTAATCGGACGCTACGCCAAAAAAGGCTCTATATCAGTCGCTGATGTTGCCGCCGTAGACAAACTGTATCCTCAAGAAAGCGAACCCCTGTGGCAAGGGCGCACGCCACCCGCTCCACCGCCTATCATCGCCTCCCCCAAAGAAGATGTACCGTCAACCCCGACCCCAAAGGCGATCGTTTTACCTAGTGCTGCCCAAAGACAGCCGCGCCTGCAATGGGAATTGTGGCAGTTGAGCGTTGCTCATGCAATTCAAGGTGTTTTGGACTTTTTAGCGGTGGCTGCTTGGCCTGTACAGCGTCAAGGAATCAAAGCTGGGGCTGTATTTTTCCCTGATGCCAATCAAACTGTAGGTCAAGGTTATGACTCGCGCTTGCAACCTTGGCATCGATTTCCTAAGACTTTAGAGTGGCACGCTATGGCTTATGCTAACTGCGGCAACGCAGCGTGTATCGCAGCTTTAGTCCAAAAGGTGACAACCCAAGCTCCCGAAGCCCAAGTCATTCCGGCGATCGCTGGAGTTTGGGGAAAAACCATCTCCAATCGCCCCTCCCTAGAAGCCCAAATGCAAGCAATTCGCACTGTTGCGCCCCAAGTGCGCGGTGTAAGTCACTTTGCTTTTTCCTGGCAAGAACCCCAGCTAGACAGCGAACGAAAGTCTTGCCAAGCAAGGCGAATTTAGAGTGCGAACTCTTGGCGGTTTTCAATAGCACACGACAAGTGTTTAGAGATAATCGCCAGTACGCTTTCAGCTTTTACAGGCTTACTTAGATAGTCAGAGCAACCCACCCCCGTAGCTCGGACGCGATCGATAATATTGCTAGTCAAAATTATAATCGGCGTATTGCTAAAAGTTGGAATTTTGCGTAAACGACCGCAAATCTCATAACCATTAAGATTAGGCATTACCAAATCTAAAAAGATTAAATCTGGTTTGCGGGAAAGGAGCGTTGCTAAGGCTCGAAGTGGGTCATTTATGGATACAAACTGGTAGCCATCTGCCGTTAAAATCTTTTCCATTGTTTGACAAACCAAGCGACTATCATCAATACAAGCAATCAAAGGCTGGTTTGATTGCTGTCCAATAGTGGCAGAATTGGGCGGCACAGTAGTTAAAATAGGCAAGTCGGTAATATCCGTCAATTCTACTACGCCAGACTGAATGTAAGGCAGCAAAGAGGATGTAACTTCGACAACTTGACGCTTCATCTGTAAAGCTAACTCCCGCAAACTACGCTGTCCGTTGAGTAAAACTGTTAGCTGTTGATAGGCAGCTATAGAGACTTTTTGCTGTAATTCTTCTGGTCGTTTGATGATTGGGGCTTGATTGGGAGATATGTCAGCAAACTTAGCGCTTTGCCAGATTTGCCAACTTTGCCTCGCCGCCGCCGTCGCTTGTTCGGCATCAATTAATAGTAATTGAGCGGAGGAATTTTCTTTTGGTTGAATTTGATAGTTTAATTGTTTTGCCTGCATACTATCAAACAGGACTTCCTGAACGATCGCGCGAATTACTTGAGCTACTTGTTCTCTACTAATTTGTTTGCGTTCGAGCCATAAAGTCAATAATGAGTACTCGGTAGGCAAATATGTAGCCGATGGCACATTTTCTTGATAGGAGGTGATGTGCGGACAGTAAGTTGAGATATTTCTTTGCCAACGCCGTAGGGGATGAGTCCCACCTGTTGCATACAAAAGCCGCCCCAAGTAAAGGTAAAATATCCACTCAATATCGCCGTCCCCTTTAACCGTCAACTGTCCGGTAAACTGAGATTGCTTAAGAGCAGCAAATTCATTATCAAAAACCGCCGTGCTGGTATATTTTGGCTTACTGGTTAGGCTTTTACGCAATTCTTCTAGTCTTTTTTCTGCTTGCCTAGCAGTAGCAGCTTTTCGTTCTAACCGCGCAGCGATCGCTCCCAATAATTCAGCGCTAGTAAAGGGCTTAGTTAAATAATCATCTGCTCCTAGTTGCATTCCTTGGCGAAAATCGTCTTTATCGGCTTTGGCAGTGAGAAAAATAAAGGGAATTGTGGCGGTAACGGGTTCTTTGCGGAGTAGCTTGAGGACATCGTAACCATCAAGTTCTGGCATCATGACATCACAAATTATTAAATCGGGTTTGCAATCCCACGCCCAAGTTACGCCTACATGACCATTTTCTGCGCCTACACCATCAAAGCCTTCAGCTTCTAACAAGTCTAAAATATTTTCTCGAACTAACTGCTCATCTTCAATTACTAAAATTTTTGTCATAGATTTATACGGTTTGTCCAAATGGGAGGATAACTGTAAACGTTATTAAATTAAATCAATGTCGCTGCGACTGTACTCTAGTTTTCCCACTTCTATCCAACCAATTAACAATGGATCGTTTAATAATTGCGGCATAGGTTCAACGCTAGATTGAGTTGGTAATAAATGGGGATTTTTTTTCCTCTGTGTCTACTCAAAACCGTTTGTCTCAATCAGTTCTGCCGACCCAGCGATCGCCTGCTGGCAGAATTTTGTCAAGGTGGTTTGCCTGCAAAATCGTTGGCAGTTAGGCGATCGCCTTTGGCAACTAAACTATTGACAATCCCCCACCTATTAATCTGTAGTATCCAGTCGGGTAAGGCATTGAGTGAGGCGCGGTTGGTGGCTAGGGTACGCAGCGATACTGGTGCTTTCCCAGTCCAGCCTTCAGTACGTGTTAAACAAAAACCCCAAGGCTCTAAAATACTTAAATTTCGAGGTATTAACACAGCTTGACGCTGATAATTATTCACATCAATAAAACGACTGGTAAGTCATTTTCCTTGTAGTTAAGTTTTCGTATACTTGATTTTTTAGCGCTATTTCGATGACAAAAACACCGTATAAACACTTAATTATTAACTTTCCAGCTTGTTTTTTTAGGTGCTTTTCCCTAATCTAAATTTAATTTATATGCAAATAGTGAATGCTAGTAAATATTTATTCACAAAAAACCGTATAGACATAAACTCCCATAATTTTACACTATAATCATCAATTTTTGTGCATTCTTTGAAACAAAAGACAGCAATTTATGTCGGCTATTCTAATAATTTGACTGGCGATTAGACATTAGTATCAAAGTTTTTTAACTATCTATTAATTGACGCGGGATATTAATTGATTGAAGCCCACGTTAGGCTTCCTGCACAAATTTGAGCAAGAAACATTGGTTTTTTATAGCTGATAAACCCAAAATTCATGGTCAAGCATTTTGGGTTTAGGTAATTTACGGTGTACGGAAGGAAATTTTTACTCCATCTTTTTAGGTAGAGAAGCTTACCCCCAAGGCTTCTTGTATTCGTCTCAAGACTCCCATTATTTCATTGCTAAAGCCACAATATTGTCTCGGATGACACATTTGATTGTAGATTATCAACAGCATGGAGAACTCAATTAGAGACATTGCAAGCAGCTAACTTGTGCCAACTGCGAAGTTCTATAATTATCAACTTAAATATTGGCACGACTATTAAAGATGCTATTGACAAGTTAGATAGAATGCTAAAAGTTTTAACTATAAACAATATTAAAGATTGCTACATACATTATCATAGAGCGCTGTCGAGGATGATGCTACCCTTTACAAAAGATGTTTTTCAATTTAACTTTACTAAAGCCATAGATAGCATCACAATTTTTGCTAAGTTCATTGGTTTGCCCCTACCATAGAGTTGTTGAACCAAGAAAAAGTTGTACATATTAAATATATTGGTTCTAAAGCTAAAATTATTCTTGGTTCTAAAAACGGTCAATTTTGTTTAATTTTGTGGTGCGCCATAAAACTAGAGGTCATAGTGGTTTTGCGGCGGCAGCAAAGAGCTTGATTTTTCCCTTAGCCTCCAAGTTAGGTAGCTACCTCTATTTTGTTGTCAAGTTAATTTGCAAAATTAGCAATAACTTTACCTGTAGCGCTATCATCAGGCACAGAAGGCGTATTTTATTAGAGTTATGGGCGAATCAAAACGGCGTAAGACTGCACTAAAAGAAAAATACGGGCAAGAAGAAAGATTTTTGCCCTGGTTGCCAATTAGCAAAGGAAAAGCACAACAGTTTGTAGACTGGAGTACTCGTGGTGCTTGGATTGGGATTGGTTTGTTGGTTGTGTGGTGGTTGACAGTATTATTTTTTGGACCAGCTTTAGGCTGGTGGCAAGTCAACTAGGCACGAAAGTCAAAGTAATCTAGACAAGGGAGACGCTATTTTCCCTTGTCTTTTTTTATACTTCTTCAGACTGCTTGACTTGTTTTGAAATCCACTGGAGATAAGATTGAGAGCCTGCAATCAAGGGAAGGGCAATAATTTCTGGCACTTCGTAGGAATGTAGTTCTTGAATTGTATTGATAATTGCGGCAAACATTGCTTGCTTAGTTTTAATTATTAGTTGCCATTCCTGGTCTTGATGTAGTTTGTTCTGCCAGGTGTAAATAGAAGTAATCGGCATTAAACTAACACAAGCTGCTAGTTGAGATTCTACCAAAGCTGTAGCAATTTTCTCTGCTTCAATTTGCGAACTGGCGCTGACTAGGACTACACCATAACTAGCGCTAGAGAGAAGTTGAGGATTATTGTCCATGCAAAACTCACTACCAATATTGCTTAACTAGGATAAAGAGAGTAAACTTGACCGTCTACCAATAGCCTTGTAATCCCTTTTGCTTGGAGGTGGGAACACGCTTTTTGCAGCATTTTACTATCCGGGACTTTAATTACGCGATCGCGTTTAGTAGAAAAGCGACGGGCTACACGATGATTATCAAATATTGGTAAAGTTTTTTGATTAGTCTCTTGAGCCGGGATTTGCCCCAAGTCGGCAAAATCTCTGAGGGGACGAGTAATTAACTCTGACAAGCGATCGATTACTAAATAGCAAGTTTTAGGTAAATTAGCTTCTGATAACGGCAACACTTGAATTAAAACATTACTTGATGAACGCCTTTTGACTATTTTAGTCGGTTCTTCCTCCTCGTCGTCATCGTCATTGTCATCTAAGTAATCTAAATCTTCATCTTCTTCCAAGTCTTCACTATCTTCAGCTTCCTCCAACATATCTTCGCCGAGCATTTCGGCAACGATGGCGCTAGTTTCTTCGTCGCTGGGAAAATTTAAGTTGTTAGTTGTTGGTGACTCCGGTGATAAGGGTATAACTTTGCTAATTGGTAGGAGATTATTAATTTCAGGATTTTGACTAATAATAGTGGATTGGCGATCGCCTTTAACATGACTCTTATCCGCATCGCTTATTGCCGTTGGCGTACTATTTAGTTGCGTGGGAGCATCATCTATAGATACAGGTAAATTGTCCGCACGGCTACTAACACTGCGGCGTTTGATAATTGGCGTAGGGGTAACACTTTTCTCCTCTAGCCGCATAATTGATTTAAGTTCTATTGGCGGTGAGACTAATGCTTCTACAGGATCTACCTCTTTTGAGTTAACCGCTACTTGTGTACCTAAATCGTTTCCCGGTACTCTCGCCGCTCTTTTAGACGCAATTAATACCTCATACTCTTGTTCTGGCAACGTACTTTTCAACATCCGACTAATGGTTGAATTGCTCACCCCGTAACGTTCTGCCAAAGTTGAAGTTGTTTCCCCTGTATGTTTATACAAGTGAATAATGTCATTTTTTATCGATTCAGAAATTTTTTTTCCAGTCATAATTCAATTTTTATTTAAGCCCGCTTCCGCCCACGCTTTTCTCGCCGAGAACGACTTGATACTTCATATTCCACCGCCGCGCCCATAGTAAATAGCACGCCACTAAATACCCAAAATACTTCTAGCAGCGCTCCACTTTGGTAGTTTTCAATGTGATTTTGGGCATAACTAAGCCACACATCTCCAATGTAGAGCGAGAACACTGCTGCCGCTATCAATCGCCACGATTGAGCAAAACGACCACCCCAAAAAGTTAGCAGTACCATTGTAGCGATAATTAATAGCAAGACATCAGTAACGGTATAGAACAATAATAAAGATTTTTCTAAACCTGACCACCACATCGGTGCAGAAGTTTCAACGGCTGTACCTGTTGCCGGGTTAGAAACCCAAATTCCGATGCCAATGCCAACTACAGCAATTACTGCAACTATTCCCCATTGCCAGCGTTCTAGATGCACTCGTCTAGCGCTCAAAGCGGAAATCATCCCCCCACCCAAAAATAAATACGCACCTACAAAAAATAAATCTGCTGGCGATACATTAGTTGGCTCTTGCTGAAGTATTAGCTCCCAATAGCCTAAAATTAAGTTACCAATTAGGTAAGACATCAGCCCAAACCCGATTCCTAACCAGACGCTACGCCCGCTAATTATTGTGGGACTGAGCATATTTCTAAAGCACAATATTATCGCACTTAAATAAGCTACCGATTGAAATATATAAGCACTAATTACATACCACTGGGCGCGTCTTGCCACACCTTCAGAATTTTCTACAGGTAAACTAAATAATAAAGTTAATAAAAGTGCGAGTACACCCCAAAAAAGGGCAACCGAAACAATAGTTTGCAGAGATAACCGGGATTTTGAACTATTTATAGGTTTATTCATAAAAATTCCTGTCGCAAGGTAAGCAGCGACCAAGGCTATGATTTGATACTATAGTCATATCTATTTTTTACTGGTTAAAATTTTGAAGATGTAAGTTTTTACTTATATCTATCTTTTTGCTACAAGTAAAGGCAATTAATAGGCGATCGCCTGCTCCTAATTTTTTTTGTTACTGCCACAGCTTACCAAGGCTTGATTGATTTAGCCACTGTACAAACCCCGATTGTTCATCTTTTGACATATCTTCTAAGCTGTCTAGGGCATTTTTAGTAAATTCGCTGTCGCCAAAATATCTTTTACCAAGGCGATGAGTTTCTTGCAAAAGGTTGAGTAATTGAGCTTCTTGCCAAACAGGTAATTGTTCGACACTAAGCGGATCGATAGCTAGTAAGTAATTGACTGCTTCGGGAGATTTTTCAATTAAATCTACTTTGTCGAGAAAGTCTTTAAAATCTTTTTGAAATAAATTTGCTTGCTTAGTGCCTAAAAGGTCTTCAATATCTGTATAAACTGCTTGCAACAATAACAAGCTGCCTTTAACTAAAGATTTATGAGAGACTTCACCAACTTTGTTGCTAATATTTAGCTGTTCTGGTTTAATTTTTCCCCAAAGTGTGTAGCGATCAGGTTCTTCAAGCAGAATGCAGGCTTTGCCTTTGTTATCTGTCAAGTCTCGCCATAAAGCTAAAGCTTCTTGTGCCTGGTTGAGAGGGAATATTTGCAGCAAACGAAAAGTCTGCCTTTGATAATTAATAATCGGAATAAGTTGGTTGAGGGTTGGGTGTTTGATGTTAAAAATTTCTACATCTTGTCTTTTCAAAATAAACATAATATTAATACTTAACGGCTTATAGCTTGCTGGTAGTATAAGTTACTCAATCATGAAGTATAGACTGCCCATGGCTTAGTAATTATTTTTAACACTGTTTTATTATTTAAATTCAATTTGTAGAATTCTATTTTTAGGCAAGCTAAAAATAGAAAACCTATTCTATGGAGAATAGCAGAGCCCAACCTTCCTATTTTAAAGGTTATAGCAATCCTAAATCAATTGTGAACGTTGTAGGGGGCGGCATTTTTGGGAAGAAGGATTCTCCCCAAAAGATGCCTTCGCAATGCATTGCGCCCCTACGAGATAATGTTTATGCATCAAATAGGATTGCTATAGTTGCGGGAGAGGTTGTAAAAACACCCGGTTTTCTACCTTGGCAAACTTTTTGTAAAGCCTGTTTAAAATTAACAAACTTTTCTTAGCCACCATTAAGCAAAACTGCGATCGCTTTAAGCAATAATTGTTGATTTAGTTAACTCCCCAGGCAAGATTCGAACTTGCGACCAATCGGTTAACAGCCGATCGCTCTACCACTGAGCTACTGAGGACTGCGAATATTTATATTAACTGTAAGCAGTGGTATTTTGCAAGGGGGTTGCCAAATTTTTTTATAAATCTGTCCCTTGCCAATTTAATTATAAAAATATTTGAGAAGCTTACTACAAGCCCCGGCGCATTTCAGCGAGCTTTTGCCTAGCTTTGGCATCAATGGAATTAGCCAAAAACCGACTAGCGGAATGTTTGCGTTGCTTATGCTTGCTCAGAGAAGTTTTGAGGGTCGATTCGACCTCATAATTTAATTGCTGGGCAGACATCCATTCTGCCCCATAGCCGACTACTACTAGCTGCTGGACGCGGTCGCTGGTGGCGACAATCAGCCGACAGAGGTGAGATTGTTTTAAATAAGGACGCAACGCCGCGCAGGACTTCTCTATATAAGTATCAGCAGTCTGACCAAAATCAGTGTAGTGTACTAATAAATTGTCGTTAATTGTTTCTTGGCTGCTACAAGTATTTTGATACTGGGCATCGAATACAACTTGAGTTGCATAGCCTTGTAAAGCACTATAGTTTATGAGTGCTGAAACCAATTCCCCGCGTGCAGCTTCCAGTCCAAGGCGATCGCGAGTTTTTTTTAAATAAGACCAAGCGCCAATCATGTTATAGCCGTCTACTAACAAAACAGCTTCGGGTAAAGAGGGTGGCATGATACATTCTCACTGAGTGCTGAAGTTACATATATTTATTCACAATTCTAATCGTAATCGAAGTATCGGTTCTAACATTCTCAAGCCCAGCGCTATCAGATTAAAGTTAAGGTTTTGAGTTAGCAATGCCCATGCTACAACTTTATTTGCACTTAAGCTTCCTTAAAATAGTAGGACAGTGCAAAAATACTAATAAATAAATGTGCAAAATTTATGGTGGAACGTCCCATTAAGAAATCAGAGCGTCAAATCGATCCCCCTAGTGAGGTTGGAGAAGAAATACAAGAACTTCAACCCAAAGCTGTTGAGGATAATCTTGAAGCTACAACCACATCACCGGAAAAACGCAAAGTGATTCCTTCGGTACCAGGTAAAGAGAAAACTAAAAGTAGAGGCAAAGGCTCTAATCGGGAAGAAACCACCGCACCGCCAATGAATATGGCGTTGATGCGCGGTCCTAAACCCACAAAAACCAAGCCTCCAGTAGTTGCCGCTACTCCAGAGCAGGTAGAGTCAAGCTCTGAACCCCAGTCTGAGTTTGAAACTGCTCCTCAAGAGTAAGTTACAACTAGCAAAAAACCCCAAGACAAGTCTTGGGGTTTTAATGTCTTAATCTAAGGGCGGTGGTTCTTGGATCAAACGTTGCTTTAAGCGTTGCGCGTCGCCACGATCTACTAAACAACCTCGCTCTAGCAAAAATGCACCATCGCAGTAATTTAACTCCTCTAAGCGATGAGTCACCCACAAGGCTGTTAAACCGCGACTTTTAACTAAATTTCGTACTTGAGCTACTAATTCCAATTGGCTATCAGGATCGAGTAAAGCTGTAGGTTCGTCTAATAGCAACACTTCGCACTGGCGGGCGATCGCTCCGGCGATCGCTACTCGTTGCTTTTGTCCGCCACTAAGAGCATAAATTGGTCTTCTTTGTAATGCCAGCATATTGACGGCGGTTAAAGCTTCTTCCACTCTTTGCCGCACTTGCAATATTGGCAGTTGTTCTTCCACCAATCCAAAAGCTACATCTGCGCCCACCGTGGGCATGACTAATTGATGGTCGGGGTTTTGGAAGACGAAGCCCACTGGAGGCAGAACTTGTACAAGTCCCGATTTAGGTGTTAGCAACCCTGCTAACAATTTGAGTAAAGTAGATTTGCCACTGCCATTTGTCCCTAAAAGCATCCAAAATTCACCTTTTGGTACTTCTAAAGAGCAAGAGGTCAAAACTTGCTCTCCTTGATGCCAACTAAAATCTAAATTGCTGACTTGAACGGCAATCTCCGCCATTTTGACTCTAGTTGTTAGGTGGATTCGGATAAAGCAAAAAATCCTGGAGGTCTACCACCACCAACGGCAGAACCATCTTTTTGAGCTATCTGGACGCTGAGAATTTCACTTACACGCACCGCAGCTTTTTTTTCTGTTTGGCGATCGCACGTCAATTCGATAATCTCTGGCTGACCGGAACGCATCGCCTCCACTATTTGGGTATAAACTGCCTCCGCTTCTTCGCTAGTTTTTCGCTGTACTGATACGGGGAAGGCTGTGCTTTTTAAGGTTAAGTCGATAAAAATCATGTTTTTGGCAATAAGCGCTATGTATAATCCATTCTAACGTTTGCTTGCGCTAGGACAATCGCGGGCGATCGCCCTGAGTATCTCTACTTAGATTCTCATAAAAATTTATTTTCGTTGACAAAAATTAACTTACTACAGTATAAGCAAGTTAATTTTTATTAATAATGTAAAGATTAAATTTTTCTAATTATCTTGCCACATATTGGCAGTTGGTTGTACAACTAGATTAGGAACAAGTAAAGAATCGTAAACTAAACTTGTCAACCGATGGATTATTTGTATTATTTACAACTTACATTATTCTGTCGGGCGATTCTCTTGTCGTACTTATAATATTTGGAGTTTTACTGTAATGACAATTGCAGTTGGTAGCGCACCGAGTCGCGGCATATTTGATACCGTAGACGACTGGTTAAAGCGCGACAGATTTGTATTTGTAGGCTGGAGCGGAATCCTACTATTCCCTTGCGCCTACATGGCTCTAGGCGGCTGGTTAACAGGGACAACCTTTGTCACCTCTTGGTATACTCACGGCATCGCTAGTTCCTACTTAGAAGGAGCAAACTTTCTGACCGTAGCGGTATCAACCCCCGCCGACAGCATGGGACACTCCTTGCTGTTTTTATGGGGACCAGAAGCTGGATGGAACTTTACCCGATGGTGTCAGCTAGGGGGACTATGGGCATTTGTCGCCCTGCACGGAGCCTTTGCCTTAATCGGATTTATGTTGCGTCAGTTTGAGATTGCCCGCTTGGTCGGGATTCGTCCTTACAACGCCCTAGCATTTAGCGCCCCGATTGCGGTATTTGTGAGTGTATTTCTCATGTATCCCTTGGGACAATCATCGTGGTTTTTCGCGCCATCCTTTGGGGTAGCAGCAATATTTAGATTCTTGCTATTTTTCCAAGGATTCCACAACTGGACACTTAACCCCTTCCACATGATGGGAGTAGCCGGAGTATTAGGAGGAGCGCTATTGTGTGCCATTCACGGCGCAACCGTAGAAAATACCTTGTTTGAGGATTCCGAGCAATCCAATACTTTCCGCGCCTTCAATCCCACTCAAGCGGAAGAAACCTACTCGATGGTCACGGCAAACCGTTTTTGGTCGCAAATATTTGGAATTGCCTTTTCCAACAAACGTTGGTTGCACTTCTTTATGTTGTTTGTACCCGTAACTGGATTGTGGATGAGTGCGGTGGGCGTAGTTGGTTTAGCCCTAAACTTACGCGCTTACGATTTCGTTAGCCAAGAATTACGGGCGGCGGAAGATCCAGAGTTTGAGACTTTTTACACCAAAAACATTTTGCTGAATGAAGGCATCCGCGCTTGGATGGCTCCTCAAGATCAGCCTCACGAACAATTCCAATTCCCTGAAGAGGTTCTACCACGGGGTAACGCTCTCTAACTCGGTTTGGATCAATTAGGTTTAGAAAATAAAATCAAAAAAACCCCGATTAAAAAAGTAGGGGTTTTTTCTTTTTGCAGGCAACAATTACAAAATGTTGTGTTATCTTAAATGAAGGTGACAAACACCCAAAGCAACAAGCTTTGTCCCTTTGAGATTTACGCCGTAAAGGCAACAAGGAGGTGATGCCCATGATAGAAAGTAGTATATCCTTGGGTCATCAAGTTGAAATGAGCCGGCTGCGCGCCGGGGCTGTTCTCTAAATAAAGCTTAGGCTTGCTTGGAGTTCCTTCCGGCAGTCTGATTTCAACTTGAAGATCCACTACACCGCTCTTACTTAAGGTTAACTAACCTTGGTAGGAGCGGATAGCTTTTTATAGGGATATCGGTGGCGTGACAAAAAGCTTGTGAAGACAGAAAACAGTGGCAGAAATGCCAATTATGCAAGCACTGTAGAGATTTGGTTGAGTAGCGGAAAGTAGGATGTTTTTTCTTGTCTACAACTCTCCTGTCTCACCCGTTTTCATATTGCATTACCAATTCAGCAACTCTCTTGAGCTGGACGTAAGGGAAAATACCATTTTTTGCCCTACAACCAAAAAATAAGCTTTGACCAAGTAGTAATAATCATTAAATTAAATCCGGGCGATCGCCGCTATTTTCTACAATGAAACTGTAGAGAAGTTTTTTCACAGGTAGCAGCCCCAAAAATGCCTAAAACCGTTGCTGAGGCGATGACTTCATTGCCCGTTGTCGTTAAGCCCCAAACGCCCCTAAATGAAGCAATTAAAATCATGGCAGAGCGTCGAATTAGCGGACTTCCCGTAGTCGGAGATGACGATCGCTTAGTAGGAATTATTTCCGAAACTGATCTCATGTGGCAAGAAACGGGAGTCACGCCTCCTGCCTACATTATGTTTCTTGATAGCGTGATTTTTCTGCAAAATCCTGCCACCTACGAGCGCGACTTGCATAAGGCTTTAGGGCAAACTGTAGGCGAAGTTATGAGTACCGATCCTATTACTATTTCTGCCGACAAACCCCTTAAAAATGCGGCTCAATTGCTGCACGATCGCGATATCCGACGCTTGCCAGTAGTTGATGCGAACAACCTCGTAGTTGGGATTCTAACTCGTGGTGATATTATCCGCGCGATGGCAGCAAGTTCAGACTAACTTATCCTTACAACCAGACAAACTAAATGAGTGCCAATTCTGAATCTATTAAGCAAATGCTCGCCTCGGAAGATTTGGGCGACAGATTGCGGGCGGTAAATCAAATTCGGGAACTAGAAGATCAAAAAATTGCTTTTGAACTTGCTCAAACTGCCATCAAAGATCGCAATACTCGCGTGCGTTACGCGGCGGTAAGTCAAATGGATACTCTAGGAGGACAAGATTTAGAGCGATCTTTAGAGGTGTTGCGCGAAAGGTTGCATAACGATCCAGAACCTGATGTTCAAGCCGCCGCCGCCGATTGCTTGGGTGCTTTGAAGCTTACCGAAGCCTTTGAAGACTTACAGCAACTTTATTACAATACGCCGGAATGGCTTGTGAAGTTTAGCATTATAGCTACTTTAGGCGAACTTGGCGATCCGCGCTCCTTTGACTTGCTAAGTGAAGCTTTAAATTCGGATAACGATTTAGTGCAAACGGCGGCGATTAGCTCTTTAGGAGAATTGGGAGAAAGTCGTGCTGTGGAGCTATTAGTTCCTTATGCTACAAATTCTGATTGGCAAATTCGCTATCGAGTCGTTCAAGCTATGAATAACTTGGGTGGCGATCGCGCTCGTGCTACTTTAGAAGTCTTAGCAAAAGATGATGTAGAAGCTGTAGCTACTGAAGCCCGGAGCTATTTGCATTAAATCGTCGTTTTTGCTTAGAGGATTTGCACATCTTTATATTTGGCAGCTAATCATTTAGCGCTCTGGGCGGTTAGTAGACATAGCCGCCTAGAGCGATCGCTTTAAGGTAGAGTAAGACAGCCTTTACTATAGAGGTTCTCTTGCTCAACCAAATCTTGGTAGTGGAGCGTAATTAGAACTTTGGCAACGCCTCGTTTTTGCTACGGACAAGCTTTTTGCCACGTAACCCTATTTTTTCTAGTTCATAACGGCGTTGTCTGTGCGTTAGCGTAGATAAAGAAGCGTTTTTTTGTTAAATAATTGCCGTGTTCCACCGATTTACTGCCATTATTAGTTTATTAGTGCTGACGTTGAGCGCCTGTGCAAACAGTCCCACAGGCAGTAATTTAGAGAATTTGTTAAGCGCCGATCCTCGGTTGTCGGCGACAGAAAACCAACAAAGCGATCGCAATTCTGGCTTACCTACGGATTTTCCGCTCTATCCCAATGCGCAATTGCAAGGGACTGTACCACCAACGCCAACCGCCAATACTGCAACTATATTTACTACTTGGGTTAGTGCCGATCCTGCTAACGCCGTTCAAAGCTTCTATCAAAACCAGTTACTAGCCCAAAACTGGCAAATTGTTAGCCAGCCAACGCCCGAAAGCAACGCTTTGATAGCTCGTCAAAACAATTTGCAAGTAACAGTAGCAATCCAAGATTCAACAGGGACAACAGAATTTACTATTGAGTATGTTCGTAATGGGGATACAACTCAAGCCGCTACTCCAGAGGCAACAGTATCACCAGTGCCACAAAGCGGCGACGAAAACTTTGTTGGACCTTTACCACAATCAAATCCTGCACCAAACACAGGTACAACTACAACCCAAGTATTTACAGATATCGATAAAGCATCTCCACAATTGCGATCGTATATTGAAGACTTGGCAGCCTTGGGTGTATTGTCGCTTCCAACTACAGGTAATAAAACTAGCTCTAGTTCGCTGTTTTACCCAGCAAAAACTATTACTCGCCGCGAATATGCCCGCTTGCTATTTGCTGCCAATAATCAAATTAATAGCAGCCGTCCGGCGTTGCAGATTCGGGAAGCCGCCAAAGATAGTCAAAAAACTTTTCAAGATGTACCTCCAAGCGATCGCGATTTTGCAGCAATTCAAGGATTAGCCGATGCTGGCTTAATTCCTAGTGCGTTATCGGGAGATAGCAGCGCCGTTTTATTTCGCCCTAACGCCCCTTTAACCCGCGAACAGTTGATTGTATGGAAAGTTCCTTTAGATAGCCGCCAAGCCTTACCTAATGCGTCGGTAGAGTCTATAAAAGATAGTTGGGGCTTTCAAGATGTAGCCAAAATTGAACCTAAAGCATTACGGGCAGTTTTTGCCGACTTTCAAAATAGCGACAGATCCAATATTCGCCGCGCTTTTGGCTATACAACCCTATTTCAACCCAAAAAACCCGTCACCCGTGCGGAAGCTGCCGCAGTTTTATGGTACTTTGGCAACGCTACTGAGGGCTTGTCCGCCCAGGAAGTATTGCAAATTAACAGTACGCCAGAAACGACGGAACCATCCCCACAATAAGATAAAAATTTAATTATTTTTGCGATTAATCAACGCCAATTTAAGGTAAATTCAGTAAAAATACTGGATAAGTTTTAGTATGCAAAAGCAATTTTTGGCTACAAGCGTTGTTTTTCTATCTTTTTTCTTGCCGCTACGAGCCTTTGCAGTCAGCTTTACAGATATTTATGTTTTTGGCGATAGTTTGTCAGATACGGGCAATTTGTTTACGGCTACAGGGGGTGCGTTTCCTCCTAGTCCGCCCTACAGTCCAGGACGTGCTTCTAACGATCGCCTATGGATAGAATATTTGACTGAAGACTTGGGCGCAAATACAACCAATTATGCTTTTGCTGGTGCAACTACTGGCAGCGATAATACATTTATCCCCGGTTTAATTGGACTACAACAGCAAATTACTAATTTTCAAGCTACTAATTCCTTTGCCGATCCGAACGCACTTTATGTAGTTTGGGCAGGTTCTAATGACTATCTTGGCGCGGGGATTACTGACCCTAGCGTACCTGTAAGTAATCTAGCAAGTTCTATTACTTCCCTTGCTGCCTCTGGAGCAGAGAATTTTTTAGTTCTCAATTTACCAGATTTGGGGCAACTTCCAGCAACAAATAGTAGTGTTTTATCTAGCAGCTTTACGGCTCTAACTGACGCTCATAATACAGGTTTGGATACCGTCCTTAATAGCTTGAGCTTAAGTTATGGGATTGATATTTATGATGTTGATGTTAGTTCGTTATTTGCCAGCGCGATCGCTCAACCCGACTTATTTGGATTTACAAATGTAACCGATGCTTGCTTAACAGATCCTAGTTGTCAAAACCCAAATGAATACTTATTTTGGGATGATTTACACCCCACAACGGCGGCGCACGAACAAATTGGTAATTTAGCTTTAACAAGGTTGAGTTCTCAACCAATTCCCGAACCTAGTAGTGGAATTGGGATACTAGCCTTTGGCGTGTTAGGTATAGGAATAATGGCTCAACGCAAATTTAAAAAAATAACAATCACCCGCTAGTCTTTTGAGCAATAATTTTTTGAACTACGACGAGTTATTTCTTACCATTGAAGAACTGGTAATGCACCATTCCCCTAGTGGCGTAGAAACGCAAATAAATCAGCTATTGCTACGCCGCTTTGCCGAAATTGGGGTAGAAGTTTGGCAAGACAAAGCAGATAATATTATTGCCTTCCTTCCAGGGCGAGAAGCTGGATCTGTCGCTATTACTGCTCATAAAGATGAAATAGGAGCGATCGCCAAAACTATCGAATTTGATGGTAAAGTCTCTGTGCGCAAATTAGGCGGCTCTTTTCCTTGGGTTTATGGGGAAGGAGTTGTCGATTTGCTGGGAGATAACGCCACTATTAGCGGAATTCTTAGCTTTGGTTCGCGTCATGTCTCCCACGAATCGCCCCAAAAAGTACAGCAAGAAGATACGGCGGTACGTTGGGAAGATGCCTGGATTGAAACTAAATGCACACTAGAAGAATTAGAACTAGCTGGTATACGCCCTGGAACGCGCGTAGTAGTTGGCAAGCACCGCAAACGCCCAATCCGATTAAAAGACTATATTGCAAGTTACACCCTAGACAACAAAGCTTCCTTAGCTATATTGCTGGCTTTAGCAAAAAACTTAACTCAGCCCGTCTATGATACTTATTTAGTCGCCTCTGCTAAAGAAGAAGTCGGCGCAATTGGAGCGCTCTATTTTAGCGGACAGCAAAAACTAGATGCCTTAATTGCTTTAGAAATTTGCCCTCTAGCACCTGAATACCCTGTTGAATCTGGATCAAATCCAGTAATTTTGGCTCAAGATGGTTACGGCATCTACGACGAAGGCTTAAACGTTCAGTTGCGTCAAGCTGCCAAACAGCTAAATATGCCCGTACAACTAGCGACGATTAGCGGCTTTGGTAGTGATGGCTCAATTGCCATGAAGTTAGGTCATGTTGCCCGTGCTGCGTGTTTGGCATTTCCTACTCAAAATACTCACGGGTTTGAGATTGCCCATTTGGGGGCAATTTCCAATTGCGCTCATTTACTCCAAGTTTTTTGTGAAACTCCTTAGTTTTAACTAACGGCGTGTAGCTGCAAAAGCCTTCGCTAAGTGGCTATTGGCACTTAAAAAACTCTAAATATCAGAAATTAAACCAAATTATTAAACTCTACCTATAGGCAAAATCTTAAATTGATATTAAATTTATTAAAGAAGTAAATCTAATACATTGTTAGTTTATACCTCCGCCCACCCTCAAAAAGTTGCCTGTTTTCAGTGCTGAAAAAAGTTTGCATGCAGGTTTCGTCGCAACCAACCTACTCCGAATTACCACTTCAACTATTACTGTTTGTTGACGAACGTTCGAGTGCGCGAAATCAAGTGTCGGAAATTTGTTGCTATCTCAAACAGTTACAAGCCAATTACCCGTTTGAACTGCAAATTATTAATGTGGGCGAACAGCCTTATTTAGTAGAGCATTTTAAACTGGTAGCAACTCCGGCTTTGGTCAAAATTCACCCCACACCTTTGCAAGTTTTAGCGGGTAGCAATTTAGACGCGCAATTAAAAACTTGGTGGCTGCGCTGGCAACAATCGGCAGAAGCGTACTTAAAAGTAGACCAACTTCCCAAAATTTTAGACCAAGACTATAATATCAACTTACCCTCATCACCGATTCGTTCTGTGAGTAATTCTGCTGAACTAATAAAACTTGCTGATGAAATTTTCCATTTAAAGCAAGAACAAGAAAAACTTACTGAGCAGTTACAGTTTAAAGATCGAGTAATTGCTATGCTGGCTCACGATCTCCGCAATCCTTTAACGGCGGTATCAATTGCAATTGAAACTTTAGAAGCAAATTATTTAGTCTCCCAAGAAAACAAAATTCCTCGCCTCAAACCGGAATTAGCCGCCCAGTTGTTTAAGCAAGCTCGCAATCAAACTAAAAATATTGATCGCATGATTGCGGGATTATTGCAGGTAGCTCGCGATACGAGCGCTCAATTGCATATTGAACCCGCTAAGTTAGATATAAGTGCGCTTTGCCATGAAGTTTTAAGTCATCAGTGCGATCGCGCGTTAGCCAAGAGTCAAACTATAGAAACCGATTTGCCGAGTGATTTACCCTATGTCTATGCCGATAGTGAAAGGCTACACCAGGTATTAAGCAATTTATTAGATAACGCAATTAAGTACACGCCAGAAAATGGCACTATTCGCTTATCAGTGCTACACCGCACAAGTCAAAAAGCCCAAGTAAGTATTTGCGATAATGGACCTGGGATTCCGCCAGAAGATTGCGATCGCATTTTTGCGGAGCGCGTGCGCTTAGAACGTGATCAAGCGCTTGATGGCTACGGAATTGGGTTATCTCTATGTCAAGGCATTATTCATGCTCATTATGGACAAATTTGGGTAGATTCACCACCTACAGGCGGTAGTTGCTTCCACTTTACAATTCCCATTTATCCGGCGTGACGCAAAGCAGCAATAATTTGAAAATTTGCTTCGGGAAAAGAAAACTTATCTATTTCCTCTAATGTCACCCAGCGAATTTCCTCACACTCCAAGGGTTGCGGTGTGCCGTCTAGATGTTGGCAGTGATGGACAATTAAAGTAACGTGGAAGTGAGAATAAGTGTGTTCGATAGTTATTAAGTGCTGACCAACGGCAATTAAAATCCCTAATTCTTCCCAAATTTCGCGTTTAATACATTCTTCTACCGTCTCGCCTGGTTCAATTTTGCCCCCTGGAAACTCCCAAAAACCTCCAAATACCCCAGTTTGGCGGCGGCGATCGATTAAAATCTGTCCTCTATCGTTCCAAATTACACCGACACCAATAAGTTTTTGATTCATAAATTATAAAAATAAGGACAGACTAAAAATTTGTCTGTCCTTGTTTATTTAGATTAAGCTTTACCAGTTCTATTCGCTAATTTCCGAACCTTGCAAGGCTTTATCAAAGGTCATTCTTTGTTCGGCGTTGCGTAAAAAATAGCCGCTAATCATTGCTGAAGCTAAAAGCCTGCCCAAATTTTCCCGGTTAGTGCTGATGGTGACATCAAAGTGTTCGGAGGGTAAGCCACCCAACAGTCCCACAATATTACGTTCCATCACCTGGAAAACATCACCAGAAGTAGGCTTAGACAGTTGAGTAATGGTTTCTGGACTCAGAGATTGAACGTAATGCCATAGCAAATTGCTATTTTCTGATTCGCCACTGAAAAACTCTGAGACTTGATTGGGTGAATTGCTCACTTGATACCTCCGTTTGGTTTTGGCTTCCTTAGCTTGATTTTGGGCTGCGGTCGCCATCTTTTGAACTGTAGGATTTATTTGTTGTGCTAACTAATGTAACAGGCAGTGTTTGGAGATGTAGTAGATGAAACCGAACCTTCTTTGGGTGTAATTTCTTCCTTTTAGCTTTAGCTTGCTAAGTATTGATCCATATCGGCTTTGCGTTTGCGGAGTTTGGTCAAGGCTTCGCGCTCAATTTGTCTAACTCGTTCGCGGCTAATATTTAAGCGATCGCCTATTTTAGCTAAAGTTAGCGCTTGTCCGTCGGATAGACCAAAACGCAGGATTAATACTTCCCGTTGCTGGGGAGTCAAATCTGCCATTAATAAATCTAAGTCTGTAGCCAAAGAAGATTGCATCACAAACTCCTCTGGAGATGCGCCGGTATCTTCTAGCAATTCTCCAAGCTCAGTGTCTTGGTTATCTCCCACGCGCAAATCTAAAGATAGTGGTAAACGCGCCCGTTCTAAATACTCTCTAACTTGCTTAGTAGTTAATTCTAGTTCTGTCGCCAATTCTCCGGCTGTAGGTGCGCGTCCTAGTTTTTGGGAAAGTTGGCGTTGAGCCTTTTTAATTTTGTTGAGTTTTTCGGTGATATGAATAGGTAAACGAATTGTTCGCCCTTTTTCGGCGATCGCGCGAGTGATGGCTTGGCGAATCCACCAGTAAGCATAGGTTGAGAACCTATAGCCTTTGGTCGGGTCAAATTTTTCTACCCCACGCTGCATACCAATGGTGCCTTCTTGGATTAAATCTAGCAAGTCTACATTGCGCTTAATATATTTCTTAGCAACCGATACGACTAAACGCAAATTAGCTTCTACCATCTTGCGCTTGGCAAGTTCTCCGGCGGCGATAATTTTTGCTAGTTCTTCACTATCTGCTAAATCGCTGGCTTTTGCCCATTCATCAGGAGTTGGTTCTTGTCCATATTCAGCGAGTAACGCTTCTCTTACTGTTTGTAAGGCGCTCAAACGCTGTACTTGCTTTCCGTATAAGATTTCCTGCTCGTGGGTTAGCAGGGGTACGCGACCAATTTCACGCAAGTATGTACGTACTAGATCGGTGGCAGTCTGAGCGGTCTTCATAACGCTACTTTTTTATTATTAATGGGCTTGGCAGGAAAACGAGAGCGCTTTATAGTTCAATTTTTTGCAGTCTTATTACAATAATTATGTATTATTGTCAACTCCGATTACAAATAAATTATCATTTAACAGAAAACTTCTATAGGGGGAGCGTCAATTATACATTAAGTTGCTTTTTTGTTTGACTCGTATATTGGTTTGGCAATATTAATAATTGTAACATTTCTTAGGATTTACGACTACTCCTTTTTGGTCAGGGGAGAACTTGACTAATTCTCCCCTATGCAATTAGACGGCTGCCGCAATATTAGGTTGCAAGTAGTCTTGTAATGCTTTGACATCTAGAGGTGTAGTTTGCATGGAGCGAATCGCCGCCGCCGTAGCTTTAGCCCCGGCAATAGTTGTAATAATGGGAATTTTGTAAGTGATGGCAGTGCGACGAATTAAACGAGCATCGGTTTGAGCTTCTTCTCCTGAAGGCGTATTGATAATCAGTTGAATGTTGTGATTTTTCATCGCATCCAAGACATGGGGGCGACCTTCATGGAGTTTTAGCACTAATTCAACTTCTTTTAAGCCATGCTCTTGCAAGACACGGCGCGTTCCATCGGTGGCTAAAATGTGAAAGCCTAGTTCGATAAATTCTTTGATGACTGGAACTACTAAAACTTTGTCGCGATCGCTCATGGAGACAAATAACGTTCCGCTTAATGGGAGTACCTGTCCTGCGCCTAATTCGCCTTTAGCAAATGCCCGTCCAAAATCGCTATCAATGCCCATTACTTCCCCGGTAGAGCGCATCTCTGGGCCTAAAATTGTATCTGTCCCTGGAAACTTATTAAAGGGTAAAACGGCTTCTTTAACAGCAATATGGGTAGGGGTAGGCTCGCTCGTAAAGTTGAGGGATTCTAAGGTTTTACCCGACATGACTAAGGAGGCGAGTTTTGCTAAGGGTACGCCCGTTGTTTTTGAGACAAAGGGTACAGTCCGCGAAGCGCGGGGATTTGCCTCAATAATGTAGACTTGGGGGTTGTAGCTGTGGGCGTTGACAACCGCAAACTGAATATTCATTAAACCGATGACATTTAAGGCTTTAGCTAGTTGCGTTGTCCAGGTACGAATTTTGTCTAAAACCGCCGTCGGCAAAGAGATTGTAGGTAAAGAACAAGCCGAGTCGCCGGAGTGAATCCCAGCTTGCTCGATATGTTCCATAATGCCGCCAATCACAACTTTTCCTGTATGGTCGGCGATCGCATCTACATCGACTTCAATAGCATTTTCTAAAAACTTATCAATTAAAATCGGATGGTCGGGTTCTACTTTTACGGCATAAGCCATGTAGCGCTCTAAGTCTGCGTCGGAGTAAACAATTTCCATTGCTCGTCCTCCCAAAACGTAGCTAGGACGCACAACTACGGGATAACCGATTTTTCCCGCCACAATTAAAGCATCATCAAAATTACGGGCGATACCATTGGCTGGTTGAGCAATATTTAGCTCGTTAAGAATCTGATCAAACCGTTCCCGATCTTCGGCAGTGTCGATAGAGTCGGGAGAAGTTCCCCAAATTTTAGTTGTGGATAAGGTGTCACTATTTGCAGCCAAGTATCTTTGCAATGGTAAAGCAAGTTTTAAGGGAGTTTGACCGCCAAATTGGACAATGATCCCGATGGGGTTTTCTGTTTCGATGACATTGAGGACATCTTCTAAAGTTAGCGGCTCAAAATATAAGCGATCGCTTGTATCGTAATCTGTTGATACTGTTTCGGGGTTGGAGTTGACCATAATTGTCTCAAATCCCGCCGCTTTAAGGGCGTAACTGGCGTGACAGCAACAATAATCAAACTCAATTCCCTGTCCAATCCGATTTGGCCCACCGCCTAAAATCATTACTTTCGGCTTATCGGTGGGTCTAACTTCCGATTCTTCCTCATAGGTAGAGTAATGGTAAGGAGTAAAAGCTTCAAATTCAGCCGCGCAAGTATCTACAGTTTTATAAACAGGAATAACCCCCAACTGCTTGCGATAAGTTCTTACTTCGTCTTCAGTGGTTTTAGTGGCAAAAGCTATTTGGCGATCGCTAAATCCTTCCCGTTTAACATTATACATTTGCGCCTTAGTCAACTGATTTAACGGCGTTTTTTTGATAAACTTTTCCGTTTCGATCAAAATCTGCATCTTGTCCAAAAACCAAGGATCGATACCTGTTAGTTCGTAAATCTCCTGTACAGACATTCCTAGGAGCATTGCTTGACGCACGGCAAAAATCCGCTCTGGGTTAGGAGTCCGTAATTGCGGGCGAATATGCTCCCCACTGGGTAATTTTTCTTTAATATCGCAACCCCAACCAGCGCGTCCAGTTTCCAAACTCCGCAAAGCTTTTTGAAAGGACTCGTTAAAGGTGCGTCCAATTGCCATTGCTTCGCCTACAGACTTCATTTGCGTAGTTAGCACGGGTTCAGAACCGGGGAATTTTTCAAAAGCAAACCGGGGAATTTTTGTAACTACATAGTCAATGGTTGGTTCAAAAGATGCGGGGGTTTTTTTGGTAATGTCGTTAGTAATTTCGTCTAAGGTGTAGCCTACCGCCAACTTTGCCGCAAATTTAGCAATGGGGAAACCTGTAGCTTTAGAAGCTAAAGCCGAAGAACGTGAGACGCGGGGGTTCATTTCAATGACAATGAAATCGCCATTTACTGGATTAATCGCAAATTGAATATTAGAGCCGCCCGTTTCTACGCCAATTTCGCGGATAATTTTAATTGCCGCATCTCGCAAACGCTGATATTCTTTGTCTGTAAGCGTTTGAGCCGGAGCAACGGTTATAGAGTCTCCGGTATGAATGCCCATTGGGTCGAGGTTTTCAATGGAGCAGATAATTACAACGTTATCTGCCAAATCGCGCATTACTTCTAGTTCGTACTCTTTCCAACCGAGCAAAGATTTATCGATCAAAATTTGCGAAACGGGACTTGCATCAATGCCTACTTGCGCCATTTCTTCAAATTCTTCTTGATTGTAGGCAATACCACCTCCACTACCGCCCATTGTGAAGGCTGGACGAATAATTAACGGGTAAGAGCCAATAGTGCGGGCTACGGCTTTTGATTCTTCTACCGTTGAAGCTGTACCGCAGGGACACATCGCTACCCCAATGCGATCCATTGCTTCTTTAAATAATTGTCGGTCTTCAGCTTTTTCAATGGCTGGCAACTTTGCGCCAATTAACTCTACGCCGTACTTCTCCAACGCGCCGCTTTTTGCTAGAGATACAGCTATATTGAGAGCCGTTTGTCCGCCCATTGTTGGTAATAAAGCATCGGGACGTTCTTTAGCTATTACCTTTTCGACTAATTCCGGTGTTAGTGGCTCGATGTAAGTGCGATCGGCGGTTTCCGGGTCGGTCATAATGGTGGCAGGGTTGGAATTGACGAGTACCACCTCATAACCTTCTTCTCGGAGTGCAATACAAGCTTGAGTCCCGGAATAGTCAAATTCGCAGGCTTGTCCAATTACGATTGGCCCAGAGCCAAGCAGCAAAATTTTATGGAGGTCGTCACGACGGGGCATAGTAGTTAATTCGTAGTACGAATAGGCAAATCTTGACTATTTTACGCGTCTATTGTATTTCTCGTTGCTATTTATTTATCATTTTGCTAAAAAAGTATAGTTAGAACCTCTATTTACCTTTATTGTGTGGCACTTTAACTTCCGCCGTAGCTTGGCTAATATTGCCTGCCGCATCGGTAGCTTGATAAGTTAACGTATAAATTCGCCCTGTACCTGTCCCCGAACGTTCGGCGCGTAAAAATACCTGTCCGTTAGGCTTAGTTTGGATATCTGTTGATGTATTACCATCCCCTCTAACGTTTTGTCCTTCATTGCTAGTAATCGATAGCAAACTGACGGTGGGGTTGGGATCGATATTATCGCTGACAGTAGTATTGACTTTAATTTCGACCATTTGATGATTGGGCGGATAAAGTGTATTTGGAGTGACGCTTACACTTAGCTTTGGTGGTTCATTATCAGGAGAAACAAACCCTTCAAATTGCGAAGCGGTGAAGTTTTGAATTGTTAATGCGTCGCTTGCTCTTAAGGATTGACCCCCACCATAGACAATTAAGTTTTTGACATAGTAGGGACTGTTGGCTTTACTATTGCCAATAGCTGCACCGTTAAATCGTAGTTTGACACTAGCATTACCCGCACTTAAAAAATCACTGCCAGAGGCTAGAGCAATTTGATTGTCGTTTTGATCTACTAGACGAGCGCTCCAGTTGTAGTCACCATCCTTGAGGAGATTTGTAGAAATAGTGACATCAAGATAATCAAACTTACCATTGCTATTTGTATCTATACCAACGGCGCTACCAGTACCAGAGGCTTCGATTGCTTCGCGCTGTAACTGTGCTATTTGGTAGGGTTCGGTGTTACCTAGGTTGTAGGCGCGATCGACAGATATAGCCAGATCGTTGTAACTAAATATAAATGCCTTACTAACTACATAAGCACCATTGACTTTGAGGAAATTTTTAACATCTTCTGAGTTGAATGTCACCTCTGGAGTAACATTACCTGTAGGTAAATCGAATAATTTGTGGGCGGTGATTGATTCGCCATTACTAGCCGTAAGCGTCATTTGGACATCATACTTTCCAGCTTCTAGCACTTGAACAGTTGGAGAAATACCTATTTGATTAAATAATCCGTCTCCATCTGTATCGATACCGCGATTAGTAAAAGAACCTAAAAAATGCGCTAGGTCTGGGTTAACTTTAAAAGCAGTGTAAGCGTTGCGTTGAAAAGCAGTACCCCTTGATGTTGTTCCCGTTATATCTGCAAAAGCTTGAAACTCCCCCGAAACTTGGGATTTGAATGAGGCAGTAAATAAACCATCACCAGCCGTTGCATCACCATTAGCACCATCATCAAGAAAGTTTACCGTAGCTTCTGAAAAGTTAGAGTCATCAACTTTCGCTACTGTAGCTTTAATGGATGGATTTTTGAGAATGTTTTGATCGTCTGCAACGGTTAAAGATAGATAAACATCACTGTTTGCTCGATTGTTGAAATAGGTACTCAACATCCCAGCGCGGACAAGACTACTGGAAAACATATCCATTAGTACGCCGCGATTTTTGGTTAGAGGGACTGTATCAGCAATGATGTAAGTCCACTTTCCGGCTTGAGGTCGAGTTAGCACAAATATATAATTTAAACCTGTAGTGCTTGGATCATTCGGATCTGGAAAGATGCGGCTTTTAACCCCACCAGTATTAATATTGCCGCTAGAAAAACGCTGACCACTAGGAGAGATTAGCTCTATTTTCAGAGTCTTGGAAGGGCTGCCAAAACCAATGTTTACTTCATCAGCATCATCGATATTGATAGTATCCGTAACTGTTGGAAGTGTAGGAGTCAGTAGGTGAGTGCGATTTACTTGAGCAAGCAAATCAAATTTGAGTGGCTCTGGTTGTGAGTTTGGAGATGGGCTAGTAGATTGAGCTACCACTGGCGCTACTGCTGCTACAAATAAAACTAGCAGTAATCCTAAACGTTTGAATCTATCCCACTAAGGTCAAAAGGTGATAATCTAATTGTCAGAGTGATTAAGTCCTACAGAATATGGCGGGAAGATTTGAGGGATTAAGCGATCTAGAATGGAAGTTGTTTGAGGATGTGATCGGCGAGAAAGGAGAAAAACGGGGACGGGGAATGCCCCATGCGCCTTTCCGTCATGTAATCAACACCTTAATGAAGGCAATTGATTACGGGCTGCCGTTGGTGCGATGTACCGAAGGGAGAAGTTTGGGCATCAAAAAGTTCAGCCCACCGATGGCTAAAAAGCTGGCAAGCAGATGGAACGCTAGAGCGACTACAAGCAAGGATATTAGGCATCGCCTCGGAAAAAGGATTAATTAACTGGAGTCATGGTGCGGTCGATGGCTCTTTTTCCCCCTGGGAAAGGAGGAGGTGAGGACGTTGCTTATGGCTATAAGGGCAAAGGAATTTTAATTCATACTTTGACCGACGGTAATGGTATGCCTCTGGCTAATTGCACGACCGCAGCTAATGGTAGTGAAAGAGAACAAGTGATGCCGCTATTGAATAGCGTTACTGTCAAAACTAATTCTCCTGGCAGACCCCGTAAACGGGTCAAAGTGCTGGCTGGGGACAAAGGCTATGACTCCAAAGATTTGCGTGCGGCTTTACGCAAACGTGGTATTAGACCGCAGTTGCCGAAGCGAGCCTGGAAAACTAAAAGAAATCGAGGTAGACCCATAAAAATGTCAGTCCCTCGTTTTCAACAAGAGCGCTGCTTTGCATGGTTTCAACGGAAATACCGTAGACTTGTTGTTCGATGGGAAAGAATTTCTGCCTGCTTTAATGCTTTTATTTCCCTTGCAACAATTCACATTTGGATTAACAGAATTTTATTACTGGGATAGGTTCTTGTAGTTTTGCATAAATTCTTCCTATTTATTTTTATCTATTAGTTGAGATTGAGTGGTTTGTGAAGTCCCAAAGGGACCGAGTACGATGACGCGGCGATCTATGTACGCTGGCGGTTCAAATATTAAAAACTTGCCATCCATTACCCATCTACTACTAGCTCCAGCTAAATTTCGCGGTGCATTGAAAACTATTTGGGTCATTCTCACTACGTCTGAACCAGTCTCAGATAGCCATACAACATCGCGTACCAACCCAAAGTAAGTTTTCTCCCATCGCCATCCAGAAGTTTCACTAAAGACCCAAGGTATTTTGTAGTACAGAACTGGCAAGCTAAATCCTACAGAGCTATAGTCAGATTTCTTTTCAAGCTTATTTGGAATAATAGGCAAATACTCAATTAATCTGGCTGCATCAATATTTACTTCAGCCTTTGGTCGCCAATGAGATGTTCGTGCTTCTGGGTCAACTACCAAAACATGGTTGTATTCTGGTGGTTCAGGATGAAAAGTCACCATTTCGTCTGGCACTAATAACAATTGATTGGAACTCTCTATCCAGCGCACGGAAGGACTTGACCCGAAGGGAACATCATGCAGTTTAAATTCTTGTATAATCTCGGCTCTGCCCATAACAAACCAGGGGCTAACCCAGCTAATTTGGTAGTATGCAACCATTAGAAGTAACAGCCACCCCAAAATTCGGATAGCGCCAGATCCTTTCCAAATTAGCAAAGCTGCTATCATGAGAAACAATGGTTTTAGCCGCAAGAACAGGAGAAAAAGATAACCAAAAAAATCAGATATAAGTTTGAACATTATGCCCAATTAAAGAGTGCTAATTTGATGGAAAATCTCTGCGTATTTTGTTCAGTATGTTATCTATCACTCCTGGATGCTTAACGTTTCTATGATTTCTCCATAACCACCTATTTTCTGAAGAGGGTCCAAAATGCTGCAACTGGCTTGGATGCTGAGAACTACTGTCTGTAACCGCTAAATCGTTGAGTTGAATTGAAGTTGTAGGAACCCGAACCAACTCTCGCCTAAAAACGAGCCTAGGGAGGAAGGGTATTCTTTCTTCATTAAGAGTAACAGTGGTAACATCACGTAAAAGGTGGTATAGCACAGTACCTTGTTCACCTGCGTCAAAGCCGACAAGAGGTAGATTAGGAAGCAAGGGTTCTGCCTCAACTACAGTAATATTCCCATCGCGATCTAAATCTGCATCAGCCCCATAGGTATAAAACTTTACGTCTTTGGGAATGGCATTTTCTCTATTAAAATCTCGCATGGCTCCAGTCCGTAGTTCTCCAAGCCCAGGAAGCTGAGGTCCTCTTCCCAAAGCTCCTCCGATTAACTCCCCATAATAATAGTCATTAGTAAGATACGCGAACATTTCATCATCTCCTTGTTGCGGCATTGGTCTAAGTAACCTAGTACGTGCCTCAAAGGAGATATCAGATAGGACAGAACCTTGATGTGGTGTACTTATAGTATGAAGAGACAATACTCTAACTTCTTTAGGGTTATAGTTTTGAGCAAGGTAGCCGCGACTGTCTAGTCCACCTTTACTGTGTCCTACTATATGTACTTTTTGGACACCAAAGCTTGCAGCAGTGCGGCGAATTTCTCGCTCTAAAGCATCGGCGTTACCAGGTTCAGTAACTTGACCCTGTCGATTCCTCAAAGGAAGTATCCTATCGTTTGGACCAATAGGAATTCTATGTTCAAAGGGGACTCCCAAACTTGTTAAGTAGTTAGTAACACCAGGTAGTTCTTCCCAGGCAGCTTGTGGGTTTGCCCCAATACCATGAATTAAAATCAGGGGAGAAATCGCCTTAAAATGAAGTTCTGCCCAATCAATAGAAGTACACCAACCTGCATTTCTAGTATCAATATCCACCCGAATTTCATTTTCAGCAGCAATGGGCTTCTCACCATTTATACCCCTAGCTGTGGGAAATTTGACCCACTCAATCGGTATTGTAAATTCGTTTTCCTGCCAAGTGCCATCTGAACCCTGCAAGGGAGTGTCCAACTTGCGACCGTTGAAATAAACTTCGTCTATTTCTCCATCACTCAAGTCAATATCATAGGCTGGCATTTTCAAATGGGCGGCGGTAGATACTACTTTATTCGTAATCAGCTTTTGTGGTTCTTTGAGAGTGCCGTCACCGTTAGTTTCCCCCACATATCGGTCAATTTTGACTTTAAATATCAAAGGATCTCCATCACGGAAAGTACAGCCAGTGTCTAATCCGGGATCTGTATCTAGGACAAAGTTCTCATCATCTGCTGCTTGTGGATCTGTCGGTGCTGAACCAGAATGAGCAGCAAAAACTGGCTTTGGTATTAATAATAATACCGCCATTAGAGGTAGCCAGTATTTAATTGACATAAATATTTCTCCATTAAATTAAATATCGAGTTGTTCGCAAATTCCCTAAAAATCGATGGAGCATTAGTGCCAAAATCGCAAGCTTACGCGGCTAAAATCCTAGGCAGTCAAACACATAAATTTTGGTAATATCTCAATACAAAATAGTAGTGCAAACAGATAGCAGCAGTAATACAAATATTGGAACACTGTAAGTTTTGCTATTAATCAAAAAACCTACCTGCAAGTTAAAACACTTACATGACAATAATCTAATCCCCCTTAATGCTTATTTCAAGGGTATTTTCACGGAAACTTTTAACCTAGTGAATAGGCTGACACTTTATTAAAAACTTATAAATGTTATTCTTTTCTGATAACTTTTTACTAGGAAATTTGCGTTAAAGAGTAAATTATAGGTAGATAGTTTTTTGAGAATAAATATTAATATAAAAAGTTTTGAATAAATGAATTACAAAAGTAGGAAATAGTAGTTATTACCGGATATTTTGCATCGCAAATAAAAAAGAGCGATTTCGCAGAGCGAACACTCCGCGATCGCACTCTTGTAAAATCCCCCAGTGCGATCGCTCTACTATATTTATGTTTCATGTAAGACGCACCCTACCGATGCGCCCTTCTAGCTAATTTTTGCCATTGCTCATAAACCCCAAGGTGAGGCTGTCATGAGCTAAAAAGTGGGCTAGATGATAGGCTCTTTCTTCGGTTTTGAGGAGAATTGTTTCGTACAAATAACGAGTTGCGCGATCGCCTAAACTCTCGGCTTGGTTAGCTTGGCGACGAATTAAACCAATCACTGCTTGTTCGGCAACTAAATTGTGTTCTACCATTGCTCTACAGTTGAAAACTCCGTCGGCTTCTGGCTCGAAACAACATAGTTGAGCTAATTTACTAAAACTTGCCACAGGTACCCCACCAATACCATCTAAGCGTTCGCCGATGTCGTGGACGTGAGTTTGTACTTGTTCGTAGCTTTCTCCAAAAAACTGATGCAGCATATAAAATTCTGCACCTTCTACTACAAAATGATGCTTTTGGTATTGCAAGTACAGCGCTTGAAAACTTGCTAAGGCTACGTTTAATCCTTCACAAACTGGGCTTGTGACGCTGAGATCCAGCATTACTGGATTATCGTAGACTTGACCGAAATTCCGTAGTTGGGTTTGAGATTCTGACATAGTTAGCCTCTGTTTTGGGCAGCTTAAAAGTATTTTCCGACTGCCCAAAAATTTATTTAGCGATTAACACTTATTAGTTTAAGCCCAAGCAGTGCGATCGCTCTGTCTCCACTAATACAGCTAAAACTTTTTAGAATCTTTATGAGAATTATTTGCAATTAGATGTATGCTAATAAACAAGTAGCCGAACTACTAAATTTGTACATTGGCTACAAAAAGGTCTTACTTGTTTGGAGATAATTGCTAGTGAAGTCTTTTAGCTGTCAAGCCGCAAGCGTAATGGTTGAAGTAAGTTGGGCAGATAGGTGGTACGTTTACCAGCGCTTACAGCAACTAGCGATTCCTTGTTCCTGTGCTATAGACCAACCTTTGCAGGTGCAAATTACTAGCATTTCGGCAGCAATTCAACTTTGGAGCATTTCTCGGCAATTAAATACTTCTAGGCAAAACCTAGTGGAGTGTTTAGAGCGTTGCTGGTACTTGGTTTAGGGATTTTTGTTTGCTGTTAAAAATGAGGAGTCAGATAATGAGTAAAAAAGCAGTAAGTTTTAGCATTGAAGGGCGATTTCTTGGTTTTGAATTTGAAGGTAGTAGACCAAAAAAGTTAATAGTTGCGACTTCTCAAGGTGAGTCTAAGATCAAGCTGGCAAAATCTTTGCAATATAACTTTCAGTTACGTTTAATAATTGGTGATTGGGTGCAAGTTTCTGGGGAAAAACAGTTTGACAGCAAAACTTGTAAGCTGAAGCTGAAAGCCGAACAAATTATCCCTAGCACTGTTAGTCAAGAGCCTAGCAGTGCGACCACTCCAGCCGATAAGAATAAAGCAACTATATTAGTTTGTCAAAAGTCTAGCTGCATGAAACGAGGTGGTAAAGAAGCGTGTCAGGCAATGCAGACAGCCTTAAAAATTCGCGGTTTAGCGGAGCAAGTAAGTATTAAAGGCACGGGATGTCTAAAAGATTGCAAAGCCGGCCCTAATATTGTGATGATGCCCGACAAAAAGCGTTATACAAAAGTTCAAGCATCGCAAATTCCAGCGCTAATTGACAAGCATTTTGCTAAAGACAAATCAGATATTATTGCAAATCACCTAGTTAAAGTTAATTGAGAAAATTAGTTAATACTACTCTTGGCATAAGCAGGTATTTTTGCAAGTTATTGGCAAGAACAAAGCTCTAAAAGTTCCTAGAGCTTTCTCACGAACATTTACATCATCGGTTGAAATAGCCCGATTAAAGTGCCATCAGGATCTCGCAGGTAGACGGTTTTGAGGGCGTAATAGGGATTGTTTAATGGTTCGGTAACGAAGTTAGCACCCTTGGCTTTCAGGTGGTGATACGCCTCGTCTACATTAGTTATGGTGAAGATGAGGGAGACTTGATCTTGACATTCTACAGTCACGGGAGGGCGATCGCTGCCAATCATTTGAGCCATTTCTTGCCGTCGAAATAGCGATAATTTCATCCCTGAGATGCTAAATTCTGCATAACCATCTTCTAAGGCTTCCGTAACTACGGTAAATTCCAGCACATCTCGGTAAAATTCAAAGCAAGCTTTTAAGTCATTTACCAATAGCCGCGTGTAGGAAGTTTTGATATCCATAAAATGCTCCAATAATTTCCGGCGTTACAAACAAGTACAGTATCTAAACACAACTAATGTAGCCAAAGCAAAAGCTACCCCTGCATAGAATACGCTATTAATTCCGCCGATACCATAGGCTATACCCATTAGTAACGGCCCTAAAGTTTGCCCTAATCCGAAAAACGTACCATTAACAGATATAACTGTCGCTAGATATTCTTTAGGAGCTAAAGTAGCTAAAAGCGTTTGAATGCTAGGAAAACCTATCCCTAAACCAATCCCAAAAATTGTAGTGGGAATTAACAGCAACCACAGAGATGATACAAAAGGGACGATCGCCAAAGCTACAGCATAAAATACAAAAGAAGCTCGAATTAGAGTTGTTTCCGAAAAACGTCTAGCTAAATTGCCAAGCTGAGAAGAAGTAAAGGCGATCGCGACAGAAACACTAGACAAAAACAAACCAATTGTAAAAGGTTCTGCACCAAACTTGTCAGCAATTAAACTCGGCAAATAAGTAACGTAAGCGCCGTATAAAAGCACAAAATTAGCCGCACTAGCAATAAATAAGCCAAATAGCTGCCGATTTTTGACAGTTTTTAAAGCATTTTGCAAATATACCTTAAGGTTTCGTTGTCCTTGGGGTTCGGGGTTTTTGAGTCCAAATAAAACTAATAACCCAACGGGAATAGCAACTATAGGCAACATAAAGGGAAAATACCACCCCATAGTTGCCAGTGCGCCGCCAATGGTGGGATAAAGGGCTGTACCAATGCTGCTGACACTAGCGTTGTAACCCATAGCTGTGACGCGCTTATCGCCTGTATACAAGTCGCCCACTAAAGTAACGCTAAGAGAAAGTAAAGATGCTGCGCCAACTCCTTGTAAGAAACGCAAGCCAAGTAGCAGGTTAAAATCGCGGACAAAGGCGCAGGCAAATCCGGCGATACCAAATAATAAAAGGGAAGGGACAAGGATCTTTTTTCTGCCAATGCGATCGGCAAAAACGCCAATAATTGGGCCTAGTATTAGAGTAGGAAAAGTAAAGACTGTAATTAGCAAGCCAATTCTTTCTACAGGTACATTTAGGGCTTCTCTTAGTCTGGGAAACGTTGGCGTAACGCTGGATACTCCGAGAATGGCAATTAGAGAGATGGCAAAAATAATTAACAAGTTTGGATCTTGAAATAAATTTTTATCTGCCCTATGTTTGTCAGTTTTGATTGAGTTCACAAGATTCCTGTAAGTGCGATCGCTGCTTTTATGTTAATTATTATTTTACAGGTACAAAATTGCTCGTAGTCCCTCCTCTAATCAAAACATCCATTTCGCCAGCCTTTAAATTATAATCAAGTAATTTTAAATACCTTCTTAAAACAATGGAAAAAAAGCCTAGGTTAACAGGAATAGACTTATTAAAAGGTCTTGCAGCCTTTGCTGTGGTTGTTATTCATGCCAAAACTGGCTCTGTACCTTCGGGAAACCCTGTTTATTGGGCGGAACAACTTGTTCAATTTTCTGATAATTTTGCTGTGCCATTTTTTCTCGCGGCATCTTTCTACTTGATGATTCAGAAAATTTACTCTAATGATAGTATTTTTTACTCTTTTAAATCGAGATTTAATCGTCTTGTCGTACCTTACATTGTTTGGAGCTTAATCTATTTATTTTTTAGAGGATTTAAACATTTAATTAACAACGATCTAACTAAACTAAGAGAATTATTTAGCGATCCAATTGCACTTATCTTTTTTGGCAGCGCTTCAGGTCAACTTTATTTCATTCCACTTTTACTTTCAGGAATTTTTCTAGTTACTGTAGTCATGAAGCCGTTGTTTAAAAAGCCGATCGATCTTAAAATTTCAGGCTTACTAATCATTCTAAGTATTATTGTAAACCAGTTATTATCGCAGAATTTACAAAGTTCTACTTTAATAATGGATGATGATACAAATGCTTTCACTAGGGTGATATTAGTAGTAATTGCTTGGATGGTAAGATGTTTACCCTATATTTTTGTAGCGATGGTTCTAAATCATCCATCTATAAAACAGAGGTTTTCTAGCTTTAACATTAAGTACGCATTGATATTTATTATTATATCTTTGAGTATTAATGCTCTTGATGTTTTCAATATTTTAAATCTTCCAGTAGCTATAAATGAAGTTGCCACAGCTTATTTTGCTTTGCTTTTTGGTATAGCTTTATCAAACTTGCTTAAGGAAAATGGCACGGTAACAAGTTTGGGGTTATGCTCTTTTGGCATTTACTTGATACATTTTATTTCCCTTGCAGTTGTGCAGCCTTTTGTTTATAAAGTATTTCCTGGATCTATAACTGTGCTGACACTATTAATTAGTGCTAGTGTTGCTTTTCTAATAAGTTGGGTGGTGACGCTGTACTTAATGAAAGCTAAATGGATTTCGAGATTTCTATTTTTTGCTTAATTTCAGAGGTGGCGATTTAGATAAATCACAACTGCTAGTAACATATTTTACTTAAAGCAAGCGATCGCACGAGCTTCAAAGCTGAGAACAGATTATAGTTAACTGCTCCCAGCTTCAAAGTTAAACTTTAGGTTCTTCGCCTTCAATATACATAGGTGGCTCAACGGCAAAGTTGTTTAACAAACCAGCTTCATCAATTACGTAGCCGTCGGTAGTTGTAATACCTTCAAATTCCTTTTCTTCTTCCTGTTCTAAAGCTTCTACTTGGTGTTCGCTAAGTTCTGTCGGAGCATTAGAAGGAATGATGGCATCGGGGGCATTGACGGCGGTTGTTTGTGCTGTCTGCACGCCATAATGGTTGTCTCCGGGCGCACCTCTACCGGGTTCGGCTTCGGTGGGATCTTCTGGCAATACTTGATTTGGTTCGTTACTCATGTCTAATCTCGCTTTTTAGGTTTCTCGACTATCTTGGTATTTCTAAAAAAGTATCCTAGTTTGTATTTAGCTTGTCTCCTTCGTGAGGATTAAATTGTGTAGGTTTTGAGACAGATATCTAGAGCGGTGAAATAGGTTTTGTTTTAAGCATCTTTACCCGGCAATCCACCCAATAGCGCACCCAATCCTAAAGCCGCCGCTACCGCCACCGCACCCCATTTGATCGGTGGATTCATATCTAACCAATCTGTAAAGGTGGGGATTGTTAAACTACCAAAATCACCTTCTACGGTGTCATAACCTGCGATTGGTTCAAATACATTATTGGGCGCATCCTCGGACTTTAGCTCGTCTGTCCGTTGTCCAGCAAAACCGATTAGTAGTAATAAATTATCAACCAATGCTGGCGAAACGCGCTGCATAACATCCAAAACTTTCCCGACATCTCCCACAATAAAATCGCGGGTGGGATGTTCGGCTACATACAAAATTGCGTCAGCTACTATACTCGGCTGGTAATAAGGGGGTACTCCGGTGGGTTTGACACCCAACTTGGTACGAACTTTGTTGTAAAAAGGCGTATTAATTACCGAAGGCATGACATTTGTAACGCTAATTTGCCAACCTTCATGTTGCAATTCTACCCTTAATGAATCTAATAAGCCTTCTACACCATGCTTAGAAGCCGAGTAAGGGCTTTGCAAGGGAATCGATCGCCTAGCTTCTACCGAAGAAATATGAATTAGCGCCCCTCGCCCTTCTCTTTTGAGGTGAGGTAAAGCCGCCATTGCGCCGTAAGCTTGTCCGTTGAGGTTGACATCAATTACCCGTTTAAATTCTTCTGGGGTGATTTGGTCAAAAGGTGCAAGGATGCCTGTAGCGGCAGAATGTACCCAAGTATCGAGCCGCCCGTATACTTCCACAGCTTTATCGGCGATCGCTTTTACTTGGTCAAATTCGCTCACATCAGCAACTATGGCTACTGCGTCACCACCAAAAAGTTTGATCTCACTTACAAGGCTTTCTAAACCCGATTGACTGCGGGCTGCAACTACTACTTTTGCGCCTTTTTTGGCAAATTGTAAGGCTGTCTCTCTGCCAATACCGCTAGAAGCTCCAACGATAGCAACTACTTGTTGGCTAATAGGCTTTAGTTGCATGAATTCTACTCCTAAAAATTATGCTTATAAATATGAACTTTTATTAATAAGCTAAGTCAATTTTTCCCTTGATTACATCAGCCGCAGGGTTGACGAATTTGGTAATAAAACTTAGATTTTTTTTAGATTCCACTCTTGGAAATATCAAGAAATGTAATTTGTAGAGGTCAAGATTGAGTTTCTAGGGAGAGGATAAGAGAAATCTGCCCATTAAAGTAAAAAGCTGATGTTGGACTTAACTAATTTATCTGAACTGTCACGCACGCATTGCATTTCTCTTTGTGCCTTTTTAGTTCCAGCTAACTTAGTTGCTACTGGTTTAACGATGGTGCTGGCGGCGTTGCGGCGTTCAAAAATTAGAGTATGGCAGTCAGCAGGAGTTGCAAGTATTTTTGCTGTGGTGCTGCTGTGGCACGTATTTACGTGGTTTGAGGTGGGGGTAGTGATGATTCCTACCTACGTGCTGTTGTGGCTTTCTAGCGGTTGTTTAATCACTAATATTAGTGCGATCGCCTATCGTTACAGCCGCCTAAACAGATTGTCAGTTATTAAAGAAAGATTAATTAGTAGTTTGTTGTTTTAATCTTGTTGAAGCCGAATAAATTAGGTGAACTACCGCAATAGTTTTTGCTATTAGTCAATTAGCCGCCGCCTAGACCCAAGAGATACATAGCACAACAAACACAATGTCTCTACTTCCAAATTAATTGCAAATATTTTTTAACATTAATTGGATTGCGATCCACCTATTCAATTCACATTTATTAAAATAGAATTGCTTTAATTAGCAACGGAAATTTGTCTGTTTTATGCTGGCTTATCTTCAAAGAACTAACTAAACTTTCCCCTTCGTTAGCAGTAACTTTGTTATAGTGAGTTAATAGTTTTTACATCTACCTTCAGAAGTATAAGTTTGACTAAAATTAGTTGAGCTACTTAAACCATTGCTAATTATGATAGTGATTCCAGGGATTACAGTTAAAACAAAAATCTACGAAAGCGATCGCTCTTTAGTTTATCAAGGTATCCGAGAATGCGATCGCCAAGAGGTTATTTTCAAAATCCTCAAGATTGACTATCCCCTACCAAAAAATCTTGTTAGTTATCAGCAGGAATATGAGCTTATAAAATCCTTAAATATTCCTGGAGTTATCAAAGCTTATAGCATAGAAAAATGTGGAAATACTTTAGCAATAGTCTTTGAAGATTTTGGAGGAGAATCTTTAAAAACTCTGCTTAGTAAAGAGCAGCTTAATATTAATAATTTTTTAAAAATTGCCATCAAGATTATAGAAGCTTTGGCGCAACTTCATAGCTTAAATATAATTCACAAAAACCTCAATCCAGCTAATATAGTTTTGAACGCTCAAACTGGAGAAATAAAGATAATTGATTTTGGTATTGCTACAGTTTTAACGAGCGAAAACAACACAATTAAAAATCCCAATAATTTAGAAGCCGATTTATCTTATATATCTCCAGAGCAAACCGGGAGAATGAGCCGCTCCTTGGATTACCGCACGGACTTTTATTCAATTGGAGTAACCTTCTATCAACTATTAACCAACTCACTACCATTTAATACTAAAGATGCAATGGAATTAGTTCATTGTCATTTAGCGATAACACCAAAACCACCGCGTAAACTTCAGCCCGAAATTCCTTTAGTATTGTCATCTATAGTGATGAAATTATTAGCAAAAACCCCAGAAGAACGATATCAAAGTGCTGGAGGAATTAAAGCCGATTTAGAAAAATGTTTGGAGCAATTAGAAGATAATGGTTTAATTCAAATGTTTCCTCTTTGCACGGCGGATATATCCGATAAGTTTCAAGTTATTCAAAAGCTATATGGACGAGAGAACGAAAGTAAAACTTTAATCGCAGCTTTTGAAAAGTTAGGGACAGCAATAGAACAAAAAACTGCTCTAAACCAAAGTGAAATTGTATTAGTTTCTGGGTATTCTGGAATTGGTAAAACTACATTAGTACAAGTTCTTTATCGACCAATTACGAGATATAAAGGCTATTTTATCACCGGGAAGTTTGACCAATATCAGCGCAATATTCCTTATAGTGCAATAGTCAGCGCTTTTGGGGATTTAGTCCAACAGCTTTTGACAGAAAGTGAAGTCCAATTGCAGTCATGGAAAACAAAAATAATTACAGCTCTAGGAAATAATGCTCAGGTAATTGTTGATGAAATTCCTGATCTGAAAAAAATTATTGGTGAACAGCCAACAATCAACAATTTACCACCACTAGAATCAAGCAATCGTTTTAATTTAGTATTCAAAAATTTTATTTCTATATTTACTAACGAAACCCCATTAATTTTATTTTTAGATGATTTACAGTGGGCAGACTTAGATTCATTAAAATTAATTAAACTACTCCTATCTACAAGTAATAACAGTTATTTATTTTTGGTGGGAGCTTATCGTTTTAATGAAATAAATGCCACCCACCCTCTACATTTAACAATTAATGAAATTACTAAAGAAAAGATAGCAAGTATAAGTTTGATTAATTTATCTCCTTTAACATTGAATGATATAAATCATTTAATTGCTGATAGTTTTAAATGTTCGCTGGCAGACTGTTTATCTTTAGCCCAATTAGTTAACACAAAAACCCAAGGAAATCCATTTTTTATTAATGAATTTTTATATTTACTTTATACAGAAAACCTTTTGTCTTTTGACAATCAAATAGGAAAATGGCAATGGAATATTAATAAAATTCAAGCTCAGGATATTACAGATAATGTAGTTGAACTAATGGTAAACAAAATTCAAAAACTACCATTATCAACACAAAATTTGTTAAAGATTGCAGCAGCAATCGGCAATCTTTTTGGAAGAGAGATGTTAGCGATAGTTGCTAATCAAACACTATTAGAAACTAACAATCATTTACTTAAAGCAGTCGCCGTCGGGTTGATTTTTTCTTTAGATGATAAGGTTTGTAAGATCGTTGACACAGATTTATTAAAACATTTAGGGATTGAGTGCGAATATAAATTTTCTCATGACAAAATTCGACAATCCGCGTATTCATTAATATCTGAGCAAGATAAACCAAGAGTACATTTACAAGTAGGTAAATTTCTATTAAAACACACTTCAATTAAAGCCTTAGAACAGAAAATATTTGATATTGTTAATCAGTTAAACTTAGGAAGCAAACTTATAAGTTTGCAATCCCAGCAAATCGATATAGCTAGATTGAATTTGATAGCGGCAAAAAAAGCTAAAGCAACGGCTGCTTATCAACCAGCCTACGAATACTTAAAAACTGGTTTAATTTTGTTACCAAAAAGCAGTTGGAAGTCCTGTTATGAGCTAACACTAAGCTTATATTTGGAAGCCGCAGAAATAGCTTATTTATCAACCAATTTTGAGCAGATGAGAACTTTGGCTGCGGTAATTATGCAGCAAGCGCGATCGCTCAACGACAAAATAAAAATATATGAAGTATTAATTCAAGCTGCTGAAGCCCAAAATGAATTTAAAGCCGCTATACAAATAGCCTTAGAAGCATTGAATTTACTAGGTATAAACTTGCCAGAATATCCTAATAAATTGCAAGTAATGTTGGCGTTGTGGAAAATGCGAATAATTTTGGCGTTCAAAAAAAATGAACAGTTGATTGCTTTGCCATTAATGATCGAGCCTAATAAAATAGCAGCTATGAATATTTTAGCGAAGGTATCAACGGCTGCTTATATAACTAATCCGAAATTGTTTTTTATATTGATAATAGAACAAGTAAAATTATCACTTGTTTATGGAAACAGCTTAAATTCTCCCTTCGCTTATGCTCAATATTCCCTAATTTTAGTTAGTAGAGCAAAAAATATTAGCGGCGCTTGTAAAATGGGACAAGTCGCCCTAAAGTTAATTAATAAATTGAATATTGTTGAACTTGCTCCTAAAACAAAAGTTGTAATTTATGCCTACCTCAATCATTGGGAAAATCCGCTAAATCAAACTCTAAAACCTGCTTTAGAACTTCATTATAAAGCTTTGGAAGTAGGAGATTTAGCCTATAGCGGTTATGCAATAAATACTTACTCTTTCTATGCTTATTTTTGTGGTAAAGATTTGGTAACGCTAGAGAAAGAAATGGTTAAATATAGCCAAGTTTTGCACAGAATAGGTCAATCTATATCACTTCATCAAAATAAACTTTATCGTCAAGTAATTCTTAATTTGTTAGGACAAGCAGAAAACCCTTGTAAGTTGAGAGGGGAGGCTTACGATGAAGACATAATGTTTTTACAGCATCAGCAAGCCAACGACCGGACAACAATTTTTTATTTTTACTTTCATAAGCTAATTCTTTGTTACCTATTTGGAGAGGATGCTTTAGCGGTGGAAAATGCCGATTTAGCAAGGGAATATTTGAATGGAGTAATTGGGTCATTGTTTGAAACATTATTTTATTTTTATGAATCTCTAGCAAAGTTAGCAATATACGATCGCTTAGGAAAATTATCGCAACAAAGCCTGCTAAAACAAGTAACGATTACTCAAAAAAAGCTGGAGAAGTGGGCGCATTACTCACCTACAAATTATTTACATAAATTTTACTTAGTAACTGCCGAAATCTATCGCGTTCAAGGTCAAAACGATTTAGCCATAGAGTATTACGACCGCGCAGTAGACCAAGCAAAAATAAATAACTATATTAATGAAGAAGCCTTAGCACAGGAACTGACAGCTAAGTTTTATTTACAACAAAAAAAAGAAGCGATCGCTAAAGCTTATATGCGCGAAGCTGTTTATTACTATACAATATGGGGTGCGACGGCAAAAGTAGCCGACTTAAAGACACGATATCCCCAGTTAATAAGTAAATCGCTCCAAATACCTGTTCAAGAAATATTACTTAATCAATTTGAATTAGAAACGTCTACTGTAGCAAGTTCAGAATCTTTAGACTTAGCTACTGTAACTAAAGCTTCGCAAGCAATTAGCAGTGAAATAGCTTTCGATCAATTATTAGTTAAACTGATTGAAATTGCTATAGAAAATGCTGGAGCGCAATCGGGAACTTTAATTTTAGAGGCTGATGGGGAGTTATTGATAGAAGCGGCAGCAATTAGTTCTGAAATAGTAGCAGTCCGGCAATCATTACCCGTTTTAAATAGCGACTGTTTACCGAAATCTATAATTAATTACGTCGCTAGAACTTTAGAAAGTGTGTTGCTAAACGATGCTACTGATAGTGGATTATTTATTAAAGATCCTTATATTATAAAATATCAAATCAAATCTGTTTTGTGCGTCCCAATTCAATCACAAAATCAACTTAGAGGCATTCTTTACCTAGAAAATAACTTGATAAATGGCGCATTTACTTTAGAAAGATTAACAGTTTTAAAAGTGCTTTGTTCTCAAGCTGCAATTTCGATAGACAATGCTAGATTGTATGAAGTACAAGCAAACTATTCACGAAACTTAGAATTAAAAGTAATCGAGAGAACCCAAGAGTTACAGCATTCTCAATTGCTACTTTCGAGCGTATTAGATAGTTCCATTGATGGGATTATGGCATTCAAATCTATTAGAGATAATCGCGGTAGTATTACCGACTTTGAATGGCTTTTAGTCAATCCTACCGCCGAATACATAGTAAAACGTACTGCCAACGAATTAATTGGCAAGCATTTACTTGTAGAAATGCCTACTAATCGAGATACAGGCTTATTCGATTTTTATGTTCGAGTAGTAGAAACAACTAAGCCTCAAGAACAAGAACTTTATTATGATGATGGCACTATCCAAGCTTGGTTTCAGATTGTCGCTGTTAAGTTGGGTGATGGGTTTGCGGCAACATTTCGCGATATTACCGAACGAAAACAAGCTGAAGCGGCGATTCAAAAAGCTAATCAAGATTTAAAACGCCTCGCCGTCACCGATGGATTGACACAAATTGCCAATCGCCGCCAGTTTGACGAGTACCTAAATTTGGAGTGGCAAAGATTAGAGCGAGAAAATGAAACTTTAGCGTTGATTGTCTGCGATATTGACTACTTTAAACTCTATAACGATACTTACGGTCATCAAGCTGGAGATGAGTGTCTGCGTGTTGTTGCTAAAGCCATTAGCCGCGCTATTAAGCGTCCCGCCGACTTAGTAGCAAGGTACGGCGGTGAAGAATTTGCGGTAGTTTTGCCCCATACTGATGAACTGGGTGCGATCGCCGTAGCTGAAAATATAGCTGAGGAAATCCAACAAAGCAAAGTTGTTCATAATACATCTGCGGTGAGTGAGTATATAACCTTAAGCATCGGGATTGCTAGTACAATTCCTAGTTCAGAATACGCCCCAGAAGTATTGTTTGCGGTAGCTGATAAAGGACTTTACGAAGCTAAAAAACAGGGGAGAAATCGCGCCGTTGCTAAAAAGCTGCTTCCCGCTTATCTGCTAGAAGAAACATCAAATTAGGAGCATTAATTTAAGTGATTTCAGAACTAGAAAATAAAAATAAACCTTTTCCGCGTTCAATACTATCGGTTAGTAGAGAGGAGTTTGGGCTAAAAGAAGATAATCTTGATGCTAAACCACCCCTAGAATTAATAGTTAAATCTGGTTCATTACCCGCAGATATCAGTGGTCATGTATTTATTGTGGGGCCAGTGGGGTCTTACAACTCAAAAGGTTGCCCAAATTCCGATATTGTCAATCCCTCTAGTGATGGTTTTACACCGTTGTTTAACGGCGATGGGATGATTTATCGGCTAGATTTTGATCGCCCTTTTCAGGTAAAGCTAACAACTCGAATAGCTAAAGCACCCTGTTATTACGCAGATGTGGCGACAAGTCAAGTTGCTAGTGATTGTAAGTTTGATAATCGTGGAATTACGCGAATGTCGGGAAAATTAGGAGTTCGCAACCAGTTAAATACAGCCTTTTTGCCGATGAATTTTGGCGAAGGAGGCGATCGCTTATTGGTAACATGGGATATTGGGCGACCTTACGAAATCGATCTGCAAACCTTAGAACTTGTTACTCCCGTAGGTTGGAATGATGAATGGCGGGCGATAAATCCGGTACTTGCAGATATTCCTTTTTTGCCACCTTTTCCGTTTAAATTAATTCAAAGCTCGGCTCATCCGTGTTTTGATGTCAATACTAAAGAGATGTTTACCGTCAATAGCGGGCGATCGTTAACTTCTTTTATTTCGCAATTGCGCCCCTTAATTTATGGGTTTTTGGCGATTATTAAAGTATTACGAGAACCTAGTAAGTTACGCAAAGTTTTTACTTCGCCGCCTTCTCCTACAAGCCTTTGGACAAAACTAGGCAATGGTTTTAAAAAAATCGTTCAGTTTCTGCACTATTTACTGCAAATATTTAATATATTTACCAACTTTGTTTATGTGATCCGTTGGGATGGTAAAAGTCGCCTGCAAAAGTGGGAAGTAGTACACCCTACAGGTTGCCCGATTAAGATTAGGCAAAGTATGCACCAAATTGGCATTACTGAAGACTATATAGTGTTGATGGATACGGCTTTTAAGTTTTTAATTGAGGAGCTTTTACCTGCCGAAGATACAGCAGTTCTTGATTGAGCAAGATACAGTTAAAGATGAAACTGGAATGGAAGACAAATGAAAGCATACTCTACAGACCTGCGTCAGAAAATAGTTGATGCGTATAACCAAAAAGAGAGTTCCCAGAGGCAGTTGGCAAGAAGGTTTCGGGTCAGTTTGACATTTATTGAGAATTTATTAAAGCGTTATCGCACCGATGGAACCGTTGAACCCAGAGCGCATGGAGGAGGTCAAGTAGCTAAACTTAGCCCCGAACAAGAGGCGGTAGTAGCTGATTTAGTAGACGAAAATAATGATGCCATTTTGGTAGAGTTATGCGACCAACTGGAGCAACGTGTTGGAGTAAGGATCAGTCGAGCTACGATGGGACGATACGTCCAAAAGCTCAAACTTACCAGAAAAAAAAACTCTGCGCGCAACGGAGCGAGACAGCGAACGAGTACAACAGTTGCGGGTAGAATATTGGCATGAAATTGGAGCAGTCAACTTGGAGGATTTGGTGTTTGTAGATGAGACAGGCTCCAACTTAGCAATGACACGGCGTTATGCCCGTTCTGTCCGAGGCAGCCGCGCCTATAACCACGCTCCTTACGGGCGCGGACAAAATGTAACATTGATTGGTGCAATGGCGCTACGGGGGCTGGTAGGTGAAATTACTTTTCCCGGTGCAACTGATGCTCTAGCATTCAAGACCTATGTGACTCAGGTATTAGTGCCTAATCTCTGGACAGGCGCGTGTGTAGTTATGGATAATTTGCCCGCCCACAAAGTTAATGGTATCCGTGAGGCAATTGAATCGGTAGGCGCAACAGTCATTTATTTATCCCCCTATTCGCCAGATTTTTCACCAATTGAAAACTGTTGGTCAAAAGTCAAAGAGTTTCTGCGTGCCAGAGCGGCACGAACCTATGCTCAGTTAGACCAAGCAATTACCGATGCTCTCGCTGCGGTGACACTCCAAGACATTATTGGCTGGTTCACCCATTGCTGTTGCTATGTTTCACCCAACTGAGAACTGCTGTAGTAAAAAATCTGTAGATGTAGAAAGAGTTATCAGAAACTTAATAGATACGCCACAACTACCAGATAACAACATTTATATCGTTCGTCGCGCCGATTTAACGCCAGAAAATAAGCGTGTTGTGGCGCGTAAAGTTGTAATTCCCCGCGAAACTGCCCATTTTTTAGTCGATTACAAATCAAGCGATCGCCAAATCACGATTCATATAGCCCATATGTGCGCTTGGGATCCCGCCGAGTGGCTGCGTACTATTGATTGGCAAGATGACAGCAATAATAGCTGGCAACGGCTGTATGGAGTCATTATCGGCGCAATGGATATCAGCCGTTTGGGATGTTATGTAATTGATGCAGAGAAAGGCAAAATAATTAGAGGAGATATTACGCCAGTAAGTGGCGATGATGACAGTTATTCTGCTTACACTTGGGGCCCTGAATTGTATGCCTATCAGGAAAATCCGCCATCGGGGAGACTAGAAAACATTTATTGGAGTTGTTTGGGTGCGTGGGAAGAATTATTAAGCGAACATAGCATTGATATGTATGGTAAGTATAAATATCGAGCCATACCCGTTGATGAAATTCGCAAACTGACCCAACAAGGTATAAAAGCTAATGTTTTGCGGCTACACATTGCACCTATTGACAGCATTGTAGAAGGTCAAAATCGCTTGCAAATTCAAGATGTGTATGAGTTTGAGGCGGGATACTTCGGGACATCGCCGCAGTTTGTCCCCATTGCTGGTAAAGAAGGTTCAACCGATGGTTATATTGTCTGTACTGTGTACCACGAACCAGATAACGACACTGAAACAGGTAAAGAAATCTGGATTTTTGACGCAAAAAATCTCAGTGGCGGTGCAGTCTGCAAGCTTTACCATCCGCAAATGAATTTTGGCTTTACAGTACACACAACTTGGATGCCAAAAATTGCTCGCCGCACTGCAAGTTATAACGTTCCAGTGCGGGAAGATTACCAAGCTGTTGTTAGTCAGCAACCGCAATACATTCAAGAGTTGTTTAACGACTGGGTATATCCGCAAAAAGAGCCGTAATTTAGGACAAAGTAGGCGGTAAAGGTAACTTTTGTTCTATTTTATAGTTGCGCTGTTTGATTAATTGCTGGATCTCTTTAACCCGCCTCGCTGGTGCGGGATGGGTTGCCAAAAAATCTATATCTAATGCTTGTTTTTCACTCATTCTCGCAAAAAAATCTGTTGCTCCGGCGACATGACCGTAGGTTTGTTGTAATAAAGTTAAACCAACTTCGTCGGCTTGAGTTTCTTGGGATTGGGAGTATTGAGCATTGCTGATGGTTTCAATTCCAGAGACGGCTATAGAGCCAATCGAGCCAACATCACCAATAAAATAAGCGATCGCAAGTTGGACAATTACCGCCCGTCCTAAGCTGCGTAAATGATCTCTGTTGGCAAAATGTCCCAATTCATGCCCCAATACCATCATTAATTCGTTTTCTGATTGTGCCTGTTTGACTAAGCCAGCATAAATAATAATGCGATCGCCAGGAATTGCTAAAGCATTAACGGTATCGTCAGGAATGTACAGCACCTGATAATCTCTATTTTGGCGCTGCTGGGGGGGCAACTGTGCCTCTAAGCGGTCTAATAGTTGGTTTAGGGTAGTTTGGGCGGGTGATGGGGGTGCTAGGCGATCGTAGACGGGAACTATTACCGCCCCTAACTGTTGTTCTACACTGGGGGGAATTAGCCAGACTATGCTACTTGCAATCCAACCAATTAACCAAATAATCCCGATGGTAAATCCGGCAAAAATGCCCAATAAAATTAATAACTGACGATTGCTAGGAGGCTGGTTGCGACTACTGTAATTTGCTGAGGACATAATCGCTGTTTAATCTTTCGTAGGACGGAAGGGATTTAAAAAGTTAATTAAAGTATAGAGATTACGAGATTGTACCCATAATCGCCCTTCTCCTCGAAACCGACAAACTAGCCCTTCTCCGCCTAAAATGCCCGTTCTTAGCCCTCTAAAAGATAGTCCGCCCAAAGCCTCAACACTGTAGTTTAAAGTATCTTCAAACGCCACAATGTAACCCGTATCGACTACATAATCGCCAGCGACGGGAATTTCAATAATTGCTCCATAAGAGCTAAACCAAATATCACCTCGTCCAGTGGTTTTAATTAAAAACAAGGATTCGCCACTAAAAAAGCCTTTAAATCCTTGAAACTTAGTATCGATTTCTACGGTGGTGCTACAAGCCACAAACCCCGAAGATTGAATCATTAACCCTGTACTACCGTCGATATAGTAATGCTGAATATCTCCCGGTACTCCTGGAGATATATATAAATCTCCCGCTTTCCCAACGGCAGTAAATTCGCTGATAAATAACGATTCACCCCCTAACATTCGCCCCAAGCCCTTCATCAGCCCGCCTTGTACCTTAGATTGCATTTTTATCCAAGTATCCATTGCTGCCATTCCCCCCGATTCCACAAATACGGTTTGATTTGGTTGCAAGCACAACTTTAAGGAAGCGTAAGCGGGCGCATGAGTAATTTCGTAAGCAATCTCATTATTTTTAACAGTCATTTTTTTATTTCCAAATACTTTGTTTTATCTAGCTGGCAATTTTGAGCCAATTTCCCGACCAAAGGCCCCACCATTATGACTTTGACAATAGATTTTCCCCTGTCCTTTGAACTTGCAAACTAAGCCTTCTCCACCTAAAAAAGCTCCCATCCAACTAGAACCTGCTTTAGTAATTTCAAAGCTTAAACTTTTCTCAAAAGCAACAATATGTCCCGTGTCTACAATGTATTCGCCATCAACATTTATTTCATAGATTGCGCCGAAAGAACTCAAAATAACGTAGCCGTTACCAGTAATATTTAGCCAAAAAACTGACTCTCCAGAAAATACTGATTTAAAGCCTTGAAAACCTAGCTCAATATCGACGTTTGATTCACTAGCGAGGTAAGAAGTTGATTGGACAACTAACCCCATTCCTACTACTTTGTACAGTAAAATATCACCCATGAATTTAGGTGCAAGAAATACCTCGCCGCCAGAAGTAGGCGAACGAAATACACTTAAAAATAGCGATTCTCCGGCAACTAAACGCTTAAGTCCGCCTAAAATTCCGCCCCCTTTACCTTGCCGTAAAGTGGTACTAGCATTGATATAACCGCTCATGGCAATCATGCACCCAGCTTCGGCTACTAATTCTTCACCAGATTCTAGGGTTACATGGGCGATCGCGCTATCTGGTTGATGTACAATTTCTACATTCATCGTCTTTAAATCCAGCAATTTTTACTAATAAATATTTTTTCTAGCGAAGTTTGGGACGTAAATATCTAACTAACCCATCAACGCTACGAGATTGTAGATATATTTCCCCTTGTCCAGAAAGTCTATTTACTATTCCTTCACCAGACGTAACCGAACCCCACAAACCGCCGGCAAGCTTAATGCTCATTTTAATTTGTGGTTCGTAGGCGACTAAATGACCGCTATCAACTATAAACTCGTTACTAATGCGTTTTTTGGTAATTCCACCATAAGCACCAAAAAAAACTCTACCTTTACCGCTTAGTCGCAGTTTAAATAGTCCTTCTCCAGCAAAAAAACTAGCAAATCCTGCCCATTGCACTCCCATATTTATCCCCGGAGTATGAGCAATATAAGCCCCAGGTTGAAAGCAAATTTCACTGTTATTTAGATCGATTCTGTCAATATCGCCAATCGTAGATTGAGTTAAAGTTAACTTCAGTGGATCTTTAGTTTGATTGGTAAAAACATTCACAAACAAAGACTCGCCACCAAAAAACTTTTTTAATAGTCCCGGTATTAACCCACCCGAAAACTCGGTTCGCATTGATAATTGCGAATCCATGCTAGTCATAGCCCCAGCTTCCGCCGTGATAGTTTCGCCAGGGTTGAGAGTCAAAAAAATCGTCGCAAACGCTGGTTTGTAGCGAATTTCAGTTTTCACAAGTTGATTTACTTCTTTAGGGGGACGCATACAATATGCGCTAAGAGTAACGCGATCGTCCAGTATTCGTAAAGAAATTAGAAGTTTTGAGATAATTTGCTGGGCTAAATCATAAAAAAATACCAATGGAAATTCAGATTATTTATTTTGCTGTTGATAAACGACGCGATCGCTACCTCTATCTTGAGTTAGGTTATATACCTCTGTCTATAGTGGGTTTAATAGTCGTTTCTGCCTTTGTTAACCTTCATAGGAAGTTGTCATTTTAGACATTTTCTAAGTATTAAATCCAACACAGTATAGTTTTTTCAATCAATTTGAAAAAGACTGTAGTTATTCAATTAAGCAGAGGTTACTATGACATTTACTCAAACTAACGATCCAGATATTAAGCAAGCTGTTCAATCATTTCAAAGCTTGGAAGTAGACGACCAACTAGCATTGTTCTACTTTATTTATAAAGAAATGGGTCATTCAATTACTCCGGCTGCACCTGGTGCGAGTACCGTAGGAACAGATATCGCAGAAGGCTTATTTAATCAAGTCAAAGAATTGTCTCATGAAGAGCAATTGCAGCTACAGCGAGACTTGATTAATAATGCGGATAATCAATACACCCGGATGTATGGCTCGATGAGCGATACCACCAAGCTATTATTTTGGTATCGTTTATCTCAAGGAATGGATAGCGGCGAAATCATTCCTATGCCTTCAAATTACAAAATTTCCGCTCAAGCTGAAGAATTATTTGGCAAAATTAAAGGCATGGAATTTCAGCAACAAATAACTTTGTTCCGTGATTATGTCGGACCAATGGGTGCAGAAGCAAAAGCTGGTTCGGATATTTAAACCTAGCTATAAAGCAGACTGATAAAGTTGCCGATCGCCTCTATCCTAAAATATAGAGGTGTAGCTATGCTAAATATTTTCATGGTGCTGTGGTGGAGCGGCGGGGTTATTCTCGCCGCTATTGCTGTAATAGTATTTGTTTTATACTTTCGGGGAACCTTTCGCGATCGCATTGAATACAAATTAATTAATGTTCCCAATCCCGACGATCCCCGTTTTCCCCTAGCTTTGGCAACGTTGTCAAACTCTGTATTTACAACAGGCAAATGTACCGAGCATTGGGTTGAAGCTGAAAATATTTACGCCGCTAGGATTGCAGCGATTAAGGAAGCCCAACACAGCATTCATTTTGAAACATTTTTCATGACTCCAGGAAGGCGGGCGACAGAGTTTGCAGACGCTATATGCGATCGCGCTTCTGCTGGAATCGAAGTATTGATGATTATCGACCATCACGGCTCAAAGAAGCTCTCAAAACGTTATTGGAAGAGATTAAAAGCTTGCGGGGTAGATATCCGGTTTTTCAATAAATTTAATTGGAAAGCACCGATTGATTATTTTGCCCGCACTCACTGGAAACTATTAGTAATTGACGGCAAAAAAGCTTTGATTGGCGGCGCTGGGATTTCAGATTTTTGGGATGGAGTAGACAATATTAAAGACACTGGGGCTTGGTACGATTTTGAGATGAGTTTTACCGGGGAAATTGTCGCCGCCTTGCAAGGTATGTTTATGCAGCATTGGACGTATGTTCATGGGACTGCGGATCTCAATATAAAAGCCTTTAATCCCCAACCTACAGACGATCCGGTAATGATGGTAACGGCGGGGGATGACCCTTCTTATCGTTCTTCATCGGTAAAAGCTCTATTTTTAACCAGTATTCACGCTGCTAAAAAAAGAATCTGGATTTCTAGCCCGTACTTTTTACCCGACGGCAATTTAAGAGCCTCTTTAATTATTGCCAAGAAAAAAGGGGTAGAAGTTCGCATCTTAACTAATGGCTCTCAGTGTGACAAAAAGTTTGTTTATTACGCCTCCTGCGAACTCTACGGCGATTTATTAGCTGCTGGAATTGAAATAAATGAATATCAACCCAGTATGATGCACGCCAAAGCCTTGTTACTTGATGATTGTTGGATTAGTACCGGAAGCGCGAATTTTGACCCCCGCAGCTTTTTCCATAATGATGAGCTTGATATTTCCACCGCCCAGCCAGAATTAGTAAAACATATCGAAAACCTATTTATTACAGGCTTTTCAAGGTGCAAGCAAATAAATAAAAAGGATTGGAGTAAGCGATCGCTTTGGAAGCGAGTATTAGGGCGCGTAGTGTTGTTTTTCCAATCGCAGTTGTAGCAACTCGTCAGCTATTGCCGCAATAGCTGACGAATGATAAAAAGATTTGTTTTAAGGTAGCTCCTTGATGCGAATATTGCGGAACTGAACGATTTGGGTGTGACATTGAATTGCTAAATATCCTTCAGTTTGCAAAGGAGGAGCAATATTTGTGCGAGAAACTTCAACACCATTTAAAGCCACGGCGATCGCTGTATCTTGTACAGTTATTTCGTAGACATTCCATGCTCCCTCGGCGGAAAATCTTGGTCGAATAGCTTTACTCATTCCCTGAGTTGCTGGCGCTAGTTGATAAATAGCCCCAGTTTTTTCTAGAAATCCACCAAATACTGATTGTGGAGAGCGGCTAGCTAAGAAATTTTTGCCAGTTTCGTCTATCTGGATTTCAGTACAGGCGGCATAAAAATTATTATCGAGAGCAACTCCATCGGGGTTAGGAATGCGAAGAAAAATGCCGGAATTGGCATCAATCGAAAATGCTTTCCATTCTAGGCGCAGGACAAAATTCTTGAACTGCTTGGGCGTATAGTATAGTATTCCCAGTCCGCTATCTACTCCTGCAAGTCCTGCCTCAATTATGGGCGGTTGACCTGGTAAAGTGATGGCTTGAAAATTTGCAGTTCCAGCCGTGCGCCACATTCCGGCAAAGCTACCATTAAATAAATTTAGAAAACCAGCATCGTCATCAGCAAAAGGTAGTTCTTCTTGATAACGCTTTGTAATACTGCGGGCAACTTTTCGGGCAAGTCCCAACCCTGTAGGAACTGGATTAGCTGAACCCGCCGTTGTAAATAAAGCTTGATCGACACAGTAAGCATTGGCAACATGGTGAAAACGCCCATTAGCATCAGTTACAGATGTTTCAGGATCGTCGCCCATCCAGAGAGTGCCGCACTCGTGGTAAGTTGTCCCTAGCCCATCCTCAACAGCCGAGACTAAACGAACTTTAAGATTAGGATCGTCTGGATTACTGTCACTATTGCCAACTTCTGCCACAGAGACATTTACTAAACGCGCAATAAACTGAAAAGCTGCCGCCCGTTGCGCTTGGCGAAGATTTAATGCTTGTTGAGTTTCCACAAGTTGCACAAAACCTTGAGGAATGCCATATTGATCTTGAGCTAAGGGACTTGTATCCATCCAACTTGTATTGGGGCTACGAGAACTACTTAGACCAAATTCTACGGGCGCATTGCGATCGCCAAAATCTTCTCCACAAGTACGGATACCAAAAGTAACCCATTCAAGATCGTCTGTTACTCCTCTAAGTTTTTCAATCGTTTCAATGAGGTCATCGCGATCGGGCATCATTTGATAAAGATATTCTTCCGCATTACCGCCAGCATTCGGGGCGGCGTAAAATTGGAAGTGAAAACGCCCCGTAGTGCCATTACCTAAGTCAACGGCTGTTCCTTCAACTTGTAATGCTGCTTGCTCAAATAGTTGATTAACTAATGTCGGATCGATAGCCTCAAGAATAGTGCGGCGAACTTGCCAGAGGTAGTTACCGCGAATGTGAACCATGAGATTTGCTCCCATGCGCTCAGGGGTGATAATTGCCGGACGTGGAAAGGAGTTGCGAGCCAAACGAGTTGAATTGATGCAGTTAGCCGCCAAAACTACCATCCCTTGCTCCGATACAGGCAAAGGGTTATTCCACACAACTTCCCCTTGTCCGACGGGATCGTTAACGGCAACTCGTACTCCTCGCACTACCGCATCTTGAGTAACAAAGTTTAGTACCTTGACATTGGGGACAACAAAAAGCCGTCGATTGCGATCGCTTCCTGCGGCTAAACCAATATCCTCACGAACAGCCTCAATTAAGCCCGGCAAACTGCTATATTTATCTGGGCTAAACATTCCCGATAATTCGGCTTCAACTTTCACGGCGATCGGTGGTTGTAGCACCCGATCTATAGAGTATTTTTCACTAGCTAAACTAAAGGGGACTACTGTACGGCTACGCTTTAACAAAGACTCGTACAAAGTTCCATAGATAAAATCTTTTTCTTTGCCATCGCGATCGATATCGTAATCTGCCCCAATTTCCTGACTAACAAAAGAGTAACCATCAGGACTATTGAGAAAAGCTGAAACGGCGGCGGGCCATTGATCTAAATCGGCGGTAGTTAAAGAGGGTGTCCACCCACCCCAAAATAGTCCTTTTCCACCAACGCAGCGATGATGAGGACGAAATTTTCCGGCAAAGTCACGCCCAAATTGCACCCCTTGACCTTCGGGCGTACCATCGGAGTTAATAATCTTGTATTGCCCTTCAGGAAGTAGGGGCGCGAGGGGGATATCGTATAAACTACCTAGTCCTCTGGGCAGATTTTGGAAATGTTCGTGAACTAAAAAGGGGCCTTCTTGAAGTACCAAGATCCGAGGACGATAGCCAGGTAGGTTCTTTGTGAAGTTAAATAATTTGGTTGCACAATAAGCCCCATACATACCTGCTCCTACCACAATAAGATCAAAACCTTCAAGAGCCGCACTTTGAGCTTCTTCAAGAGTGTTAAACACAAATCTAGATAGAGCATCGCGAGAAAATGTGTTTTCCTGAATGTCACCAATTGCCGAATTGTCTTGATTGGGATTGTTAGATGTAACTAATTTTTTTAATGGCATAGTTGTTTCTCCTTCAAGGCGATTATGGAATTGCTAATGAATACGAAAACCTTACTCGTTGCATTTATGACCTAATCTCAGAGGTGTTTAAAAAGCTCCTTGCAGTTTTTAGCCCCAAGTTACAGCGCTTTGCGCTGAAGTAAAGCCTAGTAGTTTACCTAAGCGCAAATTGCTGTAAGTGAAATTTTTTTCTCGTTTACGTCTTGGGAGAATAGTATCTGTTGATTTTCAACAATCTATTTCTGACGGTTCTTCCTCAAAGGTCAAACTTGGTAAGGTTTTCAAAAATGTAATTGAAGGAGAAAAGAAGTATTCGCCACCTTTGAGGGTTACAAATTGACCAAATTGATTTTCTGGTTCAATGGTTGGCTTATGGGTTGGTTTTCCCCATTCTTTGGGCCAGTTTTGGGGCGATCGCGGTGCTTCACCAATTACTGGATCGAACTTTTCGCCCTGCTGTTGTCCAATCACGGCATCAAGCCCAGTTTTGTCGTAGTTGGGATTAGCTGGCGTACTGGTAATGTCAGATTTTCCTGGTTCGAGAAAATTAGGATTATTGCACCACAAGCGTTGAATAAACTCAAACTGTTCCCAAATATCGGACTGATAGCACATAAATAGTAGCCCTACACCGCCCGTTGGTAGCTCCTCAAGATCGGAGCTTGTACTTAAGGGTCCGCCGTAGGTAATCCCCCGACGAGCAATCCGATGTCCCAGTTCTACTTCGTTACTTTCGGCAAAAGATCCTACCGATTCTAATCGGGGATTGCTCTTGCGGATATGGGCATGGAAAGGACATTTGAGAGCATCGGGATCGCCACTATAGTTGAAATCATTAGGAATAGTGGGGTTGGTAGATTCTGCCCAACCACCATCACCGGGTTGCAAAACTAGAGGTGTCCCATCTTCATAACGCCCGACAGCCATTGCTCCGCCTAGTTCCTTTGGTAAGCCTAGACTAAGGGCGAGTTTGGCTTCGGCGGTCTTAAACCCTTTGACATTTTGTTCGAGTTTGCGGAAAACTAAAAAGCTACCAAAACTTACCGATGGCGTACCATTGGGATCGTCAATCAACACCAGTTTAAGCGGCGCTCCAGGATTTTGCCAGTATTTCTTGCTGACTCCTTCAAGCTGCTTTTTCAAAAAGGCGGGTTGGCTTACACCATCGGCGTAGCCAAAATGCTCGACGACATTGCCAAATTGTTTTTGAATATCCGTGCCATTTACTGTAGTCTCAAACTTGCGCCGCAGGGTCAATCCAGTTTCGATAGTTGCGATCGCTCCAATGTCTGCTAACTCTTTACTAATTTCTAGTTGCGCGTTAGCTAAATCTGCTGGACTGTCCGCCGCTAAAATAATCACCGCATCAATAGGGTTTTTAAATCCATCGTCCCAGGTGTCAACCGATGGATCTAAAAGCACTTCCTGGCGGCTTTTCATCCCCTTTTGAAAGCTGTCGGCATAAAATGGTGCAGGTTCTCCAGTGGGAGACGGTACTGTGTCGGGGCGGTTTTGAAGTTTAGAGCCATGAGGCTGCTTGCTTTTAGGCACTTCCAGATAATTGTAGCCCGATGCTGATAGGGCAAAGTGATAAAATAATCCGGCATCAGTTTTACTGATTTTGTATTCCTCGGAAGCGTTTAACTGACTTTTTGCTGAAGTAATTTTGGTCGTCGCAAACTTGGCAATCCATGTTTTTACTTCGGGTTTCTTTTCTGGTTTAAAGCTCAGAAAAATGTGAACTGCATGGTCACGTCCATGTCCATTGAGAATATTTCCCTGAAGATCCTCCAGAAAATCTTGATAAATTGGTTGATTTTGGTCGATTGGTTCAAAATTACTGTTAAGACTTAGTGGCATGACTTATTCCTAAATATCAAAGGACAAGAACAACAAAACGATCAAAAGACTCGCTATAAAATAGCTGATTTATCTGTAACCGCAGATTTCCAACTTAAGATTTTGGTTACAAGCTATTACTCAGAAGCACAGCTTTTTTTTTCGGAAGCTGGAGAAATATTGCAACATTTCTTAACAAAAAACTTTGCCGTCAAAGGCATCGATGAAGAGAAAGGAGAAATGCGATCGCGCTTTAAGTGCAGATTGATTGAGGAGTTCAAAAAAGCTAATTGAGGGTATTAGACTAGGATAGGAAATTTTTAGCTAGTAGTTGCTAGAGATTTGACCCGCGCTAATTGCTGCAAAAATGTTAAAATCCTGCCTGAGAAACGTAGGGGAAAATGGATGCCAGTAGCTACACAGGAAATCAAATTTGGTACAGATGGCTGGCGGGGAATAATTGGCGATGATTTTACTTTTGATCGCTTAAAATTGGTCGCGCCGATCGCGGCGAAAGTGTTGTCACAGACTTATGGGGCAACGGCTAACAATAACATGATTATTGTGGGCTACGATCGCCGCTTTATGGCAGAAACTTTCGCCCAAAAAACCGCCGATGCAGTCGTCGCCGCAGGTTTTGACGTACTACTTGCTGGGGGCTACGCCTCAACTCCGGCTTTTAGTTGGGCAGTTAAGCATTACAACGCCCTAGGGGCGTTGGTGATCACTGCAAGTCACAATCCTGGTAGCTATTTGGGGCTAAAAGTTAAAGGTGCTTTTGGAGGTTCTGTACCGCCAGAAGTGACGCAGCAAATTGAGGAATTATTGTCTGTCCCATCCTCTCCCCCGGCTAAAGCTGGAACGCTGCAAATGTTTGAGCCTTGGGCTAATTATTGCCAGACTTTGAGCCAAAAAGTAGATATAGACAAAATTAGAAGTAGCATTACGTCTGGTAAGTTAACAGTATTTGTGGATGTAATGCACGGAGCCGCCGCCGGAGGAATGGCGCAGATATTGGACGTACCCGTACAAGAAATAAATAGTAGTCGCGATCCGTTATTTGGTGGCGGTGCGCCGGAACCATTACCCCGCTACTTATCTAAGTTATTTCGCACGATGCGGACTCACAACCGCTCTAAAGCCACAGGTAGTATAGCGGTGGGCTTTGTATTTGATGGAGATGGCGATCGCATTGCTGCTGTGGATGGGCAAGGAAATTTTCTTTCTTCCCAAATATTAATTCCGATTTTGATTCAACACTTAGCTTCAAAACGCGGTTTAACTGGAGAAATTGTCAGAACTGTTAGCGGTTCTGATTTGATCTCCCACGTTGCCAAAATGTACAATTTGCCAATATTTGAAACTCCTGTTGGTTACAAGTACATAGCCGACCGAATGCTAGTAAGTAACGTTTTGCTAGGCGGTGAAGAATCGGGGGGAATTGGCTTTGCTGACTACATTCCCGAACGCGATGGTTTATTGTCTGCTTTGTATTTGCTAGAAGCAATTGCTGCGGAGGAAAAAGACTTAAGCGAACTCTACAAGGGCTTGCAAGCTAGGACAGACTTCTATTCTGCTTACGATCGCATTGACTTGCCTTTAGCGAGTATGGACGTGCGTAGTCGGCTATTAAACCAACTACAAACTCAGCCTCTTAAAGAAATAGCTGGTAAATCGGTGGTAGATTGTCTCAGCATTGACGGCTACAAATATCGTTTAGCTGATGATAGTTGGCTAATGATTCGCTTTAGCGGTACAGAACCCGTTTTGCGCCTATATTGCGAAGCCCCCACCATTCAACAAGTACATCAAACTCTCGCTTGGGCGAAACAGTGGGCAGGATAATATGAAAAAACCCCTTGTAGTCGCTACGGGAAATTCTGGTAAGTTGCAGGAAATGCAAGCTTATTTGACGGGGTTAGATTGGGAATTGCAACTAAAGCCCGATGAATTAGAAATTGAGGAAACCGGGGCAACTTTTGCCGAAAATGCTTGTCTCAAAGCTTCTCAAATTGCCATTGCTACTGGGAACTATGCGATCGCCGATGATTCTGGTTTAGAAGTTATGGCTTTAAATGGCGCACCGGGCATTTATTCGGCGCGTTATGCCAAAACTGACTCTGAGCGGATTTCGCGCCTACTCGCAGAGTTAGGAGATACCACAGATAGGCAAGCACAATTTGTTTGTGCTATAGCGATTTCCGCTCCTAATGGAGAAATTGCTTTGCAATCGGTGGGAGTTTGTCAAGGTGAAATTCTCGGTAGTCCTCGCGGGACAAGTGGTTTTGGTTACGATCCGATTTTTTACGTCCCAACTTATCAACAGACTTTTGCCGAAATGCCTAAACAAGTAAAACACGAAATCAGCCATCGCGGGCAAGCATTTCAGGAATTAATTCCCCAGTTGCAAGCCTTGCGCCTAAGTTTTTAGCCCCCCAAGATTGGGGGTTGGGGGGCATTTTTCTTACACGGCTTCTAAATTCTTTTCCCCTGTACGAATACGGATTACTTGCTCTACAGGTGAAATAAAGATTTTGCCATCGCCGATTTCTCCAGTTCTTGCTGCCGCAATTACTTTATCGACTACCATATCTACTTGACTATCTTCAACGACAATTTCTACTTTAAGTTTTTGCAAAAACTCAACAGTGTATTCTGAACCGCGATAGCGTTCGGTTTGTCCTTTTTGTCGTCCAAAGCCCCGAACTTCGGAAACGGTCATTCCCACAATTCCAGCGTTGACTAGAGCAATTTTTACTTCATCTAGTTTGAAGGGTCGGATAATAGCTTCAACCTTTTTCAATTTCTTCACTCCTTACTGCGTGTAGCACTTTATTATGAGAGTTTACCAAGTATTTCCATCGGTACAATACTAGAATATTTCTCTAATCCAAATTGTGATAAATTAAACGCGCTAGTCCTAGCCTATTTAATACTCTTGGACTTAAATATCATTCAATCGTGTAAGCAATGCGTAACAACTAATACAATTTGTCTAAAGTTATCGACTACGCACCAAAGGACGCATCATAAAATAGCCTGCGCCAAAAGCTGTCACCATAATTAATCCAATCGCGATCGCCAAGGACCAACTGCTAATTTTTGCGTCACTTGCGGGCGATGGACGACGATAGCGCCCTTGTTCTTGTTCGCTAATTACAGGAGCTATTTTGGTAGGTTTGGGGAGAAAAGGTAATGAACCATAAGCTGATGGCGACGAATTATGGTCAACTGATTGGGTTTGCTCGAAAGAACGATCGGGAGTTTTTTGAGCGTTATTTATCTGTCGCCAATACACAACTGACTCGATAGCTTTATTTAGTTCTTGTTGCAATTGTTGATTTTGTCTTAGTAATTGCTGATTTTGAGCATTTAAAGCCTCAGACAACGCTTTAGACGCTTGCAATTGTATGGCTAATTCTTTATACACCGAGACGGGTATAGAGGGCGCGTAGGCTACATTAGGTTGCGGTAAGTTTTGATCTTCGGGGGTAGGGCGCGATCGCATTTATGAATTTGCTTATAGGTAGATATCACGCTATGGCTAGATTTGGAACTAACTACAGCTAGTCTTTAAGACTATGCCCAACCATACTGGAAATCATCACAATTTAAACGTTATTTTGCTAAAAATGTAGAAATTTTTAAACTTTCTCCTACTTTTCGCCACAAAGGGCAAAAAAATGTCCTACAGGCCCTTGTCCTTTCCCAATATTCAACGCGTGTTGCAAAGCAGTAGTAACATAACTTTTCGCGCTTTCTACCGCAGTGAACAAATCCTGAGACAAAGCTAAGTTAGCGGCGATCGCTGCGGACAATGTACACCCTGTACCATGAGTATTATTTGTATCTACAGCTTTTGTAGTCAAAGTTTCCATCTGTTGTCCATCAAACCACACGTCAACGCCGCGTAAGTCGCCCTTCATCCCTCCACCCTTGACTAATACCGCCTTTGCACCTTGGTTGTATATGCTTCTAGCGGCTTGTTGCATCGCGTCTAGAGTATGAATTTCTAAACCCGTCAGTATTTGGGCTTCGTAGCAGTTGGGTGTAACTATGATTGCTTGGGGGATTAAAAGATCGCGCATAGATGCGATCGCGCTATTATCAATTAACTGCGCCCCAGTCCGCGACACCATTACCGGATCTACTACTAAGTTAGCAATTTTTAAACTTTCTACTTGCTCGGCTACGGCGGCAATAATTTCTTGATTTAGCAGCATTCCTGTTTTCGCCGCTTGTACGCCAATATCTTCTACTACTGCCCACATCTGCGCTACTACCGATTCTACAGGCAAAGCATCTACACGGGTGACTCCTAAAGTATTTTGCGCGGTAACGCACGTTACAGCGCTAGTTCCGTGTACGCAATGAACAGCAAAGGTGCGTAAATCGGCTTGAATCCCTGCACCCCCGCCACTATCAGATCCGGCAATTGTTAAAGCAACTTTTACCACAAATTTTTAGTTAGATACTTAAGACTTTTTCGCGCTGGTTTTGGTAAACTTTGGGCAATCCCCACCAAGGAACAGCAGGGTGTTCGTGGTGTTCGTAATGATAGCCAAAATGATAGCAAGTAATAAATGATAGCCAGGTAGGTAAGGGATTTGTTTGAGCGCAATGAACATTTTTATAGCCGCCCTCTGGCTCTTTATGGGGTGTAAATGTCCCAAAATAAAATAATTGCACAGAACTTAAAACTGAGGGGAGAACCCAAAATAAAGTTAGGTTTTTTTCGGGAATATGGAATGTAAAAAGAATGACATTATATAAAGCCATTAATGATAATAACCGCGTCCAACTCCAATAACGCAACATAAAATAAAAGTACCAAGCAAAGAAGTTTTTATGTTTGCTGTTATGAAAATCTGGATCTAATTCGCTGGCGGGATTATGATGATGAAGCCAGTGTTTTTTTTGCAATTTTTCGTAATCAAAAAGTGCATACAAACCTACTGATAAAGCACCAATAAAGTTATTTATTTTTAGATTGCTAGGAAATACCGCTCCGTGCATGGCATCATGAGCAGTTATAAACAACCCTGTATAAAGGAACGTTTGTAAGGCAATTAGTGGTAAAAGTAATAAGTTATTAGTTTCCAATACATCGATAGACATTAATAAACACCAGCTTGATGCCCATATACCAATAACGGTAAAAGCGACCAAAAGCCCACTATACGAATTTTTACTACTTACCATTCGCGTATTTTCTATGATTGCAGGATAAATTTTATCATTTTATTATCTTATCTTGGCAACCATACTTAATTGTCTGCCTTGAGGTACACTCATTTTCTATTTTCCCAAACAATCCCTACTTAGCTTTCAAAGTCTTGAACCTATAAAATAGTTTGAAGTCAGCTTAGGATAGTAATTAATTATTTAGGTTTTGGCTGCTCGGTGTAAGTATATACTTATACTACATAATTTGCAATAAATCAATAAAGTACGATTTTCAGAGTTAACAATATAGGCTTAGATAAAAGTAACAAGTAAAAACATCAATACTCAATCAACCATAATTTAAAAAGTCTACCAAGGGAGAGAGGTAGAAAGAAGTTGCCAGGAATTATTAGATATTAGTAGAACAAATATTTGTATAGGTATGTCTCCTACAGTTTTAATTACTGGTGCTTCCCAAGGAATCGGCAAAGCAACGGCGATTTTATTTGCCCAAAACGGTTATAATCTTGTTCTAGCTTCTCGGCGAGTAGAAATCTTAACTGCTACAGCGCAGGAAGTGCAAGCTTTAGGTCAAAAAGTTTTAAGTATTTCTTGTGATGTCAAAGATCCTCAACAAGTAGCTAATTTAGCTAATAAAGCCTTGGCAGAATATGGCAGCATTGATGTATTAGTTAATAATGCAGGTATTTATAGTTCGGGGACTGTGGAAGATTTTTCTTTAGAAGATTGGCATCAAACTATAGATACAAATTTATGGGGATATATTCATACAATTCATGCTCTACTCCCAGCGATGATTGCTAAAGGTAGCGGCACAATAGTAAATGTAATTTCTATTGGCGGTAAAGTGCCAATTCCTTATTTAGTTCCTTACTCTACTAGCAAGTTTGCGCTTGCGGGTTTAACGGACGCAATGCACTCGGAATTGAAACCCAAAAACATTCATGTCTGCGGTGTTTATCCCAGTGTAATTAAAAGTAGCTTAATGGAACGGGCGATTTTTAGAGGAAAAGACGCGCAAGATATTGAAGCGCGGCGAAATCAACTTAACCAAGTTCTAAGCACTCCTGTAGTCGAAAAGCCGGAGGATGTAGCCAAAGCAATTTGGGATGGAGTTAAAAATCAACGTTCTGAGGTTTTGGTAGGTTCAGCGAAGTTGTCAACCGTCGCTTACAGCTTGTTTCCTGGGTTGATGCAGTGGGTATTTAGACAAGGTTTTAAACAAAAAACGTAACGTGCCTATTTTAGTAAAAAACCTTAGCTATGCTGTTAAAGGTGATGTACTCCCAGCGCCGCCTCTAAGAGAGGACAGCGTGGGCTTCTCTCCCCTTGCGAGTTGAGCGTTTTATACTGAGGGAGACATCCAGCCCCAGTTTTTTGATTAGAATTGCGCTGTTAGTATCCCGGTCGATTGATAAAGAGCAGCTAGGGCAGGAGTGCCAACGCTCCGATAGGTCTTTCGGGACTTTGTTCAGGCAAGTTGAGCAATGCTGTGAAGTTCCGTAGGGGTCAACTTTGACAACTTTCTGACCAGCTTTTTCAGCTTTGAAAGATAGAATATCAAGAAAACTTGCCCATCCAGCATCAGCAATACTTTTGTTCAGTCCAGACTTTGCCGCTTGACCATTATGCAGAAACTTGCCCGTTTCGTCCTGCTTAGGTTTGGCGCGTTTGGACATATTTCTAACTTTCAGATTTTCAACGAAAACTACATCAGCATTCGTAAGGATTTTACCCGCCGCCTCAAAATGAAACTGCTTGCGTTGTCTTGCAATCTTTTGGTGCAACTTGCCAACCTTACGGTTCAATAGCTTCTTTGCCCTGCTACCTTTTTTTCTGGTAGAAACTTTTTGCTGCAATAAAGCACATTTATCCTCGCTGCACCGAAAATACTGCGGTATATCAATAAATTTACCCGTACTCAAAGCCGCAAATTTCTCTAACCCTAGGTCTAAGGCAACACTATTTTCTTTGGTGGGGGTAACATCTATTTTGATATCTGGCACAGATTCGTCAGCCAAAGAGATCGTTACATACCATCCATCAGATTTTTTGCTGATGATAGCAGTCTTAGCTATAAATCCATCAGGGATAGGTCTATGCAGAATTAACTTGACTTTGCCTACTTTAGACAAGTTAATCGCATTTCCAGTAATATCCCCGCCAGTTATTTGCGTATAGGTAAATGACCTATAACGATTCAGTGCTTTAAAACGTGGTTTACCGCTACGATTCCCGTTACAATCGCCTTTGATAAACCTATCAAAAGCTAATTTAACTCGTTTTGCGCAGTCTTGAAGTACCTGAGAATGAACGTCTTTATACCAAGGGCGTTCTTGCTTTAAAGTAACTAGAGCGCGTTTTTGAGAGTAGTAGTTGGGGTTATCTTTTAGTTCGGGAAGATGACAAATTAAAGGACAACTATTTACATCATTTCGGTTTTTCTCCCACCAATCAAACCGCTCTGCCAGCAAGTAGTTATATTCCGCTCTGCACATATCTAGCCATCTATTCATGATGGCTTTTTGCGCTTGGGTTGGAAGTAATTTGTACTGGTGCGATATATTCATGTCATAATCTTATCGACTGGTGCTTAAAATGTAAATGGCATATAAATCACACTCTAGGGCAGTTTCAGACCTTAAAGCGCATCTAGTGCTTACAACAAAATATCGACGTAAAGTAATTAACGCGGCAATGCTTACCCGCTTGGGCGAGATATTTGAGCAGCTTTGCCAAAAGTGGGGTTGTGAAGTAGTGGAGTTTAACGGCGAACAAGACCACGTGCATTTGTTATTTGGCTACTACCCACAAATGCAATTGTCCAAGTTTGTAAATAATCTCAAAACTGTAAGTAGTCTATATATTCGTAAGGAGTTTGCGGATGTTGTAGCCAAAGAATACTTGCAATCTGTCTTTTGGCATTCTGCTTACTTTATTGCTTCTTGCGGCGGAGTAACGGTAGAGCAGTTAAAGCAATATGTACAACAGCAGGACTCAATGAAGTGTTAAATGTAATAGCATCGAGCTATTACATTTAACCACCTATCCATCCCGACGCTGCTAAGAGACAGCGAGGGGATTCCGGTGAATTAGCTAAAAATAGAACGAGATTTAGTGGAACGCCAGGTAGACAAAAAGTTGTTAGGTAGCCAACGGCGGATTACTTATGCTTACAGGCTAAAAGTTACAAATTTATTGGAACGAGCTGCAAATCTAAAAATAACTGAGCAATTACCAGTTAGCCGCAACGAACAAATTAAAGTACGTCTCAACCGTAGCAATCCGCAGATTCAATTAGGGGAAATGGGTGTATTAGAATGGGCGATCGCACTACCAGCACAATCTCAGCAAGAATTATCTTATCAATTTACTGTAGAGCATTCACCAGATATTGCAATTATTGGTTTAGATATGTAAGTTTATTTTTGACTAAATAAGCAACTAATTCGCAAAATCCCTCCCCTTCGGCGGCGTTTGTAATGTAGGTAGGCTGATGCTGCATTTGGTTTGCATAGTCTCGCACGTTCGCAACACCAACAGAATGCTTGAAATAGCTGGGATTAAATAAGCTTTCATCATTGGGACTATCGCCGACGGTCACAACTTGTTCTAAGCTAAATTGCGGAAAATAATCGCGCAAAACTTGAATTAATCCGGCGGCTTTATCTTGGCTGAGGGGTTTAATATGGCACTGCACGTTGCTGTAAGTAAAACCCCAACCCAATTGAATACATAATTGTCCTAATTGTTGTAATTCTTCTACCCGCAAAGGTTTTACATCAAAAGTCCAATCCGTTAAACGAAAACGATTATCCGCCGATTCTTGGATAGAAGGAAATTCTAATTGGAGTTTTTGAAAAATCCCCTTTAACTGCTGTCTATGGCTAGTTAAATCAGTTATGGAGCTTAGGAGTACAGGTAATTGCTCCCCATTATGGTAGTACAAACCGCCATTTTCGGCGATCGCACCATCTATAGGTAAATAAGCCGCAAGTCCGCTTACCCAACCCGCCGAGCGCCCCGTTGTAACTATAATTTTAATATTTACGGCTGTTAAATCTGCAAAAGCTTGAAGTAAAGCTGGGGTAAATTTTCCTCCTTGGGTTAAAGTCCCATCCATATCGGTAGCAATTAAGCTAATATCGCCGGAAGCTTGAAGTTTCTCAGCCATTAACTTACCGCAATACAATCAATTTCTACCAATACATCTTTGGGTAAACGAGAAACTTGCACGCAAGCACGAGCGGGAGCGGTAGCTTCAGTAAAGTATTGACTGTAAACAGTGTTCATTGTGGCAAAATCATTCATATCTGCCAAAAACACTGTAGTCTTTACCACATTTTCGCAGGTTAATCCGGCGGCGGTAAGTATAGCTTTAAGATTTGTTAGCACTTGCTGAGTTTGCGCCGTTATATCACCATCGCCGACAAGTTCGCCGTTACTGGGATTGAGGGGAATTTGCCCGGAAACAAATAGCATTTGTCCGCTTGCAGAGATTGCTTGATTGTAAGGGCCTACTGGTGCGGGAGCAAGGTCTGTGTTGATAACTTGTTTGTTCATAAATTTCTAAGATAAACGGGGACGGATACCGTAATGTCTGTAACGCCAATAATCCTTTAAAATGCGATCGTGGTCAAAGCATAAGTTAGCAGGAATTCGCCACGATTCAAAGATTCCATAACTTTTAGCATCATCTCCCGCTTGGGGATCTCCTGTAGCTGTTGCTAAAAATACTACGCTCATTGTATGAGAGCGGGGATCGCGTTTAGGGTCGGAATATACCTGAAATTGTTCGATTAATTCGATTTCTAAGCCAATTTCTTCTAAGGCTTCGCGCCTCGCTGCAACTTCAGCGCTTTCCCCATAATCGATAAAACCTCCAGGAATTGCCCACCCTAAAGGCTCGTTGTGACGTTCTATAAGGATAATTGGTCGATGGGGGCGATCGCCAAGTTCAATAATAATGTCAACCGTAGGAGCGGGATTGCGGTAAGTCATTAGGAAAAGAGAATTTTTACTATTATTCAATATTTTTGGGAACGGGATTAAGGTTATTTATATTAACCGGGCGATCGCCACGTCTTAAGATAGTTTCCAAGTGGTTTGTACCATGATAAATTTTTGGCGATCGCTTTAAGAGCGCAATTTTAGTTATGCCTTTTCCTAGATCCAGTGGTATTTTGCTTCATCCGACTTCTTTTCCCGGTCGCTTTGGGATTGGCGATTTGGGTTTAGAAGCTTACAAGTTTATCGATTTTTTGGCAAAAAGCAACCAGCAATACTGGCAAGTATTACCTGTAGGGCCCACAGGGTACGGCAATTCTCCCTATATGTCTTATTCGGCGATGGCGGGAAACCCTTTACTAATTAGTCCCGAAGCCTTGCTAGAACAAGAATTACTTGCAGAGGAAGATTTTGCTAATTTGCCTGATTTTCCCAGCCAAAAAGTTGATTTTGAGCAGGTAATCAACATCAAAATGCCGTTGTTGAAAAAAGCCTGCGAGAATTTTAAAACTAAAGCCGCTCCCGTAAAGCAAAAAGAGTTTTCCGGCTTTTGCGAAACTAAAGCTTACTGGCTGGATGACTATGCTTTATTTATGGCAATTAGAGAAGCTAAACAAAACGCCGGATGGCATACTTGGGAGTCAGAATTAGCTAAAAAACAACCCGAAGCCTTGGAACAATGGCGCAGCAAACTGGCGGACAAAATTTTTTATTACAAATACACTCAATTTGAGTTTTTCCGTCAATGGTCAACATTGAAGCAATACGCCAATATGCGCGGAATTGAAATTGTCGGCGATATTCCCATTTATGTAGCTCACGATAGCGCCGATGTTTGGGGGAATCCCGAAAATTTTTGCTTAGATGAAAATGGCAATGCCGCTCAAATGGCAGGAGTTCCACCAGATTATTTTAGCGAAACTGGGCAATTGTGGGGCAATCCGGTCTACAACTGGGAGCAATTGCAAGCCTCAAATTTTAAATGGTGGGTACAGCGATTTCAAGCAATGCTTGACTATGTAGATATCATCAGAATTGACCATTTTAGGGGCTTTGAGGCTTACTGGGCAGTACCGCAGGGTGAAACTACAGCAATAAATGGTAAGTGGGTTGAAGCCCCCGGATCGGCGTTATTTAAAGTATTAAACGACAAGCTCGGTAAGTTGCCTGTGATGGCGGAAGATTTGGGAGTAATTACGCCCGAAGTCGATGCTTTGCGCGATGAATTTGAGTTTCCAGGGATGAAAATTTTGCAATTTGCTTTTGGTTCCGATCCTGGTAATCCTTATTTGCCTTTCAACTACCAGCGCAATTGTGTTGTTTATACTGGCACTCACGACAACAATACAACGGTAGGTTGGTTTAACGAACTGTCAGACCATGAAAAAGCAGTAGTAGAGCGCTATTTAGGTTGTATTAGTCCTGATGGCATCCACTGGGATTTGATTCGGTTAGCTTTAAGTTCCGTAAGCAATCAAGCAATTATTCCCATGCAAGATTTGCTCGGTTTAGGTACTGAGGCGCGAATGAATGTACCTAGCTTTGGCGATGGCAATTGGCAATGGCGCTATCAATACGATGATTTGACAGAGGATTTGAGCGACGCTCTAAAAACTTTAGTTCAGTTATATGGGCGATCGCCAATGGTTGCCGGAGAGTAACATTAAATTAGGGAGACAATTTGTCTCCCCACTCCTTAAAGCCTTGGTGCAGCAAAGGTTAGCTCTTGAACTTCGCCTAAATTGCCCATTTGCTTAGACTCTTTTTGATTGATTGTTAGCAATACGCCGCCAGCATTACCCGCTAATACCGTTAAATTATCTTTGGCTACCCAAGTGCGCTGAGTTCCCGATGGTAAAAGCCCTTGAAAGGCGATTTTACCATCGGCTACTACTCGAATCCATGACGACGCTTTTAACGTCACGCCAATTTGGATTTGGTTGTTAATTTTAGGAGTAGCGCTAACCGACTCTACTTTGTTCGAGTCTGTGGGTGCTACAGGTTTTGGACTATTGGCAACAATCGGCAACTCAGGCAACGGACTATTAGTTTGCAACTGATTACGGCTTAACGATCGCGATAGCATACTTACAGCTAGAGCGATCGCAACTATATACAGTACATACAAATGAATTGGACGCAACTGTACTACAGGTAATATTAAACTCCAAGCAGGCTGATTGTTATTCGCTGGGCGATCGTGCTTGTCGGTCGGAAAGCTATTAGCTAATTGCTCTGCATCTAAACCTAGGACTTCAGCATATTGTCTGATAAACTTTTGAATATATACTGGCTCTGGTAATTCCTCTAATAAACCTTTTTCAATTGCTACCAATAAATGTTGGCGAATTAAGGTTTTTGCTGCGGCTTTTTCGAGCGATAAAGATTGTTCCAGACGTTTTTGGCGTAGTTTATCCCCTATGTGCCGGAGTAATTCGGCTTGTTGTTCGGCAATTGGACGACGTATCGACTCACTGTTTCTTTTCCCACACCACTTCATTTTGATCAACTCCTAAAAAGCATCTGGCTCCTCAACCGATGCAATGCTCACAATTTGCTGGGGAAGGTTTTTCACTTCTCCCAACTTTTCGCCCTTTTGCAAAAAGTAAATTTCTGAATCTTTAAGGTAACGATAGCAACCTTTAGGTAACAGCGCGTGAAGCAAGCCCTTGGGAGGATTCCCTCCGACAGACTCCACCTCTATTGACGGTTGCAATCCAATCGTCCCAATGGCGGTACGATGCAAAGAAATTACTGGGTATCCTAAAAGCTCGGCTATGCGCCGAATCTGTCGATTTCTCCCTTCTTTTAAAATAATTTCTAAACAAGTGGTTTGGACAGAATTTTGCTCGTTTGCAATGATGCGCAATGAGCAGTTACGTGTTTTTCTCCCTGCTAAAATAATGCCCTGTCGCCATTGTTGTAGCACGGTTTCGGGCGGATGACCTTTTACCCAAACTTGATAAGTTTTAGGAATACTGTGGCGGGGATGAGTGAGCTTATTTGTGAGTTCGCCGTCATTAGTCAGGATCAATGCTCCGGTGGAATCGGTATCTAAACGCCCTACTGGGTGAATTCCCGTACCTATTTGTAAGTTTTTTGGCAGCAAGTCGATAACTGTTTTACGTCCTTGGGGATCGTTGCAGGTAGAAACTACTCCCTTGGGTTTGTTGAGTAACAAATAAATTAGTTGGGGGCGAAATAGGGGTTGAAGGAGTTTACCATCTACACAAATCTTATCTATTTCGAGATCGGCTTTTGCCCCCAGGCTTACGACTTCGCCATTGCAGCGCACTCTCCCCGCGACAATTAAAGCCTCTGCTTGACGACGAGACGCGATCCCCCATTGGGAGAGAATTTTTTGTAACCTTTCCTCCATACTAAGTTAGCTATATATTGACAGAGGGTACACAGGGATTCTACCCTTCTTTTTTAGACTTGAACACTTTGATTACTGATAATTCTCCTGCAAAAAAAAACAGCCGACTGATTGGCAAAATTCTCTCGCCAGCAATTGAGTTGTGGCTAAGATCCCAAGTTCAGCAAGTAGATAATCTCAAGGTACAGATAGAAGGAAAAAGTCGCCAAATCCTGACGGGAAATATCCCGTCCGTTTCTATAGTAGCGATTAATGCAGTTTATCAAGGGCTGCACGTAGCAGAAATTCACCTATGTGCTTCAGGTATCGCGATTAATTTAGGTCAAGTTATTAAAGGTCAACCGTTGAAGCTATTAGAAAAAGTACCTGTAATGGGCAAGTTGCAACTGCATCAGGCGGATATTAATGCTTCTTTGCGATCGCCCTTATTAGCTAATGCTTTAACAGAGTTATTATTACAACTAGCTCCTATGGTTGCCGATAAACCCGTGCAGTGGGACAAAGTTATAGTTAACGATGGTGGCATTAGCTTAAATGCAACTATCGGCGATCGCCAACAGATTATCCTCCAAGCGGGTTTAAAATTATCTACAAGTCAAGAATTAGAGATTATGCAGCCAATAATCCAAATCCAAGGAGTAAGTTTAGCCAACAACCTTGATAGTTTCAAAATTGACTTAGGCGCAGACGTGGAACTAGGGGAGCTAACTTTGCATTCCGGTAAAATTATCTGTAGGGGCAAAATTAATGTTTTGCCTTAAGTTGGCAATAAAGGTAATAGCAATGTCACAAAATAGTAAACCAAAGGGGCGGTAAAAACATAGCTATCGGCACGGTCTAGTATACCGCCATGACCGGGGATTAGCTGCCCAGAATCTTTGACCCCAGCATCGCGCTTCATCATTGATTCGGTTAAATCGCCGAGTAAACTTGCAATCCCAATAATCAACCCCAAGGCTAAACCCGTCCATTGCCAACTTGACCAATCTAAATACCATGCTCCAGTTATGGCGACAACTACGCTGCCAAACACGCCAAAAACCGCACCTTCAACGGTTTTTTTGGGGCTAATATCGGAAAGCCGGGTTTTGCCGAAAAATTTGCCGATGAAGTAAGCGCCAATATCTGCCGCCCAAATGCACAAAAAAGTAAGTAGAGTTACCTTGAAGCCTTGAGGTAATGCTTGTAAGTTTGTCCAGTTTTCCGCCCAGTAACCACCCAAGGGTAAATTACTTACCGCATCTAGACTACGCATTCTTACCCAATAGCTAGGTAAATAGCCGCCATAAAATAGCCCCAAAATTGAAGTAGAAATATCGGCAATCGTGGCAAGTTTGGGTTGAAATAGCAGGTAAAAACAAATAAATGTCCCGGCTACAGGCATGACAACATCAGCTAAGTTGGGAGATAATGTAGCGACAATCAGTAGTAATTGACTAACAACTAAAGTAGTTTTGGCGGCGGGAGCAATACCTGTAGCGCGTACTAGATCGAAGTATTCTAATTGACCTAAATAAACGATCGCGCAAAACATTAAGGTAAAATACCACCCACCAAGGAGAGTAGCGCTTAAAGCTAGAGCGATCGCAATAATTCCACTAATCAGTCGTGACCAAGACATAAGCACTAGACAAAAAAGGCAAAACTTCAAGCTTAAAAGCTGTAACTAATGGTTACTTCGATCGTTGTATAGCTCAATTTTATTTTTTATTTAAAACTGAAAACTATACATCTAGCTTTTTCTTTCATATTCGCTTTAGTCTAGCTTCTCGCCGCTCAGAATAAAAATCGGATTTACCCCCGCAAAGGTTTGTTGTGTCCCCCGCGTCTCTAAACGGTTGACCGCCGATTGCACTACTTCTATATTACGGGCTTGGAGTTCTGCCAAAGTTTGAGACACCGCGTACAAAGTTTCTAAGCTACTAGCAGTAGCTACAACGCGCCCCTGGACTGGCAAATACTCCCATACAGCTTTTAAAATATCTTTAACTGGACGACCGCCTTCAATGCAAACTCGTCCTGGGGGCTTTTTTAATTGTGACAAGCACTCTGGAGCGCTAGAAACAACAACTTCAACATTTTTGACTTCAAAGACTTCGCAATTGCGCCGAATTAGGTTTGCGACTTCTTCATCTCGTTCTATAGCAATAATCTGACCTTGGGGACATAACAACCCAACTTCTACGGGGATCGTTCCTGTACCTGCGCCAATATCCCACAATACAGAATCGGCTTGCAGTCGCAATTGAGCAATTAGTAATAGTCGAGTTTCGCGCTTTGTGAGGGGGATTCCTGGTAAACGCTCAAATAACTCATCAGGAATCCCAGAAGTAATGTAGGGCCATATTTGGCTAGGCATATTATTTAAAAATAAAGTATCCGTTTGCTTGTAATTAGAACCAAAGTTATAAAAGAGGTATAAGTCCCAGACATAGGCAATGACTACTCAAATATTAGGTGATTTTTATCAGGTAGAGCGGCAAATAGCTAAAAAGGCTGGGCGAAAAACCTTACTGTGTCGAGATTTGCGCAGTTTAGAATTAGTAGTAAAGTTAGTATTTTTTAGCAGCGATTTTGAGTAGGAGGATCTCAAATTCTTTGAAAGAGAAGCAAAAACTCTAAAATCTCTTTCAAATAGCGCTGTTTTTCAGTATTTAGGGTAACACTCAATCTGTTGGGATTATAAATTGATTCCGAGTAAAGTAGCCTAGAAGATATCAGAGGACTTTACAGGAGACTTAATATGTTCGGTTTAGGATGGCTGGAAGTAGGTGTAATTGGTATAGTGGCAGTTTTTATTTTTGGTACTAAAAAAATTCCCGAACTAGGTAGCTCGTTAGGCAAAACTTTGCGCGGTTTTAAAGAAGAACTCAAAGGCAACGATTCTAGAGATGAGGAAGACAAGGAATAGTAAAAAGTCTGGGGGTGGTTTCCGTGCATAAAGCTTTTTTAAAAAATAGTTAGCAACTTGCCCTTGATCGGAGATTCCCCTAATCCTCCTTTTTAAGGCTGATTAGGGGGATCGTCTACCAAAACCAGAACTTATTAGACAATATTGGCAACAGATGACTTAACACTGCTAGACTCAACCGCCGCTCCGTTGGTTTGCCCATTTTGCACCGCCGGGCGACGCGCTTCAATCAAGCTAATTGCGCGGTTGACGCTTTCGGGTAGAAATACCACCAAACCACCGCTCGGAGCTTCATCTAGAGCTTTATTAATTGCCTCAGTTTCATTTAAAACCACTTCGTAATTACAATCTGGTTTAACTTGCACAATCCCTTTAGCAATCAATTGGGCCGCCGATCCCTGTTCCCGTCCCCGCCTGTCATCATCTTCTTTAATGATGATGCGATCGAATATTTGTGCCGATAGTTTGCCTAAAGTCACAAAATCTTCATCGCGGCGATCGCCTGGCCCGCCAATGACTCCTACTCTTTCCCCCGGCCAATTACGAACAAAGCCGCCCAAGGCTTCGTAGCTGTGGGCATTGTGAGCGTAGTCTATCAGGGCGTGGTAGCCACCTAAATCAAACATATTCATTCTACCGGGGGTTTGGCTTACCGAAGCGCGGAAGGTAGTTAAACCCGCGCGGATTTGCTCAATAGTTACTCCTTGAGCAAAAGCTGCCACACTAGCGGCTAAAGCATTAGCAATCATAAAGGGCGCTCGTCCTTCCATCGTTAAGGGTACGTTCACCGCTTGCTCAATTCGCAGCGTCCAATCGCCTTTTAATATCGACAAGTAGCCATTTTCGTATACCGCCGCCAAACCGCCTTGCCCAATGTGCTGTTGCACCAATGGATTATTTAAGTGCATGGTGAAGTAGGCAAGCTCAGAATTAACGCGCGATCGCATTTGGGCCACTAATTCATCATCAGCATTTAATACCGCATAACCATTGGGGGTTACAGCTTCCGCTACTACACTTTTTAGATGCGCCATTTGGTTTACAGTGTCAATGTCACCGATTCCCAAATGATCCGCCGCTACGTTTAGCACTATCCCCACATCGGCGGCATCAAAAGCTAATCCAGAGCGAAGAATTCCCCCTCGTGCTGACTCTAATACAGCGATTTCGACGGTGGGATCTTGCAAAATTAGCTGGGCGCTTTGGGGCCCTGTATTATCGCCTGGCTCCACCAAATAATCACCGATATACGTACCGTCGGTAGTTGTAAAACCTACTGTCTGCCCGGTTTGCTTCATAATATGCGCCAGCAACCTAGTAGTCGTAGTTTTGCCGTTTGTTCCGGTAACAGCCAAAATTGGCACGCGGCTAGGTTTTCCGGGGGGAAACAGCATATCTAGCACCGCTCCGGCTACATTACGGGGTATACCTTGACTAGGGGCTACGTGCATCCTGAAGCCTGGGGCAGCATTTACTTCCACAATTACGCCATTTACATCGCGTAATGGTTTGCTAATATCGGTGGTCACAATATCAATCCCAGCAATATCTAAACCGATAATTTTTGCTACTCGTTGCGCCAGCCAGACATTTTCGGGATGAATATCATCAGTACGATCTACCGCAACACCTCCGGTACTTAGATTTGCTGTTGCCCGTAAGTAACATATTTCACCTTTAGGTAGCACAGAGGTTAGCTCGTAGCCTTGTCTTTCTAGTAGCGCCTCGCTTGTCCGATCTACTTCAATGCGCGTTAAGATATTTTCGTGTCCCTCACCGCGATGGGGATCTTGGTTAATAATTTCAATTAGTCTAGCTACCGTATTTTCGCCGTCGCCGATTACATGGGCAGGTACGCGCTCGGCCACTGCTACGACTTTACTATCGACCACTAGCACTCGGTGATCACGCCCAACATAATAACGTTCGACAATTACCGATTTGGAAACTTCTTTAGCAGCATCATAAGCGCTTTCTGCTTCTTCCCAAGCACGAATATCAATAGTAATCCCTCTGCCATGATTGCCATCAAGAGGCTTAATCACAATGGGATAACCGCCCACATCTTCGATGGCTTGAGCTAAATCGTCTAGGTAATTAATTACTGTCCCTCTGGGGACTGGTACGCCGGCACTGGCTAATATACGCTTAGTGCCTTCTTTGTCACAAGCAAGTTCTACCCCTAATATGCCTGTGCGATCGCTCATTGTTGCTTGCAATCGCTTTTGATGAACTCCGTACCCTAATTGAATCAAAAAGCGAGTGTCGAGAGCCATCCAGGGAATACCCTTTAGTTGGGCTTCTTTAACAATCGATTCTGTGCTTGGGCCTAGAGAGGCATCTTGAGCCAATTCTCTCAAGTCTTGCAAATCTTGCTCTAGGTCTTGTTTGGGATAACTACCTGTTTCCACAATACTTTGACACAAACGCACGGCGGCTCTAGCTGCGTAGCGCCCAGATTGTTCGTCTTGATACTCAAATACTACTTGATATATGCCTTCGCTTGAGGTTTCGCGGGTGCGACCAAAACCTGCTTGCATTCCTGCTAATTCTTGCAGTTCTAAAGCTACGTGTTCGATGATATGTCCCATCATCGTCCCTTCTTGCACTCGACTAAAAAAACCACCCCGGCAGCCTGGAGAACAAAAATGTTCTTCTAAACTTGGCAACGCCACTACTAGCCCGTCATAGAAGCCAGGAATTTCATTAGAGGGCGATTGTGCAAGTTCTGCTAAATCGAGCCGCATGACTATGAGTTTGTGTCGTCGAATGCTCCAATAGTTGGGCCCGCGTAACGTCTGGATTTTTAATATTCTCATGTCTATATGCGTTTGTTTATTCGCCACCAATTAAATAGTTTCCACTTGGTTTTGACTAATTAACTGTTCGTGGATAACAGTTTTCATGTCAGCATTTATGCTTCGGTTTGTCAACTAACTGTAAGCAGAAAAAAACTGATGATTTTCTGGCTATTAATGCCTAGTTTACGGTAGTTGGGTAGGAATTTGATGCACCGGGGCTAAAACTGTACGATGGTTGAGATGATAGCGATCGCCATGACTAAGGACGTGTAGCTTTAAGTTGTGCAGGCTCAGGGGATCGGTAGCACCAACTTTAGGTTGATTTGTGTAATATTTTATACCAGGATCAACAATTGTCACCGTACCTTTACCCATAACTTGCAGCCAACCATCACTTTCTACCATGGCACAAGTATCTTCATCAATCCCAAGGCCCAAGCGATCGGGGTGAGTGGCGATCGCGCTAATTAATCTTGCCATACGGTTGCGGTTTTGAAAGTGCTGGTCTACAATCACCTCCGGTAAAATTCCTAGTCCCGTAGCCAAATCTACCAGCGATCGGTTGGGAGACTCACCGCTACCGCCACCAGCAATCATATGATGACCCATAATAGCGGCTCCAGCGCTTGTCCCGGCTAGGGTTATTTGCGATTTTTGTACCCTTCGTCTAATAATCTCCATTACGGGAGTATCGGCTAATACTCCACACAATCGCAATTGATCGCCACCAGTAATAAATACTCCCGTACAAGCTTCTAAGCAAGCTTGAATTGCCTCGTCGTCGCATTGTTCTCGTTCTCTGATATCGAGAACATCAATTTGTTTTGCGCCCATCTCTGCAAAAATGCTTGTATATCGTTCGCCGATAATACCTGGTTCGCGGGAAGCAGAGGGAATAATTGCAATGTGAGCTTCCGACGAGCCGGAGCGACAAAAAAAAGTCTGGAGAATTTCTTTACCGTGAACTTTATCTTCTGCCCCACCAATAACCATAACTGCGGTTTTCGTTGCTTGGGGTGTCATCATTTCTAGTAGTTGAGCTTCTAGTTGTAGCATAATTTTTTTCAGTAGCCTCAGCAGAATGTAACACTCCAGTATTTTTGATTAGGGTAGTTTGCTTGACATAATGGGAGCTAACTTTACCTCAAAATATCCCCCTAAGCACGACAAAACTGGCACTTACGAGCTTTTTGGCTGAGGCTTGCTCAATATCTCTTGAATGATTAACACTGGAGCATAAATAATTCGCAAGATGTCACAATATTTAAACATAATTTAATCAATTAAAATAACTTTTGCAAAGAGTCGATCGATCTTCTCTTTATCATCCTTCCCTTTCTCCTACAAAACAGTGCGATTTGATATTATTAGCTTGTTTCCTGACTTTTTTACTTCTACCCTAAGTTCAGGGCTTTTGGGTAAAGCCTTAGAAAAACAGATCGCCCAAGTGCATCTAGTCAATCCCCGCGATTTTACGACGGACAAACATCGTAAAGTTGATGATGAGCCTTATGGCGGCGGTGTGGGAATGTTGTTAAAGCCCGAACCAATTTTTGCGGCGGTGGAGTCGTTACCTGTTTTACCTCGCCGAGAAATTCTGTTGATGACACCCCAAGGACAAACTTTAAATCAGCCTTTACTTAAAGAATTTGCAACGAATTACGATCAATTAGTAATTATTTGCGGTCACTATGAAGGAGTAGACGAAAGAGTATTGCATTTAGTGACTCGTGAGGTGTCTTTGGGGGATTTTGTGCTGACGGCGGGAGAAATTCCGGCACTAGCGCTAATTAATGGCGTAGTGCGCTTGCTACCGGGGACTGTAGGCAAAGTTGAATCTTTAAGCGCGGAAAGTTTTGAGGCGGGATTGTTGGATTATCCGCAATATACTCGCCCGGCGGATTTTCGCGGCTGGAAAGTGCCGGAAGTTTTGCGATCGGGAAATCACGGGGCGATTTCTAAGTGGCGTTACGAACAGCAACTACAAAAAACCCGCCGATGTCGCCCGGATTTACTGGAAAACTAATTAATAAGCTGATAGTGTTTTGATATTGCTATAGAGGGCGATCGCACTGCAATTATTTGAGTAAAACTTAGATTAGCTAGTGTGCGCTAGTTGACTGCTAAACAAGAAACTAATTAGGGTTTGGGCGATCGCTATAATTGTTATTTTAGTTAAAAAATTGCTTAACTAAAGCTTTAAACTATTGACGCGATTCAATATTTTGCTACGACTCTACACGCAGGGGAATTTCTGGGTAAGCATGGCGCTGAGGAATTTTGTAATTTGTTCAAGCGCTAATTTAACACCCTTCAACTTTACGCTCCGTTGCCCCTGGGCGGCACTTTTAGACCCTGTTTCAAAGCCACCAAAAACATTACTAATTTTTCATGCTAACTACGATTATTAAAAGAACTGGATTAATCATAATTTTGTTCTCTGCTCAATTCAATATTAGGCAAGCAGTAGCACAAACAGACCCGCAGCCAAGAATCAATGGAGAAGCTAATCGGGCTATTTGTCCCGCCCAACTGAGTAAGGCTATAGAAACAGTTACCAATCGTCCGCAATTTAGCCGGGGACGCTGGGGAATTGTTGTACAAACTTTATCTCCATCGACAACTATTTACAGCCGCGATGCTCAAAAATATTTTATTCCTGCTTCTAATGTCAAACTATTACTAACGGCGGCGGCTTTGCACAAATTAGGGGCAAATTTTCGCATCCGTACATCTATTTACGGCACAAGTAACGGGGTTTTACGAATTGTTGGGCGCGGCGATCCAAGTTTGACAGATGTGCAACTCAAACAACTAGCCCAGCAGTTGAAGCAAAAAGGAGTCAATCAAGTAATTCAACTAATTGCTGATGATAATTATTTTCAAGGTAACGATATCGTTGACCCAAGTTGGGAATGGGAAGACGTGCAAGCAGATTACGGCGCACCGATTAATAGCTTAATTGTCAATCAAAATGCTGTTAGTTTACAGTTGTTTCCGCAAAAAATAGGTCAGCCTCTGGGCGTTGTTTGGGGTTCTACTAGCGCCGCCAAGCAATGGCAAATTGATAATAAATCGTTGACAACTAAGCCGGGAGAAGCAACGACGGTTAATGTTAGCCGCGCTCTTAATGGTTCTACGCTCAAAATTAGCGGTAATTTAAGTATTGATGCGCCGTCGGAATCTTTTGGTTTAGCAGTTATCGATCCTGTGGCAAACTTTTTACAACATTTGCGTCAAGCATTGGTTACGGAGAAAATTAAATATAATGTCCCTACTAAATCTATTGCACCGCCTTTAGCTGTTTTTATTACAGAATTAGCGGCGGTAGAATCAGTACCTTTATCGCAATTGTTATTAGAAACAAACCTTAATAGCAATAATTTGTATGCGGAAGCTTTATTGCGGAGTTTAGGCGTTAAGGTGTATTTGCCTCAATCAACGGCGGCTACAAAAGGTTTGGAAGTCGTCAAACAGACGCTGACGCAGTTGGGGGTAAATCCGGCGGGTTACGTTTTAGCTGATGGTTCGGGCTTGTCGCGGCATAATTTAGTTAGCCCTGAAGCGATTTCTCAAACTTTAAGCGCTATGGGATCTTCTCCCTATGCGGCTATTTACCGGGCTTCCTTGCCTGTAGCGGGGGTAAGTGGTACTATGACTAATCGGTTGAAAAATACCCCGGCTCAAGGAGTTGTTAGTGCCAAAACAGGCACAATAAGCGGGGCGATCGCTCTATCTGGATATATTAATGCGCCGAACTACGAGCCGCTTGTTTTTAGTATTATTGTCAATCAATCTGACCAAAACGCGGCAACAATTAGACAAGCTGTAGATGAAATTGTTTTGTTGCTTGTATCTTTGCGTCGTTGTTAGGGTAGCTTAAATAAAAGTGGATTGTTTTAAACTATGAGCCGTATATGGCAAATTATTCGGACGGTATTGGGGTTAATTATTCGTCACCCGATAACTGGCACGAGTATTATTCCAATTCTACCTGATGGTCGGATTGTCTTAATTCAAAGGCGCGATAATGGCTTGTGGGGGCTTCCAGGGGGAATAGTTGATTGGGGTGAAGATGTCGCAACGGCAGTAAAGCGCGAATTAGCCGAAGAAACGGGACTAGATGTTGTCAAAATTTGCCGCTTAGTAGGAGTATACTCTGCACCCGATCGCGATCCCAGAATGCACTCAATTTGTATTGTTGTGGAAGCGGAAGTTACAGGCGTAATGGCAATTCGAGATCGAAACGAAGTGTTAAATATTCAAGCTTTTAAGCTAGATTCTTTGCCCAATGGTAAACTAGCTCACGATCATCGGCGACAATTGCAAGATTATTTTGATAATTTGACAACTTTAGCTTAAATTTTGGGCTTTTCGATAAGCTTGCATACCCCAAAAAATTAAATGGCGATCGCACTTCACTTTCTTGGCTAGCTGCGGAAATTGACAATAAAGATAGTTAAATAGAATTAGGCGATCGCCTCCAGTCAATATTACCTGGCTATGGGGATACATTTCCCACCATGAATTAATAAAGTTTTCCATGCCAGCAATTAATGAATAAATTATGCCACTTTGGATTGCTTGGGTGGTATTTCTGGCAAAGTGTGGGGGTAATTGTTGAGGTAGTTCGACGCTGGATAAATTAGCAGTTTTTTGCTCTAAAACTTGAAACTGTAAGCTTAATCCGGGTAAAATTGCCCCACCGATTAAAGCAAAATCTGCATCGATGCCTGTAAAAGTAAGTGCTGTACCAGCATCAATAACTAATGCTGGCATTCCCCAAGTTTCTTTTGCACCCCACAAAGCCAATGCGCGATCGCTACCCAAGGTAGAATATTTATTTTTAAGCGGTACATTATCTAAAGTAATTACCTGTAAATTTGGGTAATTTCGCCAAAGTTCTGTTTGGTTAGGTACAACCGAAACCAAGTACAAAGGGATGGGATAAATAAAATCTGCTTTAAGTATTTGTTCGGGTAACGCTAGTTTTAGCGGTAAGTCTTCCCAAGTTCGACATTTTGCTAACTGCTGTATATGGTTATTTGCCAAGTAAGCCGTATCCCAAGTACAAAAAAGTTCTTCGCCTTTGAACCAAGCCCAGTGTAATCGGGAATTACCAATTGCTAAAGCCAGCCAAATAGATTTATTGACCATCCTATTAATATTAGGGGGACAAAGTCAGTTTTTCTACCTGTCTCTTGTCTTCTTCAATAAATTTAATTTAAGATCGTCACCACTTGATTAATTCGTGGTTTGCCAAAACGTTCCCAAGCATTTCCGCCGCGCAAAAATAATTCCATCCACCGTAAAGGCTGACCTTTTTTTTCCCAACCGGAACTACCAGGAGAAAATGCTAAAGTTCCTTCGGGGACTTTAAAACTACCATCAGAATAAACTGCATCGCTGACTACATCCCCGACTCTAATTACTACTTTAGAATTGGGCAATAAATTGAGACTATCGCTTGAGATGGTAGTTTTGATATTACCGTAGCCATCAATCCAAGCTATGCGATCGCTTGGTGCGTCTGGTATTTGGTTAGGGTTTAACTTGTCGCCTAATAAGCTAAAGTCTCCTTTGGCGATCGCTATAGCTGCGGTGGGAAAAACATCGCGGGAGCGAAATTGCGAACCACCACGCGACACTTTTATTGTGTGGATAACTTCAGCATAATCTTTAATAAATGACAGGGTATAACCTGCAATTACTCCTACTACTTTGACTCCCCCTGGCAAAAGCGCATAAGTAAGCCCTTCCCCTTCATTATCTATTCTCGGTTCGGAGTCATCTTGACGAGGAGCGCAGTTGTGGTAAATCAAGCGATTTTCTGCTCCCGGATTTAGCCCTAGTTGAGCAATCCAAAAGCCTGTAGCTAAGGTACTAAATGGCGGTACAGAAAGACAATGAATTTGAGTATTAGATAAGCCTATGGAAAGTTGTTGCACTACTTCTGCAAAAGCCGGATCGCCGTTGCCATAGTCGGCAATTAAATTAATGAACATAAGATTATATTTAAAAAACGCTTTAATTTAACGGTGTCAGATACACCTTAAGCTAGGTTAATCAATAATGCAAATTTATGTCGTGACAAATAATTTTTTATTTTCTACATTTTTATAAAGTTAAGGTAAAGTTATTACGGCAAATATATATTAGGACTTTTGACATATATTTAGTAATTTATTTGAGGACTGCCATTACCTTCGAGGAAAATATAAGCAGTGGTAATTTATACTAAACTTTTTTTTCTTAAATGAAGCAGAAGATTGAGCGATCGCTTGCTAATATTGCTAGTAAGGCGGAAATTGTCAAAAATATCCAGCAATTAGTGCCTCCAGGTTCTCCAGAACCTCAAAATCCCGCCGTTATCGCCGATTTGCAGGCACTAACAACAGACTTAATTCAATCTTATCTAGCTGTAGGCAAACTAACAGAAGATCCTTTTGGGGATGTGTGGAATCGTCAGATTTACTTATATACAGCAGAAATTAGGAGATTAGTTGACGACAAAGTAGTATTGGTAACTGGTGGAGAGGGTTGTGTTGGCAGTCAACTTATCAAAAAACTTGCCCAGTTAGGAGTAAGACGAATAATTTCTGTAGATAAAATTCGTGGTACAAATGCTTCAACCATAAATTTTACCAGCGAAAAACAAATACCTCATGCCTTTTACGCGGCTGATGTTCGAGATTATGAGACTCTTAAATCTATCTTTGATGCTGAACAACCAAGTTTTGTATTCCATTTAGCTGCTCAACGTTTACCTTGGTTAGCGGAAATCAAGATTCACGAAACTGTTACTACTAGCATTTTCGGCATTGAAAATATTATTCGTTTATGCGAAAGTTACAACGTTCAACAATGCGTCTTTTCATCTACGGGTAAAGCTTCTAGATACTTTACTTGTGAAGTATATGCAGCAACTAAAAAAATTGCTGAATGGCAATTTGCCCAAGCTGCACTTCAGGGTAATACTACTTATTCGATGGTGCGCTTTACTCATATGCTAGATAATAGCTCAGTGTGCCAGCAAGTAGATAATAAAATTGAGCAAGGTAAAATCATTAATTTACACGCCCCCGAACGCTATATAGTCGGTCAAAATGTTGGTGAAGCCGTACATTTGTTACTCAATGCTCTTGTTTTATCTCAGCCTGGTAAATTGAAGTTTTTGACTGTGCATAATCTAGGTTGGCCTACAGAAACTTTGGAAATTGCTTTGTATAAAATTATTCAATCTGGTGAACAGATCCCCATTTATTTTCAGGGTTTAATTCCTGGATACGAAGAAGCTTTCTTTTTAGGTCAATTTGATTGGTCAAAACCTACAGAAATTCATTTATTAATTAATGCTTTAGAAGAAAATTTTACAACGGTAGATTCTTCTCAAGATATGTTAATTAGTGAAATTGCGCCTTTTAATCTCGGTACGCTAGATCGACATTTGTTATTGCTGCAAGAATTATTAGTAAAATCAGACTTAGTAGAGGGCGAAATCAAAGAATATTTGGCAGTGTTTGTCAAAGCTGTAGTTAGCTCTAGCTTTGCATGGATTTCTGCACAACAACTATTAAATATTTTGAGATGGGGAGTTGATAAGAAGAGATTGCAAGCGGAAGGTAGTTCTATAGATGCTCACAAAAATATTGTTGAATTAATAGTTCAAGAGTTATATGGCAAAGTAAATGCTAAAACTTTGTCAGAACTTAAAATAAATCCCAAATTGTTTGATTCTACGATAGAGAGTTTGGAAGTTTTACCAACAATAAATAAAGCAGTTATTTATTTCAAAGCTATATCAAAAAAGTATAAAAATTCCGTGTTTAGCGATTTATTAACATCAAAGAATATATAGCGTTTATCAATTGAGCCAAATATATTTGTAAGGGCGCAATAGATTGTGAAGGAATCTTTTGGTCAAAAGGATTCTGTCCAAAAATGCCGCCCCCCAGATTTAATGTCTATGAATTGAGCTTTGGATTGCTATATTTGTGAAATAATTATTTTTGATATCATTTACCTATTTTCATTAACATTATTTTCTCCAGTCCTAAACTTTTACCGATCAAAATAATTTAATGGCGAGAGATAGTTGGGTAAAATTTTCATTTTGCTGAATGTTGTTGCAATACTTGTTTTAAATATTGCCCTGTATAAGAGCGCGAATTAGCTGCGACTTGTTCTGGTGTACCTACAGCAACTAACTCGCCACCTTTATTACCGCCTTCAGGTCCTAAATCTATTACCCAATCGCAACAACGGATTACATCTAAGTTATGTTCAATTACCAAAATTGAGTTACCTTTATCTACTAAACGTTGCAATACATCTAGTAATTTATGTACGTCATAAAAAGATAAGCCTGTAGTTGGTTCATCAATTAAATAAAGAGTTTTTCCAGTAGCTCGACGGGATAATTCTGATGCCAATTTTACTCTTTGCGCTTCGCCGCCAGATAAAGTAGTTGCTGGTTGTCCTAGTCTCACGTAACCTAAACCTACATCTACTAATGTCTGTAATCTATTTACGGCTCTAGGAATGTTTGTAAAAAATTCTAGACTTTCTTCGGCGGTCATATTTAAAACATCAGCAATAGATTTATCTTTGAATTTAACTTGCAGAGTTTCGCGATTATAACGCGCACCTTTGCATACTTCGCATTGCACGTAAACGTCTGGTAAAAAATTCATTTCAATGACATTTACCCCTTGTCCACCGCAAGCTTCACAACGTCCACCTTTAACATTAAAGGAAAATTGTCCGGCTTTGTAGCCTCTAGCTTTGGCTTCAATGGTTTGGGTAAATACTTCACGAATGACATCAAAAACTCCTGTGTAAGTAGCTGGATTAGAACGAGGAGTACGCCCGATTGGTGACTGGTCAATAATGATCGCTTTATCTACAGCATTTAGTCCTTTAACTTCATCTAATCCTTGAGGTAAAGGCACTTTGCGCGTTAATTGATGTTGCAATGCTGGGTACAGTAAATCGTTAACTAAAGTAGATTTTCCCGAACCCGAAACCCCGGTAACGCTGACAAGTTTGCCTAAAGGAATATCTACATCAATGTTTTGTAGGTTGTTGCGACAAGCATTTTTTATTGATAAGTTACGCCCATTTCCTTCGCGGCGAAGAGTGGGAGTTGCGATCGCGCGTTTTCCTGATAAATACGCACCTGTGAGAGAATCAGAGGCATTTAATAAGGTTTCTAAATTACCTTTTGAAATAATATAACCGCCATGAACACCAGCACCAGGGCCAATATCTACTAAATAATCGGCGGCTCTAATTGTTTCTTCGTCATGTTCGACAACAATTAGCGTATTTCCCAAATCTCTTAATTTAGTCAACGTTTGCAATAATCGTCCGTTGTCTCGCTGATGCAAACCAATACTCGGTTCGTCCAAAACATACAATACTCCCGTTAATCCCGAACCTATTTGCGTTGCGAGTCTAATTCGTTGCGCTTCGCCTCCTGAGAGCGTCATCGCGGGACGATCTAGGGTGAGGTAGTCTAAACCTACATCCAAGAGAAATTGCAGCCTTGCTTTGATTTCCCTTAGCACCAAGTCGGCAATTTGTAAGGCGCGACTTCTTAGTTGCATTTTTAGTAACTTTTGCTGACACTCCCCAATCGATGCGCCTGTTAAGTCAGTAATTCGATACTGTCCCAGCCTCACCGCCAGCGCTTCGGGTTTTAATCTTTTACCTAAACAGACTTCGCAAGGCTGATTAACTAAATACTGCTCTAACTTTTGCTTTTGCAACTCTGAAGCTTCTTTGTACTGCTTCTGGAGAATAGGCAGCACTCCCGCGTAACGTCTGTAATCTTTACGATCTTCTATCCATACGGGTTTGTCGCTACCGTATAAGATTATTTGCTGTTGCTCCTCTGTGAGTTTGTGCCAAAGAGCTTGAATCTCAAACCCGTGCGCTTGTCCGACACTGTAAAGCAGTGATAAGTAGTAAGAGTTGTCTTTTTCTGACCAAGGAGAAATCGCCGCATATACCGGCGCTTGGGGATCTGGAACTACAAGCTCGGCGGCAAACTTTTGTAAGCTACCCAATCCGTGACAGTTTGGACAAGCACCGTAAGGAGAATTAAAAGAAAATAAACGCGGCGATAATTCTTCCATAACTGCACCATGTACTGGACAGGCGAAGTTTTCCGAAAAAATCAATTCTTGTTGATAAGAATTAGGGGTATTTGTAGAGTTTAAATCATCATTTTCCTTTGCTATTTTTTCGCTAGTTGAGTTATACTTACTATCAGCTTGGACTCCACCTGTCTTACCCGATGTATCATTTATCAAGTTAATAACCGCAATTCCACTAGCAAGACGCAGACAAGTAGTTAGAGAATCGCTTAGACGCTCGGCAATAGTAGGTTTTTTAATTAAGCGGTCAATAACAATTTCGATAGTGTGGGTATAATTTTTATCTAAATCGATGTTGTCAGATAGCTCGCGCACCTCATTATTTACCCTCACTCTCACCCAACCTTCGGAAGCTAAACTCGAAAGCAATTTGCGATGAGTACCCTTTTTACCGCGAATGACGGGCGCAAGGATTTGGAAGCGTGTACCGTCGGGTAAGTCCATAATGCGATCGCACATTTGATCGACGGTTTGCGGTGCAATAGAGCGATCGCAAATCGGACAATGAGGTTCTCCCGCGCGTCCAAATAACAAACGCAAATAGTCGTAAATCTCGGTAACTGTCCCTACCGTAGAGCGAGGATTGTGGGAAGTAGATTTTTGATCGATAGAAATAGCCGGACTTAAGCCGTCGATAGCTTCAACATCCGGCTTATCTAGCTGTCCCAAAAATTGCCGAGCGTAGGCGCTAAGAGATTCTACATAACGGCGCTGACCTTCAGCGAAGATCGTATCAAAAGCTAGGGAAGATTTACCGGAACCTGAAACCCCTGTAAAAACAATTAGGCGATCGCGCGGTAATTCTAAATCGATGTTTTTGAGGTTATGCTGTCTAGCGCCACGAATACGAATAGTATTGTTATCGGGAGTATGGGCAGAAGGAGACATAAAAAGCAGCGCGTAATAGTCCCTAATAATTTTAACGCTGCCGTCTGTCTATCAACCTTAAGCATCGAAAGCAATCAGTTTTAGGTGACTAGGATTAGCAATCAACTCTTTAGCCAACAAGTACCCGGCAATTGTCCAGGTTTGATACTTTCGGGCTTCTTTCCCAATCAAGCGACCATCGGGGCCATCGTAGTATTCAGGCCAATTGTCTTCAATTAATCTTCTTTCGGCAATAGCGATCGCATGATGGGCTAATTCGCCTCTATCCATTTTTTTCGCCGCCGCCGTCAACATCCATAATAAAACTGGCCAACTACCGCCATTATGATAAGACCAAGGACGATTTTTAGGATCGGCTCCCGTAACAATTCGCCATTCCACATCTTCTAAAGCTGGATAACAAAGTTTCATCGGCATTTCACCAATTAAATCGCTCCAACGCAATTCAATTAAATTTAAAATTTTATGGGATTGTTGTTCGTCCGTTAAAGAAGCAACAATCGCCATCAAATTACCCAAGGAAAAAAACCGACAATCTAACTGACTTGGCCCCAAATTCCCCGCTAAGTAACCCCCAGCTTCGGGCAGCCATTTCGCCAACCGATAAAAAGGGATAGAGTCAGAATAAATATTGAATTGATTGAGGGCTTCTTCGCCATACTCCTCTACTTGAAAGCGATAAATTACATTCAAGCGCCCCGAATCTAACCAGTAATTTTCCCTCAGTTGCTTAACTAATGGATCTAAGCGGTTACGCACAGCTTGAATAATTGCTTGATTTTCTTTAATTGGCGTTAGCAATTCTAAGCTGGCTTTTAAAGCTGCATAAAATAACGATTGAATATCTAAAGGGTGTCCGTAAAGTCCCAAACGACGGTCAATCATACTCGCACCATCGGGAACTAACACCATTGGATACATATCAAAGCGAGTAACTAAGCATAGTTCAAGAATTAATCTAATCCCTTCTTGAAAATCGCCACGAGACGCAAACTCTTTACTTTCAGTAGAGATAGTATAAGCCCGCAACAAAATAATCCACCACAAACCCGCATCGGCTGGCGCAACCCGACCGATCGCATGATCGCCAAAATCAGCTTTTAAATACTCCTGTCCGTTAGCAAAGCCAATTTTAAAACTAGCAGGCATTAAGCCACGACTGGGCTTTAAACAATCCAACTGCGTTGTTTTTGGCTGCAATTTTAGCGTTTCTTCCAGAAAAAACCGTACAATATCTGCTTTACCTTTAATTAGAAAAACCAGAGCGGCGGAAACAAAATCTCGAATAAAACACTGATCGTAGTTTGCCGCGTCAATACCTGGATCGAGAGCGGCTATAGTGCCAATAGGTTTCTCATGGTAATAAATAATTGACTTTTCTAGCGTTTCCCAAGCTTGTTCTTCGATGGCTAAAGATCGTTCGCTCAACTTCTCTTTGATCCTCTTGACTTCATAGCTAGAGGATAAACAAAGATTTCAATTAGAGCAAATATTTAGGGCTTTATCTCTATTTTGGTTGAGGTTTTAACTATTTGGATAGTCTAAAATCTGTACGGTTTGATTGCGCCAATATAAATCTAGAGGGGTTTTTAGATGAAGCTAGAGGGTAAAATTGCTTTGGTAACAGGTAGCGGTCAGGGAATTGGTCAAGACATTGCAATTAGTTTAGCCGCCGCCGGAGCAATTGTTGTCATTAACTATCGTTCTGATATTACAGAAGCCGAGGAAACTTTAAAACAAGTAGAAGCAACGGGAAGTAAAGGCTTGATTATTAAAGCTGATATTAGTGTTGTTAGCGAACTTCGTCAGCTAATTGACCAAGCAATTAAACATTTTGGTCAGTTAGATATTTTAGTCAATAATGCCGCAATAGAAACTAATGCTCCTTTTTGGGAAGTTACCGAAGCAGATTATGACAAGGTGCTAGATATCAACTTGAAAGGTTGCTTTTTTGCTACACAGTTTTTTGTCCAGCATCTCATGCAAACAAAGCGCACCGGGAAAATTATTAATATTAGTTCTGTACACGAGGAGTTACCTTTTCCCAACTTCACGGCTTACTGTGCTAGTAAAGGCGGCTTAAAGATGATGACGCGCAACTTGGCGGTGGAATTAGGCCCTTACGGTATCACGATTAATAACATCGCACCAGGAGCGATCGCAACACCAATGAATAGTAAGCTATTAAACGATCCAATTGCTTTAGGGGCTTTACTAAAAAATATTCCCCTCAATCGCTTAGGACAACCCAAAGATGTTAGTGCGATCGCGCAGTTCTTAGCTTCCTCCGACGCTGACTATATTACTGGTTCAACATTCTTTGTTGATGGGGGATTACTTTGGAATTATCAAGAGCAGTAGTAAAAAAACTGTTGGCGTATCGATTACCAAAGAGTTATTTAATGCTTATTTAGGTTTAGTGATGACGCTCACCGGCCCATTAACTAACGCTTGACAAGCTAACCTATAGGTGGATGGCTTCTTCTTCAACTTGCGATTTTCAAAGTCTGTCTTGGGCGATAAATTTTCTAGTCCTTCGGCTATATCTACAATGCACGTACCGCACTGTCCATAGCCGCCGCAGTTCATCATTTTACCTCTAAGGGTATAAATATCTATCCCATTCTCTATTGCTTTGATACGCAGATTTGCCCCATCTGCTGCGATCGCTTCTTTTTCTTCTTTTATAAACTTGATATTAGCCATTTGTTTCCTAATTAACTGCCCTTTCTGCAATTTTTGATGCAGTCCAACACCTAAAAACTTTTACTTGCTGCTTTGTTTAGCGCTTTGCGATCTCAATTAAACACCAAGACCTAACTAATTTTGCTTTGTTATGCTTCGCTTAATTGATAGATTTCATCTTTTCCAACTTGCGCTAAAATTAAGCATACCAAATATTTAGATAACTTAATAAATCCCTACAAAAGTTGTAAGTTCTGGTAATGAACAACTATTATTTGCCTCCCGATGGGCGGTGATACTGCATTGATAGGAGCGGAGTTAATGATTGAAATGGCTAAAGCGCCCAAACCAGCAGACAAAAAAGATTATCGCTACTTATTAAGTGCTTTAGTAGTAGGTATAGCAATGCTTGGCAGTAGTTGTACGCCCAAAGAAGCCGCCGACGCTCAACCGCAACAAGCAAATCGACCAACGGCAGTAGATATAAGCATTTCTCGGACAGAAGCATTAACTTCTGCGCCTACTTATACCGGTAGTACCGAGCCGATTAGAACTGTATCATTGCGAAGTCAAGTAGAAGGGCAATTGTTAGGTTTAAATGTAGACGTGGGGGATTTTGTAAAACAAGGGCAAATTGTCGCCCAATTAGACGACTCAATTTTAAGAACGCAATTAAACGCAGCAGAAGCGGAACTTGCAGCCTTAAGAAGCGAAGTAGCAAGAAGTAATAGTCAAGTAAGTAATGCTCGCGCCCAAGTAGAAAGCGCCAGATTAGAATTAGCTCAAGCGCAAGCAGATTCGCAAAGACAACAAAGTTTACTTAGGGAAGGGGCGATCGCAAGTCAAACAGCCCAGCAGAGCCAAACCGCCGCCCGGACAGCCGCCCAAACTCTCCGCGCCGCACAGGAACAAGTAACGACAGAACAACAAGCTGTAGCCGCCGCCCAAGGCAGGGTAGTAGCCCAACAAGCGGTAGTAGCTCAAGAACAAAAAAGGCGATCGTATACTCGGTTAGTAGCGCCCATTTCTGGGTTAGTTTTACAAAGACTGCAAGAACCTGGGGATTTAATTCAGCCGGGTAACGAGGTATTGCAAATTGCCGATTTTAGCCGCATCCAAGTACGGGTGGAAGTTTCCGATAAGGAGCTAGGAAACATTAGTATTGGGCAATCAATTAGTGTCAAACTAGATGCTTTTCCCCAAGAAACCTTAAACGGACAAGTTACTCGCATTTACCCCGCCGCCGATGTTACAGCGCGTTTAGTACCCATAGAAGTAGTGATTCCCAATAGCAATGGTCGTATTGGTAGTGGATTACTGGCGCGAGTAAGTTTTATTAATTCCAACCAAGAATCTGTTGTCGTACCGCAATCGGCTTTGGCTGGACAACAGCAACAAGGGGGAGGGGAGCAAGAGGAAAGCAAGACGGGGACAGTGTTTGTAGTTACTGAAGAAGCCGAAAGTAAAGCCAAGGTTGTCGCTCGTCCGGTAACATTGGGCGATCGCGCGGATGGCAAAGTAGAAGTTATATCGGGGCTAAAAGTAGGCGAAAGGTATGTTTCTCGAAGTAGCAAACCGTTAAAAAATGGCGAAACTGTAAACATATCAATTCTTTCTAGGACAGCACCAAAAGGACAGTAAGTAATGCAGGATAACGGAAAAGTCGCAGGATTTAGTATTAGTGCGATCGCAATCAAACAGCATATTGGTACATTGATGCTGACCCTTGCTGTAGTAGTGCTGGGAATATTCTTTTTTACAACTATTCAAGTCGATTTACTGCCATCAATTACTTATCCCCGGATTGGTGTCAGGCTTGATGCTCCAGGCATTTCTCCTGAAGTTGCTATTGATGAAATTACTAGACCGTTAGAGGAAGCATTAGCAGCAACAGAAAATGTTGAGCAAGTATTTTCTCGCACTCGTGAAGGACAAGTTAGCTTAGACTTATTTTTTCAACCAGGGGGAGATATCGACCAAGCCCTTAACGATGCTACGGCAGCTTTTAACCGTGCTAGAGGCAATCTTCCCGATACGATAGAAGAACCAAGAATATTTAAGTTCGATCCTTCTCAGTTGCCTGTTTACGAATTGGCGCTAACTTCTACCTCATTGCAAGGTAAAGATTTGCGGGTATTTGCAGATGAAGAATTAGCCCGCGAATTAAGCGTTGTCCCCGGAGTTGCATCAGTAGATGTATCGGGAGCGGCGGAAGAAGAAGTAGGTGTAAATGTTGATCTCAACCGCTTGCAATCTGTGGGAGTTGGTTTAGTTGATGTTTTAGATGGGTTGAGAGCGCGCAATCAAGATATTTCGGGCGGACGCATTCAAGGAGATAATTCTGAGCCATTAACTCGGACAGTGGGACGGTTTCAAAACGCCGAAGAAATCAATAATTTATCTTTTGATGTGGGGACGGCTAATGCTGAAACTCCCCGCCGTCAAGTTTATTTAAGAGATTTTGCCCAAGTAAATGATGGCACAGAAGATCAAAGAGTCTCTGTTTTTCTCAACCGTCAACCCGCCGTAAAACTATCTATTCAAAAACAACCCGACGCTAACACTATTAATATTGTTGATGGGGTGAAGGCAAGAATTGAGGAGTTGCGTCAATCCGGCTTGATTCCCGCCGATATGGTACTAACGCCAACTTCTGACGAATCTCGGTTTATTCGTAATTCCTTAGCAGACGTTACTAATTCTGCGGTTACTGGGGCATTACTTGCCGCCGCCGCCGTGTTGTTATTTTTGGGTTCGCTGAGACAAACATTTATTATTACTTTGGCAATTCCGCTTTGTACGTTGGCGGCAATTATTTTAATGAGTCTATTCGGACTAACTTTAAATGTATTTAGTCTGGCAGGTTTGACTTTAGGAATCGGTCAAGCTATTGATACATCTGTCGTAATTTTAGAAAATATTGCTGTTAATACTAACAAAACTTCAGGCAAAGGCGATCGCCCACTAACGCCTAGCGAAACTACCGCCAATGCTCAAGAAGCGGCTCAAGAAGTAGAATCAGCCTTAGTTGCAGCTACTAGCGCCAACTTAGTTTCGGTACTGCCATTTTTACTTATTGGTGGCTTTATTTCCCTATTATTTAACGAACTTATTTTAACTATTAGTTTTGCCGTTGCTGCAAGTTTATTAGTTGCTATTACCATCGTCCCGATGCTGGCTTCTCGGCTATTATCAATTCCTTGGTCTAGTAATGTAGGCAATTTTTGGCTAATTCGTACTTTTAACGATCGCTTTGAAGCCGCAACCCAAGGATACGCTAGATTTTTGGGGCGAGTAGTACGCTATAGACTAATTGTAGTTGCAACGGCGGTAATTATTTTAGGTGGCGGTACGGTGTGGATGATTGGGCAAATTCCCCAAGAAATTCTCCCCCGCATTAGTACCGGACAAGTTAACCTCCGCGCTCAATTTCCCCCTGGTACGCCGTTAGCAACAAGTCAGCAAATAATGGAAATTGTTGATGGTATCCTCCGCCGTCAACCAGAAACAGAGTATGCGTTTACTACAGTAGGAGGCTCATTATTTGGTAGCAGTACCACAGAAAATCCTTTACGCAGTAGTAGTACAATTACGCTCAAACCAGGGGAAGATACCGAAGCTTTTGCAGAGAAACTAAAGCCAGAATTTGCCAAACTTAACTTAGTAGGAACTAGGTTAAATATTACTCCAGGTCAAGTACGAGGACTAATTTTAACGAATACTCCCGCTCAAGGATCGGAAATTGATGTAATCTTGCAAGGTGAGAGCGATCGCACGTTACGAGAAGCTGGCGCTCAAGTAGTTCAAGCATTAGAAGGCATAAAACTCGCTCAATTTCGCCCCGATGCTGACCCCCGCCAACCAGAAATTCAAATTCGTCCCGATTGGGAACGAGTAGCAGATTTAGGACTAACAGCGCAAGCTATTGGCGATACGATACAAACAGCAATTGAAGGCTCTGTACCAACACAAATTCAACGGGGAAATCGATTAGTAGATGTGCGCGTCCAGTTGGCGCGAGAATCTATTAACCAACCTTCCCAGTTAGAAAGTTTGCCTTTGTTTGTGCAAAATAATCAGCAAATTCGCCTTGCAGATATTGCCACTATTAGTACCGGACAAGCACCGGGAGAAATTCAAAGAATTAATCAAAGACAAGCTTTTATTCTGGCGGGAAATCTCAGCGAAGGAGCAAGTTTAGGCGATGCGCTGGCGGAAGTGCAGCAAGTTGTCAGCACTATTAAATTACCCGAAGGTGTTTCTATTGTTCCTAGTGCGGCGGCGGAGACTAATAGAGAATTACAAAAATCTTTGCAGCTATTGGGAGGACTAGCTACTTTCTTGATTTTTGTGGTTATTTCTGTACAATACAACTCGCTTATCGATCCATTAGTAATTATGCTAACAGTACCTCTGGCTTTAGCTGGTGGGTTGTTTGGGCTTTATATTACTAATACTGCGATCGGTGCAACTGTTTTAGTTGGTGCGGTATTACTGGTGGGTATAGTCGTAAACGCGGCGATTTTGATGGTAGAACTAGCCAATCAAATTTTAGAAGAGCAAGGTAGTAGCATTAACCTTTCCAAGCAAGACGCACGCACGGCGGCAATTTTGCAAGCTGCACCCCAAAGATTGCGCCCCATTATGATGACTACTATTACTACTATTTTGGGTTTGTTTCCTCTGGCGCTAGGAATTGGTGAAGGTACAGAATTTTTGCAACCATTAGGAATTGTAGTTTTTAGCGGTATGGCGATCGCAACAATGCTTACTTTATTTATCATTCCTTGCTTTTATATTCTGCTGCATGGTGTTTTTGGTAAAGATTGGACAAAGCTATTGAGTGTCAAATATAAAACAATAAGCAAGTTAATCAGCCGCAGAAGCACAGGTACACGGAAAAAGAATAAAAAAATTAATTAGCGATTCTGGCTGCAAATCCCTTTTTTTTGGATTAATAGCTAAAAATAAGCCATTAATTAGCTATTGTTACTGTTTTAACTTAAAAACCTTCTTAACCAATAATTTAAAAAAATACCGGAAAATTTAACTTTTCTGGATTTTTGAATTGAGAAACGTCGATATTTAGCTTCATCGTTTCTTTATGTCTTTACAGGAGTGCTTTATCTTAACTTTATAAAACACTCTAAATATATTGTTAGTATTAGGGTAAGAAAGTAAACTTAAACGGTCTTCAGACCAGCTTTTTCTATTGTGACTACAGCAGATAACCATAGAAACTGGATACAAGAAAACCGCCACCGCAGCCGGGGAAGCACCTATTTATTTGCCCCGATGGTGGAATTTAATATTATGTCAAATGTTGGAGATTGTCCCCCATAGCTTGGGCAGACAACAATTTAGAAAATATTGCGCTTAAAATCAAAGACATTTTTAGTATTGCGGTGACTAAATAGAAATCAATCTATCGATTTTACAGACCGATTCAAGCAAGTGCATATTTATTTGCAAATGTCAATGGTCTGCTTAGTTGCCAGCTAAACAAAACCGTTTGATTGAGTAGCTCATTAATGCACGAAGCCTTAACCGGGCGTACTTGGGCGATGACTTTTTACCAAATTGAAACCTATTAGTCTCAACTTCGCTTTTATTGAAAATAAGGGTCGATCCTATACACGCCAAGATCGAGCAACAGCACTTTATAAATAAAGCATTAGAGCGATAAAACCATGATCTTCATTGACACGGCTAAGTTTACACGTGCAAAAGAGCTTTTAATCACTACTTGTCTAAATTGGATTCCGCTAATTGCTGGCGGAGTCTTCATCCGCAATCTGGCTTACCGTCTAATCTTTAAAAAAATAGGAAGGTCAGTTTATATTCAAGACGGCGCTGAATTAATTGGAGCTAATAAAATTGAAGTTGGTAGCGACTCTTATATTGCTAGTGGTGCGAGCATAATCATCCGCGCCATCAATAGTAAAGTCTTGATTGGGTCTAGAGTTAAAATCGACAAAGGAGTAATTATTGGTTCATCCGGCGATAACTGCTGTATTGAAATTGACGAACATACACTTATTGGCTCCTATACCTGTATTGGCGGCCCTGGCAATGTCAAAATTGGTAAGTATTGTTTAATTGCAGCCCATTGCGGCATTATTGCTAACAATCACATTTTTTCCGACCCGATAGAGATGATTCGCCAACAAGGATTGACTTGTCGGGGTATAGTCATTGAAGATAATTGTTGGCTGGGTTACGGAGTAAAAATATTAGATGGCGTAACTATTGGTGAAGGTAGTGTAATTGGCGCAGGAGCAGTAGTAACTAAAGATATTCCCCCATATTCTGTTGCTGTTGGGATACCAGCTAAAGTAGTTCGCAGCCGCCAGAGAGTGGAGAGTCTATTAGCTAATCAAAAAAATTGTTAGAAAATAGATCGTATCCCGAACCATATTGCCATTGATCTAAAATGCGATGACAGTAATATTGCTGTGCGGGGGGTAAATATTTTACCCAACCTGGCAATCTTGCGCCTATCTTAAATAAAACCGTGTAAATTCCCAAGCTGATATAGTGAATAGTCCAGTCCACTAAGCTAAATATACCGACTTGAGGAATTACTTTAGCAATTAAGAAGGGATGATTTTGAGCAGTTTTGAGTAGAGTTTGCGTTAAGCCAGAAAACTGCACTACATCTTGCAAAAATGGCTTTAAAACTGGTTCGCCTAGTTGTTGCATTTGAGCAAATACGGCAGAAAGTAAGCTATTAATTTGATTGGAGTCAAGTTTTTGACCTATACTTGCTCTCATTGCCTTTTGAAATAGCCAAGTAACGCTTAAATTAGACTGATAAGGTTGCAATTGCTTCAATGCTGGCGCTGATAACTGTTCTGTATTTAAAGCTTCATTAATCCCTAAAGTTAAACGTTTGAGATGACGTACCATTGAGCCAAAACCGCCAAAGCTTAATGGTGATTGATTTCCGCTACTATCGCCAATGGGTAAAATTCGCCCCCAAGGGAAATATAATTGCTGACGGTAGGCGGGAAAAAAACCAAATAGCGCCCTTTGCAACTGTAATTGACTTAGTTCTACATTTTGATACTCTGGTAATAAACGCAGATATTCGGCAAACAATGTCTCTAATCCAATATGTTGCGCGTTTAAGTCCATGTAGGTAAATAAATAAGTAGTTCTCCCATCGCGCGCCGGAAAAGCTTCCCAAAAGTATTGACAATTATTGAGTAAAGGCGTGAATGATGCTAATAAATCCCCCTGATTATTGGGCGGAAATCCTTTAGCGCAACTACCTACAACTAAACAAACACCATCAGGCTTTTTTCCTTGTCTTGCTTGCTGAACTATGGGGGAAAAATTACCCATCGCATCTAACAACAAACGGGTGCTAAAAGTGTTAGACACTAAAACGCCATTAGGATGAACGACAGCGCTATCAAAGGCAGTATTTTCAAATAGCTTACCACCCGCCGCCAGAAATTTATTTTTGACGGTTTCTAGTAAATAAATGGGATCTACGCCAATATTGAGAACGTCATTTATACAGACTTCTGTACCGCCAAGGAAGCTAACACGGGCGGGGTTATACTGAGTTGCGATCGCATTATCTAATTCTTGCTGGCTTAACAAATCCAATTCTAAAAATACTTCCAATTCCGAGCGCGATATATTCCATTCTTGCTCTCTCCCGCGCAAAACCCCTCGCTCTAACAAAGCTACGCGCCAGCCTCGTTTGACTAAAGCAAACCCAATTAAAATTCCTAACGTCCCGCCGCAGATAACCACGTCCCAATCTACAGTCTCTAAAGGTATATTACTTTGGGTTATTACTTGAGGAATAGGCGCAGTGTTTTCTCGTAGAGTAGTAAGAAGGCGATCGCTTTTCCTTAATCCGCCGAATACATCACCTGGTAATTTTTTTAAAACTTCTTCAACTACTAAGGTCATAAAACTAATTTGTTAACCCAAAAACCTTAGCAAAGCCACCTAACACCGCCAAGATTAAACCGATAATTACACCACGATTGATAAATTCTTGGGTATCGATTCGTTTGGTAATACCGTCAACTTTTTCTGCTAATATCTCAATTTCGCCTTTTAAAGAAGTTTCAACTCTAACTAAGTCTGTTTTAAATCCACTAAAACCTACGTTCATTTGCTCTCTTAAATTTGTCACTTCTGACCTTAAAGCAGCGTTATCCTTTGTCACTTCTGACCTTAAAGCAGCGTTATCCTTTGTCAATTCTGACCTTAAAGCAGCGCTGTCCTTTGCCACTTCTGACCTTAAAGCAGCATTATCTTTTGTCACTTCTGACCTTAAAGCCCCAAATTCCTCAGCTACTTTTGTTTTGAAGTCACCAAGGTCTTCAGCCACTTTATCGATTTTTCCCTCTAGTCTGTCTATTTTGTTATCTAGCTTATCAAACCTACCATCTAGCCTAGTTAGGATTTCTTTTAAATCGTAGTCAATCGTATTTGTCATTTTGTTTGCGTTTAAAGTGAGGACTCTATCTTAAGCCGGATGAAAATAATTGTAGATTTCCTGGGCTAAATGCGAACCAATCCCCGGCGCTTGGGTTAACTGCTCTGTAGTTGCTTGACGGATATAATCAACAGAGCGAAAATGTGCGAGTAATTGCTTTTGTCTGTGGTAGCCCAAACCTGGAATATCATCTAAACGCGATCGCTTTAATTTATCGCTTCTCTGTTGTCTGTGAAAACTAATTGCAAATCTATGGGCTTCATCTCTCAACCGCCGCAATAACTGCACTCCTGGCTGTTCTGATTGAGTAGGAATCGGTTTTGATTCCCCCGGTGTAAATATCTCCTCTCGTTGCTTTGCTAAACTTACTACGTGCAAATCTTCTAGCAAGTTCATCTCTTGCAAAACTGCCACTACTGAAGATAATTGTCCTTTACCGCCATCAATCATCACTAAATCTGGCCAATCAGGATTTCCCACCCGTGCTAATTGTGGATCTTGTCCATACTTGCGAAAACGCCGACTAATTACCTCAGCCAAACTTGCGAAGTCATCCGAATGTCCCGCCGTAACGTTAGGGTTTTTAATTTTGTAATGGCGATAGTATTGTTTAGCTGGCAATCCGTCGATAAATACTACCTGCGACGCAACCGCATTAGCGCCTTGAATGTGGGAAATGTCGTAACCTTCAATGCGGCGCGGTAATTCGGGCAAATCTATAATAGCGGCTAAATCTTCCATCGCTTGAGAATTAGCATCGCTTAACTTTTGCGTCCGCGCCAACTCGTACTCAGCATTGCGTTCAACCATTTCAATCAATTCAGCTTTTGTCGAGCGCTGGGGAGTAAGAATCGCTACTTTTCGCCCTTTGCGATCGCTCAATACTTCAGCTAACATCTCTGTCTGCGGCAATTCGTGCTGAACTAATATCTCTGTAGGTATCTCTACAGAATCCGCCGTTTGATAATGTTCTTCTAATACTCTTTGTAAAATCGCTCCCGCGTCGGCGTGAATATCAGCAACAAAACCTAGTCTCCCTACCAATTTTCCCGCCCGAATTTGGAATAATTGAATACAAGCGTGTTGCTCGTTAGCCGCCAGTGCGATCGCATCTCTCGATACGGTATCATCAGGCAAAGATACTTTTTGATGGGCGTTAAGCGACTTTAACCCGGCAATTTGATCCCGCAGTCGCGCCGCCGATTCAAAGTTCATTTCCTCGGCGGATTTCTGCATCTGCGCGGTTAATATATCAACCAATTCCTGCGCTCGTCCTTGAAATACCATTGCCACTTTCTGGACGGTTTTTCGGTAGTCTTCTGGTGTAATTAATTTTTGACATACCCCCGGACACTTACCCAAATCGTAGTTAAGACAGGGACGATCTTTAAATAAGGGCTGCGGACGTTGCTTGAGGGCAAAAAGGCGTTTAGCTATCCGCAATACATTCCGCAATAGCCCCGCATCCGTGTACGGGCCATAAAACTTATCTTTTTCTTTCCCTATTCTGCGGTTGCGAGTGATAAAAATGCGCGGGTATTCTTCCGACCAAGTAATGCAAACATAGGGATATTTTTTATCATCCTTAAGTAAGACATTAAAATACGGCTGATGCTGCTTAATTAAATTTGCTTCGAGTGCTAGAGCCTCAGATTCGGTATCGGTAACAATAAATTCAATTTCTGTTACTTGCCTTACCATCATAGAAATGCGATCGCTGAGTTTCTGTGCTTGCCTAAAGTAGGAACTAACGCGCGATCTTAGCGCCCTTGATTTGCCTATATACATAATGCGATCGCTAATATCGCGCATTATATACACTCCCGGTTCTCTGGGGATTTCTTTAAGGCGAGCGGCTAAACGTTCTCTGTCTTTTACTAATGGTGAGTTAGCTGCTTTTTTTGCTGGTATTATCTGTGTGGGCAAATCTTCTGGTTCTAGCAAGGTTTGTGTCTTTGTCATCACGTTGCGCCCATTTATAACAGTGCTGGCTTTTTGCTCTAGCTTGCGAGCGAAAATTTCCCTCGGTTTTGGCGCTGCTTCGCCGTTCTTAAATGCCACCGTTTCTTAATTCTACTTTGGTTAATAGTTGTCAGACATCTGGCGATCGCAAGTATTAGATTTATTTTTTTAGTTTTTTAAGTGCAAATACTGAAAAATTAATATCACAAGTGCTAAATTATACTTATATAATTTTGTAAAGTTGTTATCAACTTTTTGATTATTAAGATGAAATTATGGCATTTAAGCATAGATTTATCTGTGTGGCAGATTAAATTAGTAGAAAGGGATAAAAATAAAATTTTAAGTAAGTTAGCAATATCCTAGTTATAAATATGAATTTAGATGAATTTGAAAACCAGTATCGCCGCGATCTTGAGTCCAACCTCAATCGGCTGCAAACAGCAGTTTTACTAATTGCTCAACTAGAAGCTATTGTTAATGATGTTGGTCAAGACTTGCAAAATTTGACTTTAGTTTTTGAAGAATATGTAAACAGCCAAAGATCGAACTGAGTTTAGATTACTTTGCTTTTAATTAGACCACTTATTTAGTTCTTGAGAAATAGCTTGGCTCAAATCGTTTAGATTAACTGGTTTAATAAAATACTGGCGCGCACCTAGATTTAAAGCTCGTTGACTATCAGCTTTAAAAGCAAAAGCCGAAACAATAATTACTGGAATATTTTGCCACTGCGAATCATTTTGTAGTTGCTCTAATATACTATAACCGTCAATGTCTGGCAACTTCAAGTCTAATAAAATTAAGTGCGGTTGAAAAGCAGCTAATTCCTCAAAAAACTTAGCTCCACAAGCTAAACTAAGCACTTGATAACCGCAAAAAACTAGATAATCATCTAGCATTAACCGATTGAGATTATTATCTTCAACAACCAATAAACGTTTTAGTTTAGTATGTTGGGGTGAAGCTTCACCGGATTTTACCTTTGGACTTTTTCTATTGCTACCCACGAGTTTATTAGTTATGGAACTCGATTAAAAAAGTATTGAAAAGTTGTAGCCAAGTTGACTGATTGAGCTTTAAAGTGCGACTTCAAAGCTCACTTTAAATTAAAAAGCATATTAAGATTTTTGTAAAGTTTATTTGTATATTTTAAACCAAACTAAATAAGCAAAATCATCCTAAAGGTAGTAGTTAAGGTTGTAAATAACTTAATCATAAACCTTTTGCATGAATTTAGAAAGACTTTCTAAAACTGGGAGAGTTAGGAATTGAACATTATTCGCGTAAAAAGTCAAGTATTTAATAGAGACTTGAGATTAAATTGGGTACATATACAAAAAATCGGAGTAAGCAACGGGACTACAAGCCGAACTTTTCGGTAAACAACTCAGATATTTTATGAGCAGCGACTTTTAAAATAGCTGGCTCGTGTACCAAAGCAAATCTCACGTACCCCTCGCCAAATTTGCCAAAGCCTGCACCAGGGGAAGCCGCAACTCCGGTAGCTTCTACTAAATGAGTGCAAAACTCTATAGAATTACTAGACCAAGGAGCGGGTAACTTTGCCCAAATATACATAGTGGCGGAGGGAGTAGGAACAAGCCAGCCAATTTGGTTTAAAGCTGTGATAAAAGTATCTCGACGTTGACGGAAGGTGTCTTTAGCAGCTTCTACCCCGGCTTGATCGCCAGTCATTGCAGCGATCGCCCCGTTTAAGATTCCTTGATACTGATTAAAGTCAACGGCGGCTTTTACTTGTCTTAAAGCTTGAATTAGTTGAGAGTTACCGATCGCATAACCAACGCGAAAACCGCCCATATTGTAGGACTTAGAAAGAGTAAAAAACTCAATAGACACGCTTTTATCAACATCAGCTTGCAAAACTGAGGGTGCTACTTGCTCGTCAAATACCATATCCACGTAGGGAAAATCATGGACTAAAACTAAATTATGCTGCTGACAAAAAGCAACGGCGGTTTGAAAAAAAGTAAGAGGTGCGATCGCACTGGTGGGATTATGAGGGTAGCTAAGTACCATCATCTTCGATTGAGCAAGAACGGTAGCAGGAATATCCTCAAACACTGGTAAAAAGGCATTTTCTGCTAGAACTGGCATCGGGTAAATTTGCCCGTTAGCTAGATAAACTCCCCCCGCATGAGAAGGATATCCCGGATCGAGCAATAGAGCGTAATCGCCAGGATTTAGTATTGCTAGGGGTAAATGGGCTGTACCTTCTTGAGAGCCAATTAAGGGCAAAACTTCAGTTTCTGGATCTACCGCAATGCCAAACTTTTGCTCGTACCAATTAGCCGCCGCTTGACGGAATTTTTGCGTCCCGTTAAACAGCAAATAACCGTGAGTACGAGGATCGTGCAGCGATTGGGCAATTGCGTCAATTACGTGCGGTGCAGTAGCTAAGTCAGAAGAACCCAAAGACAAGTCGATTATCTCCTTACCTGCCGCTCTCGCAATCGCCTTTGCTTTATCCATATCAGCAAACACATTTGCTTGCAGAAAATTTAAACGTTTAGCAAATTCCATAACCAATTTTTGAAGGTGCGATCGCGCTATTAATTGAGATGAGGATCGAGAAAGCTAATTAATTTGGGTTTAGCGATCGCACCTTCGGAGGAGGCTATTAGCTGCGAACCTTGAAATAGTCTTAACGCGGGTACGCCTTCCACCTGATATTGCTTGACGGTGACTTGATTTGGGTCTACTTCCATTTTTACTACTTTCAAGCGATCGCTATAGTTCTCTGCTGCCCAGTTTATGACTGGGGACATCAAACGACAAGGGCCGCACCAAGCAGCCCAAAAGTATACTAAAACTGGCTGACTTGCTTGGATTACTTCGGTGTCAAATTCTGGATCGTTAATGGCGATCGCGTTACTCATAAATTTTATTGTTTAAGCCTTTTCCTACAATAAACCGAACTGACCGCTAAAAATTATTACTCTGTCTAAAGCACTCTAATAGACTAATTGCTAGTAATGGTCTACTAGAGTGCTGATTTGGTTTAGACTTGCGGGCAACTTAAAGGTTGTCTAACTGCTTGCGTAACTGGTCTAGTTCCGCATCTACAACCTCGTTAGATTGTGGGTTGGCTGGTTTATCGGTGGCTTGAGGAAGTGAAGGGGTACTCGCAGAAGTAGCAGGGCCTAAAGACATTTGAGCTTTGAGGGCGGCTAATTCATCGTCTACACCGCTACCGGATTCTAACATCGCAAATTGGCTCTCTAGATCCGATCCTGCCAATTCTTGCGCCGACTGAGCGCGGGCTTCCTGCATCAATACTTTTTCTTCCATCCGCTCAAAAGCTGCCATGGCGCTGCTTGTTCCCAATCTGCCTACGGTACTTTGTAAGTTCTCTTGGGCTTTAGCTGCGGCACTACGGGCTTTGAGCATATCTTTTTTGGTTTTCGCCTCAGAGATTTTGCTTTCAAGTCCAATTAAGCTACGCTTGAGAGTGTCAATTTGACCGACTTGGGAATCTAGGCTAGTTCTTAGGCTAGTAGCTGTTTCACCAAAGCTTTTTTTGCGCTCCAAAGCTTGACGGGCTAGGTTTTCGTCACCTTTTTGTAATGCTAGTTGGGCGTTGCGCTGCCACTTATTAGCTTCATTTTGTGATTGATTGTACTGCTGTTCGGAGCGTTTTTGCGCGGCGATCGCTTGAGCCACACCTTGACGCAACTGAACCAAGTCTTCCTGCATTTCTAGGATCGACTGCTCTAACATTTTTTCTGGGTCTTCAGCATTGCTGACCATATCGTTCAGGTTCGATCTGACAACTCGGCTAATGCGATCAAATAATCCCATAACTATTATTAATTCCGTTTTAGGTTTACAAGGGTTTATGGACGGGGCGGCTAATTGAATGCCTAGTTTAAATTCAACCAATGAGCCTATGCTGTTATTTTTAACTTAAGCTCAAGCGTTTTACTTCTGCTCCCAGTAAGGATAATTTTTAAGCAATTTTTACTACTAGCTATATTAACAATTCTTCTAGGATTCTTCTATAGATTTAGGCGGTAGCTGGGCGGGGTTTGATGATATTTGAGCTTTCAATGCCGCTAGTTCCGCATCGACATCGCTGGCGGCGGCAAGAGAAGTAAATTGTTTTTGTAAGTCATCAGTTCCAAGTTCGGCGATCGCCTCTGATTGTGCCTCAAGTTGTAATACTTTTTCTTCCATTTGGGCAAAGGCATTTAAAGAACTTGTTGTATTGACTCCTCCTAACATTTCATTTAGCCTTTGTGAAGCGGTTGCCGAACGCGCTCTAGCGATATACATATCTTTTTTTGTTTTTAGTTCGCCAATTTTTAGTTCTAAAGTTTGCATATCTTTTTTAATCCTGTTGACAACACTACTTTGCTCGCTCATTTGAGCTTTTAGGGCTGTAGCGGTTTCTTGGTAAGATTTGCGCTTAGTTAGGGCTTCTTTGGCTAAAACTTCATTATTTTGATTTAAGGCTAGTTGAGCGCGGCTGTACCAGTCTTGGGCGACAGATTCCGCTTGATTTGCTTGCCTTTCGGTACGTTTTTGGGTAGCGATCGCACTAGCTACAGCTTGCCGCAATTGCACCAAATCGTCTTGCATTTCGGCAACAGTTTGCTCTAGCACTTTTTCTGGATCTTCTGCTTTGCTGACTAGATCGCTAGTATTGGCGCGAATTACTCGTTTGATGCGGTCAATCAGTCCCATGGGACGGTTCTCCATTCACGTTTTTCTGCTGCGATCGCCCTTCACCGCCATGCGGACTACCTATAATTTAAGTAAAATCTGTTGGGCAATTAAATTTATCGTATCGCTTCTTTTGGTATTCCCACTCTAAATCCTGCCATGTCCTTCAAATCCATCGATCGGATTTTAGCTAATGTCCTTCAGCAAAGCAGCTTGCAACAACAGCCTTTTCAACTAGCGTTGCAATATTGGTCGCAAGTTGTGGGTAGTGCTATTACTCCCCATACTCAATTATTATCAATCCAAAAAAATGTGTTGTGGGTGGCAACTTCTAGCGCCGCTTGGGCGCAGACTTTGACTATGGAGCGATCGCGTATTTTAACTAAGCTAAATGTTTATTTGCCTAGTCCTTTAACTGATATTCGCTTTTCGACGGCGCAATGGCAACGGCCCGAAACTATTGCCAAAAATCGCGCCACTGCTGATAATTTTTTTGGGGGCGTTCATCCTAGCGTTTTGGCGAAAGCTACCTCAACTGAACCCAAAGCACCTAAGTGCAAAGATGCTCAAGCAGCCTTTAGCCAGTGGGTAAAAACAACGCAGCAGAAAAATTGTAATTTGCCTCTTTGTCCTCAATGCCAAGCTCCTACGCCTCCTGGGGAATTACAACGCTGGCAAGTTTGCTGTATTTGCGCTGTGAAAGAGTTTTAGAGCTAATCAGCTAGAAGCAATTATCTTTTTAGGCATCTTTTAATTAATTATTTATTTGTTTTTCTTCATCCGTGAAGTTACTGAGCTTTTGCATATAAACATCAATTCTTTAATATTCACATCCCCAAAAGCACGGAATAATAGCTACTTTGCGATCGTTTTCGCGCTTGCACACCAGTTATTTTGATTAAATATAAGCATAAGTTTACTTGTTCTTAATATAGTTTTTTCGTAAATTGCAGCCAATTTTACAGCAATTAAAAATTGTTTAACATTGATCCCCAAATTGAATTTATTAAAATTACTACGTAAGTAAATCCTTTATGTCGAAATATTACTAAAACTAAGTTAAATCTCATCACAATCTAAAGAAAGTATGAAATGAATTTTGCTTAGGGATCGCTACAAACCATGTCTCATAATACTTTGATAAAGAAAGGGCGTTTTCTTCATAGTAGCAAAATGAAAGACATAGATAGTTCTTCAGTCAGCCTTTTATGAAAACCTCAAACCTCCTTACATCGGCTTGCCGTTATTGCCGTTATTACAAGTCAGAAGGACGACGTGGTGGTACGTGCCAATTGCTAGATGGCTCGGTCCACGGAGGCTGGAAGGCTTGCTCTTTGGCGATCCCCGCCTTTGCTCCCTCTTGGGAAAACTTAGAAGACATGATGAATTTGCCTGATGCAATGCCTGCCGTAGCTGCCGAGCGTCCTTTAGTTCGTGAAATAAACCAATCTTCCGAAAAGTCTAACCAAGTAATTAGACCAACAACTAATACGCAATTAGATAGATGCAGCGCTAGAGTATAAAACAATAAAAACAGAAAATGTGTTTTAGCCTGCTCAAAGTTTTAGATTTCTCATTTTTGTATACTGATTTAACATCTAGATTAAAATCGCACCTCAATTAATTAGAGGTGCGATTTTTTATATTGCTTATAAATTTTATTAGCCAAAAAGTAATTTATAAAACCTTCAACTTAAGGCAACCAAGGAAAAGAGCGAAAGTTGGGGGGACGTTTTTCTAAAAATGCTTGTTTGCCCTCTGCGCCTTCTTGAGTCATGTAATAAAGCATAGTGGCATTACCGGCTAATTCCTGTAACCCTGCTTGTCCGTCACAATCAGCGTTAAAAGCCGACTTTAGACAACGAATTGCGATCGGGCTTTTTTCTAATATTTCTTTTGCCCATTGGATACCTTCTATTTCTAATTGTTCCACTGGGACGATGGTATTAACTAAACCCATTTCCAGCGCTTGAGTAGCGGTGTATTGGCGGCATAAATACCAAATTTCTCGCGCCTTTTTTTGCCCCACAATCCGCGCCAGATAACTCGCACCAAATCCACCATCAAAACTCCCGACTTTTGGGCCAGTTTGCCCAAATATAGCGTTATCGGCGGCAATAGTTAGATCGCAAATCAAATGTAAAACATGACCGCCACCGATCGCATAGCCAGCTACTAAAGCAATAATAACTTTAGGCATAGAACGTATCAGGCGTTGCAAGTCTAAGACATTGAGGCGGGGAACACCATCATCATCTATATAGCCAGCATCACCGCGTACGCTTTGATCGCCGCCAGAACAAAAGGCGTATTTGCCATCAGTATGCGGACCCGCACCCGTAAATAGAACTACACCAATACTTGTATCTTCTCTAGCATCAGCGAACGCATTGTAGAGTTCAAAAACAGTTTTTGGGCGGAAGGCGTTGCGCTTGTGGGGGCGATTGATAGTAATTTTGGCGATGCCATCAGCTTTGTGATAGAAGATGTCTTCGTAGGTTTTGGCGGTTTCCCAATTTATTGTCATAGTAAAGGCGATCGCGCTTATTTTAGCCCCAGAATTTTAGCGCGCGTAGTGACTTTGAGCCAAAAACCTAAAATTATTGCTCCAACTCTTGACAATTGAAAATACATATACTACATTTGTAATACAAAGCATTTCACCGAGATGTTGGAAAACGATTGATATTTAGTGATGAGGATTAAATTACTTGTGGCGGGTAGCTCAATTGGTAGAGCGCCAATTTTTGCCTGAAAAGGACGCAGAATCGAGGGTTATCGCTATTAACGAAAAAAACCTTAATTCGCCGGGGGTGCGGGTTCAATTCCCGCTCTGCTACACCAAAAAATCTAAATAAGTAAAGACGTATATGTAGCAGGTGGCGAAATGGTAAACGCGCTAGTTTAAAAAGCCTTAGTTCGCAATCTTGCCCTTAAGGGACGAAGAATTGAGGGTTATCGGGATCTAGTACCGCAAGGTTTGTAGGTTCGATTCCTACTCTGTTACACCAAAATCAAAAACTTGTGATGGGTAGCTCAGTGGTAGAGCGCTAAAACATCCTTATTCGCAACTTGTCTGTAAAGACCGAAGAACTAGGGTTATTGACTCATAATCTAGTGGTCGCAGGTTCGATTCCTGCCCCATCACACATATTTTGCCTGCAAAGGCTGAGGAAACAGAATGAATTACAACTTTTTTACTAAGAAAAAGTCGGGAACTCCCCAAAATCAAACTATTCCTGGACGGGAAGCAGAGATGATTAAAGGACGTTCTGGCGGCTATACTTTTGATGCTGGCATTTGGGGTATGTTGCGTCGCTGCTTGCTGATTGGGACGGCGACAAGCACCTACTACGCTGGAAAGAAAGAACTAACCGATGACTTTGCTAATGTATTGGTAAGTGCGATCGCCTCTGACCCCACCCGCGTAGCTAAAGAAATTGTCTATGCTAGTGATGGTCGCTCTATCAACAACAGCGCTCCTATTTTGGCTTTAGTGTTGCTCTCAATGGGCGAAAGCAAGGAAGCAAAGCAAGCATTTCAAGAAATATTTTCTACAGTTATCCGTACTGGTAGCCATTTTTATGAATGGTTGAGCTATACAAAGTCTATGCGCGGCTTTGGTAAAGTGGTGCGAGAATCGGGCAAAACTTGGCTATCGCGGGAAGATGTCAAAGGCTTGGCTTACCAGCTATTGAAGTATCAACAACGTCAAGGGTTTACTCACCGAGATGCTTTGCGATTATTTCACGTTAAACCACCAACAGAGGAACACCGCCAATTGTTTGAATGGGTAGTTAAAGGATGGGAAGAATTGCCTAAAGAGATTCCTAACCCCGCTCTTGCTCAAATTTGGTGGTACGAATGGCTAAAACGCAACCCCGAACAAACACATCAAGCTATTTCTCAAGGACACCTAACTCATGAAATGGCTGCTCCCGTAGGCAAAATGGACAAAGCCGCATGGCAATTACTGTTTGAAGAAATGCCCATTGGTGCAATGTTGCGTAACTTAGGTTCGTTAACTCAATTAGATGTATTGCGAACCGATGGAAAGGCTAACTTAAAGCGCCTGGAAGCAACGTTAAATAGTAAAGAGCATCTTCGTAAAGGACGCATCCACCCTATTGATGTCCTTAAAGCGCTAAAAACCTATAATTCTGGGGGAAAACTCGGACGCAGCCAAAAAACTTGGCAACCCGTACCTCGGATTGTAGACATTTTAGAAAAGGCGTTGGAAATGTCTTTTGAGGTTGTAGAACCCACAGGTAAAGTGTTTATGCACGCTGTAGATGTCTCCGGTTCGATGTCAGGCGTTGTAGTTGATTCCGTTGGTTTGAGTTGTTGCGAGATTGCGACAGCGATGGCTTTGGTGACAGCTAAGGCTGAGAAAAACTACGAAATTCGCGGTTTTGCTACCGACTTTCGTTATTTGGGAATTACCGCCAAAGATACGTTTAGTTCGGCGCTGAAGAAGTCTAGTAACCAAAACTTCGGTGGAACAGATGCGTCTGTTGCTTACGACTGGATGATTAAAAACAAGTTCAAAGCCGATGTAATTTGCTTTTGGACTGATTCGGAAAGTTGGGCGGGAAATAAGCATCCCTCGCAAGCTTTAGCGCAGTACCGTAAGAAAATCAACCCAGATATCAAAGCGGTGTATGTCACCCTTGCACCTTACCAATTAACTTTGGTAGATCCCACCGATCCTTTGTCTTGGGATATGGGAGGCTTCGATCCGGGAATCCCTCGCATTATTCAAATGGTTGCGAATGGTGAGCTATAGTCCTTTGTAGCGGGAAGTCCTCGTTCAATTTTTGCCTGATAGGACGAAGAATGTAGGGTTATCGAAATTCCCACATTTGGGGGTTTGCGGGTGTAAAACATTCGCTCCCGCTACTTTTATAATGCGATCGCACGGGCTAATTATGCCTGAGTCGCTAAAAACATCATTAGTTTTTAAACTTGTACAAATCTCAAGTCGTAACTATTTTGAAGGATGAAAATTTTGTCTAGACTACTTAACCTAAATTAAAGTCGAATAACTTGTTAGGTTAACTATGATTTATCCCAATCCTGGCCCCTTACCTGAACCAAATCCTCAGCCACCACTACCCGAACCTATACCATCCCCAGAACCCGTACCAAGTCCTATACCTCAACCAATCCCTTCCCCTGTCCCCGAAACCGTACCTGCGCCAATTCCCCAAACAATTCCTACACCAGTTTAGACCCAGTGCGATCGCCTTTCTGAGTTTTCGGCAAAGTGCGATCGCACCATCGTGCAAAATATATAGTAGCGTGTAGTTTTGATATCCTGGCAATAGTAAGCCTAAGAAAAAGTATCATGCTCAAAGCCGGAATTGTTGGACTACCTAACGTCGGAAAATCTACCTTATTTAACGCCTTGGTTGCCAATGCCAAGGCGGAAGCTGCCAACTTCCCATTCTGCACAATTGAACCAAACGTAGGGATTGCATCGGTTCCCGATGAGCGATTACAAGTTTTAGCTGACATTTCCAAGTCTGAGCAAATTGTCCCGACGCGGATAGAATTTGTAGATATTGCGGGTTTAGTTAAAGGTGCAAGTCAAAACGAAGGCTTAGGCAACAAATTTTTGTCTCATATTCGTGAAGTAGATGCGATCGTTCATGTAGTACGGTGTTTTGATAACGATGATATTATTCATGTCAGTGGTTCGGTAGATCCTGCTAGAGATATTGAAATTATCAATTTAGAATTGGGTTTAGCAGATTTAGACCAAATTGAACGTAAATGCGATCGCACTCGCAAGCAAGCCCGTGCAAATAAAGATGCTCAAGCAGAAGTATTAGTATTAGAAAAATTAATTACCGCTTTAAATGCAGGTAAACCAGCCCGTCAAGTGAACCTAGATGAAGAAGAATTAGCATCAATTAAAGATTTAGGATTGCTAACTAATAAACCAATTATTTATGCGGCAAATGTATCAGAAGAAGAACTAGCAACAGGCAATAAATGGGTTGAAGAAGTTAGAAAAATTGCCGCCCAAGAAAACGCTCAAGTTGTAATAGTTTCGGCACAAGTAGAAGCAGAACTCGTAGAATTACCTGCCGAAGATAGAGCAGATTTTCTCGCTTCATTAGGTGTAGAAGAAGGCGGTTTAAAATCGTTAATTCGGGCTACCTACGAGCTTTTAGGATTGCGCACTTATTTCACTGCCGGTCCAAAAGAGACTCGCGCCTGGACTATCCATGCCGGAATGTTTGCACCCCAAGCCGCCGGAGTAATTCATTCTGATTTTGAGCGCGGTTTTATTCGTGCGGAAACCGTAGCTTATAAAGATTTAGTAGCAAATAAATCGATGGGTGCAGCCAAAGAAAAAGGTTTAGTTCGCAGTGAAGGTAAAGAGTACGTTGTCCAAGAAGGCGATGTATTGCTATTTAGATTTAATGTTTAGCAAACAATTTCATTAACCTGATACATTGATAATCGCTGTTTGTTGACAAAGCAAAATGTTTAACAAGCAGCACTAAATTACAAATATATATTAAGTTTCAATACTAAAGGTAGAAAAAAGCTTGTTAAATATGAAACGCAAAAAAACTGTTGATAGCTTTTATTACATAACTCATAGTAGTAATCTTAAATCTATATTAGAAAGAGGAATCTTATCTCACACAAGTGTTGCTAAACAATTTACTCAAAGTAAAACTATATATGATAATCAAATAGTTTTAAATCGCAAAAATAAAACAACTCCAAATGGCAAAAGCTTATGGGACTTTACTAATTTCTATTTTCAGCCTCGAAATCCTATGTTGTATAGAGTATTACGAGAACATCCAAACAATGGAATTATTGTTTTGGCAATCAAGCCAAGCATATTAAATATTCAAGGCACTTTTATTACCACAGGTAATGCTGCAAATGAGTTAACAAACATTTTACCTGCTTCTAGCTATAAAGAAGTAGCTGCTCAAATTATCAAGGGTATAGATATTGAATGGTGGAATTCAGAGGATGGTTCAAAAAGAAAAATAATGGCTGAATGCTTAGTGCCGGAATCTGTCCCATCAAATTTAATTCAATCAATTTATGTTTCAAGTCAAAAAGCAAAACACAATATAGAAGAAACTTTAAATAGTTATGACAATGGAAATTTTAAACAATTGCCAGTTATCGTAGAGCCAGAAACATTCTTTTTGCCCCAAAAAAGCATCCGTTTTAAAAATGCACAAAATATTTCTTTTATTGAGGGAGATATGTTTTTTTCTAGGATGCAAACAATGACAATAAGTGTTAATTGTATTGGTGTTATGGGAAAAGGTCTTGCATCAACAGCTAAATATAGATTTCCCGATATGTATGTTTATTACCAAGACTTATGTCGTAATGGTACTTTAAAGATGGGAAGCCCTTATGTATATAAGCGTGAATCTTCAATATTTACCGAACTAGCAGAGGATACAAATTTAGAGGAAATCAGTGAAGAAACAGGGTTTTTATTATTTCCAACAAAACATCACTGGAGAAATAATTCTGATATTAATGGAATTGAACAAGGTCTACAATGGCTTCAAGAAAATTATAAAAAAGAAGGTATAAAATCTTTAGCAATGCCAGCATTAGGATGTGGACTAGGAAATTTAGATTGGCAGGATGTTTGTCCCCTAATGTGTGACTACCTGAAAAAACTTGATATTCATGTATCAATATATTGGCCTGCTAGTAGACCATTTCCAGAAGGACAATTTTATAATCAAGATTTACCTTCACGGAATTAACATACTGACGCGTATTATTTAATTGTCAACGAATAGGACGTGTGTATTATTCAGTTTTGCGATCGCTTCGGTTTACCATCAAAGCTAGGGTACTAGGTTTTTATATGCTGAAGTTGGGTAGGCTGAGTGCAGCAATATTGTTAATATTTGGAGGATTTGCACCACAAATTGCGATCGCCCAAAATCCCGAATACAAAGGCATTGCCTGGATACTAAAAAGACCAAACTTTGCTTATACTGGCGGACGCTGTGTAGTTAATGGCGCGTTTGAAGACATCCAACGTCCCCTTTATCAAAATGGAGGTATTTTGCGGGGTGGTATAGGGCAAAATGTTTCGCAATTTAGTATTCAAGATAGCTTACTTCAGGGGGAAGGATTTACAGTAAGCGATCGCACTTCCGGCGAACCTGACCAAGCTAATGCTGACCAAGTAGGCACAATTACAGATACTTTTAACGGTACTTTGCAATCAGATGGTGTATTTGCAGGTACAGTTACAACTACCTACTACCGCTCTGGCAACCAAATTTGTAAGCTTTCTGGCGCATTTACTTTAGTTCGACAAACCGCCGCCGACCCCAATCAACCTAGCAAAATAGCCTTCATCGATAGACCAACTTTTGAAAAGACCTTCCGCAGCGCTCCCACCGAGCAAGCGGCTACTTTATTTGACGAACAGCAATCAAAAACCACCGCTCAACAATTAGATTTACCACCGCCGAGAACCCCGACTTTAAGAGAAGTTTCTCAAGAGTTGTACAATATCTCCCAAAAAACTAAACAAAAACCCGCTTTAAGCTATTTTGTTACTCTCAAAGATCGGTTAGATTTAGTTCTCGTGCTACCGAGTAAAAATGCTACCCAAAATTCCGATCCTTTACCTGTGCGCCGCATTACTTTAAGAGCCAATGCCGAAGATATTAAGCTTTTAGCCCTAGAATTTCGCCAAGAAGTCACAAATCCCCGCAAAACTGGCACTACTAGCTATTTGCCTGCTGCCCAAAAACTGCATGAATTGTTAATTGCTCCATTGGAAGCTGAATTACAAGCAAATAAAGTCCAGACTCTAATTATCTCCGCCGACAATCATTTGCGCTCAATTCCGTTAGCCGCTCTCCACGATGGCAAGCAGTTTTTGATTGAAAAGTATAGTATTGCGCTCATTCCCAGTTTTGGTATGACTGATACGCGCTACAGCGATTTACGCTCCTCAACTTTATTGGCAATGGGGATTTCTAAAAGTACCCAGGAGCAAGTACCCTTACCCGCCGTAGCCGTAGAAATATCAGAAGTAGCTAAAAAACTATGGTCGCAGGGGATGGGATTTTTGGATGAAGAATTTACCCTTGATAAGCTTAAATCTCTAACTCAAGAGCAACGTTACGGCATTATTCATTTAGCTACTCATGCAGAATTTCAAAAAGGAGAGCAGAGTAAATCATTTATTCAATTTTGGGGCGAAAAACTATCTCTCGACAAACTGCGCCAGTACACCAGCGAATCAGGTTGGAACAAAAGCCCTACTATAGAAATGCTCGTACTAAGTGCTTGTAGAACAGCTTTAGGCGACGAACAAGCCGAGCTAGGTTTTGCGGGGTTAGCATTTCAAGCCGGGGTAAAAACTGTAATTGGCAGTCTTTGGTATGTCAGCGATACAGCATCATTGACTTTGATGAGCGAATTTTATTCTCAACTAAAAACTGCTCCTACTCGTAGCGAAGCCCTTAGACAAGCCCAACTTTCTTTGCTGCAAGGCAAAGTTAAACTAGAAGGCGATCGCATTTTATTATCTAATGGTCAAAGTGTCGTATTACCACCAAACCTAAACGGCACTAAACTTAATCTTACCCATCCTTATTTTTGGTCTGCTTATACTTTAGTCGGCAATTGGAACTAAACTTATTTAATTACAACTCAGGTACTGCAACTTTTCTAATCGTGCCTGCATAGCTTTCCATAATTACTTGAGGAGAATTACCAACCCAACGAGCAATTTGGGGAATGCTGACATCAGTTTCTAGTGCCATAGTTACGAAAGTGTGGCGCGTCTGATAGGGCTTGCGATATTCGATATTAAGCGAGGACATAATTGTTTTCCAAGCTCTATTTCTGAAATTGTGAATATCGATCCAGCTACCAGTAGGAGCAGGAAACACTAAGTCATCAGGATTTATATCTAAGCCTAGCCTCATGCTATTAAGCAATTCAAGCAACTGGGCATTAACAGGAAAAACCCGCTTACTTTGAGTTTTTAAACCTTGTTTTAGCATCAATCCTTTGGGGCTACGAACTACAGCTTGTTCAAAGCAGATAGATTTATTGCTAATATGCTTCCATTGCAAGGCTATAACTTCTGATGGTCTAGCCCCCGTGAGGAATAAAAATAACACGTAATTAGCATAATGATTATAGTAGGAATTAGCTTTAAAAGCTGCAACGATTGCATCTCTTTCTTCTTTACTAAATGGGTTAATGTCGTTATCTTCACTGTTAACTTTTTTAAGGTCAATTTTACTAGCTAAACCTTTAAAAGGATTATCGGTAATGAAATTATTTTTTACCCCCCAATCACAGCAAGCTGATAGCTCAACTACTAAGCGCTTGGCGCTGTGAGCAGGAATATTTGAAATAATCCAGTTAAATATCTCCTTGGATTTCTCTAGTGACTTATAAGGGCATTTTGCTAAATACTTTGTTTGTTGGTTACAAGTCATTAGCCAACTTTGGCTACGATTTGGTTGTTTAAAATCACGATGTTTCAACCATAAATTAGACAAGTCAATTTGTTGCTTAGGAATGAGATTTTCCACTACCGCCAAATGAGTTTGAGCTTTGTATTTAGTTAGTGTGGAATCAAAATTCTCGCTTAAAATGTCTAGCTCTATTTGGCGTATTTTCGCCTCTGCAATCTTACGATTAAGCTTAGTATCATCAACCCCTAAGCTCAAGTAGGTTTGCTTGCCATTAAAAAGCTTTCTAGGTAAGCGTAAGCGCAACCGACCTTGAAATACCTCTAAACCGACACTTCCGTGAGAACTTCTTATTGCTTCCATATTGACTATTAAACTCAACAGTTCTACCTTAGCACAAGATATTCATAGTCAATTCATAGTCAATTCATAGTCAATTAGAGCAAAAACAGTCATACCAAGCCGCTTATCTACGAGCTTAAGGTTTTTCTTTAAGCCTCAAAGCCTTCTGTAGCAAGTATTTTTGAGATAAGCCCGTGATGAGAGTTGAACTCATGACCTCTTCATTACCAATGAAGTGCTCTACCACTGAGCTACACGGGCAAAAAAAATATGATTTGCGTATGCAAACCATACTTTTAAAAATGGGCCGAGCTGGATTTGAACCAGCGTAGCTCTCGCAACGGATTTACAGTCCGTCTCCATTAACCACTCGGACATCGACCCATGCGATCCACGATTTATAATCATAGCACGGTATTTTTGAAATAGTACAAGAATTATAAAAATATCTTGCCGCTCTATTAACTCAAAAGTTCTCCCGTTTCTTGCAAAGCGTGTAAGCGGTGATAAATACCTTGATGACGCAATAACTGAGCATGAGTACCAACTTCAGCAATTTTACCGCGATCTAAAACAACAATCTTATCTGCCTCTCGCACGGTACTAAGACGGTGAGCAATGATAATTGTAGTGCGCGTACCCAAAATAGAGCGCATAGCCAACTGTATCGAGCGCTCAGACTCGTAATCTAAGCTAGAAGTCGCCTCGTCAAAAATTAAGATGTCGGGATTAACGAGTAGACTCCGCGCGATTCCTAATCTTTGCCTTTGTCCTCCCGATAACCTTACGCCGCGTTCGCCAACAACGGTGTAATATCCTTGGGGTAACTGTTCAATAACTTCGTCAACTCTAGCGATTCTACAGGCTTCTTGGACTTGCTCAAAACTAGCAGTGCGATCGCCATAGGTAAGATTATCAAGCAAAGTACCGTTAAAAACATCTACTTCCTGATGCACGATCGCTAATCTGCGGCGGTAATTGGCAACATCTAGGTTACGGATATTTTGACCATCTATTAATATTTGACCGCTATTTGGCTCAAAATAACGAAATAGTAGCTTTACTAAAGTAGATTTACCCGAACCGGAGCGACCAACTAAAGCTACGGTTTGATTGGGTTCAATTAGTAGATTAATGTTTTGTAAAACCGGTGTTTCCGCATCGTAGCCAAAACTAACATTAGCTAATTCTAATTTGCCAGTAAATCGATATTCTTTATCGCCTTTAGATGGAACAATTAAACTCGCTGCATCAACTCCTGTTGGTTGCTGCATAAATTCATGAAATCGTAGCATTGAAGCATAACGACGCGCAAAAATTTCTGCCAAATTGTTAATTGGCTCCATCTCTGCATAAGCCATGCTAGAAATAGTGAAAGTAGTTACAAAATGACCAAGGGAAATTTGACCCCGGAAAGTAGCAACCAAAGTTAAACCTAGCACTACAAACACGCAAAACTGAATAATTGTTTTTTGCCAAGTAGATAGCTTGATGTATCCGAAATGAATCCGGTAATCAACTATTTTAAATTCCCTATCTAGGCGCTGGCGTTGGCGTTTGAGTTCTAATGCTTCCGTTGCAAATGCCTTAACTGTTTTGATATTGGTAACAATTTCTGAAGTCCGGCTTTGAGTATTTTCCATATACTTATCTAAGTGCCGTTCTTGTTCCATTAACTGCTTCAAGTCTCTTAGACTAATACTGAGAATGACGATAAATGAAACCAGAAATAATAAAGCAATTCGCCATTCGATAAACAAAATCATGATAAAAATCCCCAAAACTCGAAATAGCTTGGGTATTAATTGTCCAGCGATTTCTGGATAAGTCCAAGTATGATTTTCTAAACCTCTAGCAATGCGTCCGGCAATCCGTCCGGGGTTATTTTCATCATAAAATTCTAATGGTAAAGTTAGGATCTTTTCTACAGTTTTCAGCGCTTGATTTTGACGACTTCGCAAAGCAATGTCCCAATGAAACCACCAAGTAGTCCAAACTTGAATCGGCGCTTTAATTACTGTCACAATAAAAATTATGCCTAATAAAAACCCTACGCTTAGTAGCTGATTTTGCGGTAATTGAGTGATTTGTGCTAAAAATGCGATCGCATTTTCTACAGGCTTATCTAATGACTGACGCGATAACACATTTAAAATCTGTCCGATAGCGTAAGGTACAACCAAATCGACAACTTCAAAGATACTAGATGCCGTAATACTAAAGATGGCGATCGCATGATAAGGCTTGTAGTAATTAACAATATCTTTAAATGTCGCCATGATTTTCAAGCCGACACTTTGAGCGCGGCTACATTTGTAATTTATATACTACAAAAGTAACACAAGAAGTCTTTAGCAGCAAGCAAAATCCTAAACTAAAGCAGCCAAAATAAACATCTCACTGCGGAGAGACATCAAGGTGCAAAAACTCCAGACGGTAGCGATACAAAGTCACAGGTTGAGAATTGGCTTTAAAATAATCAGGATCTTGAGGAGAAAGATAAACCGCCGTAACTTGATCGGCTTCAATAGTTGAATTAGCTAGATATTGATAAGCCGTAGTGCTTTCAACCTCATTGAAATAAGGTTGCGAACCGCCTTTAAACAATTGCTGAAACACCTCAGCCGTAATAAACTTGTTATTTTGTAACGATTCTGTAGCGCGTCCAGTAACGGAAGATAGGAGAGTGCGATCGCTTTTTAACAAAGTAATTTGTTTATTAGGAGAAGTTGGATCGGTTTTAACAGCAATAACAGAGCGACCTAGATAAGCCTTTGCTAGGTTCAAACCATTAAAAGCGCGATCGGCAACCAAATTTTGCTTTGCATCCCGTACAAAGCGCACTGTAAAGCTTACAGGTACATTTAAACTGCGGCGATTGCTTTCAAAACCTGGCGTAACTAGATCGGGAGCTAAAGGCGCGGCTACATCTACTAAGGTACTCGTTACATTCCAAGTACCCGCCATCCAATCGGGATAAATCAGATCCCCCGAAGCCGCTTGTACTGTTAGCTTTTGCCAACGCGGAAAACCAGCAAGGCTACTTTCTAATTGTCCAGCTTGCGCCGCACCACCCAAAAAAAACACCACTAAAACCAAGCACCAAAAGCCTTTCAATTCCCTCTACGCCTCGTTATAGTTCGCCTACAGGTTCTGGTGTCCAAACTTCGCCATACTGCGCTTTAAGAGCCTGCCAAGCCTCAACCTGTCCATCTTCGTACTCCCCCGGCTTCCCCCATTGCAAAAACAGACTTAGCGCTGATTTTCCTTCCTTATCCAATAGCCGAATCGCGTAGGTAGTAAAATTCCCTCGCTTTGCTTCTCCCGTCTCAAACTTCACTTGGACGATTTCATCCATATTCAAATGAAATTCAAACCCTTCAGTGTGCATATTTGCATACTTACCCTTGGGCAATTCGGCATAAAAAAGCTTCTGAATCTTTCCTCGCGCTTCCAACACCGCCGCGCTGCTGGTGACAATTAGCCGCAGCGTAGAGAGGGTTTCACAGGATTCTAGAAATTCTTTCAAAGTGTTGGAGGTCATAAGTAATTAGAAAAGAGAATTAATAAAGAGAAGTCGCGTTTTGCTGAAAATTGCTAACTTTACTATCCTACTCCCATGTCTTGAAAAGCTCTGCGGAAGGAAACCTTCCCCACAGACTTTTCGCTGTCACAAACTACAATAGCTCGTGGCATCAATAGAGCCGAATTGCCAGTAGAGAAACCGCTAACTAAGCAGAAACCGCTATTTTACCAAAACGGCGATCGCGCTTTTGGTAGTCTAACAACGCCTGATAAAAAGCATTGCGATCAAAATCGGGAAAAAGAATATTGGTAAAATACATTTCTGTATAAGCCAATTGCCAGAGTAAAAAATTGCTTAGTCGCATCTCGCCGCTAGTACGAATTAGCAAGTCTGGATCGGGAGTGTTTGCCGTGTAAAGGTGTTGAGAAATTAAACTTTCGCTAATTTCCTCAAGCTTCAGCTTTCCTTGTTGAACTTTAGTTGCTATTTGATGACAAACTCTAGTTATTTCATTACGGCTACCATAATTAACGGCAACATTAAAGTAGATTTCTTGATTTTGCGCGGTTTCTTTTTGCGATCGCTCGATCTGGTTTTGCAAAGACTCAGGTAAAGCTGACAAATCCCCAATAAACGATACCCTGACCCCTTCTTGGTGCATTTGGGCTAATTCTCGCTTGAGCAATTTTTCAAATAGCATCAGCAAAAAATCTACTTCTGCAAATGGTCGTCGCCAGTTCTCTGTTGAGAAAGCATAAACAGTCAGCGCCTTAATTCCCCAATCTTTACAACAACGCAACAGTTCTTTGAGCGCTCTTGCACCTTGGCGATGTCCCGCAACGCGCGGTAATCCTTTTTTGGTAGCCCATCGCCCGTTACCATCCATAATTATCGCTACGTGCGGAGGTAAGAGTTGGGGGTTTAAATCACTTGGTAATTTTGAAAGATCGATCATAAAATTTGTGGTTCTTGAGTAGTTAAGGGTTCGCCAAATAGTTCTTGCAAGTATTCTGGAGTTAGGCTTTTACTCCAACTCCAAAGATGGTTAAGAATATAAATGCAGGTGAAAGTAAAAGTTGCTCGATTGGTCAAAGACCAGTGTTGCCAGTTCAACACCTCGCTCATGCGGCTTAGAGTTCCAAGCAAACTACTACGGCTTTTGCTATAAATAGGGCGCTGTTTTATCAATGTGCGTCCAATTTTCAGCAGTGAGTTGTCAGGGAATGCCCAAACTCCAAATCCCCAAAACTTGGTCATGTGGTTCATTTCGTCTTTGACTAATTCTTCTAGAACCATTTGCAATTGCCCCGTTGTATGCGCCACCAGCCAGAGATAAAGACAGGTTGCACCGTATTCAGTGGCGACGCGGTGCAGTCCATGAATATAAAGGTCTGTGTAATAATCTCCCGAAGGTTGATATTGTCTAACAGCACGGACATTAGGAGTTACTTTTTTGCCTGTTAGCTGGGTGTAGATTTTAATTAAAGCTGGAGTATGTTGGCGTTCCTCTTTTTCCCACAACCCAATCTCTACTAAAGAGCCATTTTCGACAATTCCGCCGACAAAACGTGCTAGTTGGGGGTGCAAAGTGTTTAAATACTGTCTGCTTGTTTGCGTATAGCCGCGAATTGGTGCTTCTGTGTCTATTGAGCCTAAAATAATTGATAGAAACACCTCTGGGTTAATGCCAACAATTTGATCGAGGTTGATAGACTGCCAATCGATTCCTTGCCAAGGACGCGGTTGGGGATGATTAAATTGAAGGGGTAAATCTTGTAAGCGATCGCCTAGTTCTTCTTTTGCTAGATAATGCTTAACTAAAAACTTAACGCGCTCTTGAATTTGCCCATAATTTTGACCTGCTAAATCTGTTGTAGATAGATGGAATTGCAGCGTGTCTATCATATTTTTTTAATTGCTTGCCTCTATGCTTTAAAGCTAAGAGAAACTAAAAGCATTTGTCAGTCGGTAGAAGTCGGGAGTTTTTTCGGCTCAAAGGTCGGAAAAGTCGGAAATAAGTTTAATCGCAAAATCAACATTAGTTGCCTCTTAGGAGTAACAAGTTATACTTGAATTTAATTCATACATAGCTAAGTATGGACGCTGAAGCAGCATTGATATGGGTAGATAGTTTAGTTTTAACGAAGACTGGGGAACGCCTTTCACAACTGCAACGAACTATTCTTCAGCAAGTTTGGCAGGGACGAAAATATTTAGAAATTGCCGAATACTACGGCTACACCGAAGGGCATATCAAAGATATTAGCTCCGAGTTGTGGAAATTGCTCTCAAGAGAATTGGGAGAAAAAATTACCAAAATCAGCTTTCGCAGTGTCGTAGAAAGATATTTGCACTCCTTTGATCGCCCAGTAACCCATCAAATCCAGCCCAAAAGTAATAATTTCATTGGACGCGCTGAGGCGATCGCCCATCTCAATAATTTAAGCGATCGCGGCAACAAAGCGATCGTTATTCAAGGTGAAGGCGGTTTAGGCAAAACAACTTTAGCTCAACAATATCTACATCAAGGCTTTGAGGTTGTTTTAGAGCTTTTGATGGCAAAGGAGACGCAAAACATTACTTCGGCGGAACGAGTAGTAGAAGAATGGCTAAAGCAAGATTTACAACAGGAGTCTGGCGTTGAATTTGGCGTTAACTTAGCACGACTTAAAAAGCAACTGCAAACTCGGAAAATTGGCATCTTAATCGATAACTTAGAACCAGCTTTAGATCGCCAAGGACAGTTTATTTCCCCGCACCGCAGCTATGTAGACCTATTGCGAGTTTTGACGGATTCTAGAGTACAAGCTACGGTGCTAATTACCAGCCGTGATCGCCTCTGCGAACCTAGCATTAATATTGAACACTATCGCTTGCCGAGTTTAACTCAAGAATCTTGGCAGCAGTTTTTTAGTATTCAGGGAACTAATATCGATCTTGCGACTTTACAAAAAATCCATGCTGCTTATGGTGGCAATGCTAAAGCAATGGGTATACTGTGCGGTACGATTCAAGCTGATTTTGCTGGGGATGCGATCGCCTATTGGCAAGAAAACCACGAAGACTTATTAATTCCAACAGATTTAAAAAATTTAGTCTCAAGTCAAGTCAACCGCCTAAAAAGCATCGATCCGCAAGCTTATCGCTTATTTTGCCGTTTGGGGTGCTATCGCTATCAAGATGTGGCAAAAATCCCTATTCAAGGAGTTTTAGCTTTGCTTTGGGATGTACCAACTTTTGAGCAAAGACAGATTATTAACTCTTTACGCAATCGCTCTTTGTTGGAATGCGATCGCAATGAATATTACTTGCACCCAGTAATTCGCGCTGAAGCGATTTCTCAATTGCGAACTAGCGATGAGTGGGTAACTGTAAATCACAAAGCCGCAGAATTTTGGACAAATAGCATCGAGACTATTGAGACGATTAAAGATGGCTTGCAAGCATTGGAAGCTTACTATCACTACATCGCTGTTGCTGATTTTAACAAAGCCGCTAAGGTAATTTTAAAAACTAGAAATAATCAATGGCGACAGTATTTACCTTTGGGTAGCACTTTGTATCGCTTGGGTTTGCTGCAACCCGTGTTAGCTGCCATTACGGGAGTAATTAATAGAATTTCCGGCGATCGCCATCTCAGCGAAATGTACAACATTTTGGGCGATCTTTACTGGATTGTCGGCAACATTCATCAAGCTATCGATTGCCAAGAAAAAGCGATTACTTTAGCAACCCAAAATTTAACATCTCTGGCTTTGCCTCCTAGTCAACATACTATTTATTGCTTAAAAATGATTGAGATTGATTCTCTATTAAGCATTGGTTTATACAAAATAGATTTATGGGAATTAACCGCCGCCGCAGACTTATTTCAGAATGCGATCGCTCTTGCTAAAGATACTCCTCATCATCGTTGGGCAGAAAAAGCAACTGTTTGTTTGGCATTGATAAATTCTTATTTAGGTTGTAGCAAAAAATCTTGTTTTTTATTAGAGCCTATTTACCAAGCTATTTTAACTAAAGAAGTACCAGAATATACAGGCAGATTTGCTTATTTTCTTCAATTAATCGGTCAAACCTACGTTAATTTGAAAGAATTTGAAAAAGCAGATGAGATGTATCATCGAGCCTTATTTTTTGCTCAAGAAAGTCATTATACACAAGTACAAGCAAAAACCCTTAACGCTTTAGCAGAAATAAACAGGCGAAAAAAATTATTTGTAATAGCCATTCAGCAACATTTAGAAGCAATAACTTTGTTGGAAAGTATTGGGGCAAAATGCGACTTAGCAGAAGCTTACTTTCAATTAGGATTGACTTATAAAAAAATGAATAAGCAAGATGAAAGTATTACAAACTTCAACCAGGCAATTCAACTATTCACAAATATGCAAGCCCCAAAACAAGTTGAAAAGGTGCTAAAGGAAAAGATTAAAATTCTTGAGTAAACCTTTACACCTTCAATTACGCAAATAATTAAAATCGTTATTTCTCGTAGTGTTCGTAAGCAGCAACAATTCTTTGTACCAAAGGGTGACGGACAACATCTTTTTGAGAAAATTCGCAAAAAGCAATACCTTCCACATTTTGCAGAATTTTTAAAGATACAGCTAATCCTGACTGTTGATTTAAAGGTAAATCCGTCTGCGTCATATCCCCCGTTACTACCATCCGCGAACGATAACCCAAACGAGTCAGCACCATTTTCATTTGAGAAGGTGTAGTATTTTGGGCTTCGTCTACAATTATAAAAGCATTGTTGAGAGTGCGACCGCGCATATAAGCTAAAGGAGCTACTTCAATTACGCCGCGCTCCATCAAACTTGGGACTTTCTCAGGATCGATAAATTCATTAATCGCATCGTAAAGCGGACGCAGATAAGGATTAACTTTTTGCTGCAAGTCTCCTGGCAAAAAGCCGAGTTTTTCCCCTGCTTCTACCGCCGGACGAGTTAAAATTATGCGATCGTACTTGTTGGCTAAAAGTGCTTGCATGGCAACAACTACAGCGAGAAAGGTTTTACCCGTACCCGCAGGCCCGGAGCAAAAAATTAAATCGTTGTGATTAAGAGCGCGAATATATTGCCTTTGCCGAAAAGTTTTAGCGCGGATTTCTTCACCCTTACGGGTTTTAGCTACAACATCTCGCTGCAAATCTTGCAATTCCGCTTGGCGCTCGGTATCCAAAGCTTGCCTAGCAGTCAAAATATCTGCTTGTGAAATACTTTTGCCTTTAATCCATAAGTATTCAAGACTCCGCACCAATTTACAACTTAGTTCAACTTGCGGCTGGGTTCCCGAAATATACAATTCTTGCCCGTGCAGTACCAGCAACGCTCCGGTTTGCCTAGCGATCGCTTTGAGATTTTCTTCGCGTTCTCCCGATAAGGCGATCGCACTTTCAACGCTCGGCAGTTGAATCGTCGATGCTTCTGCCATAAATATTTTTATGATAAAGATTGTAATTGCTACTAAGCCAAAAGGTTTTTGGCAGTTAGCTTGCAACGCCTAAAAATGCAAGCTAACCGTTAATTAACTGTCACCATCCAAATTTAAGCGAGGACGAAGCTTAATTGCGGGCTTGGGGGCGCTTTCGCGCTGCGGTTCTCTAGCTCTTGGGGAATTTTCTCGCTCTCCAATTTCTCCCTCGAAGGAGTTAGAGGGAGAGCTACCATAAACATCTAAGTAGGCTGAATGACCAGCACAGGCTGCCGCCGCCGCTACTAATGTCTTAATTGCTTGAATATTGCGCCCGCCACGACCAAAAACTCGCCCTTTGTCTTCTCCTTCAAAAGCGATGCGAATCCAAACTCTGGCGGCATTTTCGGAAGTTTCGCAATCGATACTTATTGAGGCAGTAGATTCTAAAAATGGCTCAATGAGAAAGCGCACTAAGCCAGGATAATCGGGCATTTTTGTTGAGTTATTGTTGAGAAGTTGAGGCACTGATTTGTTCAAAAACATTAGCTTTGCGTAAAATACTACGCACGGTTTCCGATGGTTGAGCGCCTTGAGAGAGTCTACGAATAATTCCCGGAACGTCTAATTTTACTTCATCGGTGCGGGGATTATAAAAGCCTAGTTCTTCTAGAGGACGACCATCGCGGCGATCGCGACTATTGATTGCTACTATCCGGTAACTTGCTTCGCGTTTTTTTCCAAAGCGCTTTAATCGCAGTTTGACCATGTTCGGGGTGATTTTAGGGGTATTATTTTGATGAACTTCCTATTTTACCACTTCTTTAAAAAATTCATCTGCACTTTTTCCGGTCGATTGCTGCACTCATAGAAAACATATTTTTTAGTCATCGCCCGAAAGTAATAACAATTTGCATTGGCGATCGCGGCATTCTCAATTATTTCTTGAGGATTCTTACTACTGGAAGACGTACAAATGGCTTTAGCTTTTCTAGCATAAAAATTAGAAAATAGTGAAGTCGGTCAGCATGAGAATCTTACTCGTAGAAGATGACCCCGCCCAATTAGAACCAATCCAGACAGTTTTATTGCAATCTGGACATATTGTAGACGGGCTGGAAGATGGAGAAACGGCGCAATGGCTGCTATCTCAAAAAGAATACGATTTGCTGATTTTAGACTGGATGTTGCCTAATATTAGCGGTTTGAGCTTGTGTCGTCAGTATCGAAGTTTAGGGAAAACTGCACCCGTACTTATGCTCACTGCTAAAGATACTACTACAGATAAAGTTACTGGTTTAGATGCGGGTGCGGATGATTATTTAGTTAAACCTACCGATTTAATCGAACTTTTAGCGCGGGTAAGAGCGTTAGGGAGGCGATCGCCTGTTTTACAAGCAGATATGCTTACAGTAGGTAAATTGCGCCTAAACTTGAATACTCTTACTGTAGAGCGGGACATAAATAAGGTACAACTTACAGCGCGGGAGTTTCAGTTACTAGAATATTTTTTTCGTCATCCAGGACAAGTTTTAAGCCGCAATCGCATTGAAGACGCTCTATGGGAATGGGGTACAGAGCCGGAAAGCAATGCAGTAACTACTTTAGTTAAAAGGTTGCGCCAACGTCTGCAATCGTTAGATGCTACCGATTGGATTGAGACTATTTACGGGATGGGTTATCGCTTCCAAACTCCTCATGTTCAATCGTAGCCGTCAAAACTTAGCTTGTTGGTTTACTCTGTCTATGGGCAGCATTGTAATTATTTTTGCCTCCTTAATTTATTACATTGAAGCTGTAGACCAACTAGAAACCACCGATCGCTTACTCTACAAAAAAGCTAGAATCATGGCCGCTAGTGTCAAGCAGCAATTTTATAAAAATCAAAAACAGGTAAATTTAGAAAATGTCCCGTTGTTGGGTAATAATCCCGAACCCTTGGATAGTTCGATAACTTATGCGCGGTGGTATAACGAGAGAGGATTTATAGTCCAGTTTTTCGGTACTGCTCCCCCAGAAAAGTTAGAAAAAATCTTAGAATTTAAAACAATTAAGCCAACAAAAAATCGTCATGATTGGGTACGTGAGGTAACGCTACCCGTTCGTCAAGATAAATTATTAATCGGTTACGTTCAAGTTGGTATCGCCTTTACATCGGTTCGAGAAGCTTTAAATCAGTTGCGAATAGTTCTAACAGTGGTAGTGCTGGGAACTTTAGGGGCGATCGCCCTTGTCGGTTGGGTTTTGGGGGGACTTGCAATGCAACCAATTCGTCAATCTTACGACCAATTGCAGCGCTTTGCGGCGGATGCTTCTCACGAGTTGCGTAATCCTTTAGCCGCAATCATTAGTAATGCTCAAGTGGGGTTGCTTGCGCCTCCGGGAGATGATTCTCAGCAAAGACGGTTTGAAAAAATTGTTGAGGCGGCTAAGTTGATGAGTATGCTTGTCACTCAATTGTTATTTTTGGCGCGTCATGAAGGAAAATTGCCCCCAGAAACTTTGTCCAACGTAGATTTAAGGGCTGTATTAGCGGAAGTTGCCGATAAATTTCCATCTCCAAAGCTAAATTTTATTAGCGACTTCCCACCGCAACCAGTAAAAATAACAGCCGATGCAAACTTGATTCGTCAAGCAGTCATGAATTTGCTTAATAATGCTTGCAAGTATACCGATGATGGCGGTACGGTGCAGCTAAAACTATCGATTCAAGCCCATCAAGGATTGATTCAAGTTATCGATAGTGGGGTAGGCATTTCCTCGGAACATTTGCCGCATATTTTTCAACGATTTTATCGCGTGAAGGGGGAACGTAGCAAGGCTAGTGGCGGTTTTGGCTTGGGACTTGCGATCGCCGAGCAAATTGTTAAAGCTCATCACGGGCAAATTAGTGTTGTTAGTAAAGTCGGGCTTGGTTCTACTTTTCAAATCAAATTGCCCCTTAGTTCCAAATTTTAAGTTTTTGTCACTTTGTGGTCACATTTGTTGATCACTATAAAAGTAACAGATTAAATAATTACTATTTTTAATCTATTACTTTTAAGGCTCTATCTTTTAACGGCTGTCGCTACTGTTATATTGCAATTTTACCTCTATCTTTAGAAGTAAATCGCAACAGAAAGCAATGAAGCCAAAAAAATTATTGCCCTTAATCTTTTGTTAGTTTATCAGTAAGGAGTTGCGATCGCTATGAGTCTAAAAAAGGTTTATTTGTTAATTGGTATGACCACCGCCTCTATATTTTTAAGTGGGATTGCAGCCCAAGCTCAAACTACAGAATCACCAGAACGAAATACATTAATAATTGCCGAAAATACAGAGGAAATTAAACCAAGTTTTGAGAGCAAAGATGCCGATTATAATTTTATGGCTCAACTTTCTGCACCCCAAAACGATACTACACAAACAGCACCCTTAGATGACACTATACCGAGCGATACTACACAAACAGCACCCTTAGATAATACTGTACCAAGCGATAGTACGCCGACAGCACCGTCAACTCAAACACCACCGAGCGATTATACGCCAACAACACCGTCAACTCAAACACCGCCCTCTGATGGTAGTAATCCACCTTTTGGCGGTGTTAATCCTGGTAGAGCAACTCGCTCTGGTTCTAGTTATATTGGGGTTGGTGGAAACATTGGGATTGGCGGTGACACAGGTATAGGAGAAGGTTCTTTTAGTGTCCTAAGCAAAGTTGGTTTAACACGAAACTTGTCAGTACGACCTTCAGTTTTATTTGGTGATAATGTATCGGTTTTGTTGCCTGTAACCGTCGATTTTCCTGCCGAAAATTTGGAAATAACTAGATTTAGTGTCGCTCCTTATATTGGCGGTGGCGCAGTAATTTCTACAGGCGATGATACTGAGGTAGGTGTACTACTAACAGGTGGTATAGATGTACCTATAAACTCCCAATTTACAGCAACAGCCGGAGTGAATGTCGGGTTTGTTGATGAAACAGATGTAGGGGTAATACTTGGCGTTGGCTATAACTTTTCAGGACTGTAATTAGAGTAAAAACTGCTGTCACTTTCTGGTCACATTTATTTGCAAAACTAATTTTAAGTCAAAGTTTTGACGAGGGCAAATAATCATTGGTGCGATCGCAAATTTTCAAGCATTTAGAAAAACATTGGGAGGTGGAATGGCACAACGCACAGAGCATAGTGTAAACGGGGCTGTAGTTTTAAGTGAAGTAGCCGCTCCCAAAAGTGCGATCGCTCTGGGAGATGCGTTAGCGCTAATTGTTGGTTTAGTTATCGGTGTGGGGATTTTTCAAACCCCCTCTATAGTCGCCAGCAATTTAGGTAGTAATTCTGCGGTGCTACTAGCGTGGTTTTTGGGCGGTGTAATGTCGTTAATTGGCGCTCTTTGCTACGGAGAATTAGCTACAGCTTATCCTCATGCTGGTGGCAATTATCATTACTTTATGCGTGCCTTTGGCTCTAAAGTAGCTTTTCTATTTGCTTGGGCGCGGATGACAGTAATTCAAACTGGCTCTATTGCTACAGTTGCCTTTGTTTTTGGCGATTATGCCTCCGAGTTATTACGTCTTGGCGACTACTCAGCGTCTATTTATGCAGCCCTGGCGGTGATTTTGCTAACAAGTTTAAATATTGTCGGTGTTGAGCAAGGAAAATGGGCGCAAAACTGGCTGAGTATCGCTAAAGTCTTGGGTTTGCTATTGGTAATTATCGTCGGAGCTACCTTTATTGCGCCCTCTGTGCCACCTGTAACTGCTCCCGCTACCACCCAAACTAACTGGGGTTCGGCAATGGTTTTTGTATTGTTTTCCTTTGGCGGCTGGAATGAAGCAGCTTACATATCTGCGGAGTTGCACAACGTCAAAAAGAACATGGTGCGGTTGCTAATGTGGAGTATTGGCATTATTACTACCATTTATTTGTTAATCAACTTTGCCTACTTGCATGGCTTGGGATTAACGGCAATGGCGCAATCAGAAGCTGTCGCCGCCGATTTGATGCGTAGTGCTTTTGGACAACCAGGAGCATTGTTTATTAGCTTACTAATTGCGATCGCAACTTTGGGCGCAACTAACGCCAATATCTTTACTGGCGCTCGGACTAACTACGCTTTGGGGCAAGATTTTCGCACCTTTTCTTTTTTGGGACACTGGAATCGCGCCAACACTCCCAAAAATGCCCTCCTCGTCCAAGGTGCGATTACTTTAGCTTTGGTATTGCTGGGTAGTTTTACCCGTAAAGGCTTTACAACAATGGTAGATTACACCGCCCCGGTTTTTTGGTTCTTTTTTCTTTTGAGCGGAGTATCGCTATTTGTTTTACGAGCTAAAGAACCTCAAACTCCCCGTCCTTTCCGCGTTCCTTTTTATCCAATTACGCCAATGTTGTTTTGCCTCGTCTGCGGCTACTTGCTCTATTCCAGCCTAGTTTATACAGGCATTGGGGCGGCTTTTGGCGTGGCGGTAGTCGTGGCTGGTTTGCCGCTATTGTGGCGTTCTTCCTATCAAAATTAACCAACTCTTACCAGGAGAAATTATGCAGTTTAAAAAATTATTCGTAGTAGCAATCGGTGTTAGTAGCTTAATGTTTGCTGGCTGCACCCAACAACGAGATTTTGACGCTCAAGCCCAACAAAGCCCGACTACAATTGAAACTCCTGCTACTACTGAAGTTGAAGCTCCCGAACGCGAACCAGATGTTCCTTACGTACCAACACCCGACGAAGTTGTAACTCAAATGTTGCAAATAGCTAATGTCAAAAAAGGTGATGTTCTCTACGATCTTGGTAGTGGTGACGGAAGAATTGTGATTGCGGCGGCGCAAAAATACGGTACGCGGGGAGTAGGTATAGATATCAACCCTGAACGGATTAGCGAAGCTAACGCTAATGCTCAGGCGGCAAAAGTAACCGATCGCGTTCAATTTCGTCAACAAGACCTATTTAAGACCGATTTGAGTGAGGCTACGGTAGTTACACTCTATTTGCTGCCAGATATTAATGTTAAATTGCGCCCGCAGTTATTTAGGCAACTGAAACCTGGTACACGCATTGTCTCCCACGATTTTGATATGGGCGAATGGAAGCCAGATCGGGTTGTACAAGTTCAAGGGCCAACTCGTCAGCATACTGTGTATTACTGGACTGTCCCGGAAACTGTACCCGCTAACTTACAGTAAATATATTAATTGGAGAGTAAGTCAATTGCAGGCGATCGCTTTAATTGAATTTTATTTTGATGACAAACTAAAGGTATTAGTTTGTCAATTTTTTTAAAAGGATAAATTATTGATGATTGCTCAAAGACATCCCCAATTGATGACTCCTTCAGAGTATTTGGCATGGGAAGAATTACAGCCGCCTAAGTATGAATATATAAATGGAGAAGTCTTTGCTATGACTGGGGGAATTTTACCCCATAACTCCATTGCTATAAACCTCACCTCTGCACTAAAAAATCACCTGCGGGGTTCTGGCTGTAAAGTCTTTATGGCA